>NZ_CP028082.1:0-701852 GCF_043547855.1 Pantoea sp. SGAir0175
ATGTTTTCGCGTTTCACACTGGCCACGTTAACGGCCACACTCCTGCTCACCGGCTGCGCGCGTCATGCTGCCAGCGACAGCAGCGCTGATGCTGCCGCCGCAGAAGCCCCGGCTACCGCTTCCGCTCCGGTCGAAAACAACGACAGCGCTTCGCCGTTTGCCAGCGGACCGACCGTCATCAATGTCTCCCATCTGGTGACGCGCACCGACGATGGCTCATCCGTGTACGTGACGGTGGATGGGCAGGAAGCCGGACTGCTGCAAAAGGGCGAGAGTAAAGAGCTCCGCGTCCCGGCCGGTAAACACCAGATCGGCGGCTACGTGCAAACACTGTTTGGTTTTGGCAAAGTGACCATTCCTGCGGTCGATGTCACCACAGACACCAATGGCCCGAAAAACGTGGTCTATTCCGTTACGCGGCAAAAACCGCAGTTCAGCGAAAGCGCTGCCACGCCAAACAACTCCTGATTGACTGTGGTGTGGGCCAGATGTCGGCACCGTTGACCTCAGACTGGGGCAGGGCGTAATGCGCTCTGCCTGAACGGTCAGATAATTAAGTCGACATGCTGGCCACCCGGCATCTTTACACCCAGCGTCAGCTCTCCACCCAGCGCCTCAATGTAGCGCTTCAGCGTGGAAATCTTTAACTCTGCGCCACGCGCTTCCATTGCCGCCACAGATGACTGGGCAATGTGCATGGCCTGCGCTTGCTGACGCTGAGTCCGCTGCATCTGCTCACGTAATTGGTAAAGCTGGTATTCAAGACGCATCTGGCTGACGCGTTCATCGACCTGATGTTGCTGTTCGGGCGTCAGCGCCGCCAGCATCTCATCCAAGGTTTTCATTATGTGTTTCCCCGATTGCGTTCAGATGATGATGGTATTCGGTTTCGGCAATGCGAAGCATCTGCTGATAGAAACGCTTTTGATTTTTACCCTGTTTGTTGCCGGCACACAGCACAATCGCATGGCGGCGCGGATCGAAAACAAAAAAGCTGCGGATGGGACGACCTTTACTTTGCACGCGAAGCTCTTTCATATTGGGCACCCGCGATAACATCAGGGTATCAACGAAAGGGCGGCCAAGATGCGGACCGTCCTGCGCCAGAAGCTTCAGGGCGGCAAGCACGTCGAGACGCAACGCTTCATCCTGAGCCTGCAACCATTTCCAAAACCGATCTGTTGCTTCAACCTGCCACACGATGCCATCCTTGATAGTCTGTAGTCTATTTTATCGTCTGCAGTCTATCAAGGCTCGCGGATTAAAAAATCCGTGACAGGGAATTTATCTCATCTTTCGCATCTGGCTCGCAAAAACAGCGGTAAAGCGCAATAAGCCATCAGTGCATCAACGCATACACGACATCAATCGCGTTGATGACCAGGAAGAACAGGATAATGTGGGTGAGGGCATTAACGGACATCGCTTTGGGTTGAGACATCATCAGTCCTGAATAATTAACGTGAATACAGTGAAGTAACGTTAAATATTACCTGTTAAGAATAAGATTACTATGCTGTGCCACGGTTATCAGAGGTGCCGGACGGCTGCGTTTCATGCGCGGGTTCAGAAGGCACAGCATTTCATTTGCTTGCGGCCGCGCGTCCTTAATTTTAAAGATAAATCGCAGAGGGATTCGCCTGATGGCTGGCCCGGATTGCATGGCTAATGGCGTCGAGGCGCAGCGGTGAGATTAAATCGCCGGTAAGATTTGCGCCGTCAGAGTGCGTAAATGTTCACGCAGTAATTGATGTAAAGCGCGAATCGCCGGCGAGAATTGTTTGCGATGCGGGCAGATTAAATGCAGCGGCGTGCTTTCGCCTGGCAGCTGCGGCAGCACCCGTTCCAGCCGGCCGTGTCTGATATCGTCGCAGACATCAAGCCAGGATTTATAAGCAATCCCCATCCCGGCAATCGCCCAGCGGCGCGCCACTTCAGCGTCGTCGCACAGCAGTCGGCTTTTCACCGTAATCTGTCGCCGCATCCCTTCCTGCGGAAAAGTCCATTTATCATACACGTGACCGCCCATGACAAACGGCAGACAGTGATGCTGTGCCAGATCCTCGAGTTTTTCCGGACGGCCATGTCGATCAAGATAATCGGGTGCGGCGACCATCACACGGCGGTTTTCTTCCGCCAGCGGTAGCGCGACATAGCTGCTGTCCTCCAGCTTACCGTAGCGAATAGCGATATCCACCGGATCGCGGAACACGTCACTCACCTGATCGGAAAAGGAAAGACGCAATCCGAGCGCCGGATGTGCCCGGCAAAATTCTGTCAGTAGCGGCAGAATAATATGACGACCGATGTCAGATGGTAGGGCGATTTTCAGCTCGCCGCTCAGGGCATCGTCGTGGCTTTGCAGACTTTCCGCACCGGCGTGCATTAGCGCCAGCATCTCCTGCGCGAACGGCAGATACTTTTCGCCTTCCGCTGTTAAACGCAGGCTGCGCGTCGATCGCGCAAACAGGCGGCGATCGAGATCGCGCTCCAGCCGCTGAATGGCGGCGCTGACCTGACCGGGCAGCAGGTTGGTTTCGCGCGCTGCGCGGGAAAAGCTGCCCAGCGCGGCAGAGCGCACAAACAGGGTGACATCTTCTAAACGAATCATCGACGTTCTCGCCATTATCGGGATTTTCACTCTACGAGTGAAAGTGTTGTCCTGCAACAGGCATTTTTCCCGGCGCGATGTCTGGCTATGCTGCTGTCAACACCCTGAAAATATTCACTCACCTGGAGCCTGTTGCATGAAAGCGATTGTTTATAGCCAAAACGGTTTACCGATTTCAGATGAAAATGCGTTGTATGAACTGGACGTGGCAAAACCGCAGCCAGGCGCACGCGATCTGCTGGTAAAAATCAGCGCGATTGCGGTCAACCCGGTTGATACCAAAGTGCGTGCTGGCGCCCCGACAGACACGCCGCGCATTCTCGGCTGGGATGCGGTGGGCGTGGTCGAGGCGGTGGGCAGCGATGTCACGCTGTTTCAGCCCGGCGATGAAGTTTACTACGCTGGCGACATCACACGCGCTGGCAGCTATGCCGAGTACGGACTGGTGGATGAACGCATCGCCGGACTCAAGCCGCGCACGCTGAGCGACGCCGATGCCGCCGCGCTGCCGCTGACGTCTCTTACCGCGTGGGAACTGCTGTTTGATCGCCTGGAAATTGATGCTGCCGACGAAGGCACATTGCTGATCATCGGCGCGGGCGGCGGCGTGGGTTCGATGCTGACGCAGCTGGCGCGCAAACTGACCCGACTGACGGTCATTGGTACCGCCTCTCGCCCGGAAACTGCCGACTGGGTGCGCTCGCTGGGTGCCAATCATGTTATCGATCATCAGCGTCCGCTTGGTGAGCAGCTGGCAGCGATTGGCCATAAAGAGGTGCGCTACGTGGCCTCACTGACCCATACCGACAGCTACTACCCGCAGTTGATCGATGTGCTGGCTCCGCAGGGCAAACTGGCGCTGATTGACGATCCGGAAACACTGGATGCGGTGCCGCTGAAGCGCAAAGCCATCTCGCTGCACTGGGAACTGATGTTTACCCGCTCGCTGTTCCATACCGCCGATATGCAGCGCCAGCATCAGATTCTACAGCAGGTGAGTCAGCTGATTGACGATCAAACCCTGCAGACCACCGCTGGCGAGCATCACGGCAGCATCAGCGCGGCCAACCTGCGTAAAGCGCATGCGCTGATTGAAAGCGGTCGCGCACGCGGCAAGATTGTCCTTAGCGGCTTTTAAGTCATTAAAACACGTAAGGTTAACCGTCCGTCAGCCCGGGCGGTTATGGTAGCGACTTTGCTATTTATCTGCGCTCTGGCGCAATCTTCAATCAGGAGACTCTCATGACCCTTAATGATGCGGTTGCCCGCCGTCACACCGTAAAAGCTTTCTCTGCGGGCAAAACGCTGCCGCAGCAGGAGATCGACACGCTGCTTAACCTGCTGCGCAACAGCCCGTCATCGGTTAACTCGCAGCCGTGGCACTTTGTTGTCGCGTCGACTGCGGAAGGGCGGGAAAAGATGGCGCAATCCACCAGCGGCGCGTTCATTTACAACAACCCTAAGGTGCTGAACGCCTCACACGTGATTGCGCTGTGCATGCGCACCGATCTGGATGAAGCGCACCTGCAAAATGTGCTGGCGCAGGAAGAGAAGGACGGGCGTTTTGCCAAACCCGAAGCCAAAGCCGGTCAGGATAAGAGCCGCCGCAGCTATGTGGATATGCACCGTTATGAGCTGCGCGACGTGCCGCAGTGGATGGAGAAACAGGTCTATCTGGCGCTGGGCGGACTGTTACTGGGCGCCGCGATGCTCGGCATTGATGCCACCCCGATGGAAGGCTTTGATGCGCGCGCACTTGACCAGGCGCTGGGCCTGCGTGAACAGGGCTTTACCAGCGTGGTGCTGGTTTCGCTTGGCTATCGCAGTGAGGAAGATTTCAACGCCACGCTGCCGAAATCGCGTCTGTCGCAGGACGAAATTTTCACGTTTATCTAAGGGACTTAACCAGGTGCGCACCTGCGCACCTGCGCGCTTAACGTGGGAACCGCAGGCAGAAACGGGTAATGCCGTGTTCGCTGCTCATCGTGCAACTGCCCTGATGCAGTTGCATGATCCCGCGCACGATCGACAGACCCAGTCCGCTGCCGCCCTGCTGGCGTGACGCATCGGCGCGCCAGAAGCGGTCAAACAGGCGTGCCTGCTGCGCCTGACTTAGCGTCGGCCCCTGATTCTCCACCACCAAAAGCACGGCGTCTGGCTGCGTGATACTGGAGACGTGAATGGTGCCGTCGCGCGTGCCGTAATGCAGCGCGTTAGCGATCAGATTCGCCAGCGCGCGCTGTAACAACTGCGGATCGGCGTGCAACTCGCCGTGAAGCGAGATGACAAGCTGCATGCCATGCTCTTCCGCCATGCCCTCAAAATAGTCACTCAACCGCTCACCCAGCGGTGTCAGATCGATACGTTGTCTGTCCAGCGCCTGGCTGGCGTCTGCGGCTTTGGCGAGAAACAGCATGTTATCAATCATCTTCGCCAGCCGCTCCAGCTCCGCATAATTGGAACCCAGCAGCGTTTGATACTCGCTGACGCTGCGCGGCTGGTTTAGCGCCACTTCCGTCTGGCCAAGCAGCGTGCCAATCGGCGTGCGCAGATCGTGTGCCATGTCCGCTGAGACCTGGCTAAGTTGCTGATAACCTTGCTCCAGCCGGCTCAGCATCTGGTTGAGCGCCGCCAGCAGCGGTTGCAGCTCGCCTGGCGCACTGGTCAGTTCAATGCGATGCGACAGCCGCCGCACGTCGATCACCCCGGCTTCCGCCGCCAGCCGGCGCAGCGGCGTCAGGCCGCGGCGCACCAGCAGCACACTGATCGCGGCGACCAGCAGCGCCGCCAGCGCGGTGCACAGGATAATCTGGTGGCGATAGCCGGTGAGGGTCTGCGTGCGGTCGCTCATCAGGCGACCGGTGATGATTTCGATCTGGCCGCTGCCATCGCGCGTTGGTGTTAACGCGGCGGCGGCGATAAACGGCGTGCCGTCCGCCGCCTGCTGATGGTGGACCGATTGCAGGGTTAACGGCTGATCGGCGGCGACCGGCGTAATGGCTGGCACCGGACGCGCGCCAGGATTGATCACGATTAGCGGCGGCTGGCCGGGAAAGCGCAGCACCAGCAACGATTCGGTATTGCCCAGCATGTTGGCGAACAGCCGCGGCTTCTGCTGAATCAGCGTCAGCGCATCTTCATCGCGCAGCAGCGTGCGCATTTGATCGATGCGCGTCAGCAGGGCTGCGTCATCGCGCACGCCGATCTGCTTCGCCAGTGCGTGATACAGCGCCATGCCGCTGAGTGTAAAAATGACCACCACCGTAGCACTGAGCAGTAGCGAAAGGCGGACGGCGAGCGAGCGGGGTTTCATGTTTCAGCTTCGCAGCGATAACCGACACCGTGCACGGTATGAATCAATGGTCGGGTAAAAGGGCCGTCAATTTTCTGCCGCAGCCGTTTTACCGCCACATCCACCACGTTGGTGTCGCTGTCAAAATTCATGTCCCAGACGCGCGATGCAATCACCGTGCGCGTCAGTACCTCGCCGGGATGCAGCAGAAACAGATGCAGCAGATTGAACTCTTTGTTGGTCAGGTCGATGCGCTGTCCGGCGCGCTCGACCCGGCGACGGGCAATATCCAGCTGCAGATCGGCCAGCGTCAGGATGTCGGGCAGCTTTTGCTGGCTACCGCGCCGCAATTGGGTGCGCACGCGCGCCAGCAGTTCGGCGAAGGAGAAGGGTTTGACCAGATAGTCATCGGCACCCAGTTCCAGCCCTTTGATGCGATCTTCCACCGTGCCTTTGGCGGTGAGGAAAATCACCGGCGTGTGCAATTGCTTATCCAGCTGCGCCATCACCTCCCAGCCATTGATGCCGGGCATCATCACATCCAGCAGAATCAGATCGTAATGGTGCTCCTGCGCATAAAACAGGCCATCCTGACCGTTTTCCGCCACGTCGACGATAAAACCGGCCTCGGTCAATCCTTTGCGCATGTAATCACGCGCCCCGGCTTCATCTTCTATCACCAATATTTTCATGCGATCTCCCGGCAGTGGCGGCCGCTTGCTGATGGCGGGCAGTATAACGCGGGTTAGCATAGAAAACCGAGGCTGACAGCGGCATGAGCCCCTGATGACAAAATCATGACAGAGCGTTAAGTAAAACTTAATGGCGCGACAAATTTCGCTAACCCATTAACATATATAAGAATTTGCTCTGCATTTTTGCGCGCTTTTGATGGTGGCGTCAGCGGCATCGTGTTATTACAAGGTTAAAACCTGTGAGATAGCCTGCCGGAGAGCATCATGAAAAAGCGTTGGTCTTTTGCCTTACTGTTGTCACTCAGCGCCCTCAGCCAACTGGCTGCGGCGCAGCAGACGCTGCGTTTTGGCGTCGATCCCACTTTTCCACCGTTCGAATCCAAAGCCAGCGATGGCTCGCTGCAGGGTTTTGATATTGATCTGGGCAATGCCATCTGTGCGCAGGCCAAAGTGAAATGTCAGTGGGTGCAGATTGGCTTTGACGGCAGCATTCCGGCGCTGCAGGCGAAGAAATTTGACGCCATTCTGTCGGCGATGTCGATGACGGAGAAGCGCCGCGAGCAGGTGGCGTTCAGCGATATGCTGTATATCACGCCCAGCGCGCTGCTGACGCCTGCCAACAGCACGCTGACGGCGGATATCAGCACGCTGCGCGGGAAGAATATCGGCGTCGCGCAGGGCACCATTCAGGAAACCTACGCCAAAACGAAATGGGCACCGCAGGGCGTCAACGTGGTCTCGTATCCGAATCAGATGGAGATCTACCCGGATCTGGTAGCGGGTCGACTCGATGCCAGCCTGGCAAATGCGGTTTCGGCCGAGCAGGGCTTTCTCAACACGCCGGAAGGCAAGGGCTATGTCAATAAAGCCACGCTGGTGGATAAAGCATTATTGGGCAACGGCGTGGGTATCGGGCTGCGTAAAGGCGATACGGCCAATCTTACTTTAATCAACAATGCGCTGGCTGCGCTGCACAGCAACGGCACGTATGACCGGCTGGCGCAGAAGTACTTTAAGGTTAAGGTTTATCCCTAATCGCAGGGCGATTTGCCTTCATTACGCACAGGAAAATCATGTCTTTACTCCCTGATTATACTCAGCAGAGGGCGCGATTCCTGGCCGCCGTCACGCGCCAGCACGGCGCGCTGACTGCCTATCGCCATCCGCTGACCGCGCCCGACGGGGCCGCGCTGTACACCGACGTCGCGGTGATCGGCGATCCGGCGGCCCGCAAACGCATGCTGATTCTCTCCGGTACACACGGTGTGGAGGGCTATTACGGTTCAGACAGCCAGATCGCCTGGCTTGATAGCCTTGATGTCGCCGCGTTACCGCCCGACTGCGCCCTTGTGCTGGTCCATCTGCTAAATCCATGGGGCGCTGCGCATCTGCGGCGCGTCAATGAAGACAATATCGATCTCAACCGGAATTTCATCGATTTCAGCCAGCCCGCACCCGCTAATCCGCACTATGCGCTATGGCACGATCTGTACCACGGCGACCGCGCACATGCCGATCGACTGCTGGCGGAGACACTGCAGCAGTCAGGCTGGCCGGCGCTAAAACGGGTGGTGGAAGCGGGCCAATATCAGGCAGCAGATGGCCTGTTTTATGGCGGGCAGCAGCCGACCTGGTCGCACCGCACGCTGCACGCCATTGTCGAACAGCATCTGCGTCAGGCGCAGGTCATCCTGAGTTTCGACCTGCACACCGGTGCCGGCGCGTGGGGCCATCCGATGCTGCTGGCGATTGCTGAACAGCGCTATCCGGCGCATGACTGGGGCAAAACGTTATACGATGAGTGGCTGACGCTGCTGTTTACCGGCGCCGGGCGCGACAGCGACACCGGCGTGACCGCCACGGCAACGGGCTATGTCTCGCAGTTTCTGCTGACGTCGCTGCCTGACACGCAGCTGCTGCCATTGGTGGTGGAGTGCGGCACTTATCCGGGCGAAGAGATGCATCGCCGGGTGCGCGACGATCACTGGCTGCATCTGCAGGGCGATCCGGCAAGCCACGCCGGACGCGCGCTGAAGCAGCAGCTGGTGGAGGGGTTCTGGCCCGCCGATGAGGACTGGCGCGCCTTAACTGCGTTTCGTACCCGGCAGATTTTCCTGCGCGGCTGGCGCGCGCTGGTGGCTTACAACCGGCCGTAAAAGGTCATGCGCGCGGTTTCGGACAACGCGATACCGGGCTGGGTGTTGTAGGCCAGCACCGCCAGCATACGCGTGACATCGCCTTCGGTGGGCGTCACGCGGTGCAGCGAATTACGCCCGCGAAACAGCACCAGGTCACCGGCATCAATCTCCAGCGCCTCGACCGTATGGCGCTGATCGAGCACGGCGGCGACGCCGTCGTAGTTCATCTCGCCGGCATCCGCATCGCGCAAATCTTTCACATACTCAAATACACCGCCGCCGCGCGGTTTTTGCACCAGCAGCGTGATGGCGAAAGAGGAGTTGTCAAAATGCCAGCCGAGTTCCTGGCCGTCAGGCGCGTAATGCAGATTGATGGACGACAGCGGGTCGGCATACGGATACAGCGCGTCTTCGTCCAGCACATCACACAGAAAGCGTTTAAACAGTTCGTCATTGTACAGCTGGCGCAGCGGCGATTCCGCCGCAATCACATCGTCGGTAATGCAGCCTTTGGTGCTGATCACGTCACGATTGCGCGGATGATCGGCACGGTACGCCTCGTCCGGCTTCAGCAGATAGACGTTGTGCTTGCTGACGGTGTGGTAAGCCAGATGGCGCTGGGCCAGCCCGTCAGCCACGATCGCCTGCAGCGCAGCCGGTTGCAAAAACTGACGCAGCACCAGCGCGCCGTGTTGCTCCAGCTGCTGGCGACAGTGCCGACGCCAGTCGGCATCGGCCAGGGGGTGCAAATCAAATCGAATCAAAGCAGACATCGCGGTGGTTCTCTGAGTTGGCAGGTGTAGAGACTGTAACGGCCTGATATGTTGATGCCTAACGATAAATATTTAACGCCTTGCTAAGGAAACCTTAATGCCTGCACCCGCGTCGCGTTTGCCGAAAATCAGCGTGATTCAGTCGTTCAAAGTGGCGGCGGAACTTGGTAGCCTGGCGAAAGCCGCCGCACAGCTGGCGCTGACGCCGGCTGCCGTCAGCCAGCAAATTCGTCAGCTGGAAGCGCAGCTGGGCAGCGCACTGTTTGTGCGTACCCAGAGTGGCGTGATGCTGACGGAAACCGGCAAAGAGTATCTGCGCTACGTCAGTGAAGCGTTCGACATTCTGCATCTGGGGCAACAAAATTTGCGCCATGCGGCCAGCATGCCAAAGCTGACGCTCTATTCACTGCCGGCGCTGGCATCGAAATGGCTGCTGCCGAATATCACCGCCTGGCGGGCTCACTGTCCGGGCTGCGATCTCAGCCTGCACGGCACTCATGCGCCGGTGGATTTCAGCGCCACACCGGCAGATTTTGTCATCTGCTTTGGTGAGGATCGCTACCCGCAACTCGACAAGCAACGGCTGTTCTGTGACGAGGTGCTGCCGGTCGCCAGTCCGGCGCTGATACAGCGTTACCCGGGCGAATCGTTGCTAAGCCAGGCGCCGTTGATCCATCTGGACTGGGGCAATGAAGGACGCTTTCTGCCCGACTGGCGCAGCTGGTTTCAGGCCAAAGGCAGCATGGAGCCGGCGGTCCAGCCTGCATTCAGCTTTAATCTCACCTCCCTGGCCATCGACGCGGCGGTAGCCGGGGCCGGTGTGCTGCTGGGGCAGCGTCGCCTGATTGCCGGCGAACTGGCGCGCGGCGCGCTACAGGTGGTGGATCCGCTCAGCCTGCCGCTGAGCAAACCCTATTTCCTCGCCTGGCCACAGCGCTCCCGCAGTCAACCCGGCAGCGAGGCGCTGATTCAGTGGCTGACGCAGCTGGCGAGTTAACAAATTGTTAACTGCCGCAGCGTTCTGCGACAGGGATTGCCCTATGCTGATGCGCTTTGTGCGCAGTTGCGAAGAAAGGGAGTTCAGGCACGATGATCGAGTCCTCATTCTGGCTGACCACGCTGGTGGTCAGCATCACAATTCTGCTGTGGGCGCTGGCGCGGTTGCCGGAATATCTTACCGCGCTGCTGTTTTTTGCGGCGGCGATGCTGCTGTCGATAGCGCCAGCCAGCAGCGTATTCAGCGGTTTTGCCTCCTCAGCGTTCTGGCTGGTGCTGAGCGGTTTTGTGCTGGGCGCGGCGATCCGCAAAGTGGGCCTTGCCCAACGCTGGGCCAACTGGCTGGTGGTGCCGTTCAGCCAGAGCTGGCCGCGGATGGTGGCGGGCACGGTGCTGCTGAGTTATCTGCTGGCGCTGGTGATGCCGTCGAACATGGGACGCATCGCGCTGCTGATGCCGGTGGTGCTGGCGCTGGGCGAGCGGGCCGGTATCCGGCCGGGCAGTCGCGGCAGCATTGGGCTGGCGCTGGCGGTGGGCTTCGGCACCTTTCAACTCTCTGCCAGTATTCTGCCCGCCAACGTGCCAAACCTGGTGCTGAGCGGCGCGGCGGAAAGCGCGTATCAGCTGCATTTGCAATGGCTGCCGTGGTGGCTGCTGCACATGCCGGTGGTGGGGCTGGGCAAAGGTATTCTGCTGGTTGCCTGCATTACGCTGCTGTTCCGCGCTCAGCCGCAGCCGGTGGCAACGCGGGAAGCATTGCCGGCGCTAAGCGGGCGCGAATGGCGGCTGATTGGCCTACTTGCCGTCACGTTACTGTTGTGGATGACCGACAGCCTGCACGGCTTATCTGCTGCGTGGGTCGGGCTGGCCGCGGCGTGTCTGTGTTTGTTACCGCGCGTGGGCTTTCTTTCGGGCGACGATTTTGCCAGCGGCGTCAATTTCCGCACCTGCATCTATATCGCCGGCATTCTCGGCGTCGCCACGGTGGTGGTGGACTCTGGCCTGGGGCGGCTCATCGCCAATGCACTGCTTCACCTGCTGCCGCTGCATGATTCGCCGTCATTCAGTAATTTTGCCGTGCTCAATGCGCTGGTGACGCTGCTGAATTTTGTGCTCACCGCCAACGGCGTGCCGGCGATGGTTACGCCGATGGCGCAGGAGCTGGCTGCCGCTTCGGGCTTTCCGCTACTGAGCGTGGTGATGTTGCAGGTTTTTGCCTACGCCACCCCGCTGCTGCCATATCAGGCGTCGCCCATCGTGGTGGCAATGGGGCTGGGGAATGTGCCTGCCAGAGCCGGTTTGCAGCTGTGCCTGCTGGTGTTTGTGCTGAGCGCGCTGCTGCTGTTACCGCTGGATTATCTGTGGTTCCGGCTGCTAGGCTATGCCTGATACGCCGTCAGAGGTCACGAATTCGCTATGTCAGCTACTAACGATTGGGTTGATTTCCGTCGCGATGAGGAGACGGGCATCGAAAGTGTTA
This sequence comes from Pantoea sp. SGAir0175, assembly GCF_043547855.1. Classification (NCBI taxonomy): domain Bacteria; kingdom Pseudomonadati; phylum Pseudomonadota; class Gammaproteobacteria; order Enterobacterales; family Erwiniaceae; genus Pantoea; species Pantoea sp. SGAir0175. The sequence goes on from NZ_CP028082.1 coordinate 11,986, forward strand.
ACGCGCACTTCTGCGGCCACGCTTACGATCCGCATGACCACGACGAATTGCTGGTCGGTGTGACGCAGCAGGGGCTGCAGCGCTTTAACTGTCACCGCGCGCTACACACCAGCACGCCGGGCCGCGCTATTCTGATTGAGCCGGGCGCGGTACACGATGGTCACGCGCCCGATGCCGCCGGTTTTACCTATGTGATGCTTTATCTGCCGCAACCCTGGGTGGCGGAGATGATGCAGCGCCGCGGGCTGGGCGATGTGGCGAATATTCAGGGGGCATTTCGCTCCACGCTCACCGATGATGCGCAGCTGGCCAGTGCGATTCAGCAGGCATGGTTTGCGGTGCATCAGCGGGAAGGGCGGCTGGCGCGCGATCAGAGCCTGGATCATCTGCTCACGCTGCTGTCCCGGCATCTGGAAAATAAACCAGGCATGCAACTCAGTGACGCTCAGCGGCAGATGCATCTGCTGCGTGACTATCTGCACGATTTTATGGCGCAGGATATCGGGCTGGACGATCTGTCGCGCTTGTCCGGCATCGATCGTTTCCGCCTGACGCGCCAGTTTAAGCAGGCGTTTGGCCAGTCGCCGCACGCCTATCTGGTGCGGCTGCGGCTGCGTAGCGCGCGTGCGCTGCTGGCACAGGGCGTTGAGCCAGTGCAGGTCGCAGCGCAGGTGGGCTTTGCCGACCAAAGCCATCTTGGCCGCTGGTTCCAGCGCGCTTATCGTCTCACGCCCGCCGCCTATCAGCGCCAGTGCACAAACGTTCTATACCGCTCTATGCCGGCTATCCGATGATGGGATTTTTAATCCTCACCGGAGAGTTCTGACAGATGTTTGATACCAAAATTGCCCTAATCGTACGTGATGATTTAGCCACCTGGCAGCGCCTGAATGTGGTGGCTTTTCTGGCGACCGGCATTGCGGCGGCCGCGCCGGAGATGATGGGTGAACCCTACGTCGACGCGCTCGGTCGTCAGTACGGCAACATGGCCGGCCAGCCGATGCTGGTGTTTGCCGCCGATTTAGCCGGCCTGCAACGGGCGCATCGCCAGGGCGTAGAGCGCGAGTTAACGCTGATTCCCTACGTCGAAGCGATGTTTTCCACCGGCCACGATGCCGCCAACCGCGCGGTGTTTCTGGCCGAAGACGCCGATAATCTCAACCTGGTGGGCATCGCGCTGCGCGGCCCGAAAAAGGCGGTGGATAAAGCCATCAAAGGGCTGGCGCTGCACGGTTGAACGGCGGGTGCGCCTGTTCAATCTGTTCTGCCGCCATTAACAGCACATCTTCCCGCTCGCGCAGCGCCAGAAGCTCCAGGCCGATGGGTAACCCTTCCGTACTCAGGCCGACCGGAATGCTGATTGCCGGTGCGCCGGTGACGGCTGAGATCAGCGCGTTGCTGCCAGGCTGTAACTCGCCATGCTTCACTGGCGGATGGCGGACTACCGGATAAGCGAGCAGGTCGATCTGCTGCTGCTGAAAAAACTGCGCCAGCTGCTGATACAGCCTCTGCTGGCGCAGCTGCACCTCGCGATAGCCGTCACTCTGCATGCCGGGATGCTGCGCGCGGGTTTTGAAGGTGGCCTCCAACTGGGGATGATAGCGTCCTGAAGCGGCAATCGCCGCCAGCGTGCGCAGCGGTGCCTGCGGTTTATCCGCCAGCCAGGCGGCCAGCGCGTCGGCAAATTCATAGGCAATAATATTGGCTTCCGTCGCCAGCGTCTCCAGCTGCGGCCAGCTCAGCATGCGCGGCTGAAACGGTGCCACAGCATCCTGCACCGCCTGGTTAATCTCCGTTTCCTCTGCGGCAAATCCTTCCTGCCAGATACCGATGCGCAACGGCCGGTCGGGACGGGAAAAACGCTGGCCCGTGAGTATTTCACTGATCAGCCGCAAATCGGCCGCGTAGCGCACCAGCGGTCCGGGGATATCCTGGGTAGGCGACAGCGGCACGATGCCAGCACTGCTCAGTGCACCGCGCGTCATACGTAAGCCGAACAGGCCATTGAATGCGGCCGGAATGCGCACCGAACCAGCGGTATCACTGCCTATCGCCAGCGGCACGAAGCCTGCGGCCACCGCCACGGCTGAACCGCTGCTCGAACCTCCCGGAGAACGGCCTTGCTGCCAGGCATTATGGGTGAAGCCGTTCAGCGACGACGCGCCGGTGATGCCTGCCGCCAGTTCATGCATGGTGGTTTTGCCGATGAGGATTGCGCCAGCCTGACGCAGAGCCGTAACCAGCGGTGCATCCTCGCTGGCAATTACATCGCGCAGCAGCGCCGAACCGGCACTGGTCGGCCAGCCTTTGACTTCAATGTTGTCTTTAATCAGTAGCGGAATACCGGCCAGTGGGCCAACTGGCGCATTCTGCTGCCGTGCGGCATCGCTGGCAGCGGCCGCAGCCAGCGCGTCATCGGCAGACAGCCAGCTGATGGCGTTGTAGCGCGGCTGATCCACGTCAGCAATGCGCTGCAGCGCAAATGTGGTGAGCTGGCGTGCGCTCACCCGGCGCTGGGCCAGCGCCTGTTGCATATCCCCCAGCGACGCGGTGAGGTAATCAGCGTATTGCATGGTTCAGGCCTCCACAGGAATCCATTGCCGCTCTGGCGAAACCCGGCCGCACGAACTGCTGGCAAAGTGTGAGCTGCACCAGAGTGCCTGATGGCTGATGCACCAGTCTATAAGTAACTGACGTGACGTTACGGCGCGTGGTAAATCCTCACAAAAAACTGAGTTCCATTGCGGATGTGCAAACTGAACTGGATGATGCATCACATCACCGCTAAATACCGCGTGGGCACCGGCGCTTTGCAGCACAATTGAAGCGTGATCGACGCTGTGACCCGGCGTCGGCATATAGCGCAGCACACCGGCAAACAGCGGGGAGTGCTGCACATCAATGGTTTCCAGCTGGCCGCTCGCCAGCAGCGGCGCAAGGCTATCGTGGTACAGCGCCTGCATTGACGGCGTGCTGCGGCACTGTGCCAGTTCACGCGCTGAACAGATGTAACGCGCATGACGAAACATCGGCTGCCAGCGGCCAGCGCGCCAGCAGGTATTCCAGCCGACGTGATCGGTGTGGATATGCGTCATCAGCACCAGCGTCACTTCATCAGGGGCGACGCCCGCTTCGGCCAGACGTTGCGGCCACGCGGTTTGCAGCTGGTGAAACAGCGGCTTGTTATCGCGGTTGCGGCCATTGCCAGTTGCGGTATCAATCACGATGGTGTCGCGAGCGGTGCGCACCAGCCAGCTATGGATGGATATCTCTGCCGGCTGCTGTGCCAGCGTGTCGCTCATCGTCTCGCGGTGTGCCGGAAACAGCGCAGCGAAGGGGAGTGAGCTGATCTGCTCGATCACTTTATCAATGCTGCATTCACCTATGTGCAGGGTCATATTGCCTCCTTAAAGCGTGGTGCCTGTTACTGCAGGTCACTATACTGAGGGCTATGTCATTATTTAAATCGATTAGAATCATGAAAAGCATCAATGAAAATGATTTCAGCAAAATCGACCTTAACTTATTGATTGTGCTGCTGGTCATGTATGACGTGCGCAGCGTAACTCAGGCGGCAAACCGGCTTTATCTGGGGCAGCCGGCGGTCAGCGCGGCATTAAAAAGATTGCGGGCAATGTTTGACGATGCGCTGTTCGTGCGTTCCTCGCAAGGCATGATGCCCACGCCGCGCGCAGAGCAGCTGGTGCGGCAGATCGCACCGCTACTGCAGAGCGTCCATCGCGTTATTTTCACTGCCGATCGCTTTGATGCCGCGCACGATAGCCGCAGTTTTACGCTCGGCATGAGCGACTGGCTCGAGCACTGGCTGATGCCCGATTTACTGCTGCAGCTGGCCGACTCGGCTCCGAATATTGATATCCGGGTGGTGGCTGCCGATCCGTGGCAGGCCATTCCGCTGATGGAGTCGCAGCAGGCTGACGTGGTGGTGACCGTCGGAGAGGAAACCAGCCGCGATCTTACGCGGGAGCACATTGCGCGCGCCGGCTTCCGCACGGTATGGCATCGCGGACAAATTGACCTTGCGCCACCGCTGACGCTGGCGCAGTTCGTGCAGTATCAGCATGCGCTGGTCTCCTATCGCGGCGTGAGTGAAAGTGCGCTGGACGCCGCGTTAGCCCGCGAGGGGCTGACGCGCCGCGTGCGTTATGTCACGCCGCACTTCTCGGTGTTACCGCTAATGTTGCAGCGTCTGCCGCTGTTCGCGACCGTTCCGCAGGGACTGGTGCAGGCATGGCAACAGCGCTATGCGCTGAGTACGGCGGCGGTGCCGATCGGCATGCCGGATTATGCGCTTTCGCTGCTGTGGCATAACGCCCGGGCCGAAGACCCGGCGCACCGCTGGCTGCGCGCCACGCTGCGTCAGCTGATCGAACGCAAGCTGGCGTGAAATGCTTACCACGGCACTACGCGGCCGAGGTAATCGAGATAGTGCAGGCCGCCGCGTCCGGTCTGGCTTTCCACCGTGTTGAGCAGATTTGGGATGCTCTCCTCAATGCTCAGTCGCGCCCCGGCGCCACCCATGTCGGTGCGCACCCAGCCGGGGGCCAGCAGCAGTAGCGTGCGTGCATCGTCGTGACGCGCGGCGAAGCTGCGCATAAACATATTCAGCGCCGCTTTGCTGCCGCGATACACCTCGTAGTTGCCATGGGTGTTGTTGGTGAGACTGCCCTGGCCGGAGGACATCACCGCCAGCGTGCCGCGCGCGCTGACGTTGTTTCTGAAGGTTTCCAGCACGCGCAGCGGGCTCAGCGCGTTGGTTACCATTACGCGAATAAACTCTTCCGTCGACACATCGGCAAGGGTTTCGCGATCGTCATTTTTCACGCCCGCGTTGACCAGCAGCAGATCGAACTGCTGGCCGCTTAGCCGCAGATGCAGGGCGTTGACCTCTGCTGGCACGGTGATGTCCACGCTCTCCACCTTCAGCTGCTGCGGGTAGCGCTGCGCAAGCTGTTGCAGCGCGTGAAGGGAGTGCTGGCGGCCGGTCGCCACCACCTGATAGCCACGCTGCAGCATATTCTCCGCCAGCGCGAAGCCGAGGCCGCGCGAAGCACCAATTAATAAAGCACGGGAAGCCTTGTTCATAACCCTCTCCTGGTTTTGGGGTGAGTGAAAAGTCTACCCTTGCATGACAACAGGCGGAACGCGCAGCATCTGCATAGATAACCTGCAGCAAACGCCTTGCCAGATGGCGCTCAATCGATAAGGATGATGCGATGAATACCGTCGATTTGAATTTACTCCCTGCGCTGGATGCGCTGCTCAGTGAAGGCAGCGTAGTGGGCGCTGCGCGTCGCCTGGGGCTGAGCGAGTCAGCGATGAGCCGCACGCTGGGGCGACTGCGTGCTGCCACCGGCGATGTGCTACTGGTGCGCGCCGGGCGCGCGATGGTGCTGACGCCACACGCCGAAGCGCTGCGCAGCCAGGTGCATGCCACTTTGCAGGACACGCAGGCGCTGCTGAGTCCACCCGCGCAACGCTTTGCTGCCGCCGAGCTGCAGCGCCACTTCACGCTGCGTACCAACGAAGGATTTGTCGAAGCGTTTGGCAGCGCGCTGATCGCTGCAGTCCGCGCACAGGCGCCCGGCGTGCAGCTGCGCTTCATGCCGAAAGCAGAGAAAAATGATCGACCGCTGCGCAGCGGCGACGTTGATCTGGAGATTGGCGTACTGGGCAATATGGGACCGGAGATTCGGCTGCAGGCGCTGTTTCGCGATCGCTTCGTCGGCGTGGTGCGCGCCGGGCATCCGTTACTCGCGGACGTGACGTTGGCGCAGCTGGCCGCATATGGTCACATCGTGGCGTCAAGGCGCGGTGAGCTGGGCGGACCGGTGCATGAGGCGCTGCTCGCCGCCGGTTTTACCCGTCAGGTAGCGGCCGTGGTACCCGCTTTTTCCACTGCCGTCGCGCTCACGCTGCACAGCGACTGGCTGGCGCTGGTGCCGCATACGCTGTGCCTGCACCATCCGCTAATCAAAGATAATCCGGCGTTTGCGATGTTTGAACTACCGTTTGCCACGCCAGAGGTGACGGTGTCACAGCTATGGCATCCGCGACTGGAGCAGGATGCCGCACACCGCTGGTTGCGTGACACGGTGCGGCAGGTGTGCCGCGCTTAGATCAGCCGCCGCGCACCGATCCGCGCCATACCACATCAGCCTGATACAGTAGCGTGTCGTGCTGCTGCTCACTCTGCGGCGTAAAACCACTCTCTGCCTGTTCTGTCTGCGTCAGCCACGCGATGGCGTCGCGGGCAAAGCGCTCCACCGGCTGGGCGAAGGTGGTGAGATTGTAAGAGGACCAGCCAGCCTGCGCGATATTGTCATAGCCGATCAGGCACAAATCCTCCGGCACGCGCAGCTGGAAACGGTGGCGCGCTTCATCCATGAAACCGCAGGCCATCAGGTCGGTGACGCAGAACACTGCGTCCGGGCGCTGATGACGCGTCAGCAGGCGATGCGCCAGAATCTGACCGCTCTCATACGAGGTGGTGCCGAACCGCTCCACGCTGACCGTCAGTCCGGCGCGCTCCGCCACAGCGATAAACGCCGCTTCGCGTTTGATCAGGCTCGGCGTACCGGCCAGTGAATTGGCGAACGCCAGCTGACGGCAGCCGGCGCGCTGAAATGCCATCACCGCCGTTTCGGCCGCCGCCTGCGCGTCGAGGTTAATGCTGAGCGAGCCCGGCAGCGCTTCGTCGCGGTTGATCAGGATGATGCGCTGACCGTGCTGATAGCACTGGCGGGTGATGGTGCGATCCGGCATGCCGGAAAGGATGATGGAGGCGTCGGCGCGAAAATTGATCGCCTGCAGCAGCGCGGCGGAGACGCTGTTGTCGGAACGATCGGTATTTATCAGCATCGCCACTTTGCCTGCTTCCTGTAAAAACTGTGTCAGCCAGCGCACCAGCGTGGCGCGGTAAGGCGTGGCGATTTCAGAGACAATCAGGCAGACGATGCCGCTGCGGTTGCGCACCAGCCCGCGCGCCAGGTGGTTAACGTGATAGCCCAGCTCCTGCGCCGCTTTCATCACCCGGGCACGCGTGGCTGCAGAAACGCTGGCACCGGGCGTAAAGGCGCGCGACACCGCCGAACGCGACACGCCCGCGCGATCCGCCACATCCTGCGCGCTCACCCCGGCTTTGTCATTCTGCATCTTCAACTCCTCACAATTACGGCTGAAAAGCAGTCTGCCGTAAATTGCAAAGCTGTGCAATTTGTCTGCGATCACATTTGTTGCATTTTTGTGACACAGCCTGTCAATTGCAGATTGCGCTATTTGACAGGCTATTTTCTGTTCATTACTAATTTGCACACACGTGCAAATAAAAACCTCTGTTAAGCACGGAACCCTGCCAACCAAGGAGAACATCATGCGCTACACCTCACTGGCCATCGCGCTGTCCCTCAGTTGCACCGCGCTGCCGTTTGCCGCGACGGCCGCTGGCAATCTCAATATGGTCTGCTCGGCGGACGTGGTGGTGTGCGAACATATGACGCGCATTTTCAGCCAGGCACATCCGGATATTAAAGTCAGCATGGTGCGCCTGTCAGCGGGTGAAGCCTATGCCCGCCTGCGCAGCGAAGCGCGTAACCCGCGCACCGACATCTGGTGGGCCGGCACCGGCGATCCGCATATGCAGGCGGCGGAAGAGGGGCTGACGCAGCCGTATAAATCGCCGCTGCTTGACCAGCAGCAGGACTGGGCGCAGAAGCAGGCGGAAAACTCAGGTTACCGTACGGTAGGGATTTATGCCGGTGCGCTCGGCTGGGGCTACAACACCAAACTGCTGGCGGATAAAAAGCTCAAAGCGCCAGCCTGCTGGGCTGATTTGCTCGATCCGGCCTTCAAAGGCGAAATTCAGATTGCCAATCCGAACTCGTCCGGCACCGCCTATAACACCCTGGCGACGCTGGTGCAGATCATGGGCGAGGACAAAGCGTTCGATTACCTGAAAAAGCTCAACGCCAATATTTCCCAGTACACCAAATCCGGCTCGGCGCCGGTGAAGGCAGCGGCGCGGGGCGAAACCACCGTGGGCATCGTATTTATGCACGACGCGGTGGCGATGGAAGTCGACGGCTTCCCGATCAAAACCGTCGCGCCCTGTGAAGGCACTGGCTATGAGATTGGCTCAATGTCGATCGTCAAAGGGGCACGCAATCTGGCCAATGCCAAAGTGTGGTACGACTGGGCGCTTAGCGCCGAAGCGCAGTCGCACATGAAAGAGGCCAAATCCTTCCAGCTGCCGTCAAACCGCAGTGCTGAGATCTCCGAATACGCGCCGCGCTTCGAGAACATCAAACTAATTGATTATGACTTCAAAACCTACGGCGATTCCGCCAAACGTAAAGCGCTGCTGAGCCGCTGGGATAAAGAGATCGGCGCCAGCGCGCAGTAATGCCGCATCGCCGGACGCTGCCGCTGGCGGCGGCTTGCCGGTTCCGACAGCGCTAAGGATGGCGCGATGATTCCGCATTGAGGTAACACATGAACGCAAATAATCGCCGTCTGACGGGCGCGCTGCTGCTGGGCGCCGTCGCGCTGTTGCTGCTGCCGTGGTACAGCCTGGAAGCAGGCTTTTTCGATAGCGGCTGGCTGTTTAACCTGTGGCGTGATGAAGCCAGCGCGCCGGCACTGTGGCAGATCGGCAGCCATCCATGGCTGGTGCTCGCCGTGGCGCTGCTGGCGCTGTGCGCCGCCTGCGCCTTATTGCCCGGCAGCGCGCGCAGCCGGTTGCTGCTGCTGTTCAGCGCGCTGGGCGTGATCTTCCTGATTGTGGAAGGGCACGCGATTGGTTACAGCGGCTGGAGCTGGCTGTGGCTGGAAAATCGCTTCGGCGCGCTGCCGCAGGGACAGCCAGCGATGGGCGCTGGCGCGCTTCTGCTGCTGACCGTGTTTTTGCTGCTGTTCTCGTTTGCGCTGGCCGAACGCGGCGTGCTGAAAGGCGATGCCTTTGTGGTGGCGTCGCTGGTGCTGCTGACTGCGCTGGTCAGCATCTTCGTACTCTATCCGGTGCTCAGCATGTTTGTGGTGTCGGTGCAGGACGTTGACGGCAGTTTCAAACCGGACGGTTTGATCAGCAATTTACAGGACCCGTCGATCTGGAGCCTTGCCTGTCTGAAAGGCGGCACCTGCGGCACCGCCTGGCGCACGCTGTGGCTGGCGCTGATGACTGCCAGCGGTTCGACGCTGCTGGGTCTGGCCTTTGCCCTGGCGGCAACGCGCACGCCGCTGCCCTGCAAAAAAGCGCTGCGTATGCTGACCATTCTGCCAATCATCACGCCACCGTTCGTGATTGGTCTGGCGCTGATTTTGCTGTTCGGTCGCTCGGGCGTGGTGACGGAGCATCTGGCGGCGCTGTTTGGCATTGAGCCCGGCCGCTGGCTGTATGGCCTGACCGGTATCTGGATTGCCCAGGTGCTGTCGTTCACGCCGATTGCCTTTCTGGTGCTGATTGGCGTGGTGGAAGGTGTCAGTCCGTCGCTGGAAGAGGCGTCGCAAACGCTGCGCGCTAACCGCTGGCGCACCTTCAGCCGCGTTTCGCTGCCGCTGATGGCGCCGGGTCTGGCCAATGCCTTTTTGATCAGCTTCATCGAAAGCATGGCCGATTTTGGTAATCCGATGGTGCTGGGCGGCAGTCACGGCGTGCTTTCTACCGAAATTTTCTTCTCGGTGGTAGGCGCGCAAAACGATCCGAGTCGCGCCGCGGTGCTGGCGATGATTTTGCTGTGCTTCACGCTGGCCGCCTTTGTGCTGCAGCGGCTGTGGCTGGGTGGCAAAAACTTCGCCACGGTGACCGGCAAGGGCGACGGCGGCAAACATGGTCAGCTGCCGCGTCTGCTGCGCTACGGCGTATACGGCATGGTGATTCCGTGGGGGCTGTTTACCCTGCTGATCTACGGCATGATTGTGGTCGGCGGCTTTGTGCAGTCGTGGGGCCTGAACGATGCGCTGACCATCGAACACTACGTACGCGCTTTCCGCGTCAGCGTCAGTGACGGTCATCTGCTGTGGAGCGGCGTGGCGTGGAACTCGTTCTGGACCACGCTGGAAATAGCCCTGATTGCCGCACCGCTCACCGCCGTGGTGGGCCTGCTGACCGCCTGGCTCATCGTGCGGCAGAAATTTGCCGGTCGTCAGACGTTTGAGTTCCTGCTGATGCTGAGCTTTGCCATTCCCGGCACGGTGATCGGCGTCAGTTATGTGATGGCCTATAACCTGCCGCCGCTGGAGATTACCGGCACGGCGATGATCCTGATTGCCTGCTTTGTGTTCCGCAATATGCCAGTCGGCGTGCGCGGCGGTATCGCAGCGATGAGCCAGCTGGATAAGAGCCTTGATGAAGCCTCACTGACGCTGGGTGCCAGCAGTTTCCGCACGCTGCGCAAAGTGGTGCTGCCACTGCTGAAACCGGCGATCAGCGCGGCGCTGGTGTATGCCTTTGTCCGCGCCATTACCTCGATCAGCGCGGTGATCTTCCTTGTCAGCGCCCAGTACAACATGGCGACGTCCTACATCGTCGGGCTGGTGGAGAATGGCGAATACGGCGTCGCCATTGCTTATTCGACAGTACTGATTGTGGTGATGCTGCTGATCATTGGCGTGTTCCAGTGGCTGGTGGGCGAACGTCGCCTGCGCCGCGTGGCGCGCCCGGTGGACGTCGCCGCGCCACCTGCTTCCCCTTCGTTAACTCAGGAGAGTGCCGTATGACCGCGATTACTGCTGGTTCAGTGGTGTTTGAACACGTCGAAAAACGCTTTGCCGGTTTTACCGCGCTGCCGGATTTATCGCTGACGGTGGAGCCGGGTACGCTGGTGACGCTACTGGGGCCTTCCGGCTGCGGCAAAACCACCACGCTGCGCCTGCTGGCTGGCCTGGAACATCCGACTTCGGGGCGCATTTTAATTGGTGGTAAAGACGTGACGCATCTGCCAGCCAACGAGCGCGACGTGGCGATGGTGTTTCAATCCTACGCGCTGTTTCCGCACATGAGTGCGCTCGACAACATCATGTACGGCCTGCAATCGTCCGGCATGAGCAAAAAGGAAGCGCAGGATCGTGCGCGCGAAGGGCTGAAACTGGTCGGGCTGGAGAGTCAGGGGCAGCGGCTGCCGTCCGAACTTTCCGGTGGGCAGCAGCAGCGCATTGCGGTGGCGCGCGCGCTGGTGCTGGAGCCGCAGGTGCTGCTGCTGGATGAGCCGCTCTCCAATCTCGACGAGCGCCTGCGCCGCCGGGTGCGAACCGATATTCGTGATTTGCAGCAGCGGCTGGGCTTCACGGCGGTGTATGTCACGCACGACCAGGAAGAGGCGCTGGCGGTGTCGGATAAAATTATTGTCATGAAAGAGGGCGATATTGCTCAGCAGGGCGCGCCGGAAAGCCTGTATCACGCGCCCAATTCGGTTTTCATCGCTGACTTTATGGGCGAAGCCAATATTCTGCCGTGCGAAGTCGAACAGGTAGAAGGCAGCGAAGCGCTGGTGCGACTCGGCAGGCAGCGCTATCGCGTGCGCGGTAACGGCGTCGCGACCGGCTCCGCGCAGCTGTCGGTCAGACCGCAGTTCATTACCCTGCACAGCGGTGCTGAAGGCGCACTGCGCGGTGAGGTGACGCACGCCACCTGGCTGGGCGATCACATCGAATACGAGGTCAACACGGAACTGGGCTCGCTGTTCATCGTCGATGCGCAGATGGAGCAGCAGCTGCCGCTGGCCGCCCGGGTGGCGATTGATTTTAAACCTCAGGGTCTGGCCCTGATTGCCGGTTAATTTAAGGATAACGCATGAGTGATACGAAAAATGACGCGCTGCAATCGCGTCTGCTGCTGGCCGAACGCGTCGCGCGGGCGGGCGGGGAGAAGGCGCTGGCCTACTTCAATCAGCGTGACACGCTGGTAGTCGAAACCAAGCACGACCTGCAGGATGTGGTATCACGCGCTGACCGCGAGGTGGAACAGATGATCGACCAGCAGATTCGCGCCAGCTTCCCGGACGACGGTTTTCTTGGCGAGGAGTACGGCCTGCAACCGGGCACGTCAGGCTATACCTGGGTGGTCGATCCGATTGACGGCACCAGCCCGTTCCTCAACGGTATGCCAAACTGGTGTGTTTCCGTTGCGGTGCTGCATGACGGCGTACCGGTGATTGGCGTGATCTTTGCGCCGACCTATCAGGAGTGCTACGTCGCCGCGCTCGGCCAGGGCGCAACGCTGAATGGCCGCCGTTTGCAGGTGGATCCGTCACGTACGCTGCAAAATCACGTGACCGGCTTTGGCGCTAATAGCTATGTCAGCCCGGAAGAGGTGGGCCGCCTGCTGGCGTCACTGCTGGCAGCGGGTGGCAACTTTATCCGTATCGGATCTGGTGCGCTGATGCTGGCGTGGGTGGCAGCCGGACGCGTGGTGGGCTATTTCGAACCCTATATGCACGCGTGGGATTGCCTGGCCGGTTACTGTCTGGTGAAAGAGGCCGGCGGCTGGTATCACCCGTTTAACACCGAGGGCGATCGGCTGTTGAAAGGCGCGCAGGTGCTGGCGGTGGCGCCGGGTGCACAGGCGGAGCTAAGGCGGATTGCCGGCGTTTAAATGGTGCATTTCACGGCCGCGCGGCGTTTTCCAGGTCGCCATCCATGGCGACCTTACTACGCTTGCGCTGTCGTAACTGGATAATCACATGATTTCAAACGATTACGTGGTGACTTAAACCGCCACGAACTCGCGGTATCCCGACCAAATCACATACACCGCGAAATAACAGAAAATCAGCGCTGAGGCGAGATACGAATATTTCAGCAGGCGCTCGCCTAATAGCTTTCCGCCCATGCTGCCGATCAGGCAGATCACACAGGTCCACACCACCCCGGCGAGGAAAAAACCGCTGAGAAACCATGAGGTTGCACCGGCATCGCTGTGGCCGATGCGGGCTATCAGCGCGCCGCCCACGCTGGCGAACCACAGAATCGCCGTCGGTGACGACATCGCCAGCACGATGCCGCGCCGAAATTCGCGCAGCAGTGAACGATAAGGCTGGGTTTCAGCCGTGGGAATGTCGATTTTTTTGGCCAGCGCGGCGTAAAGCATTTTAGCGGCAAACCACAGCAGCAAGATGCCGCCGCCAATCCATAGCAACCAGCGCACCGGCGTAAACTGCAGTACCACCGCCATGCCAGCCATCGCCAGCAAGGCGTAAATTAAATCGCCCACGCAGGTGCCCATGCCCAGCCAGAAACCGTGCAGATAACCGCGCTGCATCGCCAGCGTCAGCATGGCGATGTTGGCGAGTCCGATATCAAGACACAGCGATAAACTCAATAAAAAACCATTAGAAAACGGCAGCATAACGTCGTGACCATCCCTGAGTTCGGTAAAGGAAAGATTAAAGCATGCGTGCCGGGGCTTTTTACACTGCTTACTGCCAGCCATAACCAAACGCTATGACCTATTAGCAAAGGCACAATTAAATAAACCGATTTGTGAAGCCGATCGGCCTGCGCAGCTTTGCGCGCAGGGAATGCCACTATAGTCGTTAACGAGACGTTAACAACGTCCGTTTCAATACAAAAAAATCAACCTGGTTTGGGCGCAGGCCCGTGAAAATTCCGATTATGGTGGAAAGACAATGAGTGGATACCCAAAACCGGCAACTGGCGGTTTAGCAACAAACTTAACCGTGGCAATATCACTGGCTCTATTGACGCTGGCGGGGAGTGCTATGGCGCAGAACACGGAACATCATCAAACAGCATTAGTCGGCACCTGGACCAGTATTCCGGATGCCCCTGCGGTACAAAAGCCGGATCGACCCAGTGAAGGTTTGTATCGCATGCAGGTCAACAGCGACGGGACGCTCAAGCCGCTGGAGGTGATCAGGATGAAAAGCCCGTCGTGGATCGTTAAATCACGCGACGGGCGGTTTGCTTATACCACCAATGAAGAGAATGCCGGTGCCGTTACCGCGCTGGCGATCGATAAACAGGGCGCAGTGCGGGTGCTGAATCAGGTCGACAGCCACGGCGAGCAGCCGACGCACGCCACTCTCAGCCCGGACGGCAAATTCCTGTTTGTCGCCAACTATTCGGTGGCGAAAGGCGGAGCAGGGGTGACGGTGTTCCCGATTGCGTCGGACGGCAAGCTGGGCGAACAGGTCCAGCATTTTGCGTTCAGCGAGGGTAGCGGCGTGGTAAAAGATCGGCAGGATGGCGGCCATGCGCACTCCACTACTTTTACCCATGATGGCCGCTATCTGTATGCAGCCGATCTCGGTGACGACAAACTGCATGCCTATCGCTACCACGCGGATCGGCGAGAGCCGCTGCAGGTGGATACCAGCCGTGATGTGAGCTTTGCGCCAGGTGCGGGTCCGCGCCACATGGTGTTCTCCGCCGACGGTAAACACGCTTACGTGATCACTGAAATGGCGGGCGAAATCGTGGTGTTCCGCGTCACTGATGACCGGCTGGAACGGCAGGCACAGGTGGCGCTGAATACGCAAAACAGCAGCGCCGCCTATAAAAGCGGTGGCGGCATCATTCTCAGCCCGCAGGGTAAATTCCTGATTGCCGCTAACCGCGGATCTGACAATCATCTGCTGGTGTTTAAGATTGCCGCCGATGGCAGCCTGACAGACCCACAGCGCTATGCCGCCGACGGTATTGAGCCGCGCGCGCTGGCGTTTGATAACAGCGGTAAACACCTCTATGTCACCAACGTGTTTACCAACACCATTACGCTGTTTGATTTTGATGCGCACAGCGGCAAGCTAAGCGCGCGCGGTGTGGCGGCGAAGCTGGCAACGCCAACCGACATCAAATTCTTTAACTAACTGCCCTTTCACTCATCCGGTGCGCGTGACGGCGCACCGTCTTTCGCCATGGCCGACAGCGCGCTTTCCAGCGAGGCCGGAAACATCTGGCCGTGACTGAGCCCGGGAAACAGCTGGAAGCGAGCCGCCAGGCCGTTCTCCTGCATGCCGTCGAGGGTGGTGCGAATCCGGCTCAGCACATCGCTGACGCCGGGACGGGATTCGCCGTTGCCTTCCATCAGCACCAGCTGCTTCTGCTTAAACGATGCGGGCGTCACCGCCGCCATCTGCTGCAACAGCGTTGCGTCGCCGCGCAGGGAAGGACTGGCGGCAAAATAGCGCTGGAAAAATCCGGAGGTCAAATAGCTGTCCAGCACAAACAGCCCACCGTAAGAGTGGCCCCACAGCGCACGCTGCTGCGCATTGATCGGCAGATGCTGTTCGGCACGCGGCGCGATAGTCTGTTCCAGCAGCTGGCGGAATGCGGCACTGCCGCCGGCTGGCCGACCGCGACGATCCTGCACCTGCTGCGGCGGGGTGTAATCCAGCGTGCGCGCAGCGAGATCGAACGGCAGCGGGGTCTGATAGCCTACCGCCACCAGCACCGGCGGGTTGCCTGCTGCCAGCTTCTGCAACAGCGCTTCGCTGAGATGGTTCATCACCGCGTTGCCATCCAGCATATACAGCACCGCGTAACCGTTGGCCGGTGCCGGTTTACGTGGCACCGCCGTCCACACCTTGTAGTGGCGCTGGCCGTCAGCGGAATCAAACGTGTTAACAGTGAAGCGATACCAGGCAGAGCCTTTGTCGGCAATGTTGGGTCCGAGCGGCGTCATATCAGGCCGGGCGAAACCGACAGCGGGGCCGAGCAGCAGGCTCAGCAGGGTGAACAGCGGAATGATAAAGCGATAAATCATGGCGCTTCCTTACTAGCTGGCGAGTCAATTACTTCCGTGTCACAGCGAAAGCGCCAGACAGATTAGTGATAATGATTATTAATTTCAACAACCATTTTGCACCGTCACGCGCCGTGCGGAAGTGTAAAGATTTCGTCAGGATCGCCGATAACGTAGCGGTATAATACCAGCGAGGATAGTCAGGATGATTAACGGTATCGGACCGGGTAGTTTCTCACCGCTCCATCTCAGCAGCGCCAGCGCACGCGTAACCAGCAGCACGGCAAGCAATGCGACCCGGCAAAATAGTCTGACGGCAGACGCCTCAGCGAAAGTCACCTTTAGCGAAGCCACCGACGCCATCTCTGCGGTGTACCAAATGACGCCGGCGCGCGTCACCGCCAGCACGCCTCTTTCGCCTGATATGCAGACGCAGGCGATGGGTGCGCTGCGCAGCACGGGCGTCAGCATGAACGGCATTGGCAGCGCGTTGCTGAGCGCACTGACGCAGCAGCGTGACGATGTCACCATCAGCGTACCGGCCAGCGGCGGCGCGCAAACTGACACGCAGAGCGCGGTGGCGCTGGAGATTACCACTCAGTCCGGCGTTAGCCTCACCCTGCAGATGACGCGGCAGCAGGATGGCGTAGCGGTGGCGCTGAAAACCACTCACGGTAAGCTGAACGATGACGAAGCTGCGGCAATTGCCAAACTTTCCGGCGCGCTGGAGAAAACCCTGAGCGGGCTGGATAACGGCAACGGTAAACTGGATGTCGGTGACCTGCTCAGTTTTGACAGTAACCAGCTGGCCAGCGTTGATCTGAAAACCGACCTGCGTCGCAGCGGCGAAGTGATGCAGTCGCTGAATCTGCATGCCGACCCGGGTTCACGCTGGCTGGGTTTCCATAATGCTGACGCCAGTTTCAAACTGACGACGGACATGCGCAGCCTGGCGCAGGCCAGCAACGCCGGTCAGCAGCAGAGCGCCCTGGCGCAGTGGAGCGCGAAATTTGATCAGGCCGCTTCGCGCGGTCACGGCGATCGCGCGGCGCTGGCACTGTTTAAGCAGGGTTTCGAGAGCTTAAACAGCACCAGCGCGGCGGCCGGCGTGGCGATGCGCACCCCGCAGGCGATCACCGTAGGCGCGCATGCGGCGCAGGCCGGTGCGATCAGCGGCCTGGCAGATTTCTCGGCCAGCTATCACCAGACGGCGCGCTCCAGCAATCCGCTGAAGCCGGAAGAAGAAGATACCTTCGCTCTGGATGTGGCGCAGCGCAGCAGCCAGCAGAAGAACGGCGATACGCAGCGCATGACGCAGGAAACCCTGTTTAAGCTGAACGCCAGTTTTCATACCGCGCTGAACGCCAGTTCGCCGCTGGCGCTCAATGAAACCAAAGAGTCACAAAACTATCACTACCACCAGATTCACGATGAAACGCGCAGCACCACTGAGGTGACGCAGGATGCGCAGGGCAATCTCACCGCCCGTTTCGCCCGGCAGCTGACGCAGCAGGAAACGGTGAAGACTTATCAGCTGGCGAAGCTGATCGACAGTACCAGCACACCGCACAGTGAGAAGAGTGAATCGACGCGCCACTATTCCCCGGCGATGTATCTGGCGCAGGCGTAATACCAGGATAACGTAATGCCCACTTTATTGCGCCAGCCCATGGCGCAATAAAACAATAATGTCATTTATCACTATCGATAGCGGAATTAATACTTAAGATAATTCGCCCGTGTCACTCAGCGTAATAACCCTGCATCTCCGCGCCCGCTAACGCCTTCTTATCCCTGATAAATTCTTTATTCTCTTTCTGCATGCCGTTTGCCGGATATAGCATAACCGCGCTCTTTACCGCTGTTATTCCCGCTGATTATCATCGCGCTCAATCTGTTATTAAGTTACGGCTCTCTGCCCTGGCAGAATGAGCCTGTGAATCACAGCAAAATAAAAAGTGAATCCAGCGATGACGCAATTCAGGGCTCAACAACTTCAGCGCGCGGCGGTGATCACGTCTGACGCGGCGGCAATCGACGCCGCCCGCCATCTGGCGGAACAGGCGAAAGCCGGGGCAGCCGAACGCGACCAACAGCGTATCTATCCGCGTGAACTGCTCGATCAGTTCACCCAGCTGGGGCTGGGCAGTATCAGCGTGCCGCGCCAGTTTGGCGGCGGCGGTTTGTCTTTTGCTACCGTGGCGGAGGTGTTCCGCCTGATCTCCGCCAGCGATCCGTCGCTTGGCCAGATTCCGCAAAACCACTTCGGGCTGATTCAGTTCATCCTGGGGGAAGGCAGCGCGGAACAGCAGCAGCGCCTGCTCAGCGCGGTGGTACAGGGCCAGCGGCTTGGCAACGGCGGTCCGGAAAAGAACAGCAAGCACTCGCGTGATGTGCAGGCGCAGCTGGTGTCAGGCCCGGAGGGGTTACGGCTCAGCGGTGAAAAGTTCTATTCAACCGGTGCACTGTTTGCCGACATTCTGGTGACCACCGCGCAGCAGGAGGGCCAGCCGGTGATGGCGTTCATTCCGCTGCCGGCGGCAGGGGTGGAGATTATCGATGACTGGTCGGGTATCGGTCAGCGCACCACCGCCAGCGGCACGGTGAAGCTCCAGCAGGTGGCGGTCGATGCCGGTTTGACCATCGCGCTACCGTCGCCCGATAAGCCAACGCTGCGCGGTGCCGTATCGCAGCTGATCCAGGCCGCGATTGACGCCGGGATCGCCCAGGGCGCGCTGGATGAGGCGCTGGCGTTTATTCACAGCAGCTCGCGTCCGTGGGTGGACGCGGGCGTGAGCCGCAACGCAGACGATCCTTACATTCTCGCCGATGTCGGGCGTATCAGCACCGAACTGAGCGCCGCCAACGCGCTGCTGATGCGGGCGGCGCGCGTACTGGACAGCATTGACCCGCACGCGCTTACCGCTGCGCACTGCGCGCGCGCCTCCATCGCGGTTGCAGAAGCCAAAGTGCTGACCACTGAAATTGCGCTGAAAGCCAGCGAAAAGCTGCTGGAGTGGAGCGGCAGCCGCGGCACATTGCTGAAACACGGGCTGGATCGCCACTGGCGCAACGCGCGCACCCATACGCTGCACGATCCGGTGCGCTGGAAAACGCACGCCATCGGCAACTATTACCTCAATGATGTTCTGCCCGCGCGTCATGCGTGGATTTAAGGAGCGATGATGACGCAGGTTTTCGCTAAACAGCCGGCAGCACGCATCCGCAGTGCGCAGCAGGCCCTGCAGGTGGCAGAGGAGCTGGCTGGACGCTTTCGCAGCGGCGCAGCGCAGCGCGATCGGCAGCGTGAGCTGCCACATGCTGAACTTCAGCACTATTTCCAGTCCGGCCTGGGCGCCATTACCGTGCCGCGTGCGTGGGGCGGTATTGAGATTTCCAGCGCAGAACTGGCGCAGATTTTTGTCATGCTCAGCGCTGCCGATGCATCGATCGGTCAGGTGCCACAAAACCACTTCTACGCGCTGGAAGTGCTGCGCGTTAACGGCAGCGATGCCCAGCAGCAGCGGCTGTACAACGAAGTGCTGGCGGGCGTTCACTATGGCAACGCGCTGGCGGAGTTCGCCTCCGCGGCGGCGCATCAGCGCACCACCGCCTTCAATCAGACCGCCAGCGGGCTGCGCCTCAACGGCGACAAATTTTACTGCACCGGGGCGCTGTTTGCCGACCGCATCCCGACGCTGGCCATCGCCGATGACGGCAAAGAACAGCTGGTGTTTGTGCCGCGCCATCAGCCGGGCGTGACGGTGATTGATGACTGGAGCGGTTTCGGCCAGCGCACCACCGGCAGCGGCAGCGTGCAGTTTCGTGATGTGGCGATCGCGCCGGACGATGTGGTGCCGTTTCACAGCGCGTTTGAGCGGCCGACCACCGTCGGACCGTTTGCCCAGATTATGCATGCGGCTATCGACCAGGGCATTGCCCGCGCGGCCTTCAACGACATGCTGGCTTTTGTGCAGCAGCGCGCGCGGCCGTGGCCGGACAGCGGCGTCGAGCGAGCCTGTGACGATCCGCTGACGCTGGATCGCACCGGGCGGCTCGCCGCACGACTCAGCGCCGGTGATGCGTTGCTGGATGTCGCCGGGGAGGCGGTCGATGTCGCCCAACGCAACCCGAGCGCTGAACACGTCGCGCTGGCATCGGTTGAAGTGGCGAAAGCGCGTGCCTGGACCACTGAGGTGGCGCTGGAAGCCGGCAATCTGTTGTTTGAGCTGGGCGGATCGCGCGCCAGCCTGCGCGAGCACAACCTCGATCGCCACTGGCGCAACGCGCGTACCCACACGCTGCATGACCCGGTACGCTGGAAATATCCGGTCATCGGCAACTATCTGCTTAACGGCGTGCTGCCACCGCGACGGGGAACGCTATGAGCCGCAAACAGATTCTGCTCAATGCTTTTAACATGAACTGCGTGGGGCATATTCACCATGGCATGTGGACCCATCCGCAGGACCGCTCAGTGGAGTTCAATTCACTGGCGTACTGGCTGGATTTAGCGCGTCTGCTGGAGCGCGGCCTGTTCGACGGACTGTTCATTGCCGATATTCTCGGCGTTTACGATGTGTATCAGCAGGGTATCGGCCTGACGGCGCGCGAGTCCATTCAGCTGCCGGTGAACGATCCGCTGATGCTGATTTCCGGCATGGCCAGCGTGACGCAGCACCTGGGCTTTGGCGTGACCGCCAATCTGAGCTACGAAGCCCCTTATCCTTTTGCCCGCCGCCTGTCGACGCTCGACCATCTGACCAATGGCCGCATCGGCTGGAACATCGTGACCGGCTATCTCGACAGCGCGGCGCGCGCCATGGGGCAGCAGCAACTGCTGGCGCACGATCGGCGCTACGACCAGGCCGATGAGTTTCTTGATGTCACTTATCAGCTGTGGGAAGGCAGCTGGCAGGACGATGCGTTGCTGGCCGACAAACAGCGCCGGCTGTATGCCGACGCGCAGAAGATTCACGCGATCAATCATCAGGGTGAATTTTATCAGGTGCAGGGCTATCACCTGAGCAGCCCTTCGCCGCAGCGCACGCCGCTGCTGTTCCAGGCAGGATCATCCGCGCGCGGCGTGGCGTTTGCTGCGCGGCACGCCGAGTGCAGTTTCGTGAATGCCAGCTCGCCGGCGGCGCTGCGCGAGCAGGCGCAGCGTCTGCGCCACGCGGCGGTGGCGGCGGGTCGTCAGGCGGACGACTTACGCATCTTTATGGGCGTCAGCGTGATCGTCGCTGCCAGCGAACGCGAAGCGCAGGAGAAGCACCGCAGCTATCTGGAATACGCCAGTGCTGAAGCCGGCATTGCGCACTTCTCCAGCTCAATTGGCGTCGATCTCGCTGCGTTTGGCCTCGATGAACCGATTCACAGCGGCGACACGCGCGCCATTGAATCGGTGAGCAAAGCCTATAACGGCTGGACGCGTCGCCAGCTGCTGGAGCAGCACGCGCTTGGCAGCCGCTACCCGGTGATTGTCGGCAACCCGTCCCAGGTCGCCGACCAGTTGATCCGCTGGATTGATGAAGGTGACATCGACGGCTTCAATCTGACGCGCATCCTGAATCCGCAAAGCTACCGCGATTTTATTGAGCTTGTGGTGCCGGAACTTCAGCAGCGCGGCCGCTTTAAAACCGCCTATCAGCCGGGATCGCTCCGGCAAAAAATTTTTCAGCAGCAGGATCGTCTGCCCGCGCGCCACCCGGCCGCGCGCTGGCGGCCTGTGGCTGACGTTCGTTAAATTAACCTCAGGGAGTCAGGATGAAATTTGCCTCATTAGTGGCGCTGAGCGCCGCAATATTAACCGCCAGCGCGTTTGCCGCCGGTGACTACAGCGGCGCCCTCAAAGTCGGTACCACGGCGGCCTTCGCGCCGCCGCTGGAAACCGCCGTGGCTGAAGCGAAAAAGCAGGGACTGCAGGTGGAGCTGGTGGAGTTCACCGACTGGACTGCGCCGAACGTGAGTGTGGAAAATGGCGACATTGACGTCAACCTGTTCCAGCACAAGCCGTTTCTTGACAATGCCAACCGCGAGGGCGGTTTCCATCTGGTGCCGTATGCGCCCGCCATCATCAATAACATCGGACTCTATTCGAAGAAGCACACGGCAATCGATCAGATTCCGGACGGCGGCACGGTGGCGATTGCCAATGACCCGATTAACGGTGCGCGCGGATTGCTGCTGTTGCAAAAAGCGCAGCTGATTACGTTAAAACCGGGCAGCGGGCTGAAATCCACCGTGGATGATATCGCCAGCAATCCCAAACACCTGAAAATCATCGAAGTGGAAGCAGTGCAGTTGTCGCGCTCGCTGGATGAGGTCGACCTGGCGCAGGGATATCCGCACTATCTGCGTTTGTCTAAGAGCATCGACCCCAATAAGGCCCTGTTATTTGATGGCCTTGAGCATCCGGAATATGTGATTCAGTTCGTGATTCGCGACGGACATCAGGACGATCCGCGTCTCAAAAAGTTTGTTGATATCTATCAGCACTCGCCGGTGGTGCGCGCGAAGCTGGATGAGTTCTACGGCAAGCTGTATCAGCCGGGCTGGAGCCAGTAATCATGGTCAGCCTGACTCTTCCTGGCGAGCAGGCGGCGCTGCACACCACGACACCGGTGGCGGGTCGTGCGCATGTGCAGATCCGCGGGCTGAGCAAACGCTATGACGGCCAGTCGCAGGATGCGCTGAAGCACATCGACCTGCAGGTTAAACGCGGCGAGATTTTTGGCATCATTGGCCGCAGCGGTGCGGGCAAATCGACGCTGATCCGCTGTCTGAACCGGCTGGAAAATCCGACGCAGGGTGCGGTGGTGATTGACGGTATTGATCTCAGTTCACTGAGTGCCAGCCAGCTGGTGCAGTGGCGGCGCCGCACCGGCATGATTTTCCAGCACTTCAATTTACTGTCCGCTAAAACGGTGCGGCAAAACATTGAGCTGCCGATGAAGGTGGCTGGCATACCGGCGGCGCAACGGCGGCAAAAAGTGGATGAGCTGCTGGCGCTGGTTGGGCTGGAAGCGCGCCAGCATGCCTGGCCGGCGCAACTCTCCGGCGGGCAGAAGCAGCGCGTCGGCATTGCGCGCGCGCTGGTGCACGATCCGGAACTGCTGCTGTGCGACGAGGCAACCTCGGCGCTGGATCCGGAAACCACGCGCGCCATTCTCGCGCTGCTGAAAAAAATCAATCAGCAGCGTCATATCACTATTGTGCTGATCACCCATGAGATGGACGTGGTGCACGACCTGTGTCACCAGGTGGCGGTGATCGATCAGGGTGAAATCATTGAGCGCGGTCCGGTGTGGCAGGTGTACAGCGATCCGCAGCATGAGACGACGCGGCAGTTGCTTAATCCGCAATTCGGCGCGCTGCCGGAGGCCATCCAGCCGCTGCTGACGCCGCAACGTCAGGACGTGGACTCGCGTTTGCTGCTGCGGCTGCGCTACAGCGGGCAGGGCGCGCAGCCGGATCTGGCGGCGATCAGCGCACAGGTCAGCGGCGAGCTGACGCTACTGTATAGCGCGGTTGAATGGGTCGATCGCAAACCCACCGGCCAGCTGTTGCTGCTGCTGGATGCCCGGCACGACGCGCCGGCAGCCCTTACCGCGCTTCATCCGCTGGCGGACCAACTGGAGGTTGCAGGTTATGTCACTGGCTATTGATCGTTTATGGCAGGGGTTGCTGGATACGCTGCTGATGGTCGGCGTGTCGTCGTTGCTGGCACTGCTGATCGGTTTACCGATGGCGGTGATTCTGGTGGTGACCGGGCGCGGCGATCTGTTCCCCAATCCGCTGCTCAACCGGCTGCTGGGCTGGCTGGTGAACCTGTTCCGCTCGATTCCATTTTTGATTCTGATGGTGGCGCTGATCCCGTTTACCCGCTGGCTTGTCGGCACCACCTACGGCGTCTGGGCGGCCGTGGTGCCGCTGACGCTGGCGGCGACGCCGTTTTTTGCCCGCATCGCGGAGGTGAGCCTGCGTGAAGTGGATAAAGGGCTGACGGAAGCGGCGCAGGCGATGGGCTTTCAGCGCTGGCATATTGTCTGGCACGTGCTGCTGCCGGAAGCGCGGCCTGGCATCGTTAGCGGTTTTACCATTACGCTGGTGACGATGATTAATGCCTCGGCGATGGCCGGTGCGATTGGCGCCGGCGGGCTGGGCGATCTGGCTTATCGTTACGGCTACCAGCGTTTCGATATGCAGGTCATGCTCACGGTGATCGTGGTGCTGGTGGCACTGGTCACGCTGCTGCAGCTGTGTGGCGACCGGCTGTCGCGCCGGCTGAACCATCGCTAAAGGCGTTTTACCTGATCTGCAGGCCGTCAAGCGCCGCCAGCAACGCGTCGACCTTCGGCAGCAGCTGTTTGCGCCGCGGCCAAATCACCGACAGCGGCAGACCGTCCGGCTGCTGCTGCGGCACAATCACTTCCAGCGCGCCGCTCGCCAGCGCGTCACGCACCAGCCATGACGGCATCTGCGCCACCCCGAGGCCAGCGCACAGCGCCTGCATTTGTGCATCCACGTCGCCCAGCGCCATGCGAGACGGCACCTGACGCCAGTGCGGATGTCCATCCTCCGTGGTGAACAGCCACGGCTTGGTGCTGCCGTCAACGCGCTCGTACAGAATCGCCCGATGCTGTAGCAACTCGCTCTCGCTGGTTGGTCTGCCTGCGCGCGCCAGATAGTCCGGCGCGGCGCAAAACACCATACGCTCGCGGCCCATCGCCCGGCAGCCGAGCGAGGCGGGCAGATCCGGCGAACCGCCGATGCGCACCGCGACATCAATGCCCTCATCAAACAGATCAATAAAGCGATCCGAGAAGGTCAGGCTGAGTTCCACATCCGGATGCTGCTGACAGAACGGAATCAGCAGCGGCATGACGCCGAGGCGGCCATAGGTATTGGGCACCGCCAGCCGCAATCGCCCGGAAGGAATGGTGCGCTGCGCCGCCAGCACTGCTTCGGCTTCCGCCAGCTCCTCCATAATGCGCAGGCAGGTCTGGTAATAGGCGCTGCCGGCGTCGGTGAGCGTCAGGCTGCGGGTGGTGCGCTCCAGCAGGCGTGAGCCGAGCCGCGCTTCCAGCCGCGTCACGCTTTTACTGATGGCGGAACCGGTCAGGTGCAGGCGCTCAGCGGCAGCGGCAAAACTGCCGCATTCGACACTGGCGACAAAAGGAACGATGTCTTTCAGACGCTGATCGTGCATGTATTAATGAATCCAGTTCAGGAATGATGTGAATTAATGCCACGGCTAAGAATTTAATTCTCTATTACGCTAAGGATAACTGCAACAGAGGAGATTCGACATGCAAAAACAGGCGTTAATCGTGGGGATCAGCGGGGTTATCGGTCGTGCGCTGGCGGAAAGGCTGCAAAGCGAGGGCTGGCAGGTAACCGGTTTGTCGCGCGGACGCGGTGCCATTCCGGAAGGCTGCCGCAGTCTGACGGCCGATCTGACCGATGCAGAAGCGGTGCGCAATGCGCTGGCGCAGGAAAAACCGGATGCGCTGTTCTTTAGCGTCTGGTCACGCCAGGCGAATGAAAAAGAGAACATTCGCGTTAACGGCGGCATGGTGCATAACGTCATTGCCGCGCTCGGCGAGCGGCTGAACGGCGCGCATGTGGCACTGGTGACCGGGCTGAAGCACTATCTTGGTCCGTTCGAAGCATATGGCAAAGGTGCGGTGCCGGTGACGCCGTTCCGCGAAGAGCAGGGCCGTCAGCCGGTCGATAACTTTTACTATGCGCAGGAAGACGAAGTGTTTGCCGGCGCAGAGCAATATGGCTACAGCTGGAGCGTGCACCGTCCGCACACCATCATCGGTTATGCATTGGGTAACGCCATGAACATGGGGCAGACGCTGGCCGTTTACGCCACGCTGTGCCGTGAAAAAGGCTGGCCGTTCATCTTTCCCGGCTCGCCGCAGCAGTGGAACGGTCTGGCCGATGTTACCGAAGCCGGTTTACTGGCGGAACAGCTGCTGTGGGCGACCCGTGCTGAAGGGGCTGCCAATCAGGATTTCAACGCGGTGAACGGCGATGTGTTCCGCTGGAACTGGCTGTGGCCGCGTCTGGCAGACTATTTCGGTATTGAAGCTGCAGACTATCCGGTGCAGATGATGCCGCTGGAAGGACGCATGCAGGAAGCCGCTGCGGCCTGGCGTGAGATCGCTGCGCGCTATCAGCTGCGTGAAGCAGACATCGATAAACTGGCGTCGTGGTGGCACACCGATGCGGATTTGGGACGGCCGATGGAGGCGTTTACCGATATGAGCAAGAGCCGTAAAGCCGGCTTTACCGGCTATCGCGCCACGCTGGATTCCTTCACCCAGCTGTTCGACCGGCTGCGTGCGGAGCGCATCATTCCCTGATAGCGTTACTGGCCGGCGTTGTCAGGCGATCTGCACCCAGCGCCGGCCAAGCAATACGGTCAGCACGATGATGCTCACGATGGCCGCCAGGTGCTGCAGCAAATCCAGCGCATGCAGGTGCACCGGATGACAGAACGCCAGCAGGCTTACCGCCATGCAGGCGACGCCCAGGCCCGCCATGGCCAGACTGCGGGCCGGATAGAGTGTTCGCGTCCGGCGCAGACTGATGATGGTCAGCAGCAGCATCGGCAGACTCACCACCAGCAGGAAAACAAAGCACGGCAGCGTGTCGTGCTGCTGCAGCGGCGTGGCCGTCTGTAGCAGACTGCCGGCGCTCAATCCCAGCCACAGCAGGCCCGGCGGCAACAACAGCTTTGCGCTGATGCCGCGCCGGCCGGCAATGCTGAGTTCAAAGGCGCTGCGCATCGCCAGCAGCCCGAGGATAAACGCCAGCATCAGTTGCAGCGCGGCCTGCATCGCGCCGGCCTGCGACCAGTCGGTCAGGGTGCGCGGCACCAGCAAACTGGCCGCGATGCCGGCCGGTAGCGCCAGCGCCAGCCAGCCCAGCACGCGTTTTCCGGTCGCCGGCGGGCGTTTCACCGGGCGCAGATCGCGCCCCAGTTTTTCAATCAGCAAATGATGGTCAGTCATGGTTTGCTCCAAAGCGGCGCAGATTGATGAGCGCGCGGTGCAGCAGCGATTTCACCGCCGACACGCTCATATTATGGTGTGCCGCCGCCTCGTTCAGGCTCATTTCATGCAAATGAACATGTTCAACGATTTCACGCTGACGCAGCGGCAGCTGGCTGAGATAGCCCGCCAGCTCCTGCCGGGTGTCCAGCTGCTGCTGTTCTGCCGTGCTGGCGGGATCGGCAGCCTGGGCGTCGTCAAGCGCGCAGTGCTGCTGGCGGCCGCGGCGGCGCAGGGCATCAATCGCGCGCGCCGAGACTATCGCCGTCAGCCAGGGCAGAAAAGGGTAAGCGGGATCGTAGGTATGGCGCACGCGATGCAGCGTGAGCAGCACATCCTGAATCACATCTTCCGTTAAGGCTTCATCGCTCAGCCTGCGCCGCACCTGCGCGCGTATCACCGGCACCAGCGCCCGCAGCAGCCGGGTATAGGCACACTGATCCCCGGCCTGCGCGCGTTCCATAAGTTCGGGCCAGTTTTCACGTGCGCTATCGCCTGTGTGCATACGCTGCCTTGTTGCCGTTACGTCTTTTTCGCTGCCGCCTGGTTTAACGCATCCACTACGATGCCGGGTGTCAGCACCTGCGGCAGCACTTTCGGTGGTCCGCCATCAGCCGGATACACCAGGTACATCGGTAAACCGCCCTGACCGAACTCACTCATCACGTCATCAACGTCCGGGTTAAATTTAGTCGAGTCTGCCACCATGTACAGCGTACCGGTTTTCGCCAGTGCGGTTTTCACCGCCTGGGTCGACAGCGAGGTCTTCTCGTTCACCTGACAGGTGATGCACCATGATGCGGTAAAATCGACAAAAATCGGTTTGCCATGCCCGCGCTGAGCGGCCACCGCCTGCGGCGTCCACGTCTGTTTGCTGACCTGCGCCTGTATATCGCCTTGCAGCGCCGCGCCTGGCTTGATCAGCCCCGGCAGCGGCGCGATCACCGCAATCAGCAATATCGCCGTGACGCTGAACAGCGCTTTGTGCCCTTTTCCGGCAAAGCGGCGCTGCTGCGCCATGCCATACAGCCAGCCGGCAAACGCCAGCACCACCGAGGCGGCCAGCACAACAGCCAGCGCGCTGCTGCCCGCCTGCTGGGCCAGAATCCACACCAGCCAGGCCCAGGCACCGAGCATGGGAAAGGCCAGCCCGCGCTTAAGGATATCCATCCAGACGCCAGGACGCGGTAAAAATCGCGCCAGCGGTGGGAACAGCGACAGCAGGGTAAACGGCGCGGCAAAGCCGAGCGCCAGCGCAAAGAAAATGACCAGCGCAACCGCAGGGGGCTGCACCAGCGCGTAGCCGATGGCGCTGGCCATAAAGGGCGCGGCGCAGGGTGTGGCTACGATGATCGCCAGTGCACCGGTCAGCGCGGAACGCAAAAAAGCGCCGCGCTGAATGTCGATGGCCCCGACGCGCTGCACCGTCAGCCCCACCTCAAAGACGCCAAGCAGGTTAAGCGCGGCAGCGAGAATCACCAGCGACAGCAGGGCGATCATCAGCGGTGACTGCAGCTGAAAGCCCCAGCCGACCGCGGCGCCACCCGCGCGTGCGGCCAGCAGAATGCCAGCCAGCGCCATCATGGTCACCAGCACGCCGAGCAGGAATCCGAGGCCTTCACGGCGCGCGCTGGCAGCCTGGCTTTGATGGCGCAGCAGGCCAAGCGCTTTCAGCGAAATCACCGGAAAGACGCACGGCATGAGGTTGAGGATGATGCCGCCCAAAAAGGCGGCCAGCATCGCGGTTAACATGGCTGGCCTCTCACTTACTGCGCTTGCGGATGCGCAGCGTCATACTCTTTCACCGCCGCCAGCGCTTTTTCGATGTGGGTATCCGGGTTTCTGTCGGTATAGCTCAGCAGAATATTGCCGTTGGGGGCAATCACATAAGAGGTGCGGTCAGACAGCGTTTTGCCTTTTATCTGCATCAGCGTTTTATATTCGGCGGCCACTTTGGCGCCCGGATCGGCAGCCACGGCGAATTTGTCACGGCACTCCAGCTTAGAAAAATCGCTGATCTGCTCGGTGTTACCGGCAGTGACGCCAATCACCGTGGCGCCCATTTTTTTGAAATCATCCGTGGCTTCGGCGAAGTCGTGCGCCTCGATGGTACAACCCGCGCTGAAGGCCGCCGGGAAGAAGTAGAGCACCACCGGCCCTTTTTGCAGCGCCTGCTGCAGCGAGAAAGTGAGCGGCTTACCGGCCAGCGCGCCCTGAAGTTCAAAGTCAGGTGCTTTGGCCCCGACGGGCAGCGCCGCGCCAGCAGCGAAGGCGGCGAGGCTCAGCGTGGTGCCGAGGGTGAGAGTAGCGATGAGATGCCTGATAGTTGTCATGATCTGCTCCTGCGGTGAAAGAGGTCCGGTTAGGGGTGTTCAGCCAGACAGTTCGCCGCAGTCGGTAAAAAGTTGCGCGAAGGGCAAAAAAAAGCAGGGCAGATCCCTTTTTCCCGTCTCGTTTATTTATTCTTTGCGTGAAATCCTTACAATAATCGCCTGATGTTTTTTTAGGTTTTAGATATGTCTTCAACGTCTTGCGATAAACAGAACAGTGAAACCCAGCAGCTGCTGGCCTCCCTTGAACAGCACATTGCCGAGCCGCCTCCCCGGGTGCAGCCGGTGCCGGAAGATTTCTGGCAGCAGTTAGAGACGCTGACCCACGGCGACGACGCCTGACTCAGTTGCGCGGCTGTATACCGTGGCACACCATGCTCAGGGTGTGCTGCAGAATCATTTCGGTATCAAAGCCCGGCTCGTGGGCAAAGCGGGTAAAGGGCACCAGTACCATGCTGAGAATTGAGGTCATCAGCACATCGACATTCAGCTGGTTATTCAGTAATCCCTGCTGCTGCCACTGAATCAGCAACGCGCGAATCCGTTCGCGTCCGGCATGACCGTGACGCTGTTTCAGCGTGCCGCCCAGCCCCTGACCACTGGCGACTTCCTGCAGCCACAGCGGTGCGAACCAGTCATGACTCAGCACGATATCCGCAAACTCTTTAATAAATCCGCTGATCGCAGCGACAGGGTCATTACTCTCTTCGACAAAATGCGCTTCCAGCCGTTGCCGTAACGGCACAAAACGTTCCGCGACCACGGTATCCAGCAGTGACTCGCGCGACTGAAAATAGTAATTCAGCATGGCAGGGCTGACGCCGGCTTTACGGGCTATGGCGTTGAGCGAGGTTTCCGCGATGCCGTTTTGCGCATACAGCGTGAGCGTAATGTCGAGCAGATGCTCGCGCTGCTGGGCATTGATTGCGCCGCCGCGTGGACGGCCCGGCCGGCGGGGTTTATCAGAAGGCGTTGTCTCGCTCTCCATCACTTTTTGTGCGGTCATCTTTACGTACTCACGGGTTTCGTGTCAGACTTTGGTTAATATTAATTGTGCATTTAATTAATTTCAAACGGTGTCGTTATGAAACCTCAATCTATCACATCGCAGCGCGACAGCGGGGCAACCCGCCCGCCTTCCATTCGCCTGCTGATGGGCGCGCTGATGCTGGTGATGCTGCTGTCCGCGCTTGATCAGACCATCGTCTCGACCGCGCTGCCGACTATCGTCGGCGAACTGGGCGGGCTGGATCGCCTGTCGTGGATCGTCACTGCTTACATGCTGGCCTCAACCCTGGTTGTGCCGCTGTACGGCAAATTTGGCGATCTGTTTGGCCGCCGAACGGTGCTGCAAATCTCGGTGGTGCTGTTTTTGCTGGGCTCGGCGCTGTGCGGGCTGGCGCAAAACATGCCGCAGCTGATTTTTACCCGCGCGCTGCAGGGACTGGGCGGCGGCGGATTGATGGTGGTGAGCATGGCGGCGGTCGCGGATGTCATTCCGCCCGCCGATCGCGGCCGGTACCAGGGCCTGTTTGGCGGCGTGTTTGGTCTGGCGACGGTGATTGGGCCGCTGCTGGGCGGTTTTATCGTGCAGCACATGTCCTGGCGCTGGATTTTCTACATTAATCTGCCGCTCGGCCTGCTGGCTCTGCTGATCATTAATGCGGTGTTTAAAGCGGATAGCCGACGCAAACCCCATGAAATCGATTATCCGGGTGCGGTGTTTCTCAGCCTGGCGCTGGTGGGCGTGACGCTGTTTACCAGTGAAGGCGGCACGCTGCGCGAATGGTCAGATCCCCAGCTATGGTGCATTCTGGCCATGGGGCTGGTTGGCGTGTTGGGGTTTATTTATGAGGAGCGACGCGCATGGGAACCGATCATTCCACTCGATCTGTTCCGCAATCGCAGTTTTTCCCTCGCCAGTCTGATGGCGTTTATTATCGGCATGGCGCTGTTTGGCAGCGTGACGTTTTTGCCGCTTTATCTGCAGGTGGTAAAAAACGCCACGCCCACCGAGGCCGGACTACAGCTGTTACCGCTGATGGGCGGGCTGCTGGTCACCTCGATCATTAGTGGTCGCATGATTAGCCGCAGCGGGAAATACCGTTTGTTCCCCATCGCCGGGACGCTACTGGCCACAACCGGGATGGCGCTGATGACCACGCTGACGCTGGATGCGCCGCTCTGGCACATTTATGTGTTCTCCAGCGTGCTCGGCATGGGAATGGGCATGACTATGCAGGTGCTGGTGCTGGCGGTGCAAAATGCGGTGACGCCCGATCGCATCGGCGTAGCGACCTCATCGGTTACGCTGTTTCGCTCGGTGGGCGGTTCGATCGGCGTTGCGCTGTTTGGCGCTGTGTTCAGTCACGTGCTGAAATCCGGAGCGACCCGACTGATAGAGCAGGGTAATGTGCTGCCGCCTTCGCTGGATCCGGTCGCCGTGAACCATTTGCCTGCAGCGCTGCGTCAGGCTTATTTGCTGGTGTTCAGCGATGCAGTGCATGCCGCATTTCAGATGGCCGCCGGCGTTATGCTGCTGGCGTTTATACTTTCGCTGCTGCTGCCGGAGTCGCCGCTGCGCGATAACGTGCGCAAATAAGCTTTCCGGTTATTTCGCAGCAGGTCCGTCGGTCAGGCTGCGGAATAAAATTTAAACGCAATTTGCCGGATAAATATGCGCTGTCGGCGCAAAGCAGCAAAAGATATAGATTTTTATCCTAAATACATAGCGTTACCTTTCTGTAAACTTAGGTAAAAATAGTGAAGACAGCGAGAATTCGGGCGGAGACGCTTTATTTCTGCAACTTCTTTACGGTATAAATCTGCTATCCCTGTTATCCACTGTGAAACGTCACCCTATGATTGCTACTGCGGCCCGCAACCTGATTGCCTGCCTGATGTTATTAACCCTGGCTGGCTGCTCGTCTCACTCCTCGCCAGCACCGGAGCAGGAAAGTGTTGATACCTCGCAGGACGGTGGTAAACAGCCCGATTTAATTCCGGTAATAGCCGCTTTGCACGATCAAATGCATTCGTGGGAAGGCACCAAATATCAGTGGGGCGGAACGCAATTATCCGGCGTTGACTGTTCCGGATTTGTCTGGCGCACCTTAAAAGATCGTTTCAATATTCCCATGGATCGCGTCACAACGCGTGAATTGATCGCCATGGGTAAGCCGGTCGATCAGGCGCATTTACAGCCTGGCGACCTAGTGTTCTTCCGCATTAAGCATGAACTGCACGTCGGCTTTTACGACACCGATCGCCAGTTCCTGCACGCATCAGTCAGCCAGGGCGTGATGCGCTCGTCACTGAATAATCCGTACTGGAAATCGGTATATTTAGAAGCCAGAAGACTCCCGCGCGAGCAAAATTCGCAGATCAGTTTCAATTATAAAAATAAAGTCTGAAGTCAGACATCCCTCCACAAAGCCGCGGCGCGAGGTTTTCGCGCCCGTGCTCAGACCCATCCCACCGTCAATCAATCGTCTCCTGTTTCAGTGATAATTCGCCTTCAACATGATGGCTGCTTTAACGCTCTGTGCCGCTTTATGGGCATCGAAATACATTCAACCTGTTGATTATAAATAAATAATTTAAATATCAAGCGTTAACAATTAGTGCGATCATAGTATTCGCACTAATTATCAATTTTGTAATAGTAATCATGGTTATTATTATCTCCATCGAAGGCGCAGCGCCTTCTCATCAAACGCTAAGGAATATGACCATGAAAGCTATCAAAACACTGACCATTGCCGCCGCCGCCGCGCTTTCCCTGATGTCTGCTGCCAGCTTCGCGCAAACCGTTTCAGCCACCTCCACCACACTGGATGGTGCCGAAGCGAAAATTGCCGCTCAGGCTCAGCAGCAGGGTGCGCAATATAAAATTCTGGAAGCCAGCACCAACAACCTGGTGCATATGACCGCCGAACTTTACAAATAACGGATGGTTGCACAGGGATGTGCCAGAACGGGTCGCCTGACGGGCGGCCTTTTTTGTCGTGCAGTCAGGCTCGCAGCGTATCAATCATTCTGGCGATATTGCTGAATTTGCAGCGCAGACTGTCTGGCAGGAGAACGCAATATGCTGAACAACGTGGATATCAACCGGCAGGCGCTGGCTTTTGCAGATGCATTACGCACGCAACGCCATGCTCACGTTCCGGTGATTCGTTTTGCCCACTGGCCGCAATTTATCGCGACGGTGCGCGCTGAGCTGGCGCAACCGGGCGACCATAAATAATTAGCACGATCACGATAACCGCACTAATTATCAATTGCAGTATAGTAACCTTAGTTATTATTAGTTCCATCGAAGGCACACAGCCTTCAGACACAACCATTAAGGAATAAGACCATGAAAACCATTAAAGCTATGTCAATCGCCGCTGTTGCCGCTCTTTCACTGATGTCAGCTGCCAGCTTTGCCCAGAGCGTAACCGTGACTTCCTCTACACTGGACGGTGCAGAAGCTAAAATCGCCGCGCAGGCGCAAGAGCAGGGCGCTCAGTATAAAATTACTGAAGCCAACACCAAC
Organism: Pantoea sp. SGAir0175; assembly: GCF_043547855.1. Taxonomy (NCBI): domain Bacteria; kingdom Pseudomonadati; phylum Pseudomonadota; class Gammaproteobacteria; order Enterobacterales; family Erwiniaceae; genus Pantoea; species Pantoea sp. SGAir0175. Next base: position 45,643 of record NZ_CP028082.1, read on the forward strand.
AACCGCGTGCACATGACGGCTGAACTGTATAACTAAGTTCAGACTGGTTCACTGCGTTAAGGCCGCCTTCGGGCGGCTTTGCTGTTTCCGGAAGGCTTGAAACGAACAAAAGCAGCAGGCTGGCGTTCGAAATTTGACCAATCCTGCTCAGCGGGCGCAACAGGCGGAGCCCAGGCGTTTATCCACAGGATAAGCCAGCCTCTTTGCACGTCAGTTGTGGATAACTGCTTTAATATCAAACCGTCAGGCGATAAACGCTGAGTTGATTTCCCGACTTACACGTCGGTTATTTTGTCAGAAATGAATCCGGTTGCGGCTAAATAAACGCGAAGCGGGTGAGTTTATTTCACCATTTCAAAACACATTACGTTTGCGTAATCTGCACCGTTATTTTTTCTGGTCGTCGTCAAAATGGCGAGAGGGAATCAGATTATTCTCTTTATTAACCGGCGTTCTTTTCGACCGGCCTTTGTCCAGCAGGCAGTCGCGGCAACAGGCTATTTGCGGATGGTGGATACGCGCTACCGTCAGCGCCTGATGCACGGTATACAAAGAGCCGATAAAGCGCTTCTCTTCCTCAAATTCCAGTACGTAACAGCCTTTTTTATGCAATACCCAGCCGGCGTCCGGATCGTGACATAAATAAAAATAGTGCGGTTCTAACATAACTTACTCTCGGGCGAGTGATAACCATCGAATAGATAATCGGTGATGTGTCTAAATTAGAGACGCATTCAGTCTACGCCGATGATGACCTGCGGGGCTAATTGATTTAATGACTTTCGGATTAGACCTGAAATGGCCGGACCAGCATGAATAATGTGCCGGTCCGGTTGCTGATTTTATTCGCTGGCGAGCGCGGCGACCGGATCCATTCGTGCGGCTTTGCGCGCGGGCAGATAACCAAATATCATGCCGATAATGGTTGAGCAGGCAAACGCTGCGCCAGCCGATTGCCACGAGTAAATGGCGGTCAGCACGCCGCCAGCCAGTAGTGAAATGACCGGACCTATCACCAGAGACAGCGCCACGCCGAGCGATCCGCCCACCAGGCACACCAGCACGGCTTCAATCATAAATTGCTGCATAATGTCGCCGCGTCGCGCACCCACCGCCATGCGCACACCAATCTCGTGGGTGCGTTCGGTCACCGACACCAGCATGATGTTCATTACGCCAATACTGCCGATCATGAGCGCAATCGAAGCCACCAGTAAAATCAGCAGCGTCAGCGTGGCCGCCGCACCTTCTATCGCTTTACGATACTTGTCCCGGTTGAACATCAGGAAATCTTTGGTGCCGTGGCGCGCCGTCAGCAGCTGGGTGAGCGATTCCACCGCCGCACCGCTCACCACATCATCTTTAAGTTTGATGCTTATGCTGGTGAGCGCGGTCTGACCGCTGATGCGATACATCACCGTGCTCCACGGCAGCCAGACGCTGAGACGGTTGGGCGAAAGCCCATCTTCATTGTTGGCCACGCCAATAACCCGCACCGGCACCGATCCCAGCACAATCATTTTGCCAATCGGGCTCGGGCCCTGTTCGCCAAATAATTTATTGCGTGTGTTGATATCAATAATGACTTCCTGGCGCGCGTGCCGCTCATCGCTGAAGTTGCTGCCTTCCACCAGCTTAATGCCCTGAATGCGAAAATAGTCGACGCCTACGCCGGAAACTGAAGTTTTGGAGGCGTTGGCCAGGTAGCGAATGGGCTGTGTGGCGATGATCTCCGGACTGACGGCGGCGACAAACTGCTGGCGCGCAATCACATCGGCATCGGCCATCACCAGGGTTTGTACCGGATGCGCATCGTCCTCGACATAATCGCCCCCGGCATAGATAGAAACCACATTGGTACCCAGTCCGGAAATGCTCTCCAGCGTTTTTTCCCGCGCGCCCTGGCCCAGCGCCACCACGGTGACGACGGCGGCAATGCCAAAGATAATGCCGGTCATAGTCAGCGCGGTGCGCAGGCGGTGGGCGTTCATGGCATTCAGCGCCATGCGCAATGATTCGCGCAGCCGGTCAAGCAGACCGCGGAATCGGCTTTGCCGCTTGCGTGGCGCTGGCGTAAAGCGCGTTTTTGCGGCCGTGGCAGCGCTGCCGCTGTCGGCAAAAATCTCGCCGTCCTGAATTTCAATGATGCGTTCCGCGTGCTGCGCCACTTTCATATCGTGGGTAACGATAATCACCGTGTGACCTTCGCGGTTCAGTTCGCTGAGGATGCGCAGTACTTCTTCACCGGAGTGCGAATCGAGCGCGCCGGTGGGCTCATCGGCGAGGATAATTTCGGCACCGTTGATCAGTGCACGCGCAATACTGACACGCTGCTGCTGGCCGCCCGACAACTCGCCCGGCTTATGCTGTTCGCGCCCCTGTAATCCGAGCCGCGCCAGCAGCTGTGCGGCGCGCTGACGGCGTGCGGTGCCGGATAAATTGGCGTAAATCGCCGGTATTTCAACGTTGCTCAGCGCGCTGAGATCCGGCATCAGGTGATAGCGCTGAAAGATAAAGCCGATGTGCTCGCGCCGCACTTGCGCCAGCGCATCGGGCGAGAGCGTGGCGGTATTTTTGCCGCTAATCAGGTAATCACCGCTGTCCGGCGCATCAAGGCAGCCTAGAATGTTCAGCAGCGTGGATTTGCCTGAGCCCGAGGGGCCGATGATCGCCACCATTTCGCCGCTGGCAATCTGCAGATTAATGTTTTTCAGCACCTGCAGGGATTGCGAACCATTGACGTAGCTGCGCTGAATGTTGTGCAGTTCGATGATATTCACATCACCACCTTGTCCGCGCCCGGCTGCTGCGTGGCAAGGATCACTTTTTCCCCTAAGCGCAGCCCGCTCAGCACCTGAATGTCAACGCTGTCGCTGATGCCGGTGGTGATGTAGCGCTTCTCTGGCTGATTATTTTGATCCGCGATTTCGACGTAAGTACGACCATCGCTGGCCTTTTTCGTGGCCTGCACCGGCACCAGCAGCGCGTTTTTCGCCTGGTCACGCAGCAGATTAACCTGCGCCGTCATGGAGATGCGCAGCGCATTATCCGGGTTCGGCACATCAAGCAGGGCGTTGTAATACACCGCCGCGTTCGTGCTGCTCACGGTATTGCTTTCGCTGTTGCCCATCAGCGCATCATCTTTCATCACCGACTCAGGAGCCAGTTCGATGCTGCGCAGCGTGGCGTTGTAACGTTTATCCGGGTTGGCGAAGGTGGTAAACCACGCCTGCTGGCCGGGCTGAATATTGGTAATGTCCGCCTCGGAGATTTGCACTTTGATGGTCATGGTGCCGAGCTGCGCCAGTTTGGCGATGGTCGGGGCGCTCTGCACGGCGTTTACGGTCTGGCCCTGCTTCGTGACGATCGCCACCACCGTGCCGTCAATTGGTGCCATGATGCGCGTGTAGCCGAGATCGAGTTGCTTTTTATCCACTTCGATCTGCGCCTGAATCACCCGCGCCTGCTGCGCCGTCAGCTCTGCCTGGGCGATGCGCCACGCTTCGGCGGCGGTATCAAAATCCTGGCGGGAAACGGCGTTGGTTTTAATCATCTGCTGCAGGCGCTGAAACTGCGCCTGCTGGCGTACCAGCGTAGCCTGACGGGTCTGTAAATCCGCCTGCGCCACGCTCAGCGCCGCCTGTGCATTACGCAGATCGCTGCGCTGCGGCTGATCATCGATCTCCGCGATCAGCTGGCCCTTGCGCACGTTGTCGCCAGCTTTGATATACAGCTTTTTCACCTGACCGGAGACCTGTGCACCGACGTTAACGCGCTCAATCGCGTCCATTTTGCCGGTGGCGGCAATCACGTTTTCGATGTCGCCCTGGCGCACCGCGGCGGTCATCAGCGGATTGGGTTTACTGCGTGACGCCGAATACGCCCAGAGAACCAGAATAATCACCAGCGCGGATAGTGCGGCAAACAGCCATTTTTTCGTCATTGTGTGCATCATCGTCCCTTAAATTTAGCGAGAATAATAATCACTAAGCGGGACAAACTGGAGAAAAATTCTGCGGAATTTTGTCAGCCGCAGGGGAGTGCGCCATCCCTGGCGCAGTTTATGGGTTAGCGATACCCCGTCAGTCAATCCGTTCAGAGCAGATTCAGCTGTTGCTTAAGCTGCGCAATCTCCCTGCGCCACTGCTGCTGTTGCGCCGGTTTCTGATGCTTTGCCTTACGCGCTTCGTCCTGCTGCAGCTTTTCTTCCAGCACCAGCAGCGCCTGCAACAGCGCATCTTCATCGCCCGGACCGTCATCGACGGCGGCAGCGGCAAGCGGATGATCGACTGGCACATGGGCGGTGGCCAGCCTGGCGGTCACCAGCGGCCAGTCGTGCCAATTGCTCAGCTGCTGCTGTTCAATCAGCCAGAAGCGATTGCAGCTGCTGGCGATCAGGCTGCGGTCGTGAGACACCAGCAGCACCGCGCCGGCGAACTGCTGCAGCGCCTGCGCCAGCTCCTCTTTGCCTGCCATATCCAGATGGTTAGTAGGCTCATCCAGCAGCAGCAGCGAGTAGCGCGCCAGCGTCAGGCCGACAAACAGCAGGCGCGAGCGCTCACCACCGCTGAGTGAGGCAACCTTCTGCTGATGGCGCAGCCAGGGAAAGCCTGCGCTAATCAGCGCCATTTTGCACTGCTCATCGCTCAGCGCAGCGAAACCGTGCAACGCCGCGCTTAACGTCTGGTCGTCACGCAACTGTTGCAGGCTCTGGTCGTAATAGCCGACGCGGGCGCGCGGATGAAACAGCGGGCTGTCGCCTTGCTGCCAGCTGTGCCACAGCTGGCGCAGCAGTGAGGATTTGCCGCAGCCGTTGTGGCCGACAATCGCGATGCGATCGCCACTTTTCACCTGCAGCGCCGGCAGGGAAAAAAGGGGCGGCGCCCCGGCAGCAGGCTGAATCGACATCGGCGGCAGCGCCAGCACGCGATCCGCCTGCAGCGCTTCGCCCTGTAACTGCAGCTGCCACGGACTGCCGGCGCTGAGCGTGGTCTGCGCGTCTTTCAGCCAGTCGATGCGCTTCTCCATCTGTTTCGCTTTACGCGCCAGACCTTCGTTGTCATAGGTCCGGCCCCAGATCGCCAGCCGTTTTGCGCTGCTCTCAACCCGGGCAATCTCCTGCTGCTGTGCCTGGTGGCGCTGCGCATCGGCTTCATCCTGCTGCGCCAGCGCCTCGCGGGCGGCCGTGCAGGGCAGACGGAAAACATGCAGCGTGCGATCGCGCAGGATTGCGCTGCAGTTGGTGACGCGGTCCAGCAGCGCGCTGTCGTGGGATACCAGCACAAAGCTGCCCTGCCAGCCGATCAGAAAATTCTCCAGCCACAGCAGGGTCGGCAGGTCGAGATGGTTACCCGGTTCGTCCAGCAACAGTAAATCGGGCTGCAGAATCAGCGCGCGCGCCAGCAATAGCCGCATATGCTGTCCGCCGCTCAGTGTCGCAGCATGTTGTGATTGCTGCGCTGTGCTGAAACCCAGCGTATGCAGCAGCGCCTCGGCACGCCAGCGCTCGCTGCTGCGCTGTGCTGCGGGCAGCCGGGCGATCACGCCATCCAGCAATGAGGCCTCAAGTAACGTTTCCGGCAGATGTTGTTCAATGCGCGCCAGCAGACAGTGGCTGGCGGGCGTAACGCTGCCGTGACTGGCGGCCAGTTCACCGCTGAGAATTTTCAGCAGGGTACTTTTACCGCTGCCGTTGTCGCCAATCAGGCCGATGCGGTCGCCTTTTTTCAGGCTGAAATCCAGGGAATGGAAAAGCGGGCCAAAGGCATTGTCGAAGCCGACGGCGTGTGCGGAAAGGAGTGTGCTCATCTACTTACTCTCAAGTTGCAGGCGCAAAAAGGCCTGACGTCAGAATTTCGCTGACGACAACCCGGTAAGCCGGAGAGAAGGGATTAGATTGTCAGAACTTCGCTCAGGCGGATTATCGCAGCACGAGTGCGGTAAAACCTGAGCGGATCCAGTCACCATAGAAGTGTGAGTAAACAAACAGTTCACACGACGGCATAGAGTTCCTCCTTAGTTATCAGCAGGTGAATAAGTCAGCCGATAATAGTGGCGGTGTGCGGCTTTTTCCAGCGATTTGTATCGGCGTTGGTATAGTATGGCGTCAGAGTCTGATTGATGTCACAGGAGAGTGAATATGCTGATTTTTGACGTTTTTGGCCGCCACATTGGTGTTCTGCGCAAGGATGATGGCTGGCAGGTATTTCGCGCCGACGTGACAGAAAGAAAATTCTCACGAATGTTTGATATTGCTATTCCAGATGATATGCCAGAAGACGAAATTGCAGGCTGGCTGGGTGATATCTTTCATGAAGCTGCAACTGAGCATCATCCTGATGTGAAACGCATCGAATAAAAACCTGATTGTGTTGGGTTGTTTACCTTTGGCATAAAGCGGACGGTGCACAAGTCCATGTCCGCTTTGAGCGAACAGCGGTCATTGCCAGAAGCATTTTATGAGAATTAACAGGGAGCAGGTCGATCTTAGCGTGTTATGTTAAGCAACATAGTAGTGAAACCCTAAACAGGATGTCATTCCAGTGAATGTAAACAGTTGCCAGACCTGCGGCCAACCGCTGAGCAAAACACCAGAAACTATGAATTTTGACCGTGGCGGCGACTGTTTATATTGTATGGCTTGCCATGGTGATCCAGACGCAATTGAGGCTATTGAGAGACTTACTGGCGAAAAAATTAATGTCTGGGGGAAGTTTATATCGTTCAAGCAAGGTTAAAGAGCAGTCATGAGCGAGGAGCTGACCTTTAGATGTTGATTTGAATGTATGTGATGCGTACATAAATTGAGTTGCCCCTCCGTGCTAGAGTGCGGTCCTAAAAATAAAGGATGAATAATGAAAAACAAGGTGTTTTGAGAGACTTACTGGCGAAAAAATTAATGTCTGGGGGAAGTTTATATCGTTCAAGCAAGGTTAAAGAGCAGTCATGAGCGAGGAGCTGACCTTTAGATGTTGATTTGAATGTATGTGATGCGTACATAAATTGAGTTGCCCCTCCGTGCTAGAGTGCGGTCCTAAAAATAAAGGATGAATAATGAAAAACAAGGTGTTTTTAAGTCTATCACTTTTAGCGATGTCATTTAATGTCGCTGCATTTACTCAATTCAAACCGGCGGTCTTAAACGCTGCTCTTTTGTTCGAGCATGATGCAACTACCGGGAACGTAAAACATAGCCTCCAGTGGATCCGAGATATTTCCGGTAAACTCCAGGCCATGACAGAAGTGAAATATGATCGTAACGGGTGCTTTACTAATATCAACATGGTTGATAAGGCAAATGGCCGTGAGTTCCATTTGGTAAACAAAGATGGCGTACTGACATCTTTTAAAGGTCAGCATATTACAGGTGAAATCAATGAACGCTGCGAAATCACTAGACTGGAGAACGAAAAAGGCAATTATGTGCTCAGCTACAATGTGCGCGGGTTGCTTGAAACAATGAAGGACAAAGATACGGGCGAAGTTATAGAGTTATATGAATATCAAAACGGTCAATTACCTGTGCGCATAAGAAACTATAAAGATAAAAAGGACAAACGCATCTTTTACCCATCCGGCAGTGCGCAATTTCTTGACTCAGAGATAGTATCAAAAAGAGGTGAATCAACTGTCAGAGTGAAACAAAGCTGCGCTTACACCGCTGATGGTAATGCTGATAAATGCTCGCTAATAGCCTCCACTGATGACAACTATCGTGGTTCAATCTTGATATGGATTTCTAATCACGAAACAGATTATTTCTGAGACTATTAAAAATGGCAAAGCCAGCATAATCGCTTTCGATAGGTTGGAATGCTTCCTGATTTTTAACGGCACTAAAATATCATCAACGTCCGCTACTGGCACAAAGCGGACGTTCATAGCAATTCCAGCTGTCCAGAGGCATTTGATACTGACAGGCAGTATGCAGCCAGTACATTGTGTGCCATGTATTGGAATGCGTAGGTTGAGCATACTTACCGGCGGCGGCGCAATAGAGAATAGGTTTGCTACTGGCCTTTGGCGGCGCCAGCCTGCTGCTGACGCTTAGAGAGTGACTGAAACCGTACATGACGGGGAAATAACTAACACGCTGGCCCAAACATGCACTTACCTCGGCAACAGGCTAGCGAATTAAGCGCCGGTTACCGTCGGCTGATGTACCTTCATCGAATCTTGCTTGCCTGGATTGCACTCCTGGGTGGTACCAGGAAGATAAAATTTTCCGTCCGCATCAGGATCGGTGCCGCCGGGACATCCCGGCCTGCCGGCAGAGCCATCAGTATTACCCCCATCTGAGCCGTTTCCACCGTCAGCGCCGGATTCTCCCGCATAGCCGCCGTTTCCTCCCTGACCTCCGGCTCCTCCCTGTCCAGCGCTGACAGAGCATGCAAAAAGTGCCAAAAAGCAGGCCAGAAAATACTTACTCATTGGTTAGCCTCTCGATTCGTAACGGGCAGCTCAGGCTGCCGCTGCGGGTAATACTCACGAAGAGATACACTACCATCCGTTTTATCTCTGCTGACTTAACAGATCATCAACACCCGTTTTTCAATAAAAAGTAAGGCCGTCAATTTACGCAATGCCTGTTACTGACCTTACTCTGATTACTGCCAGCGTAATCACTGACGCCCGCGCGGGAGTCACTGGCGCTGCACCCTCTTATCGTGACTGATTAACCCAAATCAGTTGATCGGTTGCGAAGCCCAGTCGCTGGGCATAGGCGAGATAACGCTGTTTGACCTCAGCCGGAATGGTGGGCTGACGCGACAGAATCCACAGATACCCCCGGTTCGGCCCGGCGACCAGTGCATACTGATAATCTTCATCCAGCGCGATCACGTTATAACCGCCATAAAAAGGCCCGAAGAACGAGACCTTCAGCGCGGCGACGTCAGGTTTGCCGGTGAAGTAAGCTTTGCCTTCGCTCTCGCTCCACGCTTTTTTCTCCGGATCGTAACCGCGATTCAGCACGCTGATACCGCCGTCGCTGCGTTTGCCGTAGGTGGCGGTCACATGATCTTTACCGCGTTCGAAACGGTGATCGAGGCGGGCAATTTCATACCAGGTGCCGAGATAGCGATCGGCATTGAAGTGGGTGATGGGCTGCACCCCTTTAGGTGGCGTCGGGGATTTACAGGCGACCAGGGTAACAGACAGCGCCGTAATGGCGACTAACGGCCAGATTTTCATCGCAACTCCTTTATATCTCTCAAAATCCTGTCTGAAGTATAGATAAGGATAGCGAAACCGGCGCGGCGCAAAACCTTACGCCGCTGCCGGTCTGTCGATTAACGGCGTTTCTCAACCTCATCTTCTGGCGGAATCACCGGCTCATCGATAGCGATTGATTTGCCGGATTTCAGCAGCTGAATATCCAGAATCACGTAGGTCATAGTGGTAATAAACAGCGAGATGACACTGCCAATCACGCCGCTGGTGGTAAAGGTGAAGTAGTTATACATCACCACCCAGGTGAGGCAGATAAACATCGCCAGCGCCACGGTAATCGCCGACTGCGAGTAATGCGTGGTGCGCGCCCCCATTTCATTAATCTGCAGACTCAGGTTGCAGCCGCTGTATTTTTCCAGCAGCACGATAGTGTGATCCCAGTTGTGCAGGCGGCGTGCGCTGCCGCGCGCGGCGAACAGAAACAGCAGCGACAGGAACAGACCAGAAAAGGCGATCAGGACCGGTACCGCTTCCAGCGCATAGGCAATGCTTTTATGGCTTGACGCTTGTGCGACCGCGCTCAAATCCAGCGTCAGCGAGCAGCCCAGTGCGCCATACAGGAACACAAACAGCAGCAGATAGAGCGCGTTGCGTTTCCAGTCGAGCTCTGCTTCATGATTTCTCTGTAACCGCGCATCCTGCAACGCCTGTTGCAGGCGCAGTTGTTCGTCAGACGGGGAATCGATACTGGCGATCTCCTCGCCCAGTAAGCGGTGAATAAAAGGCTGATCGGCCTGATCGAGGGTGATGCGCATAAATTTTCCGCTAGCAAAATATTCGTGGCGTCAGTGTAACGTAAAACGAAGCTCACCGGGCGTCCGGTACAGCGGCTGCGCATTTTGCCGCCATCAACACGCACCGGGTGAAGGGGGAGAGCAGCAATCCTTCGCATCTACCAATTGGCGATATCTGATTATTCGGGTAACGTGGAATTTCATACTAATACGTCAAGATTATTCCCGTACCCTACGTAGCAGGAGAGGTCAGTTATGTCCGTCCATTCGCCGCTCATCGGCATCGTCAGCGATGATGTCAGCCATCAGCACAGTATGCACATGCTCAAAGAAGTCACGCGTCAGCTCAGTGCGCGTGATCGGCTGCCGGTACTGCTGTGCGCCACCACGCGCGAGGATCTTCAGGCCGCGCTGCGGAACGCGGCGTCGCTGCCGCTGGGTGGACTGCTGTTCCTGAGCTCGCCGTGTCAGGATGCGCAGGAGATCGCCGCGCACCTGCTGCCGTCGCTGCGCGCGGTGCATCTGTGCCCGAACGACAGCGCGGGCGCTGATGTGGTGGTTGCCGATGCGTATCACGCCGGGCAGCAGCTTGGCGCACTGCTGCTGTCGCAGGGCCATCAGCGTTTGGGCGCTATGCAGGTGCAGGCAAGTGACACGCCGCCGCGCCAGGTGCAGGGGTTTATTGCCAGCCTGCAGGCGGAGGACAAGACGCTGCACGCAGCACTGCACGCCGGTGCCCTTCACCGTGAGCAGGCTTATCAGACGATGATGGCTTACCTGAAGAAAACCCGTGCGGCAGAACGCATCAATGCATTGATGTGCGAATACGACGAGCTGGCCTTTGGCGCACTGCAGGCCGTGCGCGACTTCGGTCAGGGCGCGCATATCGCCGTGGTAGGCTTTGATGATGCTGACGAGGCGCGCGGCTCCACATGGCACCTGAGCAGCTGGGCACCGCGCCGTGATTTACTGGTGACGGAAGCCCTCAACCGGCTGCTGGATCAGCGTCCGGACCACAGCCGCGCCTGGCAGCAGGGTGAGCTGCAGGTGCGCCATTCGCATCACGGCAAATATGTGCCTGGCGAAATGTCGCAGTGCGGCTGCGCCATCCGTCACTGATCGCTGCAAGCCTTTCCCCTTTGGCACCGGGCTGATTTCCACACACTGGCGCTGATCTTTGCCGGATTTTTATATCCGCGCAGGTTTTCTTTACGCCTTTTTTATATTGCCGGCGGTTAAATCAGCGCAGCAGGCGGCACTGTGGCGCGCCTTAACCTCAAAGGGAAATATCATGCCCGGCACTATTCTGGTCACACATAATCAGCATCAGTCTTCCACGCTGGCAGCCATTTACGATCGCCTGATGGCGCGACGCGGTGGCCTCTGGGTCTGCTGGGATGGACAACGTACCGTCGCTGCGCAGGAAGCGGCGCGCACGCTTAGCTTTCAGCAGGGTAATGAATACGACAGGCTGCAGTTTGCGCTGACGCGCGCAGAATACGAAGAGGGCTATCACGGCTACGTCCATCAGGGCTTGTGGCCGGTGTTTCACCAGCGTCCGGACCTGGCACGTTTCACCAGCGCCAGCTTCCAGGCCTATCGCCAGCTGAATGCGGCTTATGCCCACGCCATCGCCGAATATGCCATGCCGGACGATGTGATCTGGCTGCAGGATTATCACTTCATCCCAACGGTAAAAATGCTACGTGATACCGGCTTAACTAACCGCATCGGTTTATTTTTACATCAGCCGTTTCCGTCCGGTCAGCTGTTTGAAGCGATCCCTGACTGGCGCAGCCTGGCAGAATCGCTGCTGTGCTGTGACCTGATTGGCTTCCAGACCGGGCAGGATATGAATAACTTTCTGCTGTGGCTGGAGAGCGGGTTTCGCGCTGAACGCTTAGGCAGGAACCGTCTGCGCGTGCACGGTCACATTATCACCACCGGCGTGTTTCCGGTCGGGATCGATCTGGCTGAGGTTCAGGCGTTACTTGAGAGCAACAGCTGCCAGTACATGGAACAGCAGAGCCGCGAACATTTGCCGGCCAACACGGTGCTGAGCGGCGGTCATCTCGACGACAGCGCAGGTCTGCCGTATCGCATCAGCGCGCTGGAAGTGCTGCTGCGCCATCATCCCGACTATGCGGGCAACATGATGTTATTGCAGCTGGCTTCTGCTGCCAGCGGACACCCGCACCGGCAGCAGGCGATCAGCCACAATCTGGAAAATCTGTGCGGTGAGGTTAATGGCGTGCACGGTATGCTCAACTGGTATCCGGTCAGCTATCTCAACCACGATTATCGCCGTGAGGAGCTGGCCGGGCTGTATCGCGCGGCGCGGGTGGCACTGGTGACGCCACTGATGGCGGGCATGAGCCTGATGGCGAAAATGTATGCTGCGCTGCAGGATCCCGCAAATCCCGGCGTGCTGATTCTGTCGCAGTTCGCGGGTGCGGCCGAACAGATGGATGGCGCGCTGATCGTTAATCCTTACGATCCTGATGCAATGGCGGATGCCATCCATACGGCATTACGGCTGCCGCTCAGCGACCGTCAGAACCGTCATGCGCGCTTGCTGAATAATCTGCACCGCTATGATTGTCACTGGTGGGCCGACAGCTTCCTCGCCCTGTTAATGGATGAGCAGCAGCCGGAGAGTGTGCAGCTGTGTAGCCGTCACCTGTCGGGCGCAGGCATAAGCGGGAGGTTACGTTATTGATAAGCAGACAGGGGGCAGAGCGGGGCTAATGTCGGGTGTTCTTGCTCGTATTATCACGGTTGCGAAAAATATGGGTCACGTTATCGCTACCTTTTAACGCCACTGCTTCGCCCTGTGGCGCACTTTTGCTGTTCTGCACTTCAGCAATCGCATAGCGAAACGCGCGCTGGCGTGCCGGATCGGTTTCTGATGCCGCCATCGCGCGCAGTTTTTCCAGCAGCGCGAGAGTGGTTACCGGTCCGGCTTGTTTTAACAATTGCAGCACGGCATCGCCCATGACAATGTCGGCCAGTTTTTCATCTTCACTTCTATACATAAAAGCTCTCAGTATCCGCGTTGCGTTTAGCATTGCCTGGTGCAGGTAAACCAAAGCCTAATCAACGACTGATAGTGTCGCTCTTCCTCTGTCGGAAATGTGTGACCTGCTGAGCGAAATTTTTCCCCGACAGCACCCTTAAACTTATACAACAAAAGCGCTTCTGTACAGGCGGGAGTGCGAGTGGCAAGGGTTTTTAGCCACATAATCCCTGACAAACAGTGGCTTGAATCAGATATTAATAGCGGTGCGCATTAATGCGCACTCTACAGTGAGGGTGCAATTTCCCAGTAGGGTCGCCATTGATGGCGACCGAATCATGGCTGACTGTCGATTCGTTAAAACATAACAAGCGCTGCCGCCGTCATCCTGCACCGTTACCCGCCCCGGCGCTAATCGCTGCTGCCCAGAATATCCATAAACTCCTGCACTGGCCGGTCGTAGACGTTCATACTGCCGGGACGGTCGCTGAGCCAGGCCACAGCCAGTTCCCAGCACACATCAACGTCGCTAATGCGGCAATAATGCAGCGTCGTGCTGCGCGCTTTCACTACCTGTTCGGGCAGCAGGGCAATCCCCATATTGCGCTCAACCAGACTCAGCAGGGTTTCCAGATCGCTGACTTCAAACGTCACTTTGCGGCTCAGCCCCTGCAGGGCAAAACTGTTGTCATTCACCTTGCGGGTGCCCTGGCCGGCTTCGAAATCGATAAACGACTGCTGCGCCAGTTGTGCCATGGTGACGTCCGGCTGCATCGCGGTGAATCCGGCATAATCGGCGGCGAACGCTACTACGATTTCATCGCAGGCGATGATGCGCGACGACAGCCGGTCGGAGACTTCCTCCACCGGCATAATCGCCAGATCGATCTGCTGATTGTGCACTTTTGCGTTGAGCTTCGCCGATGATCCCTGACACAGCTTGACGTCAAAATCCGGAAAGCGACGAATAAAGGTTTCCAGTAATTGCGGCAGATCGATAAACGGCGGCACGCTTTGCACCGTGCCAATCGACAGGGTTCCGGTCTTAAGCGCCACGATCGCTGCCACTTCCTGCGACGCTTTTTCGACAAAGGCGCCGATGGTTCTGGCGTAATCAAGAAACACTTTCCCGGCCATGGTCAGGCGCACCTGGCGAGTGGAGCGGATAAAAAGCGGCGTGCCCAGTTCCTCCTCCAGCTGTTTGATCGAGGTGGACAAGGCCGATTGCACAATATGCATACTCTGTGCGGCGCGGGTGAAATTTTCATGTTCCGCCACGGCGATGAAGTGCCGCATCTGGCGCAATTCCATCAGTTATCTCCATAAAAGATGAATTTAATCACAATAATGAATTTTACAGATTAACGATACGCGGTAAAAATTTGTCCGGCAATCGCCTGTTCGCCGCACGGTTTTGCAGGAAGGCAGGGTACGTCTTCTGCCCACCAGCACGGCGGCATTTAATGAGAGGAATCTGTTATGAGTTATGTTGCATCGCCAGCGCGTTATCAGACCAACATGCAGTACCGTAAAACCGGCAAAAGTGGCCTGGTGCTGCCGCTGATCTCGCTGGGGCTATGGCAGAATTTTGGCGGCGTTGACGTGTTTGAGACCGGCAGAGCGATCCTGCGCCACGCGTTTGATAACGGCATTACCCATTTCGACCTGGCTAATAACTACGGTCCGCCAGCGGGATCGGCTGAAGAGAACTTTGGTCGCTGGCTGGCGCAGGATCTTGCCCCATATCGTGATGAACTGATTATCTCCAGCAAAGCGGGCTGGGATATGTGGCCGGGTCCGTATGGTGGCCCGACCGGCACCCGTAAGCATCTGATTGCCAGCTGTGATAACAGCCTGCGCCGCATGGGGCTGGATTATGTCGATATCTTCTACAGCCATCGCGTCGATCCGAATACACCGCTGGAAGAAACCATGGGCGCGCTGGTACAGCTGCATCGTCAGGGCAAGGCGCTGTATGTCGGCATCTCTTCCCATTCGCCAGAGCTGACGCGTCAGGCCGCTGCGATTCTGGCCGATGAGAAAGTGCCGCTGTTTATTCATCAGCCCAATTACTCGATGCTAAACCGCACTATTGAGCACGGGCTGCTCGATACGCTGGCGGAGCTCGGCAGCGGTTGCATTGCTTTTTCACCGCTGGCACAGGGCATGCTGACCAGTAAATACCTCAACGGCGTACCGCAGGGCGCGCGCGCCGGCGGCAGCGATCCGCGTCTTTCTGCCATGCTCAGCGAAGAGAACCTGGCAAAAATTCGCGCGCTCAACGCGATTGCTGAAGCGCGCGGTCAGACGCTGGCGCAGATGGCGATCGCCTGGGCGCTGCGTGATGAGCGGGTCACTTCTGCGCTGATTGGTGCCCGCACGGTTGATCAGTTGAGTGATTCCCTGCGCGCGCTGGACAACCTGACCTTTACGGCACAGGAGCTGGCGGAGATTGATCGCTACGCCACCGAAGGCGGGGTGGATATGTGGCGCGTCTCTTCTCAACTTAAATAATGCCCGGCGCCGCGCAACGCGGCGCGCTTTATCGCTGCGCCTGCTGTAACCGCACGGCGCGGCGAAATGCATTGGGTGACTGACCCGTTTCACGCTTAAAAGCATGGCTGAAGGCGCTCTCTGAGGCGTAACCCAGCGTCTGCGCTACCACGGCCACCGCCTCATTTTCCTCCTGCAACGCACGCTCTGCCAGCCGCATGCGCCACGCCGTCAGATAGGCTATTGGCGTGATGCCAACCACCTGACGAAAATACTGGGCAAAACGGGTGCGCGACATGGCACAGGCACGCGCCAGTTCGTCCAGATGCCAGTTGCGCGCCGGATCGCCATGCAGCCGCTGTAACGCCGGTGCCAATCGCGCATCGTTCAGCGCCCGCAGCCAGCTGGCGGGCAGTGCGCTGCTGGTTTGCAAATGCGCCCGCAGAATCTGGATGAACAGCAGTTGTGCCAGCTGGGCCGTTGCCAGCTGCGATCCCGGCTGGACATGCTGGCCTTCCTGCACCAGTTGATCCAGCACCCAGCGGAATGATGCCGCCTGCGGTGACGCCGCCGGTACCTGAATCCAGGGAGGTAATACGTGGGTCAGTAAACGACCACTGGCAGTATCAAGCAGTACATGGCCGCCGATATGGACAAAATCATCACCGCTGCCAATCGGCGCATGGCCTTTTCCTGCGCCATAAAACACGCTCATGGCGTCAACCGGCGGTTCGTCCGGATGGCTGGCCAGCACGAAGGCGCGTTTAGCGCTCAGCAAGCCGACGTCGCCGGTGGCAAAGTGGAATGGTTCAGGTTCGCCCTCCAGTATGACCCAGCAACTGCCTTTGATAATGGCGAAGAATTTAATTTTATCGGGCGCAGGGAAACGCAGCGCCCAGCGTCCGCCTGCGGTAAAACCGCCGGTCAGTAATGATTCAGCGCGAACGAATCGCAGAATGTCGGAAAAGGGATCAAGGCTCATTTCTGTACTATCACGTAAGTAAACCGCATTGACAAGCATTCAAAATCCGCCCTCCGCCGCTTAACGTAGAGCGCGTCGAATGAACGATGCTTGTGATGAGGAAGAAAAATGCGTAATGAAAAGGTTCTGGTTACCGGCGGCAGCGGGTTTATCGCTCAGTACTGCATTATTGCGCTGCTGCAGCAGGGCTATCAGGTGCGAACCACCTTACGTGATGCCGAACGTGAAGCTGAAGTCAGGGCGCATCTGTTGCAGGCCGGGGTGGCCGCAGGCGAGGCGCTGCAATTTGTCGTTGCCGATTTAACGGCAGACGCGGGCTGGGAAGACGCGGTAGCAGGCTGTCGCTTCGTGCTGCATGGCGCTTCTCCCACCCCGACCGGCAACCAGGTAAGCGAAGCTAACTGGGTGAATCCGGCGATTGAAGGAAATCTGCGCGTATTGCGCGCCGCGCGCGATGCAGGCGTTAAACGTGTGGTGCTGACCTCGGCGTTTGGCGCGGTCGGTATCGGACATCCAGCGGACTATCCGCGCCCCTTTACCGAGCGCGACTGGAGCGATGTCAGCGGCGATGTGTGGCCCTATCAGAAATCGAAAACCCTGGCGGAACGCGCTGCCTGGCAGTTTATCGCTGAGCAGGGTAACGGTCTGGAACTGGCCACGGTGAACCCCGTGTCGGTGCTGGGGCCGGTGCTGGGTGCTGACTATTCACATTCGATTCGCATTGTGAAGGAGCTTCTGGAGGGGCAGCCAGGCTGTCCTGACATCAACTCATGTTTTTGTTGATGTGCGTGACGTGGCCAGTCTGCACGTGCTGGCGATGACCCACGCCGCCGCGCAGGGGCAGCGCTTCCTCGCCAGTTCGGGGCACAGCCTGCCGCTTATTGAGGTGGCGCGCACGCTCAAAACCCATCTGGCAGCAGAAGCAGAGAAAGTTTCGCTGCAGCCAATGAGTGACGCCATGGTGCGGGCGGCGGCAGCGCAAAATCCGCTGATGACGGGAATGGTAAAACTGCTGGGCGTTGATATGAACGTCAGCGCCGCTAAAGCTGGCTGGCTGCTGAACTGGCACCCGCGCAGTCCGCAGGAGGCCATTCTTGCCACCGCGCGCAGCCTGATTGCGCTGGGGCTGGTAGCAAACCACTAGTCTGACTGCGGCATTTATCATCACCCTGGTGACGCGCAGATGCTATATAAATGATAACAATTATCATATATAGCGATTGATGAGGATATCATGCCGTCTCCACAGGTGATAAACGCCGACTGCTGTATCGTCGGCGGCGGTCCGGCCGGCTTAATGCTGGCCTATTTACTGACGCGCGCCGGCCTGCGCGCGGTCGTGATTGAGAAGCACGCCGATTTTCTGCGCGATTTTCGCGGCGACACCATTCATCCCTCAACCCTGGAGATCATGCACCAGCTGGGTCTGCTCGACGCGCTGCTGGCGCTGCCGCATCAGCGCGCGGAAAAGTTACAGGCGGAAGTAGGCGGGCAGGAGATCACCATGGCCGATTTCTCCCGTCTGCCGTTGCGCTGCCGTTTTATCGCCTTCATGCCGCAGTGGGACTTCCTCACTTTCCTCGCCGCCCAGGCGGCGCACTATCCCGGTTTCACGCTGCTGCAATCCACCGGTTTTGACGATTTTCTCTATCAGGACGGCGTAATCGCAGGCGTGAAAACGTTACAAGGTCACGAAATTCACGCGCCGCTGGTAATAGGCGCTGATGGCCGTCGCTCGGCGGTGCGGCAGAAAGCCGGGCTGGTGGGTAAAAGCTTCGGTGCTCCACGCGATGTGGTGTGGTTCCGGCTGGATAAACAGCCGGACGACCCTGAGCTGGGGATGGGCCACAAGGGGCCGAAGCAAAACTTCATTGTCATTGACCGCGGCGAATACTGGCAGTGTGGATTCACCATTCAGAAAGGCGAATTCGAGGCGCTGAAGCAGGCCGGGCTCGACGCGCTGAAAAACCGCATGGCAGAGGTTGCGCCGTTCAGCGTGGCGCGCATGGCGCAGCTGCAGGAGTGGCAGCAGCTGAGTCTGTTATCCATCCGTATCGATCGGCTGGACAAATGGATGAAGCCCGGCGTGCTGTGCATTGGCGATGCCGCACATGCGATGTCACCGATTGGCGGCGTGGGCGTGAACCTGGCGATTCAGGACGCGGTGGCCGCCGCCAATTATCTGACGCGGCCGTTGCAAAACGGCACGCTCACGCTGCGCGATTTGGAGAACGTGCAGCGGCGGCGGCAGTTTCCGACCGTGGCGACGCAATTCCTGCAGATCAAAATGAGCAGCGGCAAGCGCCCGCGTACCACGCCCAGTAAGGTTCCGCAGCTCATCAGCCGCTATCCGTTTTTACGCCATCTGTTTGGCCGATTGATTGGCATGGGTTTCCGCCCGGAACGGCCACGTCTCGCCGGAGAAAAAACGTAGCCGGGTAATTATTGCAATTGCGATGCTTTTGTAACATTAAATTAACTTTTTCGGCGGGCTATCATTAAAAAAATTGCTTAATCGGAGAGGGGGTTTAATCACTTTGTGCCTTATTTGTCGACTGATATAACCTGAAAGTCAACGCGATCTCAACGAAGCGTAAATGGCGTGAGGCTGGTGAAGAGCGGGATTACGCGATGATAAAGGTTTTCTATTGATTTCAGCGGTGACACAAGGTTGGCGGAAGCCACAGTTTGATTATGGTTAAGGGGCATGACACAAACCATAAGAAACTGAGGAAGACAGCAGGTATGAAACTGGAAAACTTATCTCGCAGAAGCTTTATGGCCTTCGCGGCTGGTGGCACCGTGGCGCTGGCGGCCGGCAAGGTCCATGCCCACGACGGCAAGGTGGCGACTTATCCGGCGAATGATCCCAACCATCCGCGCGATCCTGGCCCGCACGATCCGGTGCGCGAAGCACTGAATCCGGATCTGGTCGATCCGCCAGCAACCGACAGCGGCACGTTACCCAACCTGCGCTTTTCGTTTAGCGATGCGCATGTGCGCAAGGGCAGCGGCGGCTGGACGCGCCAGGTGACGCAGCGCGAACTGGGCATTTCCACCACCATCGCTGGCGTCGATATGCGGCTGGATAAGGGAGGCATCCGCGAACTGCACTGGCACAAAGAGGGCGAGTGGGCCTACATGCTGTACGGCAATGCGCGCATTACCGCGCTGGATACCGCAGGTGGCTGGTTTGTCGATGACGTCGGCGTGGGCGATTTATGGTATTTCCCGCCGGGCGTGCCGCACTCAATTCAGGGCCTCGGGCCGGACGGCTGCGAATTCCTGCTGGCCTTCGACAACGGCAATTTCGATGAAGACAGTACCTTTCTGCTCAGCGACTGGTTCAAACATATCCCGCCCGAAGTGCTGGCAAAAAACTTTGGCGTGCCGGCTGAGGTGTTTAACACGCTGCCCTCGCCAGAAGAGGAGTACATCTTTGCCGGGCAGGCACCTGACGGCGCGGCGGCTTCGGCGGTGAGCGGCGGGGTGAAATCGAAGCAGGTCTTCTCGCATAAAATGCTGGCGCAGAAGCCGTTGACGCTGCCGGGCGGCACGGTACGCATTACTGATTCCAGTAATTTTACGGTATCGAAAACCATCGCCGCCGCGCTGGTGGAACTGGCTCCCGGCGCAATGCGCGAACTGCACTGGCATCCCAATAACGACGAATGGCAATACTATCTGGAAGGTCAGGGGCGGATGGGCGTGTTTGCCTCGTCGGGTCAGGCGCGTACGTTTGACTTCCGCGCCGGTGATGTCGGCTATGTGCCCTTTGCCATGGGTCACTATATCGAAAACACGGGTGATAAACCGCTGCGCTTTCTGGAACTGTTTAAAAGCGATTATTACGCGGATATTTCGCTCAACCAGTGGCTGGCCAGCACGCCGCCGGCGCTGGTGCGTCAGCATCTGCATCTCAGCGACACCTTTATGAATGCGCTGCAGCAGGAGAAGCATCCGGTAGTGAAATAGCCCGTGACCACGCGCAGCCGGTGCTGCGCGTTCTCTCCTGATACTGTCCACATCTGGCGTGCATATCCCGCCCGGAACCCTGTGGATAAACCTTTCGTTGCCCCGTGCCAGCAGGGCTGACCAGCAGGCGGTTATTTTCTGAACGGCCGCCAGCGCAGCGATTTCAGTTTGTCACGACGGGCTGCTGCCTGCATCACCAGACTCATCGCCGCGGGTAAAACCGTGAGCGTCACCAGCGTCGCCACTAACAGCCCACCGATAATCGCCAGCGCCATCGGTCCCCAGAAAACCTGACGCGAGATGGGGATCATACCGAGAATCGCGGCGCTGGCGGTGAGCACGATCGGCCGTGCGCGGTGTTCTGCCGCAGCCGCAATGGCGGCATCCGGCGGCATACCTGCATCAACGTTGTTATCCGCCTCGCTGATCAGGATCACCGCGTTGCGGATGATCATGCCAGCCAGAGCAATAACGCCCAGCAGCGCCACAAAGCCCATCGGTGTGCCGGTCGGCAGCATGGCCAGCACAATGCCCGGCAGACCAAAGGGCGCCATCAGCAGGGCCAGCAGCATGCGGGAAATCCGCCGCAGCTGTAACATCAGCAATACCAGCATGCAGAGCAGCGTGACCGGCAGGATAGCGATCACCGACTGGTTGCCCTTGTCAGACTCTGCTACCGCCCCGTCCTCGTTCAGGCGGTAACCGGCCGGCAAGCTGGCCCTGAAGGTGGCAATCAGCGGCGTGAGGGCGGCTGAGACGGCTTCCGCGCGCAAACCCGGCGCCGTATCGGTCTGGACGGTGATAAACGGCAGGCGCTGGCGTCGCCAGATAACGGGATCCTCCAGCCCCCACTGCGGTGTTGCGACCTGCGTCAGCGGAATTTTTGCGCCCGACGGCGCAGTTAGCAGCAATCCGGACAGGCTGCTCAGGTCATGGCGCGCCGCAGCGTTGCCCTGTAGCACCACATCAATCAGCCGGTTGCGATCGCGTACCGTGGTGATCAGCGTTCCTGACCAGAGCGTATGCAGATACTGAGCAATCAGGTCAGAAGAGAGGCCGGCTGCGCGCGCTGCCGTCTGATTCACCTGCAAGGTGATAACGCGTTCGGGCTCACCGGCGGTTTGATTGACGTCACGCGTCAGCGCTGAGCTGCCGAGCGCGGCGGCCAGCCGCTCTGCCAGCTGCTGCACCTGGCGATAATCCGGACCGCTGATGCGATAACGAATCGGCCAGCCTACCGGCGGACCGAGCTCGAGCGGCGCGACGCGGGTGGTGATGTCGCTGAAATCCCGGGCAAGCACCGCATCCAGTGAGCGCTGCAGTCGTTCACGGGCGGCCAGGCTTTTGGCCACGACCACCAGCTGAGCGCTGTTTTCATCGTCCAGCAGCACATCCATGGGCAGGTAGAAGCGTATCGCACCGGTGCCGACGTAAGACGAGTAGTGGTCAACATCCCGGCTGGCGGAGACAATCTGCTCAAGGCGTTGCACCTGACGCAGGGTGGCCTGCTGCGACGCGCTGGCAGGTAGCGCCAGACTCACCAGCAGCTCCGGCCGATCGGAGGCCGGGAAAAACTCGCCCTGCATATACGTGGTGCCGACGCCGGCCAGCAATAGCGCCAGCAACGCCATCGCCAGCGTCAGCATGCGGTGGCGCAGCACGCTGCTCAGCAGGCGGCGATAGAACTGGCTGAGGCGCCCGTTTCCGGCGCGGTGCTGCTTTAGCGTGGCCGGCAACAGCCAGCTGCCGGTCAGCGGTGAAAACAGCACCGCCACCAGCCATGAGCTGATGAGCGCCATCAGCACCACCGCAAACAGGGTATAGCAATATTCGCCCGCGCTGGATGCGGCAAAGCCGACCGGAATAAAACCGGCAATCATCACCAGCGTACCGGTCAGCATCGGGAAGGCGGTGGTACTGAACGCCCAGGTCGCTGCGCCGGTGCGGGAATCGCCGGCCTCCAGCCGCGCCACCATGGTTTCCACCGTGATCATTGCATCGTCTACCAGCAGGCCCAGCGCAATGATCAGCGCGCCGAGCGAGATGCGCTGCAGGCCGATACCGGCCAGATGCATGCCGATAAACGTCATGGCGAGCACCAGCGGGATCGCCGCCGCGACCACCAGGCCGGCGCGCAGTCCCAGCGAGACAAACGAAACCGCCAGCACAATGATCACTGCCTCGCCCAGCACATCGACAAATCCGCTCACCGCCTGTTGCACTACCGCTGACTGATCGGCGATGCGCGTCATCTCAATGCCGTGCGGCAGCTGGCTGGCTTCGCTCTCCATGCGCGCCCGCAGTGCCTGGCCAAAATCCAGCATGTTGCCGGTGGCGGCCATCGACACCGCCAGTCCAATGGCCGGCTGGCCGTTGACGCGGAACAGCGGGGCGGGCGGTTCGGCGGGGCGGCGCGTAATCGTGGCGATCGCCGTCAGCGGAACATAGCGATCGTTAACGCGCAGCGTAACCGCCCGCAGGCTCGCCTCGCTGTTGAACGCGCCGCTCACGCGCAGGGCGATGTTATCGGTGGCGGTGCGCACGCTGCCTGCCGGCTCCACGACGTTCTGCGCGCGCAGCGCCTCTGCTACCTGCTGCAAATCCAGCCCCATGGCGGACAGCTGGCGCGGGGAAAAGGCCACCACCAGTTGCTCTTCCTGCTCGCCCAGTAGCTGGATCTTACCCACATCCGGCAGACTCATCAGATCGCGGCGGATGTCGTCCACCCGGTCTCGCAGCTCGCGCGGGGAAAAACCGTCAGCGGTGAAGCCGTAAATCGTGCCAAAGGTATCGTCAAATTCATCGTTGACCGCCGGGCCCTGCACGCCCTGCGGCAAAGCCGGGGTCACATCCTGCATTTTTTTACGCACCTGATACCAGATTCCGGCCACCTGCGCGGGCGGAGTATCGTCACGCAGATTGACGAAAATGACCGTGCGGCCAGCGTGCGTTTCACTCTGCACATAATCCAGCCAGGGAATTTCCTGCAGCTTTTTCTCCAGCGGATCGGTGACCAGTCTGACCATATCGTTGATGTCGGCACCAGGCCACTGCGCAGACACCACCGCAGTTTTAATGGTGAACGCTGGATCTTCGTTGCGCGAGAGTTTTTCATAGCTGACGATGCCTGCTGCCACAATCAGCAGCATAAGAAAGGCCATCAGCTGCTGCTGCTTCAGCGCCCAGGCAGAAAGATTAAACGCCGGTTTCATGCTGATCCTCCTGGCTGCCGGCAACGCGTTCACCGTCACGCAGGCTTCTGACGCCCGCCGTGATCACCCGATCGCCCGGCATGATGCCGGCGCGAATCCATACCGCATCTGCCGTGTAGCCGGCAATCGCGACCGTGCGCCGGATAACGCAGTTTTTCACCGGGTCGAGAATAAATACCGCCGGCTGGCCTGCCTGGCGGGTGAGCGCGGTGGCCGGAATCGCCATCACCGCATCCGCCGTCGTGTCAATCAGCGGCAGGGTGACGGCGACGCTGGCACCCAGCACCATCTCTGCGGGAGGATTGTCCAGTGTGATGCGCACCCGCCAGCTGCGTGTCTGGGCGTCGGCCTGCGGACTGACGTCACGCAGGTGCGCTTCGGCTATCACGGACGGATTCTGCAATAGCGCAACGCGGAAGCGGGCACTGGCCCGGCGATCGAGGGTTTCAGGTGTGGCAACGTCAAATACCACGTCACGGCCTGTGCCGGTCGCAACCGTAAACACCGTCTGACCGGCGCTGACCACCTGACCGGCTGCGGCGCTGACGCCCGTCACCACGCCATCCTCAGGCGCGGTAAGGTGGGTCCAGCGCAGGCTATCCTGCGCATTTTTCAATGCCGCTTCACTGCTCTGCCGCCGCGCCAGCGCAGCCTGCCAGTCGGCGCTGGCGCTATCGAGCTGAGCACGGGCAATTGCCCCGGACGGCATCAGAAGGCGCATGCGGTGCAGATTGAGGGCCGCCACCTTTTCGGCCGCGCGGCTGCTGTTCAGCTCCGCCTGTGCGCTCGCCAGCTGATTCAGCGCGCCGGGGCTGTCCAGCACGGCGAGCGTCTCTCCCTGCCTGAAGCGGCTGCCGACATCGGCGCTGCGCGTCAGAATCCGCCCCTCCAGCCTGAAACTGAGCGAGGTTTCATCGTGCGCGCGGATCTCGCCGGTCAGGGTTTGCTGCCCGGCGGGCGTGGGCGGGCCAACCGTGATGAACTTTACCGGACGCGGTGGCGGCGGCGTGGGTGAACGCTTGCGGTCACAGCCGGTCAGCAGCAGGGCCGTCAGCAGCAGACAGGGCAGCAGCGGCAGCAGGGAAACCAGGTGGCGCGGATTAAGCAGGTGGCGCACACCCTGTTTGATCAGGCAGGGAAGCTCGTCGGTCATGGCGCAATTCCTTTATCGGTATTTGCGCCATTACACCGTGCGATTATCAAGAATCCGGCGATGTTCCATCAAGAGCGTGTCAAGAAGGGCAACAACGTCAGGCGTTGCGCGGCAACAAAATCTGTACCTGCAAGCCTCCCGTTGCCGGCAGCGTGGCATTAATCGTGCCGCCGTGCGCCTGGCAAATCGCCCGCGCAATCGACAGGCCCAGCCCGCTGCCGCCCGAGTGGCGGGCGCGTGACGCCTCACCGCGCGCAAAGCGCTCAAACATCAACGCCAGAAACGCCGCAGGAACGCCCGGGCCGCTGTCCTGCACGATGATTTCGTAATGATCAACGGTGTTGCGCGTGCGCAGCTGCAGCTGGCTGCCGCTTCCGGCATAGCGCAGGGCGTTTTCCAGCAGGATGGTGAAAACCTGCCCGAGACGGAACGGATCGACCGGCAGTAATGTCTCCTCAGCCAGCGTTACCCCGGTGCTGATGCGTGCTTCATCCAGCTGCGGTTTGATCCATTGTAAGCGCTCGCGCAGGATATCGGCCGGGTTGCAGCGGACTTTCTCCAGCGTGAGCTGGCCGGCATCCGCCAGTGACAGCAGATGCAGCTCATCGATCAGCCGGTGCAGACAACTGAGCTGCGCCATGATCAGGGCGAGCTGACGTGAATCAGCGCTGAACACGCCATCAAGCAGCGCCTGCAGACGCACCATGGCGGCGTTGAGCGGCGACCGCAGCTCATGCGCCATGGCGACATGCGACGTACGTAGCTCTTTGTCGTAACGCGCCAGCTGGCGCGTCATCGCGTTGAAGTTGTGCGCGAACTGCGCCAGTTCGGCGGGCGCTGCCGGTGTTAACGCCGCCTGCGCACCGAAATCGCCTGCGGTCACCTGGTCTGCCGCTCGTCTGAGCTGGCTGAACTGTGCAGAAAGCGGGCGCGCGTGGCGCAGCCCGAAATAGGCAATAAACGGAATGGTCACCAGCACCAGGATGCCGACGGTAATCCAATCCGAGGAAGCAATGGACGGGTCGGAGTAGCGTATGCCCCACCAGCTATCGATGATCTGGTGAAAGCGCGCGGGATCGCGTTCCGGATGTGCACGCAGGGCGAGAAATTCACGCAGAACCGCCGGCGGCATATGGTGCGTGATCCACAGGTATTGCACCGTGAAGCGCAGCCACATGCACAAAGCAATCAGTACCACGGTACCGATAGCCAGCGTCAGAATGCGCAGACAAAGCCAGCGCCAGAGCGTTTGTGGGGATTTTTCTGTCATGGCTGGCGGAACCGGTAGCCTACGCCGCGCACGTTGAGCAGCACGCCCGCCATACCGGCCGCCTCTAACTTTTTGCGCAGGTTATACACGTGGGTATCAATCACCCGCTCCAGCGCGTCGCTGTCCGGCATACACTGCTCCAGCAAAAACGGGCGGCTCAGCGCGCGCACCGGTGCGCGCATCAGCGTGACCAGCAGCGTGAATTCGGTTGGCGTGGTATCAACGCAAAGCACGTTGCCCGAGGCCTGCGTGACGGTAACCGTCATCGCGCTGCTGTTCACCTCCAGCCCCTGCCAGCGCAGGATCTCTTCCTGCGGCGTTTTTACCGCGCTGCGCCGCAGCACTGCCTGCACGCGTGCCACCACTTCGCCGGGATGGTAAGGCTTGACCACATAATCATCCGCGCCGTAGCGCAGGGCACCGATGCGATCGGGCGTATCGCCCATGGCCGTGACCATAATCACCGGCACCTCGCTGCTGCGCCGGAGTTTTGCCAGCACCTCGGTGCCGTTCAGGCCGGGCAGCATCACATCAAGCAAAATCAGATCGGGCTGCCAGCGCAGGGCCAGCTCAAGTCCGCTCAGGCCATCTGCGGCAACACGCACCGCATAATTTTCCCGTAGCAGATAGGCCTCCAGCACCTCAGCCGCGTCAGCGTCGTCCTCAATAATCAGGATATTTTTGGTCTGCATAACTCACCTTGACAGTTTCTTCATAAATCCCTGGCTGTTTGTTGACACAGCCCCGGGATACTTCGGCTTCGCGCTGCGGCTGCCCGGGCAAGGGGCGGTAAACGGACCGATAGAGAGGTGACACGATGATAACCAGAAAAACGCTGATGTACATGACCCATCTGCTACTCATGATTTCCGCTGCCGCCAGGGCGGATGGTGACGCACAGACCAGCCTGACGCTCGGCGCGGGGGCGCAATTCGCGCCACGCTACAGCGGATCGAATAAAACACGGGTGCAGCCGGTACCGATTTTCCAGGCCAGAGATGGCGCATTTTTTGCTGATGCCCAGAAAGGCATCGGGTACGACCTGCAGAGCGACAGCGGGGTTTATCTGGAACACACGCTGGGTTACGGCCTCGGCAGAAGCGATAAAGATTCAACGTGGCGGGACGGCGCCAGCCGGCTGCAAGGCATGGGAAACATCAATGCGACGGTGAACACTGCACTGGCGCTGGGCTGGCAGCTCACGCCGTGGCTGAGTGCAGAGGGCAAAGCGGTGCTGCCGCTCAGTGATGATCAGGGCGTGAACTATCAGGCATCCGTTACGCTGGTGCCCGTCCAGCGCGACAGCGATACCATTGCACTGCAGACGGCGGCGCTGTTTGGCGATGCGCGTTATATGAATACCTGGTATGGCGTGAGCGATGTCCAGAGCAGGCGCAGCCGGTTTTCACGCTACGATGCCGGCGGCGGCTTCTACGGGGTTGCGACTACGCTCACCTGGAGCCACCAGTTTGATGCCCACTGGGGCACGCTGGTCAGCGCCGGTTACAGCTGGCTGGGCGATCGCGCCGCGGACAGCCCGATCGCGTCCCGGCGCGATCAGGTCACCGGCACGGTCGGCTTTAGCTACACCTTCTGAGAAACGTTTTCGGTGGCTGCACAACGCCCGGCCGGCGCGCGGTGCAGCACGACAGCCACTACGCGGACATGCCGCCATCAATCACCAGTTCGCTGCCGGTGACATAGACACTTTCGTCCGATGCGAGGAACAGGGCGGCCGCCGCAACTTCGTCAGGATGGCCGAGGCGTTTGGCCGGTATCTGCGCGCTGAATGTCTGTCGTACCTCGTCGCTGACCTGGTCAAACATCGGCGTGTCCGTCGGGCCAGGACTAAGCGTGTTGACGCGAATGCCGCGCGGTGCCAGTTCGCTGCTCCAGGTGCGGGCATAGGCGCGCACCGCGGCTTTGCTGGCCGAGTAAGCGCCATAGCCGGGATTGGCCATGCCGCCCGCAATCGATCCCACCAGCACGATGGCACCGCCTTCCGTCATGTGCTTCACCGCATGCTGTACGGTGAATACCATGGCACGCACGTTGAGGCCGAACGTGCGGTCAAAGTGCTCTGCGCTGGTCTCTTCGAGGCTGGCGGGTTCAGCCACGCCAGAGGAGTTCACCAGAATATCGAGACGTCCGGCGCGGGCCTGCACGGTGTCAAACAGACGGGCAACATCGTCTGCGCTGGTGAGGTCGCCTGTTATCGCCTCAATGCGGCCGCCAGTCAGCGTGACGGCTTCGGCCAGCAGCGCTTCACGTCGCCCGGTGATGAAAACGTGGGCACCTTCCTGCACAAAACGGCGCGCGATGGCGAGGCCGATACCACTGCCGCCGCCGGTCACCAGCGCGACTTTTCCTTCGAGTTTCATTATGGCTGCTCCAGAATGAGAGGGGTGGACGGCTGATGATACATTTCGTATATTTAGTGTCAATTACGCACCTTATCTACATTAGATATACATAAGGAAACCTCATGCCGACTGATATCGCGGCGCTGCTGGCAGAGATCAACAGCACCCGTCCAATCCTGGAACAGGTCGCCAATAAGTGGTCGGTATTAATTCTGACCGTGCTGTGCACTGAACCCGCGCGCTTTAACGCGATCAAGCGCCGTCTTGATCCGATTACCCACAAGGCACTGACGGAGGCGTTGCGCCGGCTGGAGCGTAACGGCCTGATTAGCCGTCGCGTGATCGCCTCGTCCCCGGTGGCGGTGGAATATGCCATTACGCCGCTGGGCCAGACATTGCAGGATCCGTTTGTTGCGCTGGTGAAGTGGGCCAGAGAGCAGGGCGACGCGATTGAAAAGGCACAGGTTGTCTATGATCAACGTCGTGCCAGCGAAGAATAAAGCGTGGCGGCCGCCGGCTATTCAGGCGGTCTGTTAATCGCATGCTCAACATGGCTTGCCGTTCTTCTCCTCGCCGCTAAAATAGCCCACATAAAAACGGACTTATTAAATTCTACTCGCCGGAATTTAATTACGTCATTTCGGTAAAATTCACTCTGCGTTATTATTTGCTTGCGGTAGAAAACGGTTAAAAATTTTGAATGGGTAAAGCAAATGATTTCAATAACACCTCAGTAGGTTTGCGCTACAGTATTAGCACTTGATTATTTGAGGATGTTTCCATGAAATTTTTGAAAAAAACGGCGCTGCTTTCTCTGGTGGCATTATATGTTCCTCTGTCACATGCCGCAGCGACGGAATATAACCTTGACCCGCAACATACTTCTGTAGTGATCGCATGGAATCACTTTGGTTTCTCTCATCCGACTGCTGATATTTCTGATGTTTCCGGTCAGCTGGCTTTTGACAAAGAAAACCCGGAAAAGGCACAGGTTAATGTGACCCTGCCGTTAAAAACGATCGACACGCATGTGCCAGCGCTGACCAAAGAGTTTTTGGGTAATGAGTATTTTGACGTTAAAAAATATCCTCAGGCCACCTTCCACAGCACCCATGTGGAAAGCAAAGGCGATAATAAATATGATGTGCAGGGTAATTTAACCATTAAAGGTATTACTAAGCCGGTTGTGCTGCATGCCACGCTGAACAAGCAGGATATGCACCCTATGGTTAAAAAGCAGGCGATCGGTTTTGATGCCACCGGCGTCATCAAACGCTCGGACTTTAAAATCGATAAATATGTTCCGGCCGTGGGCGACGAAGTGACGATTACGCTCTCTACCGAGGCGTATGCCAAATAATGCATTGCGCGCTTAATCGCGCGCTTTTTCTCTGCATCAACCTGCGGCGCTATGCGCGAGTTGGCGCAACAGGTTGTCTGTACTTCTTCCCTGGGTGCAGCATCACTGCCTGCCAGCGCATTTCTCGTCAGCACCCTCTGACGCTTTGCCTCATCACCTGCCTGCAATTTCAGACCTTTAGCAATAAAGCCGAAAAAAACCACCAATTCATAACCTTGCGATGACCGCCAGCAGAGCACCCGATAACCTGAAGGGTTTTTCCCCTGCTAACAGCGGTCAGTGAACTATATTTTTACCCACTGAAGTGCGAAATCATGAGGTTAACAGATAACCGGCACGATAACGGTTACTGATTTTGATGACTTATCTGACAACCAAGGTTGTTAGCTGAACAGAAGGGAATATCATGCCATTACTGCTTGGTGAGTTATCTGGTGCGCCGACATGGGTGCCTGCTGTATTGCTCGTCACACTCTCGCTACTGCTGGGTTTTCTGGCCCGCTTTATTCTTCTCAGATTTATTCGCTACTGGCAAAGCCGCGATCGCAAGCTGTTTAAATCGCTGGAAAAGCATCTGCGGGGATCGTTATTTTTATTCATTCCATTACTGCTGATCAATATGGGAATGAATTATGTGCATCTTGATCCTGGCTCACTGAGCTTTATCGCCACCACGCTTAATATCTTTATCATCTTATCGTTTTGTTCCATTTTGATTCGCCTGATTAACGTAGCGCAGGATATGTTATTTATTCGCTATGATATCAACCTGTCGAACAACCTGCGCGCGCGTAAAATTCGTACGCAATTAATCTATGTTAAAAAAGTGGCTATCGTCATCCTGGTACTGTTTTGCCTGAGTTTAATTCTGCTCAACTTCCCTGGTGTACGTAAATTCGGCACCACCATCCTCGCGGGTGCCGGGGTCGCCGGTATCATTATTGGTTTCGCTTTGCAAAAGTCGCTGGTGAATCTGTTTGCCGGCATTCAGATTGCTTTCACCCAACCGATAAAAATTGACGATGCGGTGGTGGTCGAAAAGGAGTGGGGCTGGATTGAGGAAATCAATCTGACCTATGTTGTGGTGCGCATCTGGGATTTACGCCGTCTGGTGCTGCCCATCACCTATTTTACCGAGAATGCATTTCAGAACTGGACGCGAAATAATGCGCAAATATTGGGGTCTGTGTTTCTGTATGTTGATTACTCGATGCCGCTGGCGCCGCTACGTGAGCATTTTGAAAAAATCCTCAATGAGACGCGGCTCTGGGATCGCGAAACTCAGGTACTGCAGGTGACCGATACCACGGAAAAAACCATGACCATCCGTTTACTGATGACCGCGCAGAACTCACCGACGGCATGGGATCTGCGCTGCTATGTACGCGAGAAAATGATTGAATTCATTCAGCAGAATTACCCGCAGAGTCTGCCGCAGGTAAGAGCCACCCTGACCGACGCCGACAAAGCATAGTGCAGGCTGGCGATGGGGCATTGCACGGTAGTTGCTCAGGTTGCCATTGCTATCCGGCGTCATTATCAGGGCCCTTGTCGGGGCCCTGAACAGGGCGTTTTCTCCGTCCGTTTTTACTGACTCTTATCCTTATCCGCCTCCGCTGCCTTCGGCAGATCTTTACGCAGTTTTGCTACCTGATCCGCGCTTACCGCAGGTGCCTGATTGCCCCAGCCGTTACGAATGAATGTCACCAGATCCGCCACCTGCTGATCGTTGAGCCGCCAGGCAAAATCAGGCATAGCCAGCCCGGTGACCGCCTCCTTCGTGACAGCCATTTTGCCGCCGCGCAGTACAATGCTAATCACCGATGAAGGATCATCACTCAGGATTGCTGAGTTACCGGCAAGAGAAGGGAAGGTTTTGGCGTAGCCTTTGCCATCCAGGCGGTGGCAACCTGAGCAGTTATCCATATACAGCCGTGAACCAGGTACGCTGATGTCTCCCCGGATAAGCGCGGCAGTGGTGGTATCGGCGGATGGCGCAGACGGCATATCAGGTGCGGAAGCCGGCAGTGGCTTCAAATAGCTCGCCACCGCAGCAAGATCGGCCTGGCTGAGATATTGTGTGCTGTGCTCTACCACATCCGTCATAGAACCGAACGCGGCTGAGGTGTTGGTACGACCGGTTTTCAGAAATAACGCAATATCTTCATTTGACCAACTGCCGAGTCCCGACTTCGCGTTGCCGGTCAGATCCGGGGCATGCCAGCCCTCCAGTGTCCCGCCGGTCAGGTACGTTTTGCCCTGCTGATCTAACGATTTTTCCTGATAAGCAATGCCACGCGGGGTATGACAGGTGCCGCAGTGACCCAATCCCTGCACCAGATAAGCGCCACGATTCCACTCCGCACTTTTGGTGGTATCCGCTGCGTAAGCGTTATCGTCGTGGAAAGCCAGATTCCACAGGGCCAGTGGCCAGCGCATATTCAGTGGCCATGGAATATCGCTTTTTCTGTTTTCCGCGTGAACCGCCGTTACACCATGCATCATGTAAGCATACAAAGCATGCATATCTTCATCGTTAACTTTGGCATAAGCCGTATAAGGCATCGCTGGATACAAATGTCGCCCGTCTTTCGCTACTCCCTGACGTAATGCTTTAGCAAAGTCGTCATAGGTGTATTCGCCAATACCGGTGGCTTTATCCGGGGTGATATTAGTCGAATAAATTGCGCCAACCGGCGTCATCATTTTTAATCCGCCGGTAAAGCTCTCTTTTCCGGCAATCGAGTGACAGGCAACGCAATCTCCGGCAGTGGCAATATATTTACCCTTGCTGATGAGTTCCGGAGAGACATCTTCCGCTGCAGAGGATAAAGCACAGAATAGTGTTAATAAGGACAGCCATTTCAAACAGGTCATTTTCATCTTCTTATCCTTATCCCCTTAAGCCTGAACCATTGGGCCTGGATTTTTCAGGTAAATCGTTTTGATTGCGTTAGCTGAAAATAGCGTGGTTGCGCCGACGATTCCCGTGGGGTTGTATGCATGGTTTTGTGGGAAGCAACTGGCACCGGCCACGAACACGTTGGACACGTCCCAACACTGCAGATATTTATTCACCACGCTGGTCGCCGGGCTGTCACCCATTATGGCGCCACCGGTGGTATGGGTAGATTGATAAGGACGAACATCGTAATGCGTAGATAAGTTTTTGAAGCCCATGTCGTAAGAATCTGGCCCGATAGCCTTAATGATATTTTCCGTTTTGCCTGCCATGAACTGGGTCATTTTGAGTTCATTCTGCTGCCAGTCAAACG
The DNA here is from genome assembly GCF_043547855.1 of Pantoea sp. SGAir0175. NCBI lineage: Bacteria > Pseudomonadati > Pseudomonadota > Gammaproteobacteria > Enterobacterales > Erwiniaceae > Pantoea > Pantoea sp. SGAir0175. The sequence goes on from NZ_CP028082.1 coordinate 78,707, forward strand.
TCATTCTTAATAAAGGCAGCCCATAACCATCGGTATAGGTCGGGTCAAGATCAAGATAACATTGCTTATAAGGCATGACAGATGAACTGACGCCAATGCTCATATTATGCAGGTAGCTATCCCTGATTGCTTTTTTCCAGCCGCTGCCCCATTTAGGCGCATTTTTAGGCGTGACAGTTTGTTCAATAGGCCGGGCGCCGGTAACATGCGCAGAGACCATACTGCCACCAATAAAGCCTGCAGCAGAGTGATCGAAGTTTTCACTGTTGTAATTATCAATATAGGCGCCTGACGCACCGGTGGCGGCAAAATGGTTAAAGTAGGTCTCTTTATTGAAGAACAGTTTTGCGCCGCCTAACATTTGATAGGCATAATTCCTGCCAACCACGCCTTCGCCTGTCTCGGGATTATAAGGCTTACCGATTTTGGATAGCAAAAGCAGCCGGACATTATGCAACTGGAAGGCGCTGAGGATAACCATCGCTGCGGGTTGTTCGACTTCACTGCCATTTTCATCAATATAGGTTACGCCAGTGGCCAGTTTACCCGTGTTGTCTTTATTGACGCGAAGCACATGTGATTTACAGCGTAATTCAAAGTTATCGTATTGCTTAAGGGCGGGGATAACGCTGGTTTGTGGCGACGCTTTAGAATAGTTATAGCAACCGAATTTCTCACAAAAACCACAATAGTTACAGACGCCGAGCGCAACGCCGTACGGGTTGGTATATGCCCCAGTGCAGATGGCGGCGGGACCCGGGAAGGGATTGTAGCCCAGTTCTTTCGTGGTTTTTTCAAACAGCATGGCAGAATACTGGTAAAGCAACGGTTTGGTCGGGAAAGGATTCGCGCGTTGCGCTTCGAAGGGGTTGCCACCTTCGATGATATTGCCATTCAGGTTCCCGGCCTGGCCTGAAGCACCACAAATTTTCTCAAACTTATCAAAATAGGGTTCTATTTCACTGTAGCTGAAAGGATAGTCCTGCAGCGTCATACCCTCAGGAATAAAACTGGCACCATATTTTTCAGTCACCACGGTTTTCAGTCGGAGATCCGCTTCCAGTGGCCGCCACAGTAGACCATTCCAGTGTACGCCAGCGCCGCCCACGCCGTCGCCGGGTAAAAAAGAACCCATGCGGCGATAAGGTAAAGCGGTATCTTTAGTGGTATGCCTTACCGTCACGCTCTCTTTGGATATGTTCTGAAAAAGTTTTAGCCTGACACCATATGTCAGCTCATCAATGATACGGGGATAGGCAAAGTCAGGGTAAGTATCTCGCTGTTCTCCCCGTTCAAGCGCAACAATTTTTAATCCGGTTGAGGCTAATTCCATCGCCATCAACGAACCAGCCCAGCCAAAGCCAACAATAACTACATCTACAGGTTCTTTTTTAATCGTCATTTTTTTGCACCATACTTGCCAGAAATACTCACAGGGCCTAAAGGATAAGGTTTATCGGGGTTCTCCATAACCTGAATAAAGTCCGCGCGCGCGCCCGGGAAACCAATTAATTTCCAGGATGCCATGGTTTGATTACCGCCATGCACCGGATCGGCTAAATAACCTTCTTTAGTGTTCTGTAGTAACTGAGAGAAAAATAACTTGCCGGGAATAGTATCAAGCACGATTTTTCCCGACTCCAGATCGTGTAAAATCGCTTCCTGTTTTTCTTTGCTTAAATCTGCGAAGTTATTCTGGAACTTTTCACGGCAGTATTTGTTCAGGTTGATAATTCCCCGGCGGTAAATTTCCCGTGGCACCAGATTAGTCTGGTATCCCATCTCAGGAATCGATTCCTGAAATGGCGGGCTCATATACCACAGGTAACCATAGCCATAAGGCAATTCCATTTGCTTATCGATGTAAACGGGCACGCCTTCACTCACCGCACCGGGGCCGAATTCGTCTTCAGGAATCAGCAGGTCCGTTGCGGATAAAATAAATCGCCATTCGTCATTATTAAAAAATACCGGAACGTAGTGATAGGTCTCACTTTTTTCTTTAGCCGGAGCTGCAGAAGCCATCGCGCTCACTGCTGTGGTGCCTGCAAGCGCGGTGAAGGGGATAACAGAAAGGGTTTTCTGCAGAAATGACCTTCTGGATGTTTTGATTGGTTGCTCTTTTGATTTCATTCAAATGATTCCTGAGTACAAAGACATGGCGCTTTGCACTACTTGCTTTTGCCCACCCCCTTTCTTTCCCAGGGGAATAATAAATAACCTCAACTAATTGTTTTTCTGTATTCAATCCTCTGGCCATGCGGCAGCCCGATCTCTCGGGGATCGATGCATGCTGTAAGCAGTCTTACTGGATAGTCGTTGCGATTTTACATGGTGAAACAGTGTTGTACCATATGAAACAAAGTCATTTTCTCACCCTATTTGTAACGAAGATATACATGCGTGGTGGGCAAATTGTTATGAATTGGTCGCTTTCATTAACATCCGCTACCGGCAAAACGTCCAGCGGACATCAGGCAGCACGGCAGCGGCAGGGGACGGCAGTCCATTTCTGGCATAAAAAAATGCCCGCAGAGCGGGCATAACAAAAAACTACAGGAAAAATTCTCGTCGCAACGCTTGAGCTGTGTGTTGCGTCACTATAGTAGCAACGAAAATTCGCCCCTGCTGACAATGTTCGATGAGTTAATTTTGTTGCCGGGATTCACAGCGCACGTTTCCGTCGCCATTTCTCCCGTTCGCGGTGAGCTATCTCCGCTGTCCATGTTAACCCGTCCAGCGCGACTGGCGGATAATCCGGCAAAAATTCATCGGGCGAAATGCCGGTTGCTTATCAGCAATGATATCAGCTTTCACGTTGCCGAAAGTCGTCGCCGGTTTGTGTTGAATGCCTTCATAAAATGCCTGGATAATTTCTTCTTTAAACTGTGCCGGACGGGGATGCTGCTGCACCACGGCTTCACGTTGCTCATCGCTGAAGTGATCATAGTCAATACCCAGCACATCCATCTCAACGCCGGCCGTCACCAGGGCGATTTCCCCGGCCATAAATTGCGGAATGCCGGGCGTCGTGTGCAGGGCAATCGCCGTCCACACTTTATCAATATCCGCCTGGGCAACCCCGTGATGTTGCAGAAAATCGCGCGCCGCATTGGCGCCATCGACTTCAAAGCGCTTATCGCAGCTGCAATGCTGTTGCGTCAGGCCCACATCATGAAACATGCAGCCAACGTAAAGCAGCTCGGCATCCACTTTGACCCCCAGTCGCTGACCTGCCAAAGCGCCCCAGTAAAAAACGCGGCTGGAGTGATGAAATAACAGATCCGATTCGATGTCACGTACCAGCGCGGTAGCATCGCGCGCCATTTTGCTGTCTGGAATACGAATGCCGTTAATCGTAAAACTCATGGTGATGTCTCCGCTTAGTGAAGTTGCGTTCAGCATAAAGCCGCGCGACAATGTCATGAATCTCTGTTTAACGATGATTTCAGACATTGCGATTTAAGCGGACAGCCAGATAATGACTCACCATCTCATTACCCTTTTGGCCGTTCCCGGCGCCCAGTTGCTGGATATTTCCGGGCCGCTGGATGTGTTTGCCGAGGCAAATCGGCTGCTGCATCGTCAGGTGTATCAGCTCAGCGTGATGTCGCTGCAGCACACCAGCATCCGCTGCTCGTCTGGTGTCCGGCTGGAAGCCGACGTTGCGCTAACTGCGGCGACACAGCATCGCGCCGATACCTTTCTGGTTGCCGGAGCACCTGACGCCAGCCAGATGCAGCTTTCCGCCAGTGAGCGCCAGCAGATTACCGCGCTCTGTCAGCGCAGCCAGCGTTACGGCTCGGTGTGTACGGGGGCGCTGCTGCTGGCGCAAACGGGTTTGCTGAACGGCAGGAAAGTCACTACTCACTGGGCGTGTGCGGAACGGCTGGCATTACTGCTACCCGATGCGCAGGTCGAAGCCGATGCGCTGTATGTGGCGGATGGTGCATTACGCACGGCAGCGGGGGTGACGTCCGGACTGGATCTGGCGCTGCGGCTGGTGGAAGAGGATCTCGGGCGCGAGCTGGCGCAGGAGGTGGCCGCCAGCCTGGTGATGTTCTTCCAGCGCCCGGTCACACAGGGACATTTTGTGCGTAAACAGCAGGTGTCACTGGCCGGACGCAGCGCCTTTCAGGAGATGCAGCGTTGGGCAATCGCGCATCTGGCACAGATTCGCGGGCTGGATGACCTGGCGGCGCACATGCACCTCAGTACGCGGCATTTAGCGCGTCTGTTTCAGCAGGAGATGCAGATCCAGCCTGGCGCATGGCTGGAGCAGGCACGCATCAGCCACGCGCGGGCTTTGCTGGATGCCGGTGAGCTGCCGCTCAAAGCGATCCCGGCGGCCTGCGGCTATCACAGTGCCGATGTGATGCGCCGCGCGTTTGTCAAAGTAACCGGCATGACGCCGTCGCTGTATCGCAAAATGTTCCCGCCGCCGCGCTGAGTCTGCACCACTGTCTGTATTCTCGCCCGGCTGCGCCATCCAGCCGCTTATTCCAGCGTGTTGCTTTCCAGCTTATGCGTTGCAGTCCCGCGCGTTGACCACCAGCAGAGCAGCGAACCGAGGCAAACCATCGCCGTGCCTTGCCAGAAGGAGAAGGTCAGGCTGGAGTTAAGGATAAAAGCGGCTATCAGCGATGAAATGATAGGGATAAAGTAGGAGGCTGCGGCTAACAGCGTGACATTGCCGTGCAGAATGCCGACATTCCACGCCGCATAGCCGAGCCCCATCGCCATCGCTGCCAGCGCCAGGCTGATGCACGCCTGTAGCGAAAACACCACGGGCGGCTGCGGTGATAGCAGCGATTTCAGCCACAGCGTCAGCGCAGTTAACATGAAAAATAGCGTGATGCCATTACTGCCTTTAGCGCTATTTTTTGTCACCACACAATAAACCGCCCAAATCATCGCACCGCCAAATGCCAGACCATAACTGAGCGGATTATCCATCACGTTGTCGATCATTTCGCCCAGTGAAAATCCCCGATCGCCGCTCAGTACCCGACAAATACCGGCGACGGCCAGCAGAAGGCCGGGAATAATCAACGGGCTGGTCTTTTGCCGGTTAACCATCACCGTTAAAACGATGGTCATCGCCGGCCACAGGTAATTAACCATGCCGACTTCAATCGCCTGATGGCCGCTATGAGTAAAACCCAGCGACAGCGACAGGCAGAGCTCATAGCAGACAAACAGCAGGCTGCCGATCAGCAAATAGCGACGGGGAAACTGGCGCAGGTCAGGAAAACCCACGGTGAGCAGCAACAGCAGGGCGCTGGCGCTGTAAATCAGCGCGGCACCGGTTACCGGACCAAAACTTTCACTGACGCTTTTTATTAATCCTACAATCGTGCTCCACAGCACAATGGCCAGCAGACCAGTCAGGGTAGCTTTACTCTGCGGCATTACCCGTTACCTCAATGTGTGAAAAATCGCGGCGTGCTCGCCAGTGTGGCTGCTGGCGGGGACGCAGACAAGATGAATCTGCAGGTTACCAATGTGACTGGCCAGAAAGCGCACCCGCCTGCAGGCAAAAATTTGAAAAAATATCCTGATTAAAATCAGTGTAATAGAGTAATGATGTAAATCTTCGCAAAAAATATCTTGCTATTAAATAGCGCGCTATATAAATTCAGTCTCAGTTCAGAACACGACCATTGAGTCATCATCATTTAAATAGCGTGCGATATAATCGCAAAAAACATTAAAGGAGTAACACCATGAAATTACAACACTCTCTGCTTGCCATGGCGATGGCTACTGCGTCGGTAAATAGCTTTGCTGACGCACCACAACCTGAACGTCACGTGCAACAGTTTTTACAGGCGCTGAACAGCAGCGGCGGCAAACCGATTGAGCAACTGTCACCGCAGGCGGCGCGTCAGGTCCTGATTGATGCGCAGAAGGGCGTAACGCTGCCGCCGGCCGATGTCACTGAAAAAACCATTCAGGTAAACGGCCAGCCCATTAAGCTGAATATCGTAAAACCGCAGGGCGCACAGGGTACGCTGCCGGTATTTATGTTCTTCCACGGCGGCGGCTGGATCCTCGGTGATTTCCCGACCCACGAACGTCTGGTGCGCGATCTGGTGGTGGAATCTGGCGCTGCGGCTGTGTTTGTGAACTATACGCCGTCACCCGAAGCGCATTATCCGCTGGCCATCAATCAGGCTTATGCGGCGACACGCTGGGTGGCGGAACACGGTAGTGAAATTGGTGTCGATGGCAAGCGCCTGGCGCTGGTTGGTAACAGCGTCGGCGGTAACATGGTGGCGGCGGTCGCGCTGCAGGCTAAACAGCAGCAAACGCCTGCGATTCGTTATGACATCATGCTGTGGCCGGTAACCGATGCGCGCTTTGATACCGCTTCGTATCACCAGTTTGCCAACGGATATTTCCTGTCGCGTAACATGATGAAATGGTTCTGGGACGCCTACACCACCAAACAGAGCGAGCGCGGCAATATTCTCGCTTCGCCGCTGCGCGCCACAAAAGAGCAGCTGCAGGGCTTACCGCCAACGCTGATTCAGACGGCAGAACTGGATGTGCTGCGTGATGAGGGTGAAGCCTTTGGTCGCAAACTGGATGCCGCCGGTGTGGATGTCACCGTGACGCGCTATAACGGTCTGATTCATGACTACGGCCTGCTCAATCCGCTGAGCGAGGTGCCGGCGGTACGCACTGCGATTCGCCAGGCGGCGGAAGAGCTGAAAACCCATCTGCAGTAAGCTTCAGGCCAGGCGCGGTGGCGTCTGGCCCGTTCATTTATTCTCGCGTCACTTCCACTTCATCTCACCGGTATTCACCTTCGCGCTCAGCTCCAGCGAGCTGACATCCGCTAAGGTTGGCCATGCCTGTTTCATCGCCTGAATCACCGCCGCGGAGCCTTTGTGCTGTTGCAGCGCCCGCTCAAAACTTTGCAGATAATCCAGCGTAAAGGTGACCGCCTTATCGCCTGCCGGACGCGCACCCAGATAGTGGCCGGGGATCACCACCTGCGGCTTCAACTGCTGCATTTCTCGCAATACCTGACGCCACTCTGCGCGGCTGGCTGCGTTCTGGGTGTCCGCGGTCCAGACGTGAATGCCGGAATCCACCACTGTGCCACCGAGTATTGCCTTACTGGAGGGAATCCACACGTAGGCTGATTTTTCTGCCGCGTGGCGCAGCTCGATGCGCTCACCATCGACGCTAAACCGCGTCTGGTGGGTAATCTGTGGCACATACAGCTGGTGCGGCGCAGCGCCGTTCATCTGCGGTCCCCAGTACTGCAGCTTGGCATCTTTGGTCGCTTCGATATGTTCCACTACCAGCGGCGAGGCGACAATTTTGGCCTGCGGAAACGCCTGCACCAGCGGCTCAAGACCGAAGTAGAAATCCGGATCGCCCGAGGTGATCACGATGTGGGTCAACTGCTTGCCGCGCGCTTTAATCAGTTCCACCAGCTTCTCGCCATCTTTGGGGCTGAACTGCGCATCAAACAGAATCGCCTCATGCGGACCGGAGACCAGCGTCGACGAGACCGGAAAAATTCCCTGTTCCTGTGGGTTATACACGTCCAACTGCAACGGGGCGGCAAAAACCGGCGCGGCGGCTAAGGTGACCAGCAGCGCGAGTGATTTCATCTTCATGGCATCTTCCTTTTTACGGCAACGTGCCGTCACTGAAAGACGCTATTGTAAGCAAATCGCCAGCTGGCAGAATTCCCGCAATCAGATATGATCAGTTGCATAAAACGATCAGATGGAGCCTGCATGGACAGAGTGACGGCAGCGCGGGTGTTTAACCGGATTTGTGAGCTGGGAAGCCTGAGCGCGGCGGCGCGCGCGCTGGATATTTCGCGCCCGATGGTCAGTCGCTATCTTGATGAAATGGAGAAGTGGGCGGGCGCACGCCTGCTGCACCGTTCTTCACGGCGGCTGACCATTACTCCGGCGGGTGAGCAGATTTTGCATAAGACACGCGCGCTGGCCCGGCTTGCCGATGAGATAGAGCAGCAGGGCGATGAGGGCAAACCGCAGGGCACGTTGCGCGTGGCCTGTGCACATTCAACCGCCACACACATTCTTGGACCGATGATTCCGGCGTTCCTCGCGCGTTACCCGGCGGTGCGTATTGAGCTGGAGATCAATAATCAGCCGGTCAGCCTGGTGGGTGAGCGCATCGATGTGGCTATTCGCATTACCGACGATCCGGAGCCCGGCGCGATTGCCCGCAGGCTGGGTGAATGTGCCTCGGTAGTCTGCGCCGCGCCGGCCTATTTAACGCAGCGGGGCGAACCGCAGACGCCAGCGGATCTGGCACAACATAATTGCCTGCACTACAGCCGCTTCGCCGGGCAGCGCTGGCAGTTTCACGATGCGCAAGGCGAGGCGGTTTCCGTGGTGGTGAGCGGCAATTTCAGCGCCGGTATTTCATCCGTGTTATGTGATGCCGCTATCGCCGGCTGTGGGGTTGCCATGGTGCCGGCAATGGAGGCACAGGCTGCGCTGACCAGCGGTCAGTTACGTTGCGTACTGCCCGGTTTTCAACCGCGCACCTTAGGCATTTATGGCCTGTATATGTCGCGCGAACGCCAGCCTGCGGTATTACGGGTATTTCTGGATGCGGTGATGCAGCAGTTGCAAAACCTCTGAATCATCACTGTGACAACGTCACTGGTGCCTGTCACGCGCTGTATGCGTTACGTAACACCGTTTCGACATACTGAACCGTGGCGTTAAGCGACAAATCCACCGCACAACTGCTACTATGCGCCGCGCCGCGGCAGTTGAGCAGCGCGCCGGGTTCCACTTTCACTCATTTTTACCTGCTTAACGGCATGGGGTAGCACCGTAATGTTTCACGATTTAGGCATCATCAATCTCTGGACTTTCCTGGCGGGCGCGCTGGTGATCATTCTATTACCCGGACCCAACAGCCTGTATGTGCTGCGCACCGGGATGAGTCGTGGGGCAAAGCCGGCCTGTCAGGCGATAGCCGGGGTGATGGCGGGCGATTTAATTTTGATTTTCCTCGCCTGGGCGGGCGTCGCGACGCTGATCCGTACCAGTCCGCATATTTTTATGGTGGTGCGTTATCTTGGTGCCATGTTCCTGCTGTATCTCGGCGTGAAGATTATCATCGGCGCGCTGCGCAAACGCAGCGGCGATCAACCGGCTGAAGCGGTAAAACAGGAAAACTATTTCCTGCGTGCGCTGCTGCTTGGCGTAACCAATCCCAAGGCGATTCTGTTTTACGTTTCGTTCTTCATTCAGTTTATCGATCCGCGCGTCACCCATACCGCGCCGGCGTTTGCCACCCTGGGTGCGCTGATTCAGGTGATCAGTTTCAGCTACTATTCACTGTTGCTGGTGGCTGGCGCGGTGATGGTGCGCTATCTGCGCAGCCGCACCCGCCTGGTCAAGCTGGCGAACATGCTGACCGGCATGCTGTTTTTTGGCTTCGCCGTGCGGTTAGTCAGCGCGCAAAGCTAACCCTTCTGACGCACGCCACGGCAGCAACTCCGCCTCCGCTGGCTGCACCCTAAAATGGCAACGCGATGATGCAGCGATGTGCACAGCTTGTGCGCATTGCCTGCATCGGTATGACTGCCGCATCCATAAGTATTCCATCTTGTATCCCAGACCGTATCCTATCTGGCCCGGCGCATAACGGCCGCGCACTTCACGCTATTCTGGCACGCAAACTGCACTCCTCCCGGTAGCCAATTAACCCGGGAGAACGATCATGTTTGATGCACTGCTGGATGAAGATGCCACCCAGCTGGCGGCGCGGGTGCGCGACGGCGAGGTTTCCGCGCGCGAGTTAACCCAGGCGACGCTGGATCGCCTGGAACAGCGGGAGCCGCTGATTCAGGCGTTTTGTACCCTGACGCCGGAGCGGGCGCTGGCACAGGCAGAGCAGATCGACCGCCGTCGTGCGCGCGGCGAGCCGCTGGGCGCACTGGCGGGTGTGCCGCTGGCGGTAAAAGATTTGATCTGTACCGCCGGTGTGCGAACCACGTCAGGATCGGCCGCCTACGCCGATTTTATTCCCGAAGAAGATGACATCACCGTTGAGCGCCTGCTGGCGGCGGATGCCATCCTGCTGGGCAAGACCACCGCGCCGGAATTTGGCTACAGCGGTGTCGGCCATAATCCCCTGTTTCCCTCACCGCGTAATCCCTGGGATGTGAGCAAAACGCCGGGCGGATCGAGCGCGGGATCCGGCGCGGCGCTGGCGGCGCGGCTGTGTCCGATTGCGCTCGGCAGTGATGGCGGAGGATCGGTACGTATCCCGGCGGCCCACTGCGGTGTCTATGGACTCAAGGCCTCGATGGGGCGGGTACCGCTCTGGCCGGGCTGCCGCGATGAGCGTTATCCTGGCGTTTCCAGCTGGGAATCGCTTGAACATATCGGTCCGATGACGCGTAGCGTGCGCGACAGCGCGCTGATGATGTCGGTGATGGCCGGTCCGGACATGCGCGACCGGCACTCTATCCCGTGCAGCGATGTTGACTGGCTGGGCAGCCTGCATCGGCCACTGCAGGGGGTGCGTATCGCTTTCAGCGCCGACTTTGGCTATATCGCCGTCGATGCGGAAGTGCGCGCCGTGGTCACCGCGGCCGCGCGTCGTCTCGCTGCGGCGCTGGGCGCAGAGCTGGAGGAGGTGGATCCCGGCATCGCTGACGAAAGCGCCAGCTTTGCTGCGCTGGTGGCGTTCGAAAGCGATCTGAGCGGCATGCGCCAGATGCAGAGCGAGCTGGGTGCTGCGATGTCACCGCACCTGAGTGCCATGCTGCAGCGCGACTGGCGCGCGGAGCATTTCACCGACGCCAATACCACGCGCAAAAAGCTCTGCAACCAGCTGTGGCGCTTTATGCAGCGCTACGACCTGCTGCTGTCACCTACGCTGGCGGTGCCGCCGTTTGCGCTGCACATGCAGGGCCCGGAAGTCATTGATGGCCGCATGGTGCGCAGCGATCACTGGCTGTCGTTCTGCTTCCCGTTCAATTTTACCGGTCAGCCTGCCGCCTCGGTGCCTGCCGGCTTCACGGCCAGTGGTCTGCCGATCGGTATGCAAATTGTGGGTCGTCATCTGGACGATGGCCTGGTGCTGGCGGCCAGTGCCGCTTTTGAGCGCATCCAACCATGGAATCATCACTATCCTGCTGCTATTGGAGTTCTCCATGAGTAACAAATCTTCCCCTGCGCTGGAGCAGGAGTTCGAGCATGAGCCGGTGCCGCTTAGCCATCGCCACTCGACGGGTTCGGTGTCGGCGGTGTGGTTTGGCTTTCCGATGATCCTCACCAATGCGCTGTTCGGCGGCATTATCACCTGGCATCTCGGCTTCTGGCCGGCACTGCTGGCGATTTTGCTGGGTAACCTGGTGCTGTTTGCCTATGTCGGTGCACTTAGCTGGTTCGCCGGGCATACCGGTATGAACTTCGCGCTGCAGGCGAAGCGGACCTTCGGCACCAAAGGCTATATCCTGGTGTCCGGCTTTCTTTCTACCGTGGTGATAGGCTGGTACGCCTTCCAGACCGGCCTGACCGGGACGGTGATCAACCAGACTTTTGGCTGGAACGCGCTGGCGGTCACCGCGTTTGCCATGGTGCTGTATACCGGCGTCACCTTTCTTGGGGTGCGGGCGCTGTCGGTGCTGGGAATGATTGCCGCTCCGCTGTTTGTGGTGCTGGGGCTGGTTGCGCTGTGGCTGGTGAGCAAGGATCATGATTTCACCACGCTGACCCAGTGGCAGGGCAGTCCGGCAGCCGCTGGTGCCATGAGCATGGGCACGGCGGTTACCATGGTGATTGCCGGCTTTGCGGATTCCGGCACCATGACAGCGGATTTCACCCGCTGGTCGAAGGACGGCAAATCAGCGGTGATCGCCGCGTTTTCCGCGTTTCCGCTGGCGAATGTGATTTCCTATCTGTTTGGCGTGGTGATTGTCGCCGTCGGCGCGGCGGTCGATCCGCTCAGTAACGGCGGTAACTTCCTGCCGCTGCTGATGGGGCACGGCATGCTGCTCTCCGTCATTGCCTTTCTGTTTGTGTTCATCAACCTCGGTTCGGTGTGCACGCACTGCCTGTATAACGGCGCGGTCGGTTTCAGCCATCTGTTCAGCAGCAAAATGCGCCTGTGGACGCTGATCCTCGGTGCCATCGGTGGCGTGCTGGCGCTGGCCGGCGTGTGGTCCTGGTTCCTCGAATGGCTCAGCCTGCTCGGCATGGTGGTGCCGCCGTTTGGCGCAGTGATGATTGTTGATTTGATCTTTATGGCAAAAATCAGCGAAAAGCGTCAAACCCGCCGCCTGCGCGGCAGCGCGTTCGCCGCCTGGGCCATCGGCAGCCTGTGTGCGGTGATGGCCCACCTTGAATTCCCGCAGTTTGGTGAAGCGGTCATTGGTCTGGTGGCAGCGGCAGTGAGCTACACGCTGATTGTGAAATGGAAACCGGAAAGCAGCGCGGCGGTAATGGAGAAAAGCAATGCCTGATTATATCGTTGATTCAACGCCTTATCCGTGGCCTTTTGACGGCAACTGCACGGTACAAAACACCGCGCTGCTGGTGATTGATATGCAAACCGACTTCTGCGGTAAGGGCGGTTATGTTGATACTATGGGTTACGACATCTCCCTGACACGCGCCCCCATCAAACCGCTGCAGCAGGTGTTAGCGCGCATGCGCGACTCCGGCTTCCCGATCATCCATACCCGTGAAGGCCATCGTCCGGACCTGAGCGATCTACCGGCCAACAAGCGCTGGCGATCGCGGCGGATGCAGGCGGAGATTGGTGCAGCAGGGCCCTGTGGCCGCATTCTGGTGCGCGGTGAGCCAGGCTGGGAAATCATTCCCGAGCTGGCGCCGCTACCGGATGAAGTGATTATTGATAAACCCGGCAAAGGCTCCTTTTACGCCACCGACCTTGAGCTGATTCTGCACAGTCGCGGTATCCGCAACTTAATCATCAGCGGCATCACTACCGACGTTTGCGTGCATACCACACTGCGCGAAGCCAACGATCGCGGCTTTGAATGTCTGGTGCTGAGCGACTGCTGCGCGGCGACGGAGTTGAAACATCACGAGGCGGCGCTCAGCATGATCCACATGCAGGGCGGTATTTTTGGCGCAGTGGCGGACTCGGCAACGCTGCTGGCCGCGCTGAACAGCCCGGCAGCGGCGCGGGTGAGCTAATCCGGCAACGGACGCGAACGGCGGGCTGGCCTGGCGTTGAGGTGCCGGGCCAGCCAGAACCGAACACCAACCCTGAACGGGCGTGATAATGCAGTCTGACCGGCCTCCGCCGGTCGTGGCCAACCTCAGCCGACGTTGCCGGCAATCGTCAGATAGTCGGTATACATTTGCGGTGCGCCGGAGAACGAGGCCATGGTGCGCCATTCATCATACATACGCTCGCTCTCCTGATGGTTTTTCACAAACGTCAGCGATTTTTCGGTTGAGACGTCCATCGCCGGATGGAAGCTGTTGAGCGAGTCGAGACTTTCGATCACCAGCATCACTGCATATTGCTCACTTCGATTGCCGCCGGTGCCCTTCAGCATGTGAAACTTCCAGCCGGGATAGTCATCAATGCGCGCGACGTTCTCCATCATAAAGCGATCAAAGTCGGCAGCCGTCACGCCAGCACGTAGTGCCAGATGATGAAAACCGACCACGCGTGCCACCGCAGGTTGAGCATCGGGCTGAAAGTTCGGGCCGGGCGGCAGTGAACTGTGGCGGTTTTCTGCCAGCAGCGAGAAGGTGGAGAACAGCGTTGGTAACTCCCCGTAGGTGGCAAAGTTTTTCCACTCCTCAAGCAGCGCGCACGCCTCGGGCCGTTGTTGCCAGAAGGCGATGGCCTCGGCCGTGAGTTCGCCAGCCGGTGTGATATAGCGGTCATAGTCTGCCTGGCTGGGAGCCTGATACAGCATCAGGTATTGTTCCTGGCGTTCGCCGCGCAGGCCTTTTAACAGCGACCATTGCCAGCCCGGATAAGCAGGAATCTGCGTGCCGCGCGCCTTGAGAAAGGCTTCGAAGGTCGCGGCATTAACGCCTTTCTTCAGATTGAGCCCGACGTAGTGCAGGCTGAACACCGGTTGCGTTGAGGTTGTCATAGAAACTCCTTGTGAATATGACGGGGCAGAGGCGCTACTTCGCTGTCAGAGCGAAACGCGCCGCGAAAGTCACCAGCAGCAACATCACGATGCCGGCGCTGAGCGTGGTGGTCAGGGACGTGAGCTGGGCGCTAAAGCCAATCAGCGCCGGGCCCAGCAGTAGCCCGGAGTAACCGCACAGCGTGACGGCCGGTATGGCGTAATGCGCGGCGACAGTGCGCTGGTTACCCGCCGCGTTGAATAAAATCGGCACGATATTGGCCAGACCGATACCCACCAGCACAAAGCCGAGCAGGGCGCTCCACAGCCAGACGGAGAAAATCGCTAATGCCAGCCCCCCGCTGGCGACGAGACCGCCCCAGGTGAGCACGCGGCGACTGCCATAGTGATTAATCAGCCGATCGCCAAACAGGCGCAGCGTAGCGACAGCCGTGGCGTACAGCGTGAAGCTGAAACCGGCCAGCTGCATCGACATGGCGCGTTCACTGTTCATAAACACCGCTGACCAGTCGAGCATGGCGCCTTCGGTGAGGAACAGCAGGAAACACAGCAGGGCAATCAGCACCACGTTACGGTGCGTCAGGGCGCGCAGCGTACCGCGCGTTGGTTTTGCATCCGTGCGGCGACGGGGCAACAGGGCGGTATGGCTCATCAGCAGCAGCAATAAAATCAACGCACACAGCGGCAGCAGCGCCAGCAGGGGCGCAACCTGCAGCCACAGCAGCAGACTCACCGCGCCGGCGCCAGCAATGCTGCCAAGACTGTAAAAGCCGTGAAAGCCCGACATCTTGCTGACCCCGGCCTCGCGCTCCACGATCACCGCCTGATAATTCATGCTGACATCCATCAGTCCGTTGATCGCGCCGAAGAGCAACAGCGCGCCCGCCATCGGCAGCGGTGCGTTCAGCAGCATCAGCAGCGGCAGATCCAGGGCCAGTCCCGCACCGCACAGCAGCAGCAGCGTGCGACAGCCAAAATGGGCAATCAGCGCGCCGGTAAAGGGCATAACTGACATGGAGCCTGCGGCGATACAGAACAGCAGCAGCCCCAGCATGCCGTCATTGATCGCCAGTTGCGCTTTGGCGAAGGGAATAAGCGGCGCCCAGGCGGCCATGCCCAGTCCGGCGATAAAAAATAGCGTGCGCGTCGCGCGCTGCTGGCGCAGGTTAAGCAGATTACTGTTCATCATCACATCCCGGTGTAGTACGGCGTTTCATTGCCTGGCCTTATCCATGGTCGGGCTACAGGTACACTGCAGCCTGTGCAGAGGCCCATAAAAACGTAATTAATATTTAACAGTAACAAGACTTGTCCTGGAAATGACGTAGCGTGTTCAGGTGGCTGTAATCAGTAGATTTTATTTATTGCATACACGGAAGGCACTTTAAAAAAGCGCGATGTGGGAGGGGAACGGTAATGACGGATAAATTCAACGATGACAATATTATTTTAATGCGCTGTAATATATAGAAATTAACCTGAGGTGATACAAGCATTGCGCGCACTGTGTAGCGGTGAAACTTATTGCGCGATAAATCGCACCGCTATCCACCAGGTTGAATTACCTGCACGTTGCTTAACTGAACAGCAGCGTTAATGTCATTAACCGGCAATTAAGAGTATAAATATAGTTAATGATTGCTCAGCACATTTAACAACCTGCAACCGTCAGCGCCAGGTCTCTTCACTTACTCATCCAGCTGTAAATAGCAGACACGCAGGCGGTGCCCGTCCGGGTCCAGCGCGGTAAAGGTGTAGCCAAAGTCCATGCGCACCGGTGACTGAATGATGGTGATTTCGCGCAGCACGCCCCATTCGTGATAAAGAAAATCGACATCGTCTTTGCGCGCGGTTTTAAAAACAATTTCGCTACGCGCTGTACTGGCGGGCAGGGAGAGTGCGGGTTCAACGGTATACTGCGACCAGATACCCAGTTTAAAGCCGCTCTCAAACACAAACATGGCAAAGGTTGGGCTGAGTTCTGCGGGTTTGATGTCGAACAGCGCGGCATAAAAGTCAGCACTTTTCACGACGTTGGGCACATAAATAATGGTCATGTTAGCGGTAAGCATGGTGATCTCCTTGTGTGTTTACCGCTGCATAGTAGGGGGAGGCTGTGACAGATTTTGTCAGGAGTCGATGGGTTAACTGATAATTTTCAGATCGGCTTTACGGTGCTTTTTCTGTTCCTGATAGAAATTCTCATGGGGTCCGATATCCAGCAGATACAGTTCCAGTTTATTTTCCACCCAGCTATAACCCAACAGCGTCAGGCGGTTATTCAGCTGAAATTTGTGCACGCGTAAAAAGTTTAAGTCACCTCTCTTGAGCTCACCGATTTCAGGCGCATCAACAATCCTGTCGATCTCATCCTCGACGATGGCACGCTGTGTATCGGGCAATTTATCGAGCGTTTTTTCAAAGCGGCGTGTTTGATAAACCTCGATGCTATTTTGTGGTTTTGGATCGGGGTGTTCGGCGGACATACGGCGAAACCTTCTGATTATCGACTTCAGCCTGGGCGATCAATACTTCAGCGATGAAGCTATACGGTAAGTCCGGATTATCCTCAGCAATCCGGCCGATCTTCGCCCAATGCTCAATCTGCTTTGGAATGCTGCGGCTGGCGGCTTCAGCGTGAATTTTTACGTCGCTCACGAAGTCATCGTCTAAACGAATACTTGTGGCCATGAATATTACCTCGCGGATGAAAGCGGTGATGGACTGACTGTTGTAATGTTGAGTTGCGATTACTGCTGCACGCGGCTAAGTATGCGACATTTTGTCGCTTATGGCAACTTTATGTCGCTAGCGTGTCGCGCTGTCCGCCGGGTGACGCAAATGGTGATAATCCCGCCAGCGTTTCAGCAACTGATGACGCGTGCCGGGATAGAGTTCGCTGGTGACGCTGATCGCGTCAATGCGGTCGACGCGGAAATTGCGGAACTCCTGGCGCAGTTCGCACCAGCCGCACAGCAGGCGCACGCGATCAAAGTAGCCAATCACCACCGGCCAGATGGTGCGCGTGGAGAGGTTATCCTGCAGATCTTTGTAGCGCAGGCTGATCTTGCTGCGCTGATGGATCGCCTGGCGAATCTGCGGCAGATGGGTTTCGAATAATGCTTCGCCCTGGGAGGCGATCAGCAGCGACTGGTGATCGATACTCTGCGTAAGATGGGGCGGAATCACAGCCTGGACTTTGGCCAGCGCATGGCGCGCGGCGGACTTAAGCTCTTCGTCGGTGTGTCGGGTGACCCAGTTGAGCCCGAGCACCAGCGCATCAATCTCCTGACGGGAAAACATCAGCGGCGGCAAATGGCCGTCGGATTTCAGTAAATAACCAACGCCCGCACTGCCCTCAATCTCTACGCCCTGCTGCTGCAAACTAAGAATGTCACGATAGACGGTGCGCACGCTGATGTGCAGCTGTTCGGCGAGACGCTGCGCGGTCAGCGGATAGCGATGACAGCGCAGCAATTGCAGCAGTTCAGGAAGCCGCTGAGTTTTAGACATGATACGCCAGCCTTAAGCGAAGAACGCGCGCCGACAGGATTCAGGCGCGCAACAGTTGGCTTAATGTAGCCAAATCCGCCGTGCTTTGCAGCTCGCTGATAGCCAGTAACTGCTGCTGGCGCGCCGGCACTTCATGGCGCAGCGCCTGACGCAGTTTGGCCGCCACATCTACGCCATCCGCCAGCGACTGCTGCCGCGTGCGGCGCTGCTGCAGCTGACGACCCTCTTTCAGCGTCAGCGTGACGAGATGAAAACGCCGCGCCGGGTTGAGCGCATCGGGCGGCGCGGACGCATCCGGCGTGCGACGCACTTTGGCCGCCAGCGGCATCACCGCCGGATTGAGTGCACCTTCGGCAAAATCTTCCAGCCGTAAATCGTCGTACATCAGCATGGCGGCGATCACGTACTCCAGGCTAAAGCGTGCTTCGATGCCGTTAGCCGGCACGCGAACTGCCGCCGCGATGTCACCACCCGGCGGGAAGGCGACCGTGATGTCATCAATATTTTCCAGCAGCGAGTCCAGCGAGTGGCCTTCCGCCAGCCAGGCGCGCCGCAGCAGACGTGCCGCTTCGGCAGCGCTGTGAGTTCCGGCGCAGGTGGGGAAGGGTTTGAACTCCAGACCGGGGGTACTGATGCGCCACGGCGCGCCCCAGTTTTCCACCAGCCGTTGCGGCTGCGCCTCGCCGTTACTGCTGGCGGCGAGAAACGCGTCGAGCACGCCTTCATGCCGGCCATCGAATTTCGCCAGCGTCAGCTGCGCCGCCATCACCGCACGCTCTGCCGCCAGTCCGGCGTGCAGCGGCTTCACCGCTGAACCAAACTGAGCGCGCAGTCCGCTGGCCTGGGTCGCCGCGATGCCGATCAGCGTGGCGCAGTCGGTTGCATTAAGCTGCAGCAGACGTGCCAGCGCGGCCGCCGCCGCCAGCGTGCCCAGCGTGGCCGTGTTGTGATAACCCAGCGCATAGTGCTGCTGGCTGGCGGCCAGTCCCAGCCGGCCAGCCACTTCCACGCCGATGACATAGGCATCAAGGAACGCTTCGGCAGTGGCGGGCTGCTGCTGCTGCCAGGCAAATAGCGCGGGCAGAATCGCCACGCTGGGATGGCCGCGAAAATCGGCATGGAAATCATCGTAATCCAGCGCATGCCCGGCATAGCCCAGCAGTAACGCCTGTGAGCGTACGCTGCCGTCGCCATAAACCTGTCGCAGCGCCGGTAAGCCGCTGTCCGGCACCTGCTGCTGTAACACCGGCCAGCTCACAGCGAGAAAATCCTGCACGCCAGTGCGCGCGGCATCACGTGCCGCCGCATCCGGCTGGCTTTGCAGGATGCGCTCAGCCAGCGCGAGGCTCAGGTTCATGCCTGCTCCAGACTGCGCAGCGCCGCCACGGCGAGCTGCGCGAGGTAGCGTGAGGTGGGCAGTAACACCGCATCATTGATGCGAAAAGCCGGATGGTGCAGCGCATAAGGTTCACCAGTGCCGATCATCACAAAGGCACCGGGCAGCTGTTGCTGATAAAAAGCAAAATCTTCGCCGATCGGGCTGGCTTCCACCACGCGCGCCTCAAGTCCGCTGGCGGTGGCCTGCTGCAGAGCAAAATCCGCCCAGTGCGCATCATTCACCACCGCAGGCGGACCGGCGTGCCAGTTAAACTCAACCTCTGCGGCAAAAGCCGCACCAAGGCCAAGCACGATTTCGCGGAAGCGCTGCTCCAGTCGCTCACGCGTGGACTGAGAGAAGGTGCGCACCGTGCCTTCCAGCCAGGCGCTGTCCGGAATGACGTTCCAGGTGCTGCCGCTGTGCAGCTGGGTGATCGACACCACCGCGTTGTCAGCGGAGGGGGCGTTACGGCTAATCAGCGTTTGCGCCGCGGAGACAATCTGCGCCGCGATAACGATCGGATCGTTGCCCTGATGCGGTTTGGCGGCATGGCTGCCGGTGCCGGTGATGCGGATATCGAAGCGATCCACCGCCGCGGTCAGCGCGCCGGCTTTGCTGCCCACCACGCCAGGCGGCAGCGACGGATCGTTATGAATGCCGAAAATCGCCACCGCCTCCTGCAGCGCGCCGGTGGCGATGACATCCGGCGCGCCCTGGCCGGTCTCTTCGGCGGCCTGGAACAGAATCCGCACGCGGCCGGGCAGCGTTGCCTCCTGCTGCTTAAGCAGAATCGCCGCGCCGAGTGCAGCGGAAGCGTGAAAATCGTGGCCGCAGGCATGCATCACGCCGGGACGCTCCGAACGAAAAGCGACGTCCGACTGCTCTTCAATCGGCAGCGCATCAATATCCGAACGCAGCACAATCAGCGGTCCCTGTGCCGGACCGACCTCTGCCACCAGACCGGTTTTCAGTGGCAAATCAACGATGCGAATCTGGTGCTGTTCCAGCTGCTGGCGCAGGCGGGCGGTAGTTTCAAACTCCTGATTAGAGAGTTCCGGAAAACGATGCAGTTCGTGGCGAAAGGCGATCAGCTGCTCGCCCAGCGCTGTTTCATTCAGTTGGCTCATGCCTGGCTTCCTTGTGATGCCGCCTGGCGCGTCAGCCAGGCATCGTGCGCGGTTTCATCCAGCACTTTTTTCATATATTGCGTGATGTGGCCTTTGCCGAGATCGGTGGTGTGCATGAGCACAAATCCGCGCTTGCGATACATATCAATCAGCCAAGGATGGCTGATGGCGGTACCGAGCGAAACTGCCGGTGCGCGTAACTGGCCGCGTAAAATTTCCTGCTCCAGGCGATCCTGAACCTGGCGGCCAAACTGCTGCCCCGCATAGTCCGGGTGAGCACCAAACCAGCCGATATGCGGCAGGCCGAACGGACCCGGCAGCGGGCCCCATGGATAACGCACGGTGACCGAGGAGACCATCACGCCCTGGGCATACAGCGCATACACGCCGTGGCTTTGCAGATGCCGCAGCGTTTTCTCGCGGTCAGCGGTGGCCGCATCAAATTTGATCCCCAGCGCCAGCGTGGGCGCATAGGCGGCATGCATCAGCGCCTGATAAGTGTCCACTTCGTCTTCTGTGACCTGACGAAACTCAAGTGTCATAGCTATCCCCGGAAAACCGCCCGGTGGGCGATAAAGAAAGAAGGCTCAGAGTAGCAGTAAAGCGCTGACGGCCTATATGTGAAATACGGATAAGCTAATGCAAATTTGTGAAAATGAAATGGCGGCTTTTTCATTGCACAAATCGCCATTTACCGTAGTATGCATAAAATACATAGCGCTATAACTATTTCGCATTAATCCTCTGAAATATAACAATTTTGTTATGGCGTTTTTCCTAGTCAGGGTGACAACGTGTTAGCGATTAAATCTCCGCGTGCCTACGCACACGAACCGGGACTGCGTGCGCGCACCGGTGAATTCATTAAACCTTATGCTACGCATATCCGTATTTTCACCTCTCCACGCGCCTGGCAGGCGGTTAATCCGCAATTAACGCAAAGTCTGGAAACCTGTGGTATTCGCTGGGCAATCGAGTATTTACACGGCGAATGCACCGACGCGGCCATTGATACGCTGAAAAGCAATCTGCAACAGCAGCAGGCTGAACTGCTGCTGGCAATTGGCGGCGGGCGCGTACTGGATGCGGCTAAAGCGGTCGGCAGCCAGTTACCGGAAATCACCGTCGTCAATTTCGCCACCGTCGCGGCGACCTGTGCCGCCTGGTCGCCGGTGGCGATTATTTATGACGCGCAGGGCGGCCACGTGCGCAGCCAGCCGCTGGGCAAAATGCCTGAACTGGTGCTGGTAGACAGCGAAGTGATTGCGCAAAGTGATGTGCGTTACCTCAAAGCGGGCATTGTCGACGCGCTGGCTAAATACTACGAGTTCTATCCTTATCTGCGGCACAACCCCCACGATCTCGCCCTCGATCTTAAAGTGATGACCGCGCAGCGCGCGCTGGATGTCTATCGCCAGCACGGTGCCGCCGCCGTGCTGGCCAACCAGCAACAGCAGGTGACGCCGGAACTGGAGAAGGTGATCGATGCCAGCATTGTGCTGGCCGGCCTGGCCAACAGCGTGCGTGATGTGCTGCCAACGCCAGGCTTTGCCCACGCAATTCATAACCGTCTGACCCATCAGCCGGAGCTGCACCACTGGCTGCACGGTGAAAAAGTCGGTTACAGCCTGCTGGTGCAGTCGCTGATTGAGCACGACGGTGAGCCGGACGCCGCGCTGCTGGCGCTGCTGCGACAGTATGATATGCCGCTAACCTTAGCGCCGCTGCACGGCGATCGTCGCGCAGCCATCAGAAGCATTGCTGAACAGATCAAATTCCCGGCGGCCAGCGCCGAACGTCTGCCGTTCCGCATCAGCGCGGATGCCTTAGAGCAGGCGCTGCTGGCGACCGAGAACGCCTTTTAATTGTTATTGACCCTTTTATTGACCAGGAAAAAATATGGCTACTTCATCTTCACGCCGCATCCGTTTAGGGCTGTTTGTGCAACCGGTTGGACAGCACGTAAGCGGCTGGCGGCTGACGGAAAATCTGGGCGATCCGACGGATATTGACTGGCTGATCACCATCGCGAAAAAAGCCGAAGCCGGTAAGTTTGATCTGTTCTTCGTGGGTGATGCACTGGCGACCAGCATGTATCGTCTGCCTTCCACCATGGCGCGTCTGGAGCCGTTAACGCTGCTGTCGGCGCTGGCGGTCAACACCAAACGCATTGGCCTGGCGGCGACCGCCTCGACCACCTTCAGCGACCCGTTCACCATGGCACGCAGCTTCTCGTCGCTGGACCACATTAGCCGCGGCCGCGCCGCCTGGAACGTGGTGACGTCGTTCTCTACCGATGTGGCGCGTAACTTCAGCCGCAGCGATATGCCTAATCATGCGGAGCGCTACGCGCGCGCGCGTGAATTCCTTGATGTTACCTGTAAGCTGTGGGACGGCTGGCAGGCGGGGGCGGTGCAGCCCAACAAAGAGACCGGTCAGTACTTCATTGATGACAAAATTCAGCCGATTAACCACGTCGGCGAGCACTTCCAGGTGCAGGGCCCGCTGAACATTACCCGCTCACCGCAGGGGCGTCCGGTGATTATCGAAGCCGGTTCTTCCAGCGATGGGCAGAAGCTGGCGGCAGAGACTGCCGAGGTGATTTTCACCGCCTCGGCCAGCCTGGAAGAAGCACAGAGCTTCTACCGTTCGCAGAAAGATCAGGTGATTGCCGCCGGACGCAATCCGGATCACGTGGTGATCATGCCTGGCGTGATGCCGATCGTTGGCCGCACGCGCGAAGAGGCCAAAGCGCTGTGGAAAGAGCTCAACACGCTGGTTGATATCGACAACGGTCTGCGTCAGCTCTCGCTGCGCTTCAATATGGATCTGAGCCAGTATCCGCTCGACGGTCCGGTGCCGGAAGTGCCGCTGGGTGAAGGCAACCAGAGCCGCGTGAAACTGATGACCGACATGGCGAAACGTGAAAATCTGACGCTGCGCGAACTGGCCGCGGTAGCCGCCGGATCGCGTGGTCACCGGGTAATCGTCGGTACCGCGCAGGATATTGCCGATGACTTTGAGCTGTGGCTCAACGAGGGCGGCGCCGATGGTTTCAACATCATGCCGGCGATCATGTCCGAGCAGCTGGATTTGTTTGTGGAGCTGGTGATTCCGGAACTGCGCCGTCGCGGTCTGTTCCGCGAAGAGTACGAGTTCGCCACGCTGCGTGAAAACCTCGGCCTGCCGGTGGTGTGAGAGACAGACAGGAGCGAAACATGATCACCCTATCGAAGCGCGTACAGTCTGTGTCGCTCTCGGCTAATGCGGCGGCACGTCAGCTGACGCGCCAGCTAAAAGAGCAGGGCGTGGATATTCTTGACCTCACCACCGGTGAGCCGGATTTTAATACGCCCGCGCACATCCGTGCCGCCGCCAGCGCCGCGATGGATGGCGGTGAAACCCGTTATACGCCGACCAATGGCACCACCGCGCTGCGTAAAGCGGTGCAGGCCAAACTGGCGCGCGAGAACCAGCTGCAGTCCGCGCTGGGTCAAATCTGTATCGCCAACGGCGCAAAGCAAATCATCTTCAACGCGTTTGCCGCGACGCTAAACGACGGCGACGAGGTGATTGTGCCCACGCCATACTGGCCAACTTTCCCGGACAGTGTGCGTTTCAACGGTGGCGAGGCGGTGCTGCTGCCTTGTCCGCTTGAGCAGCAGTACAAGCTGCAGCCGGCGCAGCTGGCGCAGGCGATCACTGAGAAAACCCGCTGGCTGGTGCTGAACAATCCCGGCAATCCCTCTGGCATGGTGTACAGCGCACAGGAGTTGCAGGCCCTGGCGACGGTGCTGCGCGATCATCCCAATGTGCTGATTATGCTGGATGAGCTGTACGAACATATCCTGTTTGACGATCGTCAGCACGTTAGCCTGCTGCAGGTGGCGCCGGAGCTGGCTGAACGCATTTTGCTGGTGGGAGGCGTGTCGAAAACCTATGCCATGACCGGCTGGCGCATTGGTTTTGGTGCCGGGCCGCAGCCGCTGATTGATGCCATGGTAGTGGTGCAGTCGCAGAACAGTTCTGGTGCCAGCGCCATCAGCCAGGCGGCGGCGGTTGCGGCCTTTAACGGTGGGCTCGATTTTCTGCCCCCGCAGCGCGCCGCGTATCAGGCGCGACGCGATGTCATTGTGCAGCAGTTGCAGCAGGTGGCCGGCATTGAAGTGCTGCAACCTCAGGGCGCATTTTTTGTCTTTTGTCGCTGTGCTGGCCTGCTGGGCAAAACCCGGCCTGACGGCGCCGTACTGCATGATGAACAGGATGTGCTGAATTATCTGCTGGAGAGCGGTGTGTCCGGCGTTGCGGGCAGTGCTTACGGCCTGTCGCCGTATTTCCGTTTGTCGATCGCCACGGATATCGATAGCGTGCAGGAGGCGGGTAAACGTATTGCGCGCGCCTGTGCAGCGTTAATCTGACGGGCGGGTGTGGGAAGGCGTAATGGCCTGATCACCTCGCGGTACACTTCATGAAAGGAATGCATGAAAGGATTGCATGAAAGCATTTAGGGTGCCGCGATACAGGGGCGGTGATGCGGCAATTAGCCGGTTCCGCCCCGATTTCCTGCGACTGGATTAAATCAGAAAATCATCCAGCGAACCGCCAGCGTCAATCGCTGACTTTATCGGCGAGGGAGTACGACCCTGACCGGTCCAGAATTTCTCATTACCCTGTTCGTCGGTAAATTTATACTTCGCCGGACGCGGTGCACGTTTTGCTTTGCTCTTCGTTTCACCCTGGTTTAATTGCGCCAGTTCATTAATTGTAATGCCGTCTTTGCGCAGCATCTCTTTATATAATGCCAGCTTCTCTTCTTTTTCGCGCTGTGCAGCACTCTCTGCCGCCGTCTCTTCGCGGCGTTCGGCGACCACCACGGCAAACTTCTCCAGCATTTCGTTTAATACCGCAACCTCAATATTACGTGCTTCAGCACGCAGCGTACGAAGATTGTTCAATGCCTTGAGTGCATCGCTCATGTATAAACCCTTATTACTGATATCACTGATTTGAAAGCGTGTATTCTACGGCAATTTTATTCAAATGGAAATATTCACCCGCCGACAGATTTGTCCGGAAATATGCCCCGACCTGTACAGTTTTTGATTGGGCGTAAAGATTTTTGTCTATTCATTGATTACGCATAAACATGTTAGCGACTGATTTAATATTGCCAGCCACCTACGTTAAGCCGTTCATTTAACATCACAGCATCTCACACAATATACGTCACGGCGATTTACAGCTTAATAAATGGCGTCATGTAAACAACGCAGCGATTGCTGCAGGGATTAAAAGCGTAACTGGTCCACCTTAGCGCAGAAAAGGAAACTTTATAAACACCTTTCCTATTGGCAGCGTAATTATAAATCAATGGCGGTGACCGGGTACGAAGCTGGTACATGCGTGGTGTTCAGATGCCATAGCAGGATGCAGGCACAACCGTTCACGCACCGGTTGACTGAGATTAAGGATGATTTCAGGCGTGATAGTTTCCTGTAAAGCAGTATTAGTGCCGTTACTCCCTGAAGCATAAGATTTTTTCGCAGTGTAAAGGCGTCAGAAAGGCAGTAACAATTTCTTGCAATGTTAATCTTAATGCGTATATTTCTCATTTGCTTTCTTAACCACATGCTCACCACAAAATAACGATAAGCCGATTGAGGAATATTATGTCTTGCAAAGAGATGCGCGTCCGGGACGCAGGTCTTGCGCCGCAGCGCGCGCTGCGCCTGTCACTGCTGGCAGTGCTGGTTGCCTCGGGTGTCGCTCAGGCGGCCGATACGCAAAACAGTGAGGCCACCCTGACCGTTGATGCCAGCGCCAGCGCAGAAGCGCAGCAGGCGCAGGCCGCAGCGGATTACAGCGTACCGGTGACGCGGGCCGGCACCAAAATGGCGCTGACCGCACGTGATATTCCCCAGTCGGTCACCATCGTCAGCAAACAGCGCATGCAGGATCAACAGCTGCAGTCGCTGAACGACGTACTGAGCAACACCACCGGCATCCACGGTGTGGCCGCCGATATGGACCGCATCAATTACTATTCGCGCGGTTTTCTGATTGATAATTACATGACCGACGGCATTCCGACCGCGTTTGCCCAGCGCTGGAACCTCGGTGATGCGCAGACCGATACCGCGCTGTACGAACGCGTCGAAGTGGTGCGTGGCGCAACGGGCCTGCTGACCGGACCGGGCAATCCTTCTGCTGCCATCAACATGGTGCGTAAACATGCCGACAGCAAAGAGTTTACCGGTAGCCTTGAAGCTGGCTATGGCAGCTGGAATAAGCAGCGTTACGTCGCCGACCTTTCTGCACCGCTGTCACCGGAAGGCGACGTGCGCGGTCGCCTGGTTGCCGGCTATGAAGACAAAAACAGCTTCATTGAACGCTACGGCGCCGATAAGAAGTTTATCTACGGTGTGGTCGACGCTGACGTGACGGACGCCACCAGACTGTCCGTTGGTTATGAATTCAGCCAGGTGAACACGGATTCACCGATGTGGGGCGGCGCGCCACGCTGGTACACCGACGGCACGCAGATCCACACCCGTCGCGGCTATAACACCGCACCTGAATGGGCTTACAACAACAAAGAAAATAAAAAGGTCTTTGTTAACCTGCAGCAGAATTTCGATAACGGCTGGAACATCACCCTTAACGGCACGCATAACGAGATGTTCCTCGACAGCAAGCAGCTGTATCTCGACGGTTACTTCGATAAAACCACTGGCGCAGGCGTCTCTGGCTATGCCGGCTATCCGGTGGTGGGCGGAACCGGCTACAACACCGGCAAACGTAAGGTGGATGCGGTAGACGCCTTCGCCAGCGGTCCTTATGAACTGCTGGGCCGCCAGCATGAACTGATGGTCGGGGTGAACTACAGCCGTCAGGACAACAAATATTACAGCGCCTGGGCCAACATTTCGTCAGCCGAGCTGGGCAACTTCAACCAGTTTAACGGCGATTTCCCGGAAACCGACTGGAATCCGCGTGAACCTGCGGCCGACACCCAACTGGTACGGCAGAAGTCAGCGTATCTTGCGACGCGCATCAATCTGGCCGATCCGCTGCACCTGATTGTCGGGGCGCGCTACACCAACTGGAACCGCCAGACGCTGACGGCAGAGATGGAGAAAAACAACATCACGCCGTACGGGGGGGTGATTTGGGACTTCTACGATAACTGGTCTGCCTACGCCAGCTACACTTCGGTGTTCCAGTCGCAGGATTATCAGGATGCGTCAGGCGCTTATCTCTCGCCGGTGATTGGCAAAAACTACGAAGCCGGCGTGAAGTCTGACTGGTTCAACAGCCGTCTGACCACCTCGGTATCGATCTTCCGCACCGAACTGGATAACGTCGGTCAGAGCACCGGACAGACCAATGCGCAGACCGGTAACACCATTTACGTGGCGAAGAAGGGCGTGGTAAGTCGTGGCGTCGAGTTTGAGGTGAATGGGGCGCTGACCGATAACTGGCAGATGACCTTTGGCGGGACTTCGTATGTGGCGGAAGACGCCAACGGCGATCGCTATAATTCACAGCTGCCGCGCACGTCGTTCAACCTGTTCACCAGCTATCGCCTGCCGATGCTGGACCAGCTGACGCTGGGCGGCGGGGTGAACTGGCAGGCGGGAACTTACGCGGATATCAGTGGCCCGGATGGCAATGGCACCTGGCGCACCCGTCAGGGCAGCTATGCGCTGGTGGATCTGTTCGCGCGCTACGACGTGACCAAAAACCTCAGCCTGCAGGCCAACCTGAATAACCTGTTCGACAAAGAGTACGACGAAAACGTCGACAGCACCGGCATCGTCTACGGCGAACCGCGCAATTTTATGCTGTCCGCGAAATACCGTTTCTGATCAGTAAGCCAGAGCCCAAAGCGGCACCTGACGTTCCCTCTCCCGCGTGCGGGAGAGGGTTAGGGTGAGGGGAAAACCGCACCCTCCCCAACCCATGCACCTCAACATCCCGCCGCAATATAATCCCCGTTGGCACTCACCGGCACCACGGTAAAAAACAACACCAGCGCAAACATCACCAGCAATATCCCACCGGCGATCCGCACCGCTCTTAGCAGCGATGCCGCCTGCGGCGAGCGTTCTGTCAGCCACAGCTGCCCGGCGCGCTGACGGTAATGCTGCACAAACAGTGCCAGCGCCACCAGCGCCATGCCGGTACCGAGCGCCATACTCATCACCGCCAGCATGCCCCAGCGCGTAATGCCGATGACGCTGGCGAACAGCAGCACCGTCAGCGCACCGCTGCACGGCCGCACGCCGGTGGCAATAATAATGCCCGTCCAGCTTTTCCAGTCGCTGTGGTGCCCAGCCGCGACGCCATGCGCGTGGCCGCAATGATCATGATTATGCTCCGCTGGCGGCCTGCGCCAGGCTTGCAGCAGCATCATCACGCCCAGCCCGGCGATGAACACAGCGCTGGCTTTCTCCAGATACCAGCGGCTCAGGCTGAGATCGCCGGTGGTCAGGTTAAAACCAACCGCGAGGATAAAGACAAAGGCAATCGCGCTCAGCCCTTGCACCAGGCTGCCCAGCAGCGGCACGCTCAGCGCCACGCCGCGCGGGGGCTGATGAGTGGTCAGCCAGGTGGTAACGATAAATTTACCGTGGCCGGGACCCACCGCGTGCAGAATGCCGTAAATGAAGGTCACAGCCAGCAGCCACAGTCCGGCACTGCACTGGCCGCTATTGATTTGCAGTAAATGGGTAACCAGCAGCCGGTGCAGCTGAATCTGACTTTGCAGCGCCCATGCCTGAAACGCGCTCCAGTGCAACGACAGCAGCGTCAGCGCGCTCAGCAGCAGCACGCTCGCGCAGAGAAATCCGGTTTTGGTGGCGGTCATAGTAATGAAGAAAGTGGTCCTGAATGTCACCAGCATGCGGATTTCTGCCGCGTTGTAAAGCCACGGCGGTTAAACGGCAGCCGCTCTCCGCGTCGTGACGCATTCCCCTGCCTTGTGCAGCTGTCTATAATCTGCCGACAATTTCTCACGGATACCTTTTATGTCTGCTGATTCTCCTTTGCTGGCGGTACAAGACGTCACGCTGGCCGTGCAGGGGCGCACCTTGCTGGCACCGGTATCACTGCAGCTGTACGCAGGTGAAACGCTGTTGCTCACCGGCCCGTCCGGCAGCGGCAAAAGCACGTTGCTGAAAATTATTGCCTCACTGCTGGAGCCCGATAGCGGCGAGATCCTTTTTCAGCAGCGGGATATTCACACGCTGAAAGTCGAACACTATCGCCAGCAGGTCTCCTACTGTTTCCAGACACCGCAACTGTTTGGTGACACGGTCTACGATAACCTGGCGCTGCCGTGGCAGCTGCGTCAGCAACAACCGTCACGCGAGCAGCTGGTGGCGGCGTTGCGCAGTCTGCATTTATCCGGCGACATGCTGGACAAAAACATTGCCGGACTCTCTGGTGGTGAAAAGCAGCGGGTGGCTTTGCTGCGCAATCTGCAGTTTCTGCCACAGATATTGCTGCTGGACGAAGTGACCAGCGCACTGGACGAGCCCAATAAACAACGGGTTAACCAGCTGATTGCCACGCTGGTGGCGGAAAAAGGGCTGGCGGTGATCCGTATCAGCCATGACGTACAGGAGATTGATGCCGCTGAGCGTATTCTGCGGCTGACCCCACCCGCAGCGGGAGAACAGCATGAATCAGCATAATATCAGCGACAGCTCGCTGCTGCTTTCACTCATGCTGGTGCTGGTGGCGCTGCTGATTAGCCAGAAAGAGAAGCTGGGGATGAGCAAAGACATTCTGTGGAGTGTCACACGCGCCATTATCCAGCTGGTGATCGTCGGTTATGTGCTGAAGTCAATTTTCGATGTCAATAATGACTGGCTGACGCTACTGATGGTGCTGTTTATCTGCGTTAATGCAGCGCTGAATGCGCGCAAACGCAGCCGGCGGATCGATCATGGTTTTATCATCGCGCTGGTGGCGATTACCAGCGGTACGGCACTGACACTAACGGTGCTGCTGCTGAGCGGCGCCATTGCCTTTGTTCCCATGCAGGTAATCCCCATTTCCGGCATGATTGCCGGTAACGCCATGGTGGCGGTCGGGCTGTGTTTCACCAATCTCAATCAGCGCTTTAGCGACAACCAGCAAAAAATCATGGAGATGCTCAGCCTGGGCGCGCCGATCAAACGCGCATCCGCCGGGCTGATGCGTGACAGTATTCGTGCCGCGATGATCCCCACCGTTGATGGCGCAAAAACGGTGGGGCTGGTAAGTCTGCCAGGCATGATGTCCGGGTTGATTTTCGCCGGGATCGATCCGGTTAAGGCCATCAAGTATCAGATCATGGTGACGTTTATGCTGATTGCCACCGCCAGCCTGTCGACCATCATCGCGGCGTATCTGTCCTACCGTCGCTTTTACACCGCGCGGGCGCAGCTCAAACCGTAGATCACGCCTGAAACCGCAGCGCCACGCCGCTGGCCTGTTCCGCGCTGAACACGATGGTGTCTGGCGTTTCCTGTCAGCGACGATCAGCTAAAATCCGGGCAGGTTATCTGCGACATCAGCTGCTGATAATGCTGATGCTTGCCCATCTTCAGCGCATCAGCCGCCTGCAGCAGCGCGTTGTGATTGCTCTTATCCGCCAGAAAGGTCTGCTTGATTTTTTCGTCGTCGATGGAGACCGGCACGCGGCAGTGAGTGCGCAGATCGTTGATCATGGTCTGCTGCCGCAGCGCCAGCGCCAGATTCTCATACGGCGACGCTGCCAGCGCAGACGTGGCACTCAGGGTGAGCAGGGCGATCATGGCAGTGAAAGGTAATGTTTTCATTTTGCTTCTCCTTGATGAACGGAAACGGCGGCCGGGCACTGGGCGGGATCGAACACCGTACCCCAGTCCTGTTTCATATCGACAACGGTCCAGCCATAGTGCGCGGCCAGCCTGAGACCGTTAACCAGTTTGCCGCTGGCCGGCGGATGCGCATCGTAGGCGTATTCCCGCTGTGCATCGGTGTGATGCACCAGCAGGCCGAAGGTGCTGGCGGCAGGATTCCCCGAGGTGTATTGCAGCATCGGCACATCGCCGTCGCTGTTGCCGAACGCTGCTACCGGCCGATGGCCCATGAACAGATGGATGGCCACCGGTTTGGCCGCTTCATCATCATAAAATGCACCATTCATGGTTTTCCGCAACTGCGTGCCGTTGTCGCTGAGTGAAAATTCCGCAAGGGAAAACGAGCCAACCACCTGCTCGGGTGGAATGCCGTACATCTGTTCCGCCAGCACGCGCATAAAATCGATGCCGCCGCCGGAGATAATCCAGGTGCGGAAACCGTGAGCGCGCAGATAATCCAGCAGCTGGCGCATCGGCAGATAGCCCATGCGATCGTAGCGGCAGCCAAAACGCGTATCCCGCTGCGTCGCCACCCAGTTTTGCACGCGTTGTGCAAACTCATCGGTGGTGATACCGCTGTGAGTCAGTGTCAGCAAATGCATCAGCCCCTTTTTCCCGCTGGCGGCAATAGCGGCCGTGTTGTTGCTGAGCACCCCCTGCACCAGCGCATCCTGCTGCCACTGCGGATGCTGCGGTGCCAGCCGTTTCACTTCATCGAGCGCAAACTGCAGCTGAAAGGTGAGCGGTGCTTCCGGCCATAGCGTGCCGTCATTATCGAACACCACGTAGCGCTGGTTAAGAGGAATAAAGTCAGCGCTGCCGGCGCGGGTGGTGTCATCCACCCACTGTGTAATGGCACGCTTTGCCGCACCGTCACGCCAGGCGGAGAGATCGTCAGCCTGACTGACGCTAGCGAGGCACAGCGTGAGGCCCGCCAGTATTGAAACAGTTTTCATCGGCGACTCCTGTGATGTGGAACGAGATCGGGCAGCGCATGAATACGCCACAGGCGGCTCCACGCATGGCCGGCAAACATCAGCGCCTGACGCAGTAAATGGCGGCCAGCCCACAGCACCGCGACGAGGAGAACCACGGTTGCGGCGAGCAGCAGCCACTGCCACCAGGGGCGTTCAGGCCCGGCACGCAGCACCTGTTCGCTGCCGGCCGTGCGCGCAGGCAGAATGTCATAGTGATGGGCGGGCAGCGTGGCGAGCTGCCATGTCTGTTGTCGCGTATCCCACCAGCGCAGCTGCACCGGCGGCAGCGTCAGGCTGCCGGCGCTGTCCGGCAGATAGCGCAGCCGCTCGCGTCGCTGGCTGCCAGTGATTTCACCGCGTCCGCTGGTCAGGACGCTAACCTCGGGCGTCAGCAGCTGGGTACTGGCACCGGGCAAATCGATCAGCACCGGTGGAATCTGTCCGGAGACCACACCACTGGCCTGCAGCGTAATCTGACGTTCCACCACGTCGCCTGCGTGTAGCGCGTCGCCCTGCGCGGCACGATACAGTGTCACTTTTTCCTGCAGATGAAGCGTGGCGGCGGGCAGGAAACGATCCGGCTGCTGCACATCCGGCGGCCAGCGCACATTTTTTTCCAGCGCTGGCAGCGTAACGGTCTGCGGCGGCTGGCCTGCGGATTGCAAAGTGATGTCCAGCGCCGGCAGCTGCAGTTTGCCCTGATCCCAGGCCATCAGCTGCCGCTCCATGCGGATGCCGCTCCAGCTGACACCGTCACGCTGACGCGATACCAGCTGATTGGGAATGGCCGCCGGCAACAGCGTGCCGTTGCTGACCGGAAAGTCAGGCCACTGCGGCGGCGGGTTAAACCAGCTATCGGTCCAGTAGGTTACCGCGACGCGCAGCGGCTGGCCGGGCACCAAACGGTCATCGCCGACCAGCTCGCGCGTGATGTCCATTGCGGCGCGCGCGGGCCCGGTCAGCAGCAGCAGGCAAATCAGCAGCGTTCTCATGGTGACTCCTGACGATAGAGATTTTCCAGCAGGCCACCGGGCGACAGGCTGAGATTGTCGTACCACTGACTGACCTGCGGTGCCGCGTGACCTGCAGGCTGCATGACCTGCTGCGCGACGCCCTGCTGTTTGTGCAGATCTTTTTTGCTGCCGTCAGGATCGTAATCCTGTTCTTTCCCCTGTGCCGCCTGGCGATCGCGCTCCTGCTGACGAAGCTGCATCACAATGCGCGCGATACTGGCGCGATTTTGTTGTGCCATACGCCAGTCGGGACGCAGGCTCAGCGCCTGATCGTAATGCTGCAGCGCCTGCTGCCACTGTTTCTGCTGCGCCAGGCTGTTGCCCAGCCACAACAGCGATTCAGGCGTCACGGGTGCCTGACGAAAAGCGCCGCTGGCGGCGGAAAAATCACCGGCATAGTAGAGCGCAATGCCGCGGCGCAGCGGATCGACATAGTGCTGCGCCGCGCGCGCGTAATCCTGCCGTTGAAAGGCATGTTGCCCTTGCAGGTCGGGCGGGATAAACGCATCCAGCAGCGCGGCGGCGGCCGGCGGCGTTATCCCACCGAGCGGCAACACAATCAGCACGATCAGTATCTGACGACGCCACCACAGCAGCAACAACATCGGCGCAATCAGCCAGTAGCCGCTGTTGTGCCACGGCAGATCCTCGCGACTGTTTTGCTGGGCGCTGAGGCTTTGCTGAATATGGCGTCTGATGGCAGGCAGATCGCTGTCATCGGGGGTGGCGAGCGTAACCGCCACGCCGTTGGCGCGTAGCTGCTGGAAGCGCGCCACGTTGAGGCGGGTATCAATAGCCTGACTGGCGAAAGCGGGCGGCAAGGGGCCGCCTGGCGCAGTGCCGGGCACCCACAGCTGCAGCGGCAGCGAGGTCTGGCCGAGCAACCGGGCATCATCCTGGCGCAACGTATCGGCCACCAGCACAATGCTGCGCGGCGTGTCCGGCAGATTATCATCGGCCAGCCTGAGAGCGGCCGCCAGGCCATTGCCCTGACCGTCCGGCAGTAACGTTGGCTGCTGCGCCTGCAAGAACAGCGAGTAAAAGGCCGGATCGTTGGTCAGCGGCGTGGTCAGCCAGGCACCGCCGCGATACACCACAAGGCCAAAGTGGCTACCCGGCATCTGCTGCATCAGCTGAGCGATCTTATGCTGCATGCGCTGATGCCGGTCGGGCGGGAGATCCTGCGCCAGCATGCTGAGATCCTGTTGCAGAATCACCATCACGTTACTTTGCGGCGTAACGCCGCCCGGTAACGCCTTCTGCCATGACGGCCCTGCCAGCGCCAGCACGCCGAGCGCCAGCAGCCACGGTACGGGTGACAGCCGCTGCAGTCGCTTACCGGTAATCAGGGCGTGAAACGGCGCTGTCATAATGCGCTGCCAGGCGCTGCGCGGCGCGCGCAATAGCCACGCCAGTGCCAGACAAACCAGCAGCCCGCACAGCCACCACGGGTGCATAAAATGAAAGCCATTCATGCTGCACGCTCCCGCAGGCGCGCCAGCAACAACGCCGCGGTTAACAGCGCCAGCGCCGCGCCGAGCGGCCAGGCAAACAGCGGGCGTGTAAACGACAGACCGAGCGTCGCCACCTGCGCCGGAGTTTGGGCGTCAATGGATTGCCAGACACGTTGCAGTGCGCTGCCTGAGGTAGCCGCCTGAAACGCGCTGCCGCCGGTGATGCGGGCAATATCCTGCATCAGCGCGCTATCGACTTTGTCCTCGCCGCTGGCGTTGAGATCGCCAAAGGCAATGGTATCAACCTGCACCTGATGCTCTGCTGCCAGCTGCGCAGCGAGGGCGGGCGGCAGCTGTGAAGCGGTATCGTTGCCGTCGGTAAGTAAAATCACCATGCGGCTGGCGTCCTGTTCCAGGCTGCTGTCCAGCAGTTTGACCGCTACCCCCAGCGCATCGCCGATGGCGGTTTGCTGGCCCACCATGCCGGGTGCCAGCTGGTTGATGCGCGCTAGCAGTGCCTGCTTATCGGCGCTGATCGGCGCAAACGGCCACGCCTGACTGGCAAAAATCACCAGCCCGATGCGATCGCGGGTTCGCTGGAGCACAAAATTGTGCACCGAGCGCTGCACCGCCTGCAGGCGAGTGGTGCCCGCGCCGGCGTCGTTTTTCGCCATCGAACCGGAAACATCCAGCACCAGCACCACATTGCGCATCGGCTTATGCTGTAGCTGCGGTGGCAACAGCAGCTCAGGGCGCGCCAGCGCGGCCAGTAACAGCAGCCACACCAGCCAGAACAGCAGCGTCTGAGGCCAGCGGCTGGCCGGAGGGGCATTCTCCAGACGCAACTCCCTCACCAGTTCCGGCAGGAACGGCACGCGCACCTCTTCGCTGACCGGCTGGCGTGGTGGTAGCAGAAAGCGCGTCAGCAGCGGCAGCGGCAGCAGGAGCCAGACCCACGGCCAGGCAAAATCGAAGCGGGTAAGCAGTTCAGACATCGGGCAGTGCCTCCAGCCAGCGCCGCAGCTGGCTGCGCAGGCGCTGCATTTCATCAGGCGACAGGCTATTGTCCGGCTGGCAGTAACCGTCAAACAGCCGCTGATAGGTCGCGGCATCCAGCGGTAGCTCCTGCAGTAACTGGCTGAGGCTCAGTTCACTGACCTGAGCACGCGGCTGGTGCACCAGCCGCACCCGCTTAATCAGCCGCAGCCAGCTATCAATGCTGTTGTCGTGACGTAAAACCTGACGCGCTTCACGCCGCCAGCGATTGCGCCGCCAGCGCGCTGTGCGCCACAGCGCCAGCAGCACAAGCAGGGCCGCTAACGCGCCTGCCAGCCACCACCAGCCCGCAGGCAGCGGCAGCCAGGATATCGCGGGCGGCAGGTCAGGCTGCAGCAGTGGCGGAACGCTAAAGCCTTTTTCCAGCATGCTCGTCTCCCTGCGTCAGCTGACGCAATAACGGTTCACTCACCACAATGTGCTGCACGCGGATGCCGAGCCGCAGCAGTCGCGTCTGCTGCTGTGCCAGCCGGGCGGTGACCCGCTCGCTAATCTGCTGACGCAACGCGGGCGAAAGCGGCAGCGTAACGTGCTGATGCTGGTAATGCGCGGCGAGATAGCCCTGATGCGGAAGCCGCAGATGCAGATCGTCGAGCAGCACAAAGGCGGTGATATCACACCGGCGCGCCAGCGCCGCCAGCAGCGCGTCACTCTGAGCGTCAAGATCGTGGAAATCGCTGATCAGTGCCAGCCAGCTTCCGGCAGGCACCTGCGCCCGGATACGTTGCAGCACCTGATGGAGTGGCAGACTGCTGGCGGGCTCCTGCGGATAGCGCGCCGGCAGCTGATTATTCATTTGATGCAGGTCATTCAGGCACGGCGCCAGGGCGAGTTTCGGCGAGCGGCAGCGCTGCAACCTTAGGGTATCATCGCTGAACACGGCGGCCCCGAGACGATCGCCATCGTGCCAGCTACGCCACGCCAGCAGCGCTGCCAGATGAGCGGCGGCAACCGATTTAGTCAGCCCGCGCGTGGCGAAATACATGTCCAGGCGCTGATCAACCAGCAGATATACCGGCCGCTCGCGCTCTTCGTTATACAACCGCACCCAGGGTGTGCGCAGACGCGCGGTGGCCTGCCAGTCGATCAGCCGCACATCATCGCCCGGCTGATAGCGGCGCAGGCTGTCAAAATTGAGTCCGCGTCCCTGCTGACGCGACACGCGCTCGCCGGCCATCGCGCCGGGCGGCAGCTGAGCCGGCGGATTGCGCAGCTGCTGCGCTGCACCCGCCAGCGCCAGCAGGCCGGGCAGGGTGACGGCCAGTGCGGTATCCGTCATGCGACCACCGCATCCAGCAGCATGCGCACCACATCATCGGCTGTCACCTGGTCGGCGCTGGCCTGATAACTCAGCAGCAGACGATGCCGCAGCACCGCCGGGGCAATGCGCTGAATATCGTCCGGCAACACCGCATCGCGCCCTTCGAGCCACGCCTGCGCACGCCCGGCGCGGTCCAGTGCCAGCGTGCCGCGCGGGCTGATACCCAGCGCCACATAGCTGGCAAAGGTGTCGCTGACCTGCTGCGGCTGGCGCGTCATTTCCACCAGCGAGACGATGTAATCTTCCACCGTGGGCGCGACGTAAATGTCGGAGATGGCCTGCCAGCAGCGCCCGATGTCCGCCTGGCTGATTTTCACCAGCGGCGGCACAGCGGCGCTGACGGCAGGGGTGTCCTGTTCGCGATATTTTGCCTGCTGTTCGGCGCGCACCAGCTGCATCACGCGCTGTTCATTCTCTTTCGAGGGATAGTGCACCAGCACTTTCATCAGGAAGCGATCCAGCTGCGCTTCCGGCAGAGGCCAGGTGCCTTCCTGATCGACCGGGTTCTGCGTCGCCAGCACCATAAACACGCCGGGCAGCGGCCAGCTGTTGCCCGCCACCGTGACATGACGCTCCTCCATGGCTTCCAGCAACGCCGACTGCACGCGGGCCGAGGCGCGGTTGATCTCATCGGCCAGAATCAGGTTGCCGAACACCGGGCCTGGCCGGAAACGAAACTGCTCCTCTTCACGCGTGGCGTGTTGCTGATAAATTTCGCTGCCGGTGATATCCGAGGGCAGCAGATCCGGTGTGAACTGAATACGGCTGAAGTCGCCTTCAATGTGGCGCGCCAGCTCACGCACCGCACGGGTTTTGGCCAGTCCGGGCAGTCCTTCCAGCAGAACGTGGCCGTCGCATAGCAGCGCGATAATCAGCATGCGCACCAGCTCTGGCTGACCCAGCACCTGCTGGTTCATGCTCGCTTCCAGGTCGAGAAACCGTTGCCGCAGGGTCATTGCGTCACTCCCTGTTTTTCCCGCTCAAGCAGCGTGGCGATACCCACCAGGATCGGCTGAGCATAGGAAAAAAACGCTTTGATGCCGGGACAGAGATAGTTAAGGCCGGGTTCACCCTCAGCGCTACGCACGATGCGGTTTTTCGGGCATTCGCCCCAGCATAATTTGAGGTAAGGACAGCGTTTGCAGACGGCGGGCAGGGTGTCGCGTTTCCCGAGGCCAAACGCTTTTTGCCGTTCGGAAAACGCCAGGTGCGCCAGTTTAGTATTGGCAATATTGCCCAGCTGATACTCCGGATAGACGTAGTGATCGCAGGCATAGATATCACCGTTTTTTTCAATGGCGAGACCCTTGCCGCAGAACTCTGAGGTCACGCAGATCTGGCCCGGCAGGCCCAGGGTTTGCGCCACTGCCGTTTCAAACAGGTTAACCTGCACGCGCCCTAAATCGTTGTTGACCCACTCCTCAAACACGGCGATGAGAAAGCGTCCCCAGTCATCGGGATCGACCGACCAGTCGGTCACCACCGAGTCGAGATCGCCCGGCCGCGCGCGGCGGGAACCGCTCACCGGGATGCTGTCATCGCGCCAGAACTGCGGCGCGGTTTGGGTAAAATCGACCGGCTCGACGCAGGGATTGAATTGCAGATAGGTCGCGCCCAGTTCGCGCGTGAGAAAGCGGTACACCTGCAGCGGAAAGCGTGCATTGGTCCGGTTGACCGTGACCAGCGCGTTGAACGGTACGCCGTGGCGTTGCAGCGCCGCCACACCCGCCATCACTTTGTCGAAAGTCGGTTTACCGCTGCGTGTTACGCGATAGCGATCGTGCAACTCGCGCGGGCCATCAATCGACAGCCCGACCAGAAAGTGATGCTGCTTCAGAAAGCGCGCCCAGCTATCGTTCAGCAGGATGCCATTGGTTTGCAGATCATTCTCGATGCGTTGTCCTGGCTTCTGATACTTTTGCTGCAGCGCCACCACCTTTTCGAACCACGGCAACCCCATCAGCGTCGGTTCACCGCCTTGCCACGAGAACACCACCTGATCGCCATCCTGACTATCAATGTACTGGCGAATATAGTTTTCCAGCACTTCATCGGACATGCCGCTGTGATGATCCTGCTGCAGCAGCTGCTCTTTATGCAGGTAAAAACAGTAGTTGCAGTCGATATTGCAGCGCGAGCCGGTGGGTTTGGCCATTACGTGAAAGCGGCGTTTATACGCCGGGCCGATGCCGTTGTATTTTTCCGCCGAGGGCAACGGGCGAACCGGCAGTGTGGTGCTGTATTTCATCAATGCCTCCGAATACCGGGCACGGCGTGCCCGGCTGTGAGTGATAACTCAGTTGGTGGCCGGGCTGCCTTCGTCAATCAGTTTCTGCACATCCGAAACGGTGAAAGATCCGGGTTTCTGACGAGGCGGGAACTCTTTGAAGCTTTGCAGCATTTCTGCGGCATATTTCTGCGCGCCACCCAGCAGGAACAGACGGTCATAGAACCAGTGGTTGTAATCCATACCGCTGTCACCGCGCTCCAGCGGGTCGATCTCCAGGTCGAAGATCAGTGGCGTGCGCAGTTTAACGAACGGATATTTCCACAGGTCGAGGCCGGTGTGTTCCTGAATCATGAAATGCGCTTTCCAGCGACCGTAGCGCATCGCTAACAGATCGCCGTCATCGCTCCAGTAGAAGAACTCATTACGCTGGTCGGGCCCTTTGCCCTGCAGGAAATCCAGCTGGTTGTAACCGTCCAGATGCACTTTGTAGGTCATGGCGCTGGTCTTATAGCCTTTCAGCAGCTGCTGTTTGATATCCGGCACGCCCGCTGCGGCAACCAGCGTCGGGAACCAGTCGTTGCTGCCGAAAATATCGTTGATCATCGTGCCGGGCTTAATATGCCCCGGCCATTTGATCATCGCGGGGACGCGGAACCCGCCCTCCCAGCCGGTATTTTTCTCACCGCGGAATGGCGTCATGCCGGCATCAGGCCAGGTGGCGATCATCGGACCGTTGTCGGTGGTGTAAATCACGATGGTGTTATCTTCGATACCCAG
Source organism: Pantoea sp. SGAir0175 (assembly GCF_043547855.1). Classification (NCBI taxonomy): domain Bacteria; kingdom Pseudomonadati; phylum Pseudomonadota; class Gammaproteobacteria; order Enterobacterales; family Erwiniaceae; genus Pantoea; species Pantoea sp. SGAir0175. The sequence continues at coordinate 118,552 of NZ_CP028082.1, forward strand.
GTCTTTAATTTTCTTCAGCACCTCGCCGATCATTTTATCGTGCTCAACCATGCCGTCCGCGTAGTCGCCGAGGCCGGTCACGCCCTGATCCTGCGGTTTAATGTGCGTTTTGTTGTGCATGCGCGTGGTGTTGAACCAGGTAAAAAACGGTTTGCCCGCTTTGACCTGACGCTCCATGAAATCGTTGTTGGCGGCGAGGAACTCTTCATCCACCGTGCCCATACGTTTCACGTTCAGTGGCCCGGTATCTTCAACCTTGCCATCCGCGCTGGCTTTAATGACGCCGCGCGGACCGAACTGTTTACGGTACTCAGGATCTTTCGGATAGTCCGGGTTCTCCGGTTCTTCTTCGGCGTTCAGGTGATACAGATTGCCAAAGAACTCGTCGAAACCGTGTGCGGTAGGCAGGAATTCATTGCGATCGCCCAGATGGTTTTTACCAAACTGACCGGTGGCATAGCCGAGCTGTTTCAGGATCGAGGCAATGGTCGGATCTTCTTTCTGCAGGCCCTGCGGCGCACCTGGCATACCGACTTTACTCATGCCGGTGCGGAACGGCATCTGCCCGGTGATAAACGACGAGCGTCCGGCGGTGGAGCTTTGCTCGGCGTAATACGAGGTGAATTTGGCGCCCTCGGCGGCAATACTGTCGATGTTGGGCGTTTTGTATCCCATGGTACCCTGGTTATAGGAACTGATGTTCCAGTAGCCAATGTCATCGCCAAAAATCACCACGATGTTAGGCTTGCCCGAATTTTGCTCGGGCGCGGTAGAGGGCGTCGGGGATTGAGGAGCCGCATGGGCGCTCCAGGAACAGCAGGCCACAGATAGCATGGACGCTAATAGTGACTTGCTAAAAGGTAATCTGGACATTTCTGCACTCCGATAATTGTATTCCGACCAGGTCAGAATTTTTCCGACCGAATAAGTGCTGCGCAGACGGTTATTTCCTCCTTACCCTGAAAGGACGGCAGATGAATAAACGCATCTTTTTGATAGCTATTTCCCGGTGCGGAATGGCGGTGCTCAGTCAGTCTGATTATCTGTGATTTTAAATAGTTTTTATTAAAGCGTGGCCCGCTGCACGCAGGCTGCGTGCAGGCGAAAAATATGCGGTGTGCGAGAGGATATAAGTAACCAAGGTATAAAAATGCAAAAAATGAGCAGGCTGTGTATCTGGTTATGTAGCAACCATAGCGGCTCATAACTGGAATGCCAAGTGCTATTTTAAAAATGTGAGCGGCAGAGTGATTTTTTTCTGCTGTATCGCACTGCTCCGCATTTCGTCTAGGGAATTTCTTATTTTGAATAAGCTTAAAATAACTTAATATATTGTAATATATGAATAAATTTTCTGTGGGCTGAAAGGGGCTGGTTATTTTTTACGAGGCGGGTCATATTTTTCAGCGTTCAGGTTTGCGTTATTTTTATGGCTCACCTAAGCCTTAAAAGGCCATCCGGAACGGGATGGAATCAATTAATCTGGGGTGATTTATGAAAAAAATTACGGTAGCAATAATGTCATTGCTGGTGGCGTCAACTTTCTCTTTATCGGCTCTGGCAGCGCAGGAGATTACTAAAGAAGAGGCTAAGCAGTATCAGGAAGTTGGTAAGGTTAGTACCAATAATGAATACAGTTCACCGGCAGAGGCCATGGCTGAAATCTCGAAAAAGGCCGATGAGATGGGGGGTAAATATTTTGTGATCACCTCCGGCAAAGAAGGCAAGAAAATACAGGGTACGGCAACAGTGTATAAATAATAAATTATACGCTGCAAATCAGGCGTCATAGTCATTGCAACAGGCCGTTTTAATAACGGCCTGTTGTCGTGTTTCTATTTCTACAGTAAGCGATGAGATTAAGATCTGGTTCGCTTGCCAGGTCGTCAGCAGGCAATCTACTCCGACAATGCTTTCATAGCTGAAACCGCAGCGCCACGCCGCTGGCCTGTTCCGCGCTGACCACGATGGCATCCGACTCTTCGCGAAAAGGCACATCGCCCAGCAGCAGGCTGGCTTTCACCCTGCGTAAGTCGCTGCTGCGTAGCGTCAGCGCGGCCATACGCGCACTGCCGTCATAATCGGGCGGCAGGCCGGTAAAGCGCTGCGTCACATAGTGCGCAGCGGCAAAGCGCACGGTGGCCACGCCCGCTTTCAGCACAAACGCGCCCTGCTGGCAGGCGGTGAGCTTATCGGCACCAAATAAACGACTGTAGGGCAGCGCGGCGGCTGCCGGATCCTGGGCCACCACCACAAACTCAATAATGTCGGTCACCGCGTTGGGATGCTGCTGCCACATTGTCTGCCAGACCGCCTGCGGTGTCTCATGCTGGCAGAAAAAACTGCGTCCGTTTGGCACCAGTGCGGGGCGCAGGCGAACGGTGCGAAAACGCGCCTGCTGTGCGCTACCATCCGGCAACTGCACCGGCCGGTAAAAACTGGCGGCGGGATCGCCATCAATATCCTGACTTTCGAGATAGCGCCACACTGCATCGGCATCGCCGGTTTTCCATACCAGACCGCTCAGGCCCGCCGGTGCCTGCCAGATATCCTGACGCCGGTGCGCACGCCCGGCTTCATAGCCCAGCAGTTCCAGATAATTATCACCAAACACCGCCAGATGATTACTGGAGCCCAGCGAATGATGGCCGCGTGGCGTGAGCTGGAAACCGAGCCGGCGATACAGCGCGCTGGCGTCATCCAGCCGATCGGCAACATTGATCACTGCATGATCGAGCTGTGGAACGGGTACCGGTATCGCCATTATCTGCCTCCTGGTTCGCATCATTACGATGACCGCGATGTCGCGCTGCGTTCGGCTTCGCGTTGCGGTTGCCAGGCGAGCTGCGCTTCGGCGCCGAACGCCCGGGCAATATGGCTGACCAGCGTCGCGGCCTGCGCCGATGACCGCTGGCGCGCGCTGGCATCCTCGCTGTGCAGCACACCTTCCACGACGACCTCTGGCGGCAGCACGTTCCAGCTGTTGCCACCCTGAAAGCGGGTGACATTCAGGCCGGCGGCCGCCAGCGCGCTGACGATGTGGCTGCCGGTAACGATACTGTCGATGCCCTCATGTGGACGTGCAGCGTGAGCGCCTTTGCCGTGAATGGTGATTTGAAAATGGTCAGTAAACGCTGCCGGTGTGGCAGATAACGTGTGTGTCATGGTCATCCCTGCGGCTGTTCGGGTAAGAAAGGTTCGCCCAGCGTTAGCATCAGGCGGTTGGCCCAGGCAAAAAACGCGGCGGACTGGATCAGGTCCAGCAGCTGCAGCGTATCCAGCCCGTGCTCGCGCAGCGCCTGCAGCTGGGTCTGGCTGCTGGCGACCGGGGTTAGCGATAAGGTGGCGACAAAATCGATAATCGCCGCCCAGCGCGCGGACTGGCCGTGTGCCAGCTCGGCACCCGGCGCGACATTCAGGAGTTTCTGCACCGCAGTCTCATCTTTTGACAGCTGACTGGCTTTGCGGGCATGCACGGACGCGCAGTAAATGCAGCCGTTGACTTTACTCACTACCGTAGCCGCCAGTTCACGCTCGGCGCGAGGCAAACCGCCCGGCGTATAAAAGATGCCTTTATCCGTCAGCGTGCGTTGTTCCAGCAGCGGCAGATTGCGCGCCAGCAGACGGAAATAGTCGGACTCGCTATGACCGTTTTTTGCCAGCGTCGCCTGTTCTTCCGCTGTAAACTCGCTGAGCGGTTTGGCTGCCAGCCACGGCTCCCAGCCCAGCTCCTGCTGGGTAAACGCAGTGAGCGCAGTCTGACCGCTGGCCGTAAGCGGGGCGCTATGCCATTTGCCGGCCACCGCATGCGGCTGCGCGCGCGATGTTTCACCGCTCAGCAGGCGCAGGCCGGTCAGCAGGCGACTCTGAAAGCTGACAAATCCCACCAGCTGCGCCAGCGTGACGATGCCGCGCGGCGTCCAGCCGGCATGGCGCAGCGTGGTCAGTTGTTGCGGTGTGGCGTCGACCGGATGCAGGCTCAGCAGCTCAGCAAAGGCGCGACCGGCGGCAAAGCGCGCATCTGCCGGGGGGGCGCTGGATTGCTGCTGATAGTGTGCCTGCAATGACGTGACGCCGTGCCAGCCGGCGACCTGCCCGGCGAGCGCGTAGCGCTGCGCCAGCGGGAAATCGTCGTCATCCTCGCCAAACAGCACCTCATAGCTGCCCTGAGCGTGTCGGGTCGCGGCCTGACGCACGTTGCGCGCCTCTGCCAGTTGCGCAGCCGGGTCGATATCGGCCAGCGCCGCCAGTAAATCTGTAGCCTGAGACATGGTTTTCTCCTGTTAAGCGGTACCCAGCGCACGCAGCGTGGGGGCAATATGTTCAGCAATTAACGCCACCGAACGCAGCGTATCGGCGTGCGGCGGATCAATAGAGTGCACCTGGAAGGTGATGTCGGTGGCGCGCGTCAGCGTGCTGTCGGCCAGCAGCGAAGCCAGCACCGCGTCCGCATCGCCGATATGTGCATCGAACTGGCGCGCGTGGCTCTCCAGAGTGCTGCCGGTGATGTCGTGGCCCGCCTTGCGAAACTGCTCTGCCTGGCGTTGCAGACCGGGCGCGGCAAGGCGGCGCGCGTAGTCGTTCGAGTCGGCAACAAACGCGGTGCGTGAAGCCAGGATGCGGGGCGCCACGCCCGACGGCAGCGCCGCGAGATAAGCATCGATCATCGGGTTTTGCAGCTGCTGCAGCGACAGGTCCGGCTGACCCGCCGGCCGCGGCTGGGTGCGCGATAACATCAGCCCGTGACCGGCCTGGCCGGCACGCGTCGCGCCTGCAACGGAAAAGGTGGCGATCCACACGCGCTGCGCCAGCGTGGGCGCCGGCGGATAGAGATGATTGTCCGGATGGGCCAGCGTGTCGCCGCGCCACGCGCTGAGCAGCGTATGCAACTGGTCGGCAAACACGCCGGCGCGCTGTTCGCTGGTCAGGCCAAACGGCAAAAATGAGGTTGGCGTGCCGCCGGAGCCGAGCCCCACCTCCAGTCGTCCGTCGCTCAGCAGGTCCAGCACCGCCGCGTCTTCGGCCACGCGCAGGGCATTTTCCAGCGGCAGGGTGATGATGCCGGTGCCGAGGCGGATATGACGGGTGTGCGCGGCCACGTGGGCAAGAAACACCAGCGGTGAGGGCAGCCCGCCTTCTTTTTCATGAAAGTGGTGCTGCGCGATCCAGGCACTGTCAAATCCGCAGCGTTCAGCGTGCTGAATTTGTTCCGTCGCCAGCCGGTAGCGCTGTTGCGCCGTGGTGTCGTCGAGCAGGCGGGTAAAAAAACCGATGCGTTTGCGCGTCATGCAGACTCCTTAATCAGCGGACGGAAAACCGGAATGGCGTCAATCAACGCGCGGGTGTAGGGATGCTGCGGCGCATTGAACAGTGTGACGGTGTCACCTTGTTCAACCACTTCGCCGGCGCGCAGCACGGTAACGCTGTGTGCCAGTCGTCGTACGGTGGCCAAATCGTGGGTGATAAACAGATAGGTGAGGCCCAGCTCGCGCTGCAACTGTTGCAGCAGCTGCAGAATCTGCGCCTGCACCGTGACGTCCAGCGCCGACGTTGCCTCATCCAGCACCAGGATCGCCGGTTGCGGGATCAACGCCCGTGCGATGGCGACGCGCTGACGCTGGCCGCCAGACAGCTCGCGCGGCTTGCGCGTCAGCAGTTCCAGCGGCAGTGCCACCCGCTGCGCCACTTCGTGCACCCGCTGCTGGCGTGCGGCGGCGCTGAGCGAGCCAAAGTTGCGCAGCGGTTCTTCAATGATGTTAAACAGCGTCTGGCGCGGATCGAGCGAGGCGAACGGATTCTGGTATACAAACTGGATTTTGCGCCGTAGCTGGCGCAGCGCTTCGCCGCGCAGGCTGCTGGCATCAATGCCGTCGATCACCACTTTGCCGCGATCGGCGCGTTCAAAGCCAAGCAGAATGCGCGCCAGCGTGGTTTTGCCGGAGCCGGATTCACCCACCAGCGCGTGCGTCGTGCCGCGTGGCACCGTCAGGCTGACCGCTTTCGCCACCGTCAGCGTCTGCTGCCTGCCAAGCGCAAACTGTTTATCGATGGCGTTGAGCTGAATCGCCGGTGTGGAAAAACGGGCTGCGGACGGATAAGGCAGAGCGGTAGCGTCGGGCACCGCGTCCTGTAATAGCTGGCGGGTATAAGGATGCTGTGGCGCGCTGACCAGCGTCGCTGCGCTTCCCTGTTCCTGGATCTCGCCGTGACGAAACACCAGCAGACGGTCCGCGCGTTCCGCGGCCAGCGCCAGGTCGTGGGTGACAAACAGCACGGCGGTGGCGAACTCACGGCGTAGCTGGTCGAGCAGATCGAGAATGCGCTTTTGCACCGTGACATCCAGCGCACTGGTCGGCTCATCGGCGATGATCAACTGTGGTTGCAGGGCGAGCGCGATGGCAATCAGCACGCGCTGCTTCATCCCGCCAGAGAGCTGATGCGGATATTGATGCAGGCGCTGCTCAGGATGGCTCAGTCCAACTTTTTGCAGCAGCTCCAGCACGCGCTGCTGGCGCGCGGTCCGGCTAAGCTTCTGATGCAGCTGCAGGATCTCGCCAACCTGATCGCCAATGGTCTTCACCGGATTAAGCGAATTACCGGGATCCTGCGGCACCAGGCTGATATGTACGCCGCGCACGCTGTCCATGCGCCGGGATGACCAGCCGGCGATATCGGTGCCGTTCAGCAAAATTTTACCGCTATCGCGCCGGGCATTGTCCGCCAGCAGACCGATAATCGCCTGGGCCGTGGTGGTTTTGCCTGAGCCGGATTCACCGACCAGCGCCACCATTTCGCCCGGCTGCAGGGAAAAGCTCACGTTATGTACCACTTCACGCCACACGCCGCGCTGGCGATAGCTGAGGCTGAGGTTTTCCACGCTCAATAGCGCTGTCATGCGTCACCTCCTGCCAGCTGACGGCTGACGCGATTCGCCGCCAGCACCACGGCGACCACCACCACGCCGGGAAAGGTAGTCAGCCACCACGCGGTAGCCAGATAGTTGCGGCCTTCGGCGATCAGCAAACCCCATTCGGGGGTCGGTGGCGGCGTGCCATAGCCGAGAAAGCTGAGGGTTGAGAGCGCCAGAATGGCCTGACCAAACTGCAGCGCGGCGAAGGCAATCACCGCGGTCAGCGAGTTGGGGACAATGTGGCGCCACAGTACCTGCCAGAAACGGCCGCCACTGCCATAAGCCGCTTCCACATATTCACTGCGGCGTACCCGCACCACTTCGCCGCGCGCCAGCCGGGCAAAACTGGCAATCGAGGCGATGCCCACCGCCAGCGCAGCGTGCACGGTGCCAAAACCCAGCAGGATCAGCAGGCTTAATGACAGCAGCAGCGCCGGGATTGAAAGCAGCACATCAACCAGTCGCATCAGTGCCTGTTCACCGCGGCCGCCCACGGCCCCGGCCAGGACGCCCAGCGCGGTTCCGCCAGTGAGCCCCATCGCCACCGCCGCGACCGCCGCAGAGAGCGACTGCGAGGCACCATAGACGATGCGCGCCAGCAGGTCGCGTCCAAGTTGATCGGTGCCGAGCCAGTGCGCGCTGTGCGGCGCTAAGCGCTGCGCGCCGGCAATACCTTCGGTCGGGCTATAGTGGGTAAACAGCTGCGGTGCCACGGCCGCCACAAACGCCAGCGCCAGCACCGTCCATGCCAGCCACAAGCCGGGCTGCAGGCGACGGGCACGATCGCGCCGCAAGGCCGGCTGTCCCTGACGCGCGGTAGAGTAATCGACCAGACTCATGAATTTCCTCCGGCTACGGTTTGCAGACGTGGGTCGAACAGCGGCATCAGCAGATCGACCAGCAGATTGATCAGTACAAACGCCAGTGCGGAGATCATTACTACCGCCTGTAACACCGCCACATCCTGATTGTTGACCGCCTGCTGGGTCAGCTGGCCGATGCCGCTTAAGCCGAACACGGTTTCGGTAATCAGCGCGCCCGCGATCAGTTCCCCCAGCAGCAAACCGGCCACATTGAGCACCGGCAGCAGCGCGTTGCGCATGATATGGCGCCACAGCACGTGTTGTGCGCTGGCACCTTTGGCGCGGGCCACGGCGACAAACGGCTGAGTAGCAACCTGATCGATGCTGCGCAGCAGAATCTGGGCCAGCGGGGCGGAGATGGGCACGGCGACAGTCAGCACCGGCAGAATCAGTCCCTGCAGGGGCGATGGGTTGATCACCGGAATCCAGCGCAGTTGAAAGGAGAACAGCTGAATCAGCGCGATGCCAAGCCAGAACGTCGGCAGCGAAATAAACAGTGCCGGCAGCGACTGCAATAGCGTACGCAGCAGGCACAGCGCCGGCAGTCGCGCCAGCGCCGCCAGTGCGAAGGCGACCACGCAGGCAACGGCAAATCCCGCCAGCGCCAGCTGCAGCGTGGCGGGCAGATTGCTGCGCAGCAGATCGCTGACCGGCACACCTGCCTGCACCGAGTAGCCAAAGTCACCGCGCAGCATCGCCAGCAGCGTATGCAGATACTGCTGCCAGATCGGGCTATCGGCACCGTAGGCCTGCCGCATCTCTGCAATTTGCTGCGGGCTGAGACCCAGATCCGGATTCTGGAACTTGATCAGCACCGCATCGCCCGGCAGCACCTGCAGCAGCAGAAACGACAGGGTAAACGCCGCCCATAACACCAGCAGGCTTTGTCCCGCTCTATGCAGCATTGAGTGTCGCATCATCATCCTCTCAATGTTTTTCCAGCCATGCGCCGTAGAACGACGGTCGGCCTACGGCTTCAAAGCTCACGCCCTTCAGCCACGGCGCGCCGGCAAACACCTGCGGCTCTTCAAAGATCGGGATCACATAAGCCTGATCCAGCAGATAACGTTGGGCGTCTCCGGTGAGCGCCAGACGTTTCGCCGGATCGACTTCGGCCGAGATCGCCACCAAAAGCTTGTTGAGTTGGTCGTCACGGAAATGCCGGACTTTGTCGCTGGAGCCGCCTTTTTGCAGCAGCGCATCGCGGTTGGCGGGATAAAACATGCTCTTCACCACGTCCGGGTCGGCGCGGCCCACTTCCGAGACCGTGAGCGGGGTTTTTAGCGGATCGAGGTTGTCCAGCGTGCGGCTGCCGGCGTCACCGGCTTTCACCGTGAGCTGGACGCCAACCTGACGCCACTGCTGGGCCACCAGCTGCAGCACTTCTTTGTTCTGCGGCTGCGGCAGCGATTCATACACGGTCAGGGCCAGCTTTTGCCCCGCTTTGGCGCGGATGCCGTCGCTGCCGGGCTGCCAGCCAGCCTCATCAAGCAGTTGCCTGGCGCGGGCGGGATCGTATTTCAGTTTGTCCGCGAGGTTGACATATCCGGCGGCCGAGGCGGCGAGTACCGAGGTGGCCTGCGGATAGTTAGGTGAAAACAGCGTTTGCACCACCTGCTGCGCGTTGGTCGCGTGCAACAGCGCCTGACGTACGCGCAGATCGCTGACCAGCGGGTTATCCGGGCGGAAGCTGATGCTGTCGTTGACGCCACGCGTCGGCGCAGCGTAAACCGGGAACGCCTGCTGCTGCGCCTGTTTTTCGTCATACGCCTGCACCTGGCGAATAAAATCGGCCTGACCGGCCAGCAGCGCGCCGATGCGCACGCTATCTTCCGGTGTGACGATAAATTTGATGCCAGCCAGATTCGCCGGTCCCTGCTGGGTGCTGTTTTTCGGTCCCCACTGGTAATCTTTGCGCGCGGTTAAATCCACTTCCCGCCCGAGCTTTTCATCGCTGACCACAAATGGCCCGGAGCCAATAATATGGCGCGCATCGCCGAGTTGATCGAAACTGCGCTGCAGCGTGCTGAGCGAAACCAGTCCGGAGCCAATGGTGGCCGTGCCCTGTAAAAATCCAGGTGAGGGCTGTTTGAAATAAAACTTCACCGTCTGGGGATCAATCACTTCGCTGCGTTCGTAATTATTAATCACTTCAGACACCGGCAGGCGCTGGGCTTTATTACCGAGTCCGTAAGTATCAAAGTTTTTCGCCACGGCATTCGCATCCAGCGGCGTGCCATCGGAAAAGGTGACGCCAGGACGAATTTTAAAGGTGTATTCCGTTTTATCCGCGTTGCTGCTCCAGCTTTCGGCAATCCACGGTTCCACCTGCAGCGTTTTCGGATTTTGCCACGTCAGTTTGTCGGTGATCTGATTAAGAATGCCGCCGTTGGGATAAAAACCCCCGGCCGGCGGATAAAGATTGGTATGTGCCTGCTGTTCCAGATAAATCAGCGTGCCGCCTTTGACCGGCGTCTCCGCCGCGTGGGCGCTAAATATCCCTGTCAGCAGGGCTAAGCTCAGCGCCCGCAAGTGAAAATGCGTCTTCATGATGATTTCCTTTGTTATCAAGTGCCCGGTGGGCTGAAATCATCATCAAATGTGCAACCCGTGAGTTGAACCAATGAATTGGACTAAGCTTTTGCGAAAATAACAAAAGCGGAGAATTAATTTTATGCCGCAATTACCGGGTTGTTTTCCTGGCTCGATAAAAATTGTTTTTTCTCAACCTGAAAACCTGCACTGAGGTTATTGCTGCTGCGGATCATTACCGGCTCGCGTAATGTTAACCCGACAGAAAGCGAAATCCGCTTTACGAAAAATCAGGCTTTCATCCACCAGTATTATGACTATTTCTCATTTCCTGAATCGCTTTGCCGATTTAGTTGTTTTACGAAATATAAATCTCCCCGCCACACTAAGCGCCATATTCATCGCAACCCTATTCATCGAAATAAGGAACAGGCGCATGTCATACCGACTGAGTTTGCTCGACAAATCACCGATTGCAGCAGGTGAGAGCGCCACGCAGGCCCTGCATCGCACACTGCAGCTGGCTCAGCGCGCGGAAGCCTGGGGTTATCACCGCTTCTGGCTGGCGGAACACCACAACAGCGACCAGCTGGCGAGTCCTTCGCCGGAATTGTTGATTGCCTGGATCATTGGCCAGACCCGGCATATCCGCGTGGGTTCCGGCGGCGTGATGTTGCAGCACTACAGCCCTTATAAAGTGGCGGAAAACTTCAACCTGCTGGCTGCGCTGGCACCTGGACGTATCGACCTGGGCGTGGGGAAAGCGCCCGGCGGACTGCCGCTTTCCACCCGCGCGCTGCAATTGGGGGTGCGCCAGCAGGAGAAAGGCAGCTTTGCCGAACAGCTGGCGCTGCTGGATAGCTGGCTCAGTGTGCCGCCGGTGGGGGATGAGGAGATCCTGCGCGCCACGCCGCAGCCGCCGCGTCCGGCCAATCGCTTTCTGCTCGGGGCCAGCGAAGCGAGCGCCCGACTGGCGGCAGAGCTCGGCTGGCAGCTGGTGTTCGCCGCACACCACAACGGCGATCCGCAACTGATGGCGCAGGTGCTGAACAGCTATCGCCAGCACAGTCAGGGTCAGCGTGCGCTGGTGGCGGTGCAGGTGGTGGTGGCGGATTCGCCGGCAGAAGCTGACCTGCTGGTCGACACACTGCGCATTTATCACGTCAGCGTGACGGGTGGACAGAGCGTTAACGTCGGCAGCATTGAACAGGCTGAGCGCTATGTGCGTCAGGGCGGGTTCAGTGACTACGTGATTGAGCCACGCACGCCGTCGCTGCTGAAAGGGACCGCGGCACAGGTGCACGCGCAGCTTGATGCGCTGCACCAGCGCTACGGCATTGAAGAGTTTGTTATTGATACGCCGGTGGCGGAGGAGCAGGCGCGGGTGAAATCCCTCGAACTGCTGGCGACGCATCGTCTGGTTAGCGCCTGACCGGGAGGTCCTGTGACGATAGTAAGCGAACAGCAGCTGATTGACTGGCGGCGCGAGCTGCACAGCTGGCCGGAACTCTCCGGTCATGAAGTGGAAACCAGCGCGCGGCTGCGCCGCTGGCTGCAGCAGGCTGACGTGCGCCTGCTGGATTATCCGCTGCACACCGGCGTGGTGGCGGAAGTGGGTCAGGGCGCGCCCCTGATCGCCCTGCGTGCCGATATCGATGCATTACCGATCCATGAAGCCACCGGGCTGCCTTTTCGTTCACGGCAAGCCGGCGTCATGCACGCCTGCGGTCACGATGTGCACAGTGCAGTGATACTGGGTGCCACGCTGCAGCTGAAAACACGGGAAGCTCAGCTAGCGGGGCGGGTGCGCATCCTGTTCCAGCCGGCGGAAGAGATTGCCCAGGGCGCGCGGCAGTTCATCGATGCGGGGGTGCTGGATCAGGTACAGGCGATTTTTGGCATGCACAACGAACCGGGTTTGCCCACGGGCACCTTTGCCACGCGCAGCGGTGCGTTTTATGCCAACGCCGATAAATTTGTGGTGCGCGTGCACAGCACCCGCACGGACGTAAACAGCATCCTGGTCGCCAGCCAGATTATTCAGGCGCTGCAATCCCTCACCAGCCGCAGCTTTAATACGCTGGACAGTCTGGTGCTGAGCGTCACGCGGATTGATGCACACAGGCACGACGGTCAGCAGACGGCTGAAGCGGAATTTGGCGGCACGGTGCGCACGCACGATAAACAGGTGCGCGCGCAGCTGGAGCAGCGTGCGCGCGAGGTGGTGGTCAATATCGCCGCCGCCAGCGGTGCCACGGCCACCTTTAGCTGGCATCCGGGGCCGCCGGTACTGGAGAACGACGCCCACTGGGCACAGTTTGCCAGTCAGGTGGCGCAGCAGGTGGGTTATCAGGTGCAACAGGCTGAGCTGCACCTTGGCGGTGAAGATTTCGCTTATTACCTGCAGCAGCTCCCGGGCGCGTTTGTCAGCATTGGCAGCGCCAGTGAATTTGGCCTGCATCACGGTGGCTTCAACCCCGATGAAGCGCTGATCGCCCCGGCAGCACACTACTTTAGTCAGCTGGCGCAACAGGCATTGCAGCAGCTAAACGCGCGATGTCGCGACGCCATCCTTAACTGATTTCCTTCCATTTCTGGCAGCGCTGTACGGCGATAAGGCTATCGCCGGCAGGCTGCGCCATGAGCAAAGAGAGACGATTATGACTGCAAGACAACTGCGCCTCGGCACCATTCTGCACGGCGCATCCGGCAACATGTCCGCCTGGCGTCATCCGGCGGCGCAGGCGGATGCCAGCATCAGTTTTGATTACGCCCGCCGTATCGCCCGTAAAGCCGAGGCTGGCAAACTGGATTTCCTGTTTGTCGCCGATGGCCTGTTCATCAATGAGAAATCGATCCCGCACTTTCTTAACCGCTTCGAACCGCTGACGCTGCTGTCGGCGCTGGCCGGCGTCACCGAGCATCTCGGCCTGGTCGGTACGGTGTCCACCTCCTACAGTGAGCCGTTCACCGTCGCCCGCCAGTTCGCCAGTCTCGATCATCTCAGCGGCGGGCGCGCGGGCTGGAATGTGGTGACATCGCCGCTGGAGGGCTCGGCAAAAAACTTTTCGCGTCAGCAGCATCCCGAGCATGCGCTGCGCTACCGCATCGCCGACGAATACCTGCAGGTAGTGAAAGGATTGTGGGATTCCTGGGAAGAGGGCGCGTTTGTGCGCAACAAAGCCAGCGGTCAGTTCTATGCGCCTGACAAACTGCACACGCTGAATCATCACGGTGATTTTTTCCAGGTACAGGGGCCGCTGAACATTGAGCGCACGCCGCAGGGCCGACCGATTATCTTTCAGGCGGGCGCCTCGGAAGATGGCCGCAAGCTGGCGGCGCGTCATGCTGACGCCATCTTCACCCATCAGCCAACGCGCGAAGAGGCGCAGGCGTTCTACCGGGATGTGAAGCAGCAGCTGGTGGCGAACGGGCGTGAACCGGGCGATCTGCACATTTTCCAGGGCGTTAGCGTGATCGTGGGGGAGGATGACGCAGACGTCGAGCGCCAGTACCAGACCACCGCGGCGCTGGTCTCGATTGAGGATGCACTCAACTACCTTGGTCGCTTCTTTGACCATCACGACTTCTCGCAGTATCCGCTCGACCAGCCGTTCCCGGACATTGGCGATATTGGCCAGAACAGCTTCCGTAGCACCACTGACGAAATCAAACGCAAAACGCGCGAACACGGCCATACGCTGCGCCAGGCCGCGCTGGAAGCCGCGACGCCGCGTCCGCTGTTTCACGGCACGCCACAGCAGGTGGCGGATGGTCTGCAGCTGTGGTTCGAAACCGAAGCCACTGACGGTTTCATTATCCAGGGCGGCACGCCGGACACCTTCGAGCGTTTTGTTGATCAGGTTATTCCGGTTCTCCAGGCGCGCGGCCTGACGCGTCGTGAATACCCGGGCAGCACGCTGCGCGCCAGCTTTGGTGTGAAACAGCCGCTCAACCAGTTCACACCACAATAACGATGAGAAAACACGCTATGCAGAGAAAATCCCTGATTGTGCTGCTGTTACTGAGCCTGAGCAGTGCGGCACTGGCCGAGGACGTGGCCGTTAATGGTCAGCAGGTGAGCCTTGCCGCCAATAAAACGCCCATCAACACGCCAGAGAATCCTGTCGCCGTGGCGCAAATACCGGCGGGCCACAAATTTGCTGTGCCGGGATCGTTCACCGTGGCGGTTGCGGCACTCAACTCGCCGCCGCTCACGGTATTCAGCGACGACAATAAAACGCTGCTGGGCAGTGAGGTGGATATCGCGCGTCTGGTGGCCGACAGCCTCGGGCTGAAGCTCAACATCGTGCCCACCTCGTGGGAAGACTGGCCGCTGGGCGTGGCATCGGGCAAATATGACGCGGCGATCACCAACGTGACGGTGACCAAAGATCGTAAACAGCGTTTTGATTTTGCCACCTACCGCAAAGATTCGCTGGGCTTCTATGTGAAAACCAGCAGCCCGATTACCTCGCTGAGCAAGGCAGAAGATATCGCCGGCCTGCGCATCATCGTCGGCTCCGGCACCAATCAGGAGGCCATCCTGCTGTCCTGGGATAAAGAGAATCAGGCTAAGGGACTGAAGCCTTTCACACCGGTTTATACCAAAGATGACGCTGCGCAGACGCTGGCGCTACAGGCCGGGCGCGCCGACGCTTACTTCGGCCCTAACGTGATTGGCGCATGGAAAGCGGCGCTGACCAAAAAGACCCGGCTGGTGGGTAGCGTGGACGGCGGCTGGCCGAAGGCGGCGCACATCGCGGTGACAGTGAAGAAAGACAACGGGCTGGTGCAGCCAATTAACACCGCACTCAATGGCGTGATCAAAAACGGTGACTACGACAAGGTGCTGAACCGCTGGGGTGAAGGCGTGGAGCGTCTGGATCGTTCCGAGATCAATCCGCCCGGGCTGGGCGATTAAGGAGGCGGCATGAGCCAGCAATTTTTCCGCGAAGTGTCACCGGAAGCGCCGGAGCTGCAGCCGATTCTTGACGGTCTGTTTGGTGAATATGCAGCACGCTACGGCGATTTCTTCAGGAAACACAATGAAGTTGAGCTGACCGAGTGGTATCTGCCGCCGCACGGGCTGTTCATCGTGCTGGAGCGCGACGGTGAGATCATCGCCATGGGCGCCTACAAACCGTGGGATGCTACCACCGCCGAACTCAAGCGCATCTGGACGCGGCGTGACCTGCGCCGTCAGGGACTGGCACTGCTGATCCTGCAGGAGCTGGAGCGCCGGGCGCTGCGCGCAGGCTATCAGCGCGTGTTTCTCACCACTGGTTTTCGTCAGCCGGAAGCGGTGCAGCTGTATATCGGCCACGGCTATCAGCCGCAGTTTGAGCTGCGCGAAGATATGGAGATTTACGGCCAGCCGCCGCACGATGGCCGGCTGCGTTTTCTCAAAGTGATTGATGTGCACAACGTGGCGCAGGCCAGCTAAGGAGAGCCACCATGAGTAAGCAACAACCTTTGACCGTGGTGCCCGCACGCTATCCGGCGCGTACCGTCGGTGCCATCATCGCGCTGTTTATCCTTGCGGCGGTGATCGATTCCGTGGCTTTTAATCCGCGCTGGGAGTGGAGCGTGTTTGCCCGCTGGTTTTTCGATCCGGTGATCCTTAATGGCCTGGGACAAACGCTGCTGCTGACGCTGTGCGGCACGCTGCTGAGCCTGATATTCGGCGGCCTGCTGGCCCTGGCGCGGCTCTCGTCATCGTGGCTGCTGAGCACGCTGGCGTTTGGCTATATCTGGCTGTTTCGCTCGCTGCCGCTGATTGTGGTGCTGATCATTCTGTATAACTTCTCGTACCTGTACGACACGCTGTCGTTCGGTATTCCGTTCACCGCCCTGTCGTGGGGGCACTTCCAGACCATCAACGTGCTCGGCCAGTTCCCGGCGGCGGTGATTGGCCTGACGCTGGTGCAGAGCGCGTATAGCGCGGAGATTATTCGCGGCGGGTTTCTCGGCGTCGATCACGGTCAGTTTGAAGCCGCTTCGGCGCTGGGATTATCGTCGTCGCGCCGCACGTTTCGCATCATTCTGCCGCAGGCGCTGCGCGCGATTATTCCCACCACCTTTAATGAGATCATCAGCCTCGCCAAGGGCACCTCAATGGTGTACGTGCTGGCGATGCCCGAGCTGTTTTACACCATCCAGATGATCTACAACCGCACCCAGCAGGTGATCCCGCTGCTGATGGTCGGAGCCGCCTGGTATCTGATCATCACCACCGTGCTGTCGCTGCTGCAGCACAGCGTCGAGCGCTGGCTGGCACGCAGCGTCACGCGTGAACCGCAACCTTCGCGCTGGCGCCAGTGGCGCAACCGCAGCGTGAACCCTGCCGTCAACGAGGAGCTGCCTCATGTCCGAAGCCATTGATTACCGCTATCTGCATACCACCGGCGCCATCAGTATTACCGGCGTCAGCAAGACGTTTGGCCGGCATAAAGCGCTCGATGATGTGTCGCTTGAGCTGGCTCCCGGTTCGGTGACGGTGATCCTCGGACCGTCCGGTTCTGGCAAATCGACGCTGCTGCGCACCATCAATCATCTGGAGCGCGTGGATGAAGGCTTTATTCAGATCGATGGCGATTACATCGGCTATCAGCGGCGCGGCGATAAACTCTATGAGCTGAAAGAGAAGGCGATTTTGCGGCAGCGCATCAACGTCGGCTATGTGTTCCAGAACTTCAATCTGTTTCCGCACCTGACGGTGCTGGAAAATCTGATTGAAGCGCCGATTGCCCATCGTCAGCTGTCGCGCCGGGCAGCGATCGATCGCGCCGGTGAGCTGCTGGATGTGGTCGGCCTGCGGCACAAAGCCGATGCCTGGCCGCGGCATCTCTCTGGCGGTCAGCAGCAGCGCATTGCGATTGCGCGTGCGCTGATGCTCAACCCGCGCGTGATGCTATTTGATGAGCCGACTTCGGCGCTCGACCCGGAACTGGTGGGCGAAGTGCTGGATGTGATTAAAAAACTGGCGCGATCCGGCACCACGCTGGTAATTGTCACGCACGAGATCGGCTTTGCGCGTGAAGTGGCGGATAACGTGGTGTTTATGGTTGACGGTCGCGTGGTTGAGCAGGGCAGCAGCCAGCAGGTGCTGAATCAGCCGCGTCATGAGCGCACCAAACGTTTCCTCGCCAGGGTGCTGTAATGAAGCAAGTGATCATAGTCGCGCTGGCGGGTGCGGTGCTGGCGGCACCCGCGACAGGTGCGCAACAGCTGGACGCCAGTCACAACGAAACGCCGATCACCATGGCGGCCAATCCGCAGGCGATCGCGAAGATCCCCGCAGGATTTCATTTTGTTCACCCCGGCTATTTAACCGTCGCCACTTCAGCCAATAATTCACCGCCGATTGGCCTCTGGGCGTCCAATAATAAAACGCTGATCGGCAGCGACCCGGACATTGCGCGCCTGCTGGCCGACAGCCTCGGTCTGAAACTCAGGCTGGTGCCGGCGGCGTGGGAGGACTGGCCGCTGGGCATCACGGCAGGGCGCTATGATGTGGCGATGTTTAATATCGCGGTGACCGAGGAGCGCAAGCAGAAGTTTGATTTCGCCACCTATCGCGCGGATAACCACGCCTTCGCGGTGAAAGCGGACAGTAAAATCAGCGCAATTCGTCGCCGGGAAGACGTGGCCGGCAAACGGATTATCGTGGGCTCCGGCACCAATCAGGAGCGAATCTTACTGAGCTGGGATGAGAAGAATCGGGCGCAGGGCCTGGCCCCGGTGCAGCCGATTTATCTCAACGATGATGCCTCCGCCACGCTGGCGCTGCTCTCTGGCCGGGCCGATGCGTCATTCGGGCCGCAGGCCATGGCGGCGTGGAAAGTGGCTTCGCGCGGGCAAACCAAAATTGTCGGGCACGGACCGTTTCGCGCCTGGGTGGCGGTCACCACGAAGAAGGGCAATGGCCTGGACGTCGCGCTGCAGCAGGCGATCAACGGCGCTATCGCTGGCGGCCAGTATCACCAGGTGCTGGCAAGATGGGGTGAAGAGGGCGAGGCAGTGGAGATTTCGCAGGTTAATCCGCCGGGCATCGTTTATCAGGAGAATTAGGGCGGTGTGGTCAGGCGCACGGTGTGGTCACCATAAATGGCGACCCTACAGCTCGCACGGGCTTTCGTAGGGTGCGCATTGCTGCGCACCGGCTTAAAAAATGAAGGCTCGCCCGGTTTATCCTGCTTTTTTTATCCACTGCAATGCTTCGGCGGCGGGCAGCGGGCGGGCAAAATGGTAGCCCTGGAATAAATGGCAGCCCTTATTGCGCAGGTGCTCGAAATACTCCTCGCTCTCAATCCCTTCTGCCAGCACGTTCAGCCCCATCGCGCGCGACAGCTCAATGGTCTTTTGCACCACAATCGCCGCCGATTCGTTTTCAAAAATATGCATGATCAGGGATTTATCAATCTTAATATCATCAATAGCGAAATCACTCAGCGACTTAAGCGAAGAGTAACCGACGCCGAAATCGTCGATCGCCCATTTGATCCCTAACTGGCTGAAGTGGTTAATGACATCGCCAATGCGCTGCTGATCGTAAATAAAGGTGGTCTCGGTAATTTCAAACTTCAGCCGCTCGGGACGGATTTTGTAATGCGACAGCGTCAGCAGCGTGTCATGGGTGAAGTCGCGGTGCATCAACTGCAGCGGGCTGATATTGATGGAAAACACCAGCGGAGGCAGTCGCAGCACGCGATCCCACTCGACGATTTGCTGCAGCATGCGCTCCAGGACCCACTTGCCAATATCAATAATCAGCCCGCTTTTTTCGGCTACCGGAATAAACACCTCCGGCGAGATAAAGCCTTTCTCCGGGTGCTTCCAGCGCAGCAGCGCTTCAAAACCGATGAGATTTTTGTCGCCATCGACCTGCGGCTGGTAATAGAGCTCCAGCTGCTGGCGCTCGATGGCGGACGCGAGTTCGCGCTTGATAAGATCGGTGGCGGAATAATTGCCGCCATAGGTAAACACGGTCGACAGCAGTGCCGTCACCGGCACTGCACAATTGAAAACGGTAAAAACGGCTTCCTGCGGAATATTGAGATGAAAACGATTATTTTCCCAGATCAGACCGGTGGTGACAAAAAACAGATAACACAGCAGGCACAGCAGCGGAAATATTTTACTCAGATAAAAGGATTGCTGGCGCAACACCAGTGCCGAACCGACGATCAAGGCCACCAGATAGTTATATTCTGAACGCTTGCCGGCAGCGTGGTGATTATCCACCAGCAACAGCACGATGATGGTAAATAATAACGCATGGGTAATGACCGCCAGATGCCGCTCCAGCCGGTCGCTGAAGGCGCCGATGATGATGTAGCCCCCCAGCGCTATACTGGCGATATACAGACAGCCAATGTCATGATGACCGCGACTGAAATTCAGTGTTGCCATAAAGATACCGGCCACGATACTGGCGACGCCGGCAATCAGCAGCGTCAGGCGGAGCTTTTTTTCCGGGCTATCACCCTGCAGAATGAAGGGCAGATTACGGATGCGCGACCAGGCTGAACTCAACAAAGGGTTCATAAACGGTTCCGGGTTTTATTGTCATGACGCGTGAAGGTGTAAACGCCACATAATATATTTAAGCGAGACGACTGTCATAATTGTTTTCAGATTATTTGCGCGTTAAGCGCGGATTTTTATATTTGACATAAGCGGCGTCAAATAGCGCTATTAACGCATTCAGGCGCAATATTTAACGCCGCCAGCGATAAGCGATGCGCTATACCGGCGAAGGCGCGCGCAGCGCGACCCGATTGTTCCTCGCCAGTGACGTCGCCGCAGAGTAGAATGACCACGCGGCGCGGCGACAGCGTGCCGGACAATAACAGCCGGAACCGCAGCCGGATACGTGTCACCAGGTTGGACTAACCCACTTTCAACATACTGATTGCAATGAAAATTCGTTTCTTATCTGCTAATGAACTCAAGCTGGCCGAGGTGCGTACCATCCTTGAGCCGGTGGGTGTCGAAGTGGTGCCCATTGCGCGCCGTATTGAAGAGATTCAGACCGAAAATGAGGTGGAGCTGGTTCGTGACAAACTGACTAAAGCCTTTTCAATCATTGGCCGCCCGCTGTTTGTCGAGCATACCGGCCTATATCTGGATGGGCTCAATGGCCTGCCCGCCGGTCTGACGCGCATCTTCTGGAGCCGGCTGAACGCAGAACGCTTTACCAAACTGGTGAACGGACTGGACAGCCCGGGCGTGACCGCCAAAACCGTCCTCGGCTACTGTGACGGGCGCAAAATGTACCAGTTTGAAGGCCAGCTGCGCGGCACCATTGCCCGGGAGCCGGCGGGGCCGCGTGAGTTTCAGTGGGACTGCGTGTTTATCCCGGAAGGGCACACCCAGACATTCGCTGAAATGGGCGAACTGAAAAACGAAATCTCGATGCGCCGCCTGGCGCTGGATCGCTTTGCCACCTTTCTGAAAACTTCGCGGGGACTGGCATGAAACCGGAACTCAAACGTGCTTACGATGCCGGCAAACTGATTCTGTTCGCCGGTGCGGGCATTTCACGCAATCTCGGACTGCCGGAGTGGCACGAGCTGATTGCACATCTGGCTAATGAGCTGGGCTACGATCCGAAAATCTTCAATACCTACGGCACCCATTTGTCGCTGGCGGAGTATTACAAACAGCGCAAAGGCTCGCTCGGCCCGCTGCGCAGCTGGATGGATCGCGAGTGGCACCGTCCGGACATCGACGTGCGCAGCTCTGAAATTCACACCATGATCACCCAGGGCAATTTCTCGCGCATCTATACCACCAATTACGACCGCTGGCTGGAGATGGCGCATGAAGCGCACAATGTGCCGTATAGCAAGGTCGCTAATGCCGCCGATCTGGTGTCGCTGACTGAAGATAAGCGCCATATTATTAAACTTCATGGCGATTTTGACGATGATACCTCCATCGTGCTGGATGAGAGCAGCTACTTCGAGCGGCTCTATTTTGACTCGCCGCTGGATATCAAACTGACCCATGATGTTATGGGTAACTCCGTGCTGTTTGTTGGCTACAGCATCAGCGATTTCAATATCCGCCTGCTGTTTTATCGCCTGACCAAGATGTGGGGCCGCACCGGGCTGGCGACCGCACGGCCTAAATCCTACCTGTTCACCAACCGTAATAATCCGGTGGCGAAAGAGGTACTGGGGCAGTGGGGCATTGAAATGATCGTGTCTGAAGAGGACGATCCGCGCAAAGCGCTGGCAACCTTCCTCGAAGAGCTGCTGGCTTAAACGGCAAGCAGAAAATCGTTGGCTAAAAAAGCTGAATGAAATATACTGTATATAAACACAGTAAATGAGGTGCATCATGGCAGTCGAAACCAAATATGTTGTGGTCAGAAAGGGTGAAGAGAAGATGACGTTTGCCAATAAAAAAGACGCAGATGCATGGGACAAGATGCTCGATATGGCCGACGCGTTCACCGACTGGCTGCAGCAACATCAGCCAGCGATGGATGAGGCCCAGGCCGAAGCGCTGGGTATGCTGCTGGCCGAACAGAAAGACGCGGTGCAACACATTCTGCGCACCAGCAAACTGCCGGACGCGGTGAAAGACAGCGGCGAAACCGCTGCTGACGACAGCGATACCGCTGCGCCGGAAAAAGAGAAGAAGGTGCGTGCGGTCAAAGCCGCCTGAGGAACAGCGCGTTCGCTTTGCACTGCTGCTGAATCCGGGCCAGCCTCTGTGCTGGCCTGGGATCCGTGCTAAGGATCAGTGCGTGAAAAGAGAGAAGGTGCCTGAGTAGTAACTGACCATCCACGCCACATACACCAGCCAGACCACCATTAACCCTGCCAGACTCAATTTACCTGCCATGTTGCATTCCTCTTGTTATGCGGCGCGTTGCGCCCGTACGCAATAACCTGACAGCACAACGAAGTGGCGATCTTGCGCCAGATCAAATTCCCTCTTTTTTACTGCATCATCTTAGCGTTTTTAATGGCGACTCAACGCCACAACGGCGGTTGATGGTTTTCTGATCGGACCTGCCAGGCCATCAAGTTCCCGGATTGTGCGCCGATAGAGTGATTACAGGGATGCAGGTGCACAGGGCGTGATTCTTTTTCAGTAATAAAGTGTCAACACCAGGAGCGCCGACATGGCCACAACCGTATCTAATAAGAAAAAAATGAGCACCCGCACACAAATGCTGCTGACGGGCGCCTTAACCATCACCCTCGGCTTCGCCGTGACTATCGGCGTGCTCAGCTGGCAGTCCAGCAATGAGCAAAAATCGCTGGCGGAAAGTTACTTACAGCAGATTGCGCAGAGTCAGGCTCTGCAAATCCAGCAGGAGCTGAGTTACGCACGAGATGTCGCTCACAACCTCGGCCACAGTCTGATTGCCCTGCCGGCTGCCGGCGTGCAGGACCGCAAAGTGGCCGATAAGCTGCTGGTCTCTGCACTGCGTGATAATCCGGACTATCTCTCTATTTCGGTCATCTTCGAAGAAAACGCATTTGACGGACGCGATGCTGAGTTTGCCTCTCAGGCTGGCGCGGCACCTAAAGGACGTTACGCCTATTTCGTCGATCGCGACCAGGGTGGCAATTTTGCCCTGCATCCGCTGACCTCAATCTTTACGCCAGGCCAGGGCGATTACTATTTGCTGCCGCAGAAAAGCCAGAAAGATACGCTGATCGAACCTTATAGCTATGCCTATAACGGTGTGCCAACGCTGCTGACCTCGGTGGCCGCGCCAATTATCAGCCAGGGCAAACTGTGGGGCGTGGTGACGTCCGATATCTCACTGGCGTCACTGCAGGAAAAAGTGAACAGCATCAAACCGTGGGAAGGCAGCGGTTACGCCATGCTGCTCTCCAGCGCGGGGAATGTGGTGTCTTATCCGGACAAAAGCCAGACCAGCAAAGCCTGGAAGGGCGACACGCATAATTTCAGCAGCACGGTCACCGAACAGCATGACGCTATTCTGGGCGAGGATGCGCTGGTAGCCTGGCGGCCTGTGGTGATCGGTAACAGCGATCAGAAATGGTATCTCGGCGTGGTGGCCCCGGTGAGCAAAGTCATGGAAGCGGCGCACCGTCAGCTGATTAACGCGGTGATTTTAATGGTGATTAGCATCCTGGTGGTGTGCGCACTGCTTGGGCTGGTATTTAGTCGCAAAGTGCTGAAGCCGATTGGCGGTGAGCCACTGACCGCAGCCACCATTGCGCTGGCTGTGGCCGATGGCAAACTGGATAACGCTATCCCGCTGAAAGCGCGCGACAGCAGCAGTCTGTTCTTCGCCTTGCACACCATGCAAAACCAGCTGCGCGAGATTGTCGGGCAGATTCAGGATGCCAGCGCGTCGGTGCGCCAGGGCGCAGGTGAAATCGCCAGCGGCAACCTCAACCTCGCGTCACGTACCGAAGAGCAGGCGGCCGCGCTGGAACAAACTGCCGCCAGCATGGAGCAGATTACCGCGACGGTGAAACACAACGCTGCTAACGCGCATCAGGCGACGACGCTGACCGATAACGCCACGCACATCGCCAGCCGCGGTGAGTCACTGGTGGGCCAGGTAGTGCAGACCATGGCGCAAATCGACGACAGCGCGAAGAAAATCGGCGACATCACCGCCATTATCAACAGCATCGCCTTCCAGACCAACATTCTGGCGCTCAACGCCGCGGTTGAAGCGGCGCGCGCCGGGGAACAGGGACGCGGTTTTGCCGTGGTGGCGTCGGAAGTGCGTAATCTGGCACAGCGCAGCGCCAATGCGGTGAAGGATATCGCTGCGCTGATTGAAGAGTCCGGGCAGCGCGTCGGCAGCGGTGTGCAGCTGGTGCAGGATGCCGGTAAAACCATGCAGGAGATGACGCAGGCGGTAAACTCGGTGCGCACTATTATCGGCGAGATTGTTACCGCGTCAGACGAGCAGGCGCGCGGCATCAGCCAGGTAACGATCGCGGTGAACGAGATGGATGGCACCACCCAGCAGAACGCCGCGCTGGTCCAGCAGATGTCAGCCGCCGCCAGTTCGCTGGAAGACCAGGCGGCACAGCTGGCGCATACCGTGGGACGTTTTCACCTCAGCTGAGGTCGGTGACCGATCGCCGGCACGCCGCGTAAATCAGGACGGTCGCCACATCAGGCGACCGTCTTATTCCTTTCATCCGTTTCGCCGTGACGGCATCATGCGCAGCAACGTATTGTCTTTAATCAGATAATGATGCACCAGCGCGGCCGCCGCGTGCAGACCAATCAGCCAGTAGCCGTATGGCGCGAGGGTTTCGTGCCAGTCGCTCAGCATATCGGCAAAATCGGGATCCGGGCTGGCGCTGACCGGCATCGGAATCGCGAAAATCCACCAGTTACGGCCCATGTAGAAGCGCGAAAGGATGCCGAGAATCGGCAGCACGATAAAGAACAGATAGATCGCCAGATGCATCAGATGCGCCAGTCCGGTTTGCCAGTGTGGCGGCTGGGGTTCGATTTTCGGGCTGCGATGGCGAAAACGCAGCACAATGCGTGACAGCATCAGCAACAGTACACAACTGCCGGCGCTGAAATGTCCGACGATCATGGTGTAGCCTTGCCAGGATCCGCGCGTAAATAAGCCGCGAAACTCCATGGTGCAGTAAGCGGTGGCCACCAGTACCAGCGTCAGCCAGTGAATAAAGATTTGCGCAGGGGCATATTTGTTACGCATAGCCAGTCCGAAAATAAGCGGTGTGGGATGCTTAACATAGCGAAAAACGCGCTGAATTAATTCATTTTTTGCCACATCCCGTCCGGCTTACTGTTCGGCTGTCTGCAACAGCTGACGCAGCAGGGCGGCAAGCTGCTGCTGCTGCCGATCGTCCAGCGTGGCCAGCAGCGCATTCTGCGTTTGCGTATGCACCTGCAGCGCCTGCTCAATCTTTGCCAGGCCGGCCGGCGTCAGCATCACCAGCGTGCTGCGCTTATCATCGGCATCGGCAACACGCGCAATCAATCCCTCTTCTTCCAGCCGGTTAAGCCGGTTGGTCATGGCACCGGAGGTGACCAGCAGCGATTTGTAGAGCTGCGTGGGCGACAGGCGGTAAGGTGCGCCGGCACGCCGCAACGTAGCCAGTACATCAAATTCGCCATCGCGAAAACCAAAGGGCGCCAGCGCCTCAGCGCGCTTTTTCGCCAGATGCTTCATCAGGCGCAGCATGCGGCCAAAAATCGCCATGGAAGAGGCGTCCAGCTCCGGCATGGCGCTGGCCCATTGCGCAACGACAAAATCTACGTGGTCAGTCATGTTAATTCTCATCAGTTCACGGCGGGCAATGTGTCGCTTTGTGCGCACCCGCTATCGTTCTTCCGCAAAGTATCTTAACGTTAAGATACTTTGGCGTATGGAGACAGAATGTGAATCGTACCTTACCTGCTATTGGCATGTTTGCTTTACTGGTTTTTGTGGTGGCGCTGAATTTGCGTCCGGTGATGGCGGCCATCGGACCGCTGTTCCTGCAACTGCAGCACGATGCAGGGCTCAGTGCCACGCAGCTGAGCCTACTGACGACGCTGCCGGTCATTATGATGGGGCTGGCGGCGCTGGCCGGGCCGCTGCTGCTGCGCAGGCTGGGTGAAGCGCGCGGCATTACCGCTGGCCTGATAGTGCTGGTGCTCGCGGGTGGCGCGCGTGGCGTTGATCACAGTGCCACCATGCTAACCGCCAGCGCGCTGCTGGCGGGCTGCGGCATCGGGCTGATTCAGGCGCTGATGCCCGCGCTCATCAAGCGTCACTTCGCCTCGCGTGCCGGTACGCTAATGGCACTGTTCACCACCGGTATTATGGCCGGAGCTGCAGTGGCCGCAGCCAGCGCCGCGCCGCTCGCCAGCCATGCCGGACTGACGATCGCCCTGATGCTGCCGTCGCTACCGGCGCTGATCGCATTGATTCTGTGGCTGCGCCTGCAGCCTGTGACCACGAGAGTAAACACGCCACCGGCCGGCGGCGTACACCGCACGCGGCGCGCCTGGCTGTTGATGCTGTTTTTTGGCATCGGCACCGGTGCTTACACGCTGGTGCTGGCGTGGCTGCCGCCATTTTACATGCAACACGGCTGGCTGCCGGCACAGAGCGGCTACGTGCTGGGCGCATTAACCCTGACCGAAGTCGCCGCCGGATTTATGCTCTCCGCACTGATTCATCGCTGCCGCGATCGCCGCTGGCCGCTGCTGCTGGTGCTGGCTTCCATCCTGCTGGGGCTGATCGCACTGCTGTGGCTGGGCGGCGAACGCGCCTGGTTACCGACGCTGCTGCTGGGATTGGGGATTGGTGCGCTGTTTCCGCTATCGCTGATCGTCACGCTTGATCATGCCCGTACGCCGGAAGAAGCCACTGCGCTGCTGTCGTTCGTGCAGGGCGGCGGCTATATACTGGCCGCGCTGATGCCGCTGATGGCCGGCATTGTGCGCGACCGCGCGGCATCACTCGACAGTGCGTGGCAGATCATGGCGGCGGGCGTGCTGCTACTGATGTTGATGGCGCTGCGACTCAAACCCCAGCGATAACGGCAGGAAACCATTGTCAGACGGAATACGCTGTTTTATAAACCGTGCAGAGTGAGAGGATCGATAAATCAGGAGCAATGATGTCCCCGCAGGTCGGTGTTGGCGTATTAATTTTCCGCGATGGCAAGCTGTTGCTCGGCCAGCGTAAAGGCAGCCACGGTGCCGGTGACTGGTCGGCGCCGGGCGGCCATCTGGAGTTTGGTGAATCCCCGGAAGCCTGTGCGCGGCGGGAAGTGCTGGAGGAGACCGGTTTACAGCTGCACAGCGTACACAACGGCGCCTTCGTCAGCGATGTGTTTCCGGCGGTCAACCGGCACTATATTACGCTGCTGATGGTGGCGTCGGACGCCAGCGGCGAGCCGCAGCTGCGGGAACCGGATAAGTGCGCAGGCTGGCACT
Organism: Pantoea sp. SGAir0175; assembly: GCF_043547855.1. Classification (NCBI taxonomy): domain Bacteria; kingdom Pseudomonadati; phylum Pseudomonadota; class Gammaproteobacteria; order Enterobacterales; family Erwiniaceae; genus Pantoea; species Pantoea sp. SGAir0175. The sequence continues at coordinate 145,786 of NZ_CP028082.1, forward strand.
GGTTCGCGCCTGAGGCGCTGCCTGAACCGTTGTTTGCCCCGTTGCAAAGCTGGCTGACGCGCGACGGTCTGGCGGCACTGCAGGCGCTGGCCCAGCGTAAAGATCGCTAACCGTATTGCTTCATCGAGGCTTCGGCATCTTCTCCGGCCGGGATGCGCATCGGTGCGGCGGGATCGGTCGCGGCACGCCACACGGCAGCGGCAACGTCCTGTGCTTTAGTGGTTGGCTGGGGCTGCTGCATGCCGGCGATGATGCCATCAAACATCGGCTGGTAAGGCTCAAGCAAGGTGTTTTCCATGCGCGGCCGGGCGTTTTTGCCGAAGTCGGTGGTGGGTGCCAGCCCGGGTAATACCAGTCTCACCTGAACATTAAAGGGCTGCAGTTCCAGCGCCAGCGACTCGGTAAAGGCGTTGACTGCCGCTTTGCTGCCGGTATAAACCGCCAGCAGCGGCAGGGATTTCAGCGTTACCGTCGAGGTCACATTGATCACCATGCCGCTGTTTTTCGCACGGAACTGCGGGATGACCGCCTGCGTCATGGCGATGGTGCCCAGCGTGTTTGTTTCGAACACTTCCCGCACCGAGGACATCGGCGCGCCTTCCAGCGAAGTTAATAAACCGATGCCGGCATTGTTGACCAGCACATCAATCTCTCCTGCTTCAGCCAGCGTTTGCCTGATGCTGGCGGCATCGGTGACATCCAGTGGCAGCAGGCGCAGATGGGCGGATTCAGGAAACAGTTCGGCGCGCGGGGTGCGCATGGTGGCGATGACTTTCCAGCCGCGCTCCAGAAACCAGAGCGCGGTAGCATGACCAAAACCAGAAGAGCAGCCGGTGATTAAAATGGTTTTCATGGTTCACTCCTGCATTGCGTTGGGTAAGAGCTCACTATAGAGTACCACTACCGGACTCACTACAACGTACAGTCCTGGTTTCATTTGCAGGAGTCCATTATGATCGATCCGCTCGCCGAAATGGTGTCACTGTTACAGCCCGGGGCCGCTTATTCCAAACGCGCGCGTGCCAATGGATTATGGCGTGTGCAGCGCAGTGAGACCGGCCAGCCGTTTTACTGCGTGGTGCTGGAGGGGCGCAGCCGGCTGGAAATAAAAGGTCATTCTCCGGTTGCGCTTGAGCAGGGGGATTTTGTCCTGATTCCGGCTGCGTGGGAGTTTTGCATGACCAGCGAGCAGCCACCGGCAGCAGATGCGCCTGATTCTATGCCGGAGATGCTTGCGCCGGGCGAAGTGTGGCTTGGCGATCGGCAGCAGCCAGCCGAGGTTCAGACGCTGATTGGTTACTGCCAGTTTGCCGCACCCGACGCGGGATTGATTGTCTCGTTGCTGCCACAGTTTATTCATGTGCGTGGCGCATCGCGTCTGACCACGCTGGTGCAGCTGGTCAGGGATGAGTGCCATGCACAGCGTCCGGCACGGCAGATCGTGCTGGAACGTTTGCTGGAATTACTGCTGATCGAGGCGTTGCGCGCAATGCCAGCGGCGAATGCATCGCCTGGCGTGATGCGGGGACTGGCCGATGAGCGGCTGGCCGGGGCGATTCGCGCCATCCACGCCAGGCCTGCCCATGGCTGGACGGTGCCCCAGCTGGCGAAACACGCGGCGCTATCGCGCTCGGCGTTTTTCGTACGTTTTCGCGATGCAGTGGGCATGGCGCCGATGGCGTATCTGCTGACGTGGCGCATGGCGCTGGCGAAAAATCTGCTGCGCAGCAGTCGCCTGTCTGTAGCCGACGTGGCTGAACGGGTGGGTTACCGCTCTGCCAGCGCCTTCAGCATCGCTTTCACCCGCTTCACCGGCCAGACGCCGAGCGGCTTCGCTGGCGCGGAACGGCGCAGCGGCACCGCAGAAGCTGAGCCAGCAATCGCCCAGGTAAGTTAATCACGCCCGGGACAGCCGCCAGCGTAAAACGGGCCGCCATAAAGCGTGCAATGCCGTTCAGTTTAAAAATCACCCTGTTAATGCCGGTGCGCATCAATGCGCACCCTACAAAACAGTGCCGTTACCCTGTAGGGTCGCCATTTATGGCGACCTAAAACACATTACAAAACCGTGCAATTAACCTGTAGGGTCGCTATTTATGGCGACCAGGGAATACTTGTGTAGCCAACATACGACCATACAAGAATCGTTTTAAATCAAAGCATCGTTAAAACAAAGAATTACAACTTCATCGGGGAGCACAATTGCCTCTGTTTCTTTTCCTTAAAAGATTTCCCTTCGCATCACGCTAACCTGTTCTGACGACACGATGCGCTGCTCGATTTCCTGCCAGCCATAGCGACGGTAAAACGCCTGCTGATCCGGCGTATACAGCCACAACTCTGGCATGTGGCGCTGGCGAGCTTCTTCAATTAAACGCAATACCAGAGCAGAGGCCACGCCTTTACCGCGGTGTGCCGCGACAGTCAGTACTTCGCCCATCCAGAACTGGCGTTCATAGATGTCATCAAGCTCGTGAAGAATCGTGCTGGCGGTGGCAAGCACTTCATTTTCTGCATTCAACGCGACCAGCGTAAACGTTTTTGCCGGCTGCGCGTTGCGCATCAGCAGGCGCTGACGAATGGCGCTCCGGTCGCGCCAGTGAGAAAACCCGGACCACTCCTGATGAAGCATAGCTGCCACCGTATCCAGCAACTGCGGACACTGGCTCAGTAAACTGATATTCATTGTTATCCCTCCGCGACAACCCGAGGGATAACACAGCGTGGTGGTAAAGACTACCGTTAATATGCCGCTACACTGTCGCGTTAAGCCGTTTTCACCGGTCAGCCAATCACCGGCTTAGCGTTTCGCCACCTGCTCGCCATCCGGGTTTTTGCCATGCCCGGCAGCAGCCAGCTCGGTATTAAAGTGGGAGACCAGCACCGAAAACGTTTCCTCTGCTTTCATGCGGTACAGCTGTTCGGACGGATGAATACAATCGGGTGACATCAGCGACTGCCAGTCTTTCATCTGCTGTATGCGCTGATACTGACGCGCCAGCGGCACCGATTCTGCTTTAGCCAGCGCGTCCAGTTTGGTGACGTAAGGTGCAACGTGCCATTTCTCCGCGCGGCCACAAATCGGGTGCGGCTCCTGTAATATCACCTGCTTACCCTCTTCACGGGCAATAGTAATCAGCTGTGTCATCACTTGGGTATATTTATCCGGGCTAACCTGGTAATCCTTTTCTATATCGCGGAAATGGAAATGGCGTGCATCGTTGGTGGCAAAATTCAGCAAAATGATTTTTGCCGGCGATTTCTTCATCTCTTCGCGCCAGCTTTTATTATTCTTGTAGAAATATTTGCCATTTAACAGGTCCATGGCCTGCGATGAGGACGCGCCTTTATTCACTACGCGAATGCCATCGCCATACTTCTCCTGTAGCCACTGGTTAATCAGAGCAATCTCATTGTCTTTAATATAAATTGCGCGCAATTTGCCATTTTCCTTTATCGCCATGGCACCGCGCGTACTGGAACCGCCATAGGCTTCAATAATAAAGTTATTATCGGGCTTGCCGCTTTCGGCGAATGCGGTATTGCACAGACAGGCTGTGGTAATCAGCAAAGTGACGATGCCAGATAGCGCTCGTTGCATAACAAATTTCCGCCTTTTGATACTCAAGGTTACATGGAGAATCGGTTGTTTACCGTAAGCGAATTACCTTAACAGGGGAGATTGCGGGTCAACAATCCGAAAGCACGGTTGCGGGGTGAAAATTAGGCCAACTCTGAGAAAAAAGCTGCTCGCTGAATAAAAGTTATTTAAATACAGCGACATAAAAACAAACCTTACCCAACAGTCACCCTTCAGCCAGAAAATCCCGCAGTGACGCCTGCTTAAAACATCATGGTTGCTTCAGGACATAACGCAGTTTGATTAGCGAATTTTCGCACTGCGAGTCGAACCGGATAATCCACAACCTGTTGTAAAGGAGCGGGTTTTCGCTGCTTTTCCGGCGGTTAGCTGCGAATATGCGCTGCCTGACGATAACTTTTACCATCAGAACATTCTGGCTTAAGCTTTATGGCCATTGCACAGTGGCATTCTTTACACTATGGCGAAATTCCGAAACGTTTCTAAACATAATGTATACAGATTAATCCGGTGTTAGCATTCTGACTGAATCATTATGATTGCGTTACAACTCATTTCAGGATGTGCAATGTGAAAACAGAATCCTTTTTATCCAGCCGTAATATTGGCCTGGATCTGCTGCGTGCCGGCCTAATTCTGGAAGGGGTGTTATTACACGCCTCACGGAGTTTGCCGGGAGAGAATGGCTGGTATTATGTCGCGCAGCGCGATCCCTCGGAAATATTCACGGCACTGCTGAGCATGGTGCACACCTTCAGGATGGAAGTGTTCTTCTTTCTTTCGGGCATGTTCTCCGCACTGATTATTTTGCGAAAAGGGCAGAAATTCTTTACGGATAATCGCCGTAAGCGCGTCCTGATTCCGCTGATATCAGCCTATCTGTTTATTCCGCCGCTGATGTATTTTATCGCGGGACAGATGAATAACACCCCGCTGAGCCTCGAAGGCTGGCTAAACAGCTATACCATGATGCACCACCTGTGGTTCCTCGTGTCGCTGTCGGTGATGTCGCTGCTGGTACCCGGCGCGTTTTATCAGTGGAGCGCCCGTCAGTTGGGCAAAATGTCGTTGCCAATGCTGATCGCCACACTGGTGATTCTGGGTAACGCCTGCTTCGTGCTGAAGTTCCTGGTGAAAGGCCGCGGTGAATTTGTCGAGCTCATCCCGGTGACCGCACGCTTCCTCGTCTACTACACCGCCGGTTTTGCGTTATACGTCAACCGCGAGAAAATTGCCCGGTACGCCAACAGTAAACTGATGAATGGCTGGCTGGTGGCCGCGCTGGTGCTGGCGGTGTGGGCCGCCTGCTATGTTGTCGCGCACAACCACATCACCGGGGTGATGAAATATGTGCCGGTGATGCTGGGCAGCGTGCTGTCGGTGATGCTGTCCTACTGGCTGGTGTTTAGCTTCGAACGCATCAACGTGAAAGAGAGTCGCATTCTGACGGCGATTGTGGATTCCGCGCTGATCATCTATTTGCTGCACTATCCGGTGGTGATCATTTTCTCATGGCTGCTGGATGTCTGGTTACCGGATAACCTGTCAGTCCTGTATGTCCTGATCGATTTTGCCCTCGGCATTGCGCTGAGCGCGGTGTGTTACGCTATCGTCAAACGTTCACGCTTCGCCTCATTCATGTTTGGCCTCAAGCCGAAAGATAAAAAAGTGGCGGTGCCGGTCGAAGCGCGACTGTAATTGTCATCATGCCCGGCCGCCACTGGCGTGCCGGGTATTATTTCCCGCCATCTGATTTTTGCCATTCTCTGCATTTTTAGTTCCAGATAATTATCTCAAGCCGTTAGCGCAATTCCTAAAGCTTATCGCCGTCATCACAATTCCTTAAGTCAAACTGGACGTTTTAACCTGAACGCGGTAATACTCATTTCAACAGATTTCCAGCCGTAAGCTATTACGACAATATATTTCGCTTCGCTATTTCTCCGCACTGCGCATTCGCTGTGCGGCATTTGTCTTTTCTCTGGTGAGGAAAATAGTGTGTTTAAATTAAATCCTTTGTTACTGAGCCTGCTTGCTGCGCAGGGCTTAATGCTGCCTGCCACACCGGTATCGGCGGTGGTATTAAAACCCTTCACTCCCGAGCGCAACGACAATAAAGTCGGCGCTTATTGCTTATGTAATGGTTCCACCCAGACGCTAAGCGGCGTGCCGCGCTTTACCGTGGGAGAAAGTGGCATGAGCAGCGTCACGCTGGGTGAACTACAAAAGGTTGGGCGTATTATTAATGACAATTTAATCGGCGAGCCCCGCCTGCAACTCGGCGCACAAAATTACGCTATTGGTATTCCGGATGAAGAAACAGGCAGTTATCGTGTCTATCAGGTTTATAATAGTGCGGAAATGATTGCGCCGGCGGAAATTAATGGCGCTACGGTAGTGCCAGATTATTATGATGTGAACGATAAACAATATATTGATGCGCGCGTGGCGACAGTCACTAATGGCCGGTTAAATATCAATATTGGTCAGCAAGGCGCAGCCGCTAACGCCAGCACCAATCGCTGGTCAATGGCTGCCAAACAGAGTCAGTTATTTGCCAGCAGTAATAACGGCCAGATTAACTGGGACAGCAATAACCGTATCCGCTTTACCGCCGCCACGCCGCCGTACGGTGGCGATCGGCTGGCATTTGATGCCGGAGGCGTGGTGACCTACGCCGGTCTGTTTGATGTCACGCTCAAGGATGGCAGCAGCAACGCGTACTACGTCAGTAATCTCAATGAATTGCGGAACTATAACGACTGGCTGATTGACCAGATTAGCGGCGGCAACCTGAGCCCGGAAAGTTATAACGCCGCGCTGAACCAGGCGTTCAGCCTGCGCGACGGTCGTGTGGTTTACCGCATGAGCACCGGTAATTACGATAATGAAGTGGCTACCGCACTCGGCGATCAGGTGGTGCTGAGTGCCGATGGCGCGAAAGCCAGTGTGAAAATCAATCGCGGCAAAACGCTGGAAGTGGCCAACAGCGCCAGCGCCGTGATGCGCGCCAGCAACGGTGCAACGGCGATTATCGCCGGAAAACTGGCGACCAGTAACGCGCTCTCATCCGAAGCGGGCGCGCTGGAGCTGGTCAGCGGCGCGCGCGGTATCAATAATGGCGTCATCAACAGTGGCTTTTTTAATGCCGCCAATGGGCGCGGCGTGGCAGAAGACTCTCTCGGCTATGCGGGCACGGCGGTGTCAGCGATTTATGACAGCGACTTCCGCAATAACGGCGTGCTCAATGTGCATATCGGGGATGCGCCGTGGGGCACCGCCGGCTTATTCCTCGGCAGCAGCAGCGCGGTCAATCACGGCAATATTAACATCGGCATTCACGATGTGGCGAACGGCTCCTCAGCAGCGGCGGTGAGTTTCAGCGGCGAGGGTAGCTTCGTCAACGCGCGCGATGGCACGATTTATCTCGGTCGCACACCGCAAAATCACAAGGGCGACGTCACGCAGGATGTCGCGGTCAGCCTCGGCGGTGGCATCAGCGCCATTTCCGGCCTGCTCGACTCGCGTGCCATCAATGATGGCCGTATTGTTATCGGCTCAAAAGTCGAGAACGCCGTTGGCATGCGCATCGAGGCCGGGCCCAACGCGGTGTCACTGAATAACGGTGTTATCGACGTCAACGGTATGGCGCAGGCGCTACCGCGCGAAAATATCGCCATGCTGGCGATGGATTCCGGCAGCGGCGGCCAGGTGGGCAACCGCGGTACCCTCAATCTGAATGGCTATAACAGCACCGGCCTGAAAGTGATCGCCACGGCGGGCAATCAGGCGCACGCCTTCTCCAGCGGGGCGATCAACGTGGCGGGTGACGCCGACCGCTTTGGCGGCACCAACAATACGGCGGTGTGGGTAACTGGCGAACCGGGCGGTCACGCCAGTGCCGATATCACCGGCCCAATCCGGCTCAGCGGCAAAGCGGGCATCGGGATTCGTGCTGAAGGCCAGGCAACGGTCAACGTTAGTGCCCGCGCCATTCCCACCTCCAGCGGCAGCGACAGCATGCTGGATAGCGGACAGATCAGTTTCTACCGTATCGGCCCGGATGCGCGCATTAATCTGCCGGCCAACGGCCGCTACAGCGCCTCCGTGTGGAACGGCACGATTTTTCGCGTCGAGCAGGGCGCGGATTTTGACGGGCGCGGCCTGACTTTGTCGATGAACAGCCCGTTTGCGACCGGTGTGTACGGCAGCGGTGCCGGCACCGACATTACTACCCACGGCGCGACGCTGAACATCGCCAGCTTTGCCAGCGGGCTGACCATTACTGATGGCGCCCGCGCTACCATTGATGCCGCAACGCGTATTCACCTCAACGGGTCTGATGCCCGCGTCGCCATCGCTGACGGTAATCGCTATACGCTGCAGGGTAACGTTGTTAACCCTAATACGCAGTTCGACCCGAACACTTTATTGATCAATCAGGCAGCGATAGACGGCCGCGCCAATAACCAGCAGCCGTTTACCGTGATGAATCATGCGCGGCTGGTGAATCGCGGCGCTATCTCCCTGCGGGGGGAAGGCGTAACGGGTATCTACGCGCAGTATGGCGCAACGGTCGACAACCGCGGCGATATCAACATTTTGCGCAACGGCCGCGCGCTGTTCGCCGATGGCTATCCGGGCGCCGGCGACGGCAAAACCCTGACGGAGATTAACAATAGCGGCACGCTTAATCTCTACAGCGGTCAGAGCACCCAGCAAACCACCACCTTCGGTGCGGTCTCGTATCACCAGCTGGGGCGGATTAACCAGAACGGCACGATTAATCTGTACGGCGATAACGTGGTCGGTGCGAAAGCCTTTGCCGGCGGTCGTATTACGCTGGGCGCGAACAGCCGTGTGGTGTTCCACGACGCACAGCAGATCGGCTATCAGGCTTTTGATCCCGGCTCACGCCTGATCGTCAACGGCAGCCCGGTTGATGTCAGCAGTCGTAACTCGACGCTGTATGAAATCCGCAACGGCGCGTGGCTGTACAACCAGGGCTTTGGCAACGTCACGCTGAGCGGCAGTGACAGCACCGGCATCGTGGCCAGCGGGACGGATGCGCTGGTATCCAGCACCGATGTTTATCAGGTCACCGGTAAGGGTGCCACCGTGCTGCGCGCCAGCGATCGCGCGCAGGGGATCATTACCAGCCTTATCGCGCTGAATGGCAAAAACACCCTCGGCGCGCGGGCGACGGGCGATGGCACCGAGGTCTACGCCGCCTCGCTCATCACCGGCACCGGGCGCAACGCCACGGCGTTTGATGTCAGCGGCGACGCGCGCCTGTTTAATCAGCAGCAGGGCGTAGTGGATTTACGTGGCCGCAACAGTACCGGGGCCCGGGTGCACGATGGCGGTAACTTTATCAACCGCGGCACGGTTAGCGTCGCCAGCGGCACCGGCGTGGATGTCAGCAGCGGTTATGGCCAGTATGTACCGCTCGACAGCACTTTACGCGTGAATGACGGCACCGCTGCGCTGCGCGTGGGCTCCGGCGGCGCGATGAAAATTTACGGCGACGGCCAGGGGGCCAGCACGCTGGCGGCTTACGGCAAAGCCGACGGTTTGCTGCTCGACAGCGGTGCGCAGCGCTTTGAAGCCAACGACATCATCATCGGCGCTTACGGCAGCGGCACTGCGCTGAACAATCGCGCCGGCATCAGTGATATTTCGCTGAGTAATGTGCGCTTCGAGGCTAACGGTGGCACCGGCATCCGCTCTGCCACCTCGTTCGATCCGGCGGGTAGCGCGCAGATTCACGTCGGCGCAGGCGGTACCGGCTATCGTTTTGAAAATGCAGATGGATCGACCACGGGCAACGATTTAGTGATTGGGCGCGACTACCGCATTGAAGTCAACGGCAGCGGCACCGGCGTGCGTGCCAACACCCGTGGACGGGTGATTGCTCAGGGCCTGATTGATATCCGCGATGCCGATGGCGGTTCGGCGATTGTCACCCGCAGCGCCAGCCAGGTGATCAACCAGGGCACCATCCGTTCACAAAGCCGCGTCGCACCGCTTATTGATCTGCGCGGCGGCGAGACGGTGTTTATCAACCAGGGCACGCTGGATGCGCCGTACGCCGATCAGGTGGTAGTGGCGGGCGGCGCGACCCGTGATGTGGTGGCACTGCTGGCGGGCAAAGTCACGGGCGAAGTGAACACCGGCAACGGCAGCGATACGCTGCTGGTTACGGGCGGCACGCTGGATGGCGGCCTGAGTATGGGTGACGGCAGTGCCAATCAGGCGACAGTGCAGGCTATCAGCCTGAACCAGACCCGCCATATCACCAGCGGCGGCGCGGATAGCACGCTGAACCTCAGCCAGCTCAATGCGCGCGGCGGTTCGTTCCGGCAGGACGATCTCACTAAAGGCACCAACCTCGGCGCGGGCTGGAGCACGCTGAACTTCATCGATACGCAGTGGACGCTGAGCGACAACATTAAACTGGCGCACAGCACCATTAATATCGATGCCGGGTCCACGCTGTTCGCCGGCGATGGCGTCAACGCGCGGCTGCAGGGGGCCAGCAATGATTCGCTGGTAGTGAATAATGCCGGCACGCTCGACCTGACCAACGGTGGCAATGTGGCGGCAAATACCCTGACCATCGAAGGTAGTCTGGCCTCCGCGCAGGGCCGCCTGAAACTCAATTCGACAGCCACCCACAGCGACGTGCTGCTTGTTAACGGTAACGCCAGCGGCACCACCTGGGTGGATGACCGCCTGCAGGGCGGCGGGCTGCTGGACACTAATCGTGACAACGTTATTGCCGCTAGCGAAGGCGTTTCGCTGGCGCAGGTGACCGGCAGCGCCAGTGCCGACAGCTTCAGGCTGAGCAATGGCTATGTGGCAGCCGGGCCGTGGCAGTATGGCCTGTACAGCTTTGCACCGGGCAGCAGCGCAGGCGGCAACGTATGGGACTATCGTCTGGCAAACAATTTCATCTGCAGCGATGGCTCGCTGTGCCAGCCGCAGGCGGGCAGTGCGGTTAAGGCGGTGCGTCCGGCGGTTACGCCGCAGGTACCGTCCTGGATCTCCGCACCGGTCGGGCTGGCGTACTACTCGCTGGCAGTCACTGACGATCTGCATAAGCGTCTCGGCGAACTGCGCCAGCAGCCGGCAGACAACGCAGAGATGTTTATCCGCTACCTCGGTTCGGATTTGCAGTATCGAAGCAATCGCGGCCTGGACGCCTGGGGTTATGACTTCGACCTCAACTACAGCGCCGTACAGCTGGGCGGCAATTTGCTGCGCGCCGATGGCGCTGAAGATAGCGTACGTGGCGGCGTCGCCTATACGCGCGGCAACACGCGCATTCGCCCGCATGCCGCTGACGGGTACAGCTCCACCAGCTTTGATAGCGATACGTTGTCACTTTATGGCACCTGGCTGCGCAGCAGTGGCTGGTATGTAGATGGTTCGCTGAGCTGGAGCGGCTACCGTGGCGAAACCGACATTGCGCGGCAGAAAGCGGTCGCTAAACCCAAAGGGCAAGGCTGGACGGCATCAGTCGAGTCTGGCTATCCGCTGATGCTGGCGGGTGATGTGCGCCTGGAACCGCAGGCACAGGTTAGCTGGCTGCGAATGAACATGGACAGTTTTACCGATGCTGACGGCGCGCGCGTCTCCTATAACGATTACGATCAAACCATTGGCCGGCTCGGCGCACGTGTGGCGCGCAGCTGGCAGGACAGCAGTCAGAACCAGTACACGCCGTATCTGCGCGCTAACTATTATCGCGGCTGGGGCGGTACGGCGCAGGTCAGGGTCGGCACCAGCGACAGTGACCTGAGCCAGAGCTTCAGCAGCGGCAAATTTGGCCAGATGTGGGACGTCGGCCTCGGCGGCACGGCGACCCTCATCAACAAGGTGGCGCTGTATGCCGAGGCGGATTACCGCAAAGAGATTGCCGGCAACGGCGTCAAAGGCTGGCGCTACAATGCCGGGGTGCGCTGGTCGTTTTGAACGTAAATGACCACCTTAAACGTGCAATTACAGGCGGCGCTGTGATGCGGCGTCGAACAGCATCGCACGTTCGCTGTCCAGTGTGACCGGTAAAATATCACCGGCGCGCGCGCCGGAACGCTGGGTGGTAAACAGCATCAGCGGGTGGCCAAACAGTGAACCGTGAATCAGTTCGGACAGGCCGGTCGGCTCCACCAGCGACACTTCAAGGGGCAGCGCATGCTGCTCACCCGGCTGCGCCAGGCTGATGTTTTCCGGACGGATGCCGTAAATGACGTCACGGCCAGCGGCCTGTGCCGCCCAGTGCGTATTCAGGGGCAACTGAGCGCTGTCGCTGATACGCACGCCGCTGGGGGTCATCACGCCGTTGATAAAATTCATCGACGGTGAACCGATAAAACTGGCGACAAACTTATTGGCCGGTGTGTCGTACAGCTCCAGCGGTGTGCCCACCTGCTGAATAACGCCGTGATTGAGCACCACGATGCGGTCAGCCAGTGTCATGGCCTCAACCTGATCGTGGGTAACATAAACGATGGTGTTGTTCATTTGCTGATGCAGCTTTTTGATCTCCACGCGCATCTGGCCGCGCAGTTGCGCATCGAGGTTGGAAAGCGGCTCATCAAACAGAAACACCTGCGGCTGACGCACAATGGCGCGGCCCATCGCCACGCGCTGCCGTTGTCCACCCGACAGCTCTTTTGGCCGGCGATCAAGCAGGTGTGTCAGGCTGAGAATCTCCGCCGCTCGCCGGACTTTCTCCTCAATCTCAGCACGCGGTCGTTTCTGAATTTCAAGGCTGAAGCCCATGTTGCGCGCGACCGTCAGATGCGGATAGAGCGCATAGCTCTGGAACACCATCGAAATATCGCGGTCTTTCGGCGCCACCTCGTTCATCAGCTGACTGCCGATATGGATATTGCCGCCCGTCGCTAACTCCAGGCCGGCAATGGTGCGCAGCAGGGTGGATTTACCACAGCCGGACGGGCCGACCAGCACCACGAACTCACCATCTTTAATGGTCAGATTGATGTCGCGCAGAACCTCAACGTTGCCATAGCGCTTTTCAATTTGCGCCAGCGTAATTTCAGCCATTATTTACCCCTTAACCGCACCGGCGGTGAGTCCCTGAACCAGGTAGCGTTGAATGAAAGCGAAGAACAGACAGGCTGGAATTAACGCCAGCACGGCGGCAGCCATCATTTCGCCCCACGAAACGGCGAATTTGGAGACGAAACTGAGCAGCCCGACCGGAAAGGTCATGACTTCGTTTTTGTTGATCAACATCAGTGAGAACAGCAACTCACTCCACGCGGCGGTGAAAACGAAGCCGAGCGTCGCCGCCATGCCGGGCAGCGTCAGCGGCATCAGCACGCGGTACAGCGCCTGAAAGCGGGTGCAGCCTTCCAGCATGGCGGACTCTTCGAGATCTTTAGGGATGGCATCAAAAAATGACTGCATCAGGAAGGTGGCGAACGGGACATTAAAGGCGCTGTAAATCAGAATCAGCCCCAGCAGACTATTCGTCAGTCCCAGCGGGGCCATCACCCGGTAAATCGGCGCAATGATCATCACCAGCGGAAACATCTGGGTAAACAGCAGCAGGGCCGCCATCACCATCTTGCCGCGAAACTGAAAGCGGGAAAAGGCATAGCCGGCAGCCGCAGCAATCAAGGTGGTCAGCGCGGCAGTGCTGCAGGAGACAATGAGACTGTTAATAAAAAACGTGGGGAAATCACTGTCGGTCAATACCTTGGCAAAGTGGCTCAGGGTGAAACCGCCAGGTAACAGCGTCACGCCCTGACTGAACAGTAACCTGTCCGGCGTGACGGCAATTTTAATGATCCAGTACAACGGAAACAGCGCAAACAGCAAATAGGCGGCGATGCTGAGACGATGACCGATCAACGGTAACAGGCGCATGCGGACTCCTTACTTAAGTAACTGATGGCGGATGCGCAGCAATACCAGCGCATAACAGGTCATCAGCAGTAACAGACACACCGCCATCGCCGAGGCATAACCAAAATCCAGTTTGCGATAAGCGGTGGTGAAGATGTAACTGGAAAGAATCGAGGTTGAACCGGCCGGACCGCCGTCGGTCATCACCACGATCAAATCGGCAAAGTTAGCGATCCAGATGGTACGCAGCATCACGGTAATGGCGATCATCGGGGCGAGAAACGGCAGGGTGACACGGCGAAACTGCTGCCAGCCGCTGGCACCGTCTATGGCTGCCGCTTCATACAAATCTTTGGGAATCGACTGCAGTGCCGCCAGTAGAGTGATGGCAAAAAACGGGATGCCGAACCAGACGTTAGCAATCACCGGCCCCCACATCGCCAGTTGCGGATCGGAAAGAATATTGTAAGGTTCGCTGAGAATGCCCACGTCGCTGAGCCACTGTGGCAGCGGACCTACAACCGGGTTGAACAGCCAGGACCAGGTCAGGCCGGAAAGAAACGCCGGCACCGCCCACGGTAAAAACACCAGCGCCTGCACCCAGCGGCGAAAGCGAAACTCGCGGTTAAGCAGCAGCGCCAGCGCGAGGCCGAAAAAGAACTGCAGCAGCAGCGAACTCAGCGTCCAGTTAAGGGTATGGCCGAGTGCGCGAAAGAAGCGGCGATCGTCGAGCATCTGCGCAAAGTTCGCCCAGCCAACCCAGCCGCTCTCCAGCGGATTGAGCAGGTTCATGCTCTGAAAAGCGTAAGAAATGCCGATCGCCATCGGCACGAAGATGAACAGGGCGATCAGCAACAGGCCCGGTGACAGATACCACCATGGCTCAGCAAGCCGGGTCCAGCGCCAGCGGCGGCGCGCCGGTCTGGCAGGAAGAGAGATTTCAGGCATCATTTCAGGGCTCCGGTTTACGCGGGATTACTGGCTGGCGAGCCAGGCTTTTTGCTCTTTACTCAGATAGCTGGCCCAGTCCTGCACCATATCTTTGGTGTCGTTTTCGCCCAGTAACGTCTCCTGGCTGCTCTCTTTCACAATCACCGAATTGAAGTAGCCCCAGCCTTTAAGGTGGGTCGGCATGGTGAGCGGCACATAATTTGGATCGTTCAGCTCCTTAAACCAGCCGGCAAACTGCGGCGTCTGATAGAACGGGTCCTGTTCCGCACCTTTATAGATGGGTAGGGTGCCGACAAACTTCGCCCACGCCAGGTTGTTGGTTTTATTACTGAGGAAGGTAATCAGCGGCCAGGCGATATCGTTTTGTTTACCCTGTTTGAACATTGCCCAGCCGGTATAGCCGATGGTAGGGAAGGCTTTACCGGACGGTCCGACCGGCATGGGCGCCACAGCAAAATCCTCAGCCGCCATGCTATTTTTAATCGCGATCAGCGCGTCCGGATCCTGATCGAGCATCGCGCATTTGCCGGAATAGAAGCCCGAGACAATCTCGTTAAAGCCCCAGTTCACGCTGTCTTTGGGCGCGCCACCTTGCTGATACAAATCGACCAGCAGTTGTGCTCCCTTTATCGCCCCCGGCTGGGTTAAGGTACTGTTGCCGTCTTTATCAAAGAAGGCAGGCGAACCGTTCATCGCCGCCATAAACATCATCCACGCATTGGTTCCCCCGACACCGCCGCGCATGCAGTAGCCGCTGATACCGTTACCTGACTGACTAATACGCTTCGCGTCGCTGGCAAACTCTTCCATTGTTTTTGGCGGTTCACTCAGTCCTGCCTGCTTAAACAGCTTTTTATTCCAGAACAGCGCTCGCAGATAAAAACCGTACGGTACCATGGTGGCTTTGCCGTTCGCGGCCCGCGCCATTGCCAGCGTTTTGTCCGTCAGCTGGGCGCTTTCAGGCCAGCTTTTCAGGCGGGGTTCAAGATCTTCCAGCATATTGTTGCTGGCGTATAAGCCTTGCCAGGTATCGGGCATCTCCACCACATCCGGTACCTGTCCGCTCTGTAACATGGTGCCCAGTTTTTCAAATGCCTGACCCCACGGCAGCGAAATCAGCTCAATCTCGGTCCCAGGATGCTGCGTCTTGTATTCGTCGAGCATTTTTTGCAGTAGCGCGGTACGTGGTGGGCTGGTAATAACTTCCACCACGGTGAGTTTGGCGGCGAGGCTGCAAAAGGCGCTGCCTAAACCCACGGCGAGTACCAGGGCTTTCAGGGCGAAACGTGTTGTCATGGCTGGTTCTCCGGAGCGTGATTAACGGTGAGTGGCGGCAGCAAGTGCCTGATTCAGATCGGTCCAAAGATCGTCGGTCTCTTCGAGGCCAACAGAGATACGGATCAGGCGCGGCGAGACACCAAAATCCTGGGCTGAATTAAATTCACTGGCCTGATTAATAACCGAAATCGCCGGCATCACCAGGCTCTCGAAACCTCCCCAGCTGACGCCCATATGGAACAGTTGCAGGGCGTTGCAGAATTGCGGTATGTCGACCTGTTCGGTCACGGCAAAGGAAAACAGCCCGCTGTAACCGCGCAGCGTGGACCATTCAGGGGGATTGAGCCCGGGATGGCAAACCGCGCTGACCTGCGGATGATCACGCAGCTTTTCCGCCAACTGCAGGGCGCTTTGCTGATGCTGCTTCATGCGCAGCGGCAGCGTGCGCAGGCCACGCATCAGCAAAGACGCTTCGTTCGCAGACAGTTTGCCGCCAAGGAACGGACTAATGTGACGGGCAATGTTGTTGATGTGCTGGTGGCTGGCAATCACCAGGCCGGCCACCACATCGCTGTGGCCGCTGATGTACTTCGAGGCGGAGTGCACCACGATGTCGATACCACACAGCAGCGGCTGCTGGAATATGGGCGAAGCCCAGCTGTTATCAATCAACGTGACGACGCCTGCATCGCGCGCCAGCGTGGCCAGCTGGCGCAGGTTCTGTTCACTCATCACCCAGCTGGAAGGACTTTCCAGATAGAGCAGGCTGGCGCCGGGCAGCGCGGCGGCTATCGCCGCTTCATCGTCGCCATCAACAAACTGCGTCGTGATACCGAAACGCTGACAAAAGCCGCGCAAAAAGCGGTAAGTATCGGGATAGACATGATTAACGCAGACCACTTTCGCGCCTGGCTGAACCACACTCAAAATCGCGTTGCTGATGGCGGCCATGCCGCTGGCAAAGGCGAGGCAGGCGTCACCGCCTTCCAGCGCGGCAACTTTATCCTGTAGCGCTTTGACCGTCGGATTATCAACGCGGGAATAGAGCGGCTGGTCGCTCTCACCGCGAAAGCGGGCGATCATGCTGTCGTAATCGCTGAAGGTAAACAGCGAGGACTGATAAATCGGTGGCGTTACGGCGCCCTGTTCATGGCGCTGGTCGTGGGTCAGCAGTGTCTGTTGCGCAGTAGGTTTAGCGTTTGGCATGGATCACGTCCTTCATGTCGCGTTCGGTGATATCAAGAATCTGGTGGCAAAGGGCGCGCGCGGCCTGGCTGTCGCGGGCGCGGATGGCGTTAAACAGTTCACGGTGCAGGGGAAACGAGTCTGAAAACAGCGCCTGCTCCGGCGGGGATTCGAAAAAGGCGTGCAGCGTGTCGTAGACGCCGTTAAGCATCTGCAACAGCAGCGGATTGCCGGCGGCGCGGTAGATGCTGGTGTGGAAAGCCCAATCCTCCGGCCCGGCGGAACCGATAGCCAGGTGCACACGCTCCATCTCTTCCAGCCGCCGTTCGATTTCCAGCAGGTCGTCGGCGCTGGCGCGCTGCGCGGCCAGCACGCAGGATTCGGACTCAATGATGCGGCGCACTTCCAGCGCATGAAGCATGTTGGCGGAGTCGTTTTTAAAGCGCAGAGAGAGAAAGCTGTCATGCAGACCGACTTCCGCCTGCAGAAAAGTGCCGCTGCCTTTTTTGCGCACAATGATGCCGAGTGCTTCCCAGCGCTTGAGCGCCTCGCGCACCGTATTACGGCTGACGCCCAGTTTCTCCGCCAGCTCGCGTTCTGGCGGCAGGCGACTGCCCGGCTGCGCGCCGGCATGCGCCATGTAGCGCGTGAGCGCATCAAGAATCAGCGTATCGCTGCGCGTGGGAATGATGGGATGGAGTTCAGCCGGGTCATGCATCGCTATGCCTTAATTGGTCCAACATCTCTACCAAAGGCTTAGCAACCCGCATGCCAGAATCGTGAGGCTTTGATTCAGCAGGAAATTTGATGCCGTAATAAGCACAGATTATGAGATTTACTGGTGCAAAAAGCGCCACGGTGCACCGTGGTGTGGCGGTGCGGTGCTCGTTTTTTGATTAATCGGGGTATGAATTCAGCAGATGCGGTGGCACAGCGGCAACGCTCAGCCAGCAAAACCGTTAGCCATGACGTTAAGGTAAAAGAAGAGCGTTGTGACCGGTTAAATGACCCGGCACTGCGGCGTCAGCGCAGATTGCCGTGGCGCTTATCAATACGGCACTGATTTATCGCTGACATGATCTCATATCATTCGGTCTGCTTATGCGGGGGTCATGCCGCCATCGCTTTGTGTTAATGAATCAAAATCTCCTGCTAATTTTCTGTTGTCTATTTGTGTTAAGGAGAACTGTTTTTTTCGCGTAATTAAAACTTTGCGAAATTTATTGTCTTTTAATATTAAGCGGAACTCTCTGATTGTTTAGGTGATATTCTGCGCACAGAAGCTTACAAAACCTTTACAATTAATTTTACTTAAGTCTTTGATGATGGCAAAAATAAGGATATTGCTGGCGCTGTCTATTATTATAGCGTCAGGCCAGATTATCGCTGCCCCTTTGACACCCGGCGACCACGATTATCTGCAAAACCAACAACAGCAGCGACTGGAACAGGATCAGCAGCAGCGCGATGCACTATGGCATGCTGTGGCACCGCTGAATGCGCCGGACGCCTCCCCGGCGGGCCCCGGCCCCTGTTTTCCGATCCAGCATATCCGTCTGCAGCACGTCACGCTGATATCCGATCGTCAGCAACAGGCGCTGACGGCACCTTATATCAATCGCTGTCTGAATTTGAGTGAAATTAATGCGCTGGTACATGCGGTCTCTGACTGGTATATGCAACGTGGTTACATTACCAGCCGGGCGTTTTTAGCCGAACAGGATCTGTCGCATGGGCAGTTAATTATTCCGGTGCTGGAAGGAAAACTATTCGCTATTCGCCTCGACGGGGCGCAGCCGGCGATGTTAAAGATGGTTTTTCCTCATATTGAAGGAAAAATACTTAACCTGCGCGATATTGAGCAGGGTATGGAGCAAATTAATCGCCTGCGCCGCACCCCGGTACAGATTGAAATTCAGCCTGCGCCGCAGCCCGGTTATTCAGTGGTGAACCTGACGACAGCGGCAGAATTTCCGCTCAGCGCCGCGCTGGGATTTGATAATAGCGGACAAAAAAGCACCGGTGTCGGTCAGTTAACCGCATCGCTGACCGGCAACAACCTGTTAGGGCTGGCGGATCGCTGGTTTATCAGCGGCGGTCGCAGCAGCGCATTCAGCGAGTGGCGTGACGCGCAGAATGTGCAGGCGGGTGTCAGCGTGCCGTATGGCTACGGCCTGCTCGACTACAGCTATAGCTGGAGCAGTTATCACAGTCATTTTGATAACAATGGTTTCACCTGGCTGAGTAACGGCGACAATATTGCGCATCGCCTGAATGGCTCATGGGTGCTGTTTCGCAACGGTGAAATCAAAACCAGTTTGCAGCTCGGCCTGAATCACTACACCAGTCACAACTATCTCAACAATACCCTGTTGCAGAGTAGCAGTCGCAAAATCACCAGTACCCAGATCGGATTCAACCATACGCAAAAGGTGTTCGGTGGCGTGGCAACGCTCAACCCAACCTTTAGCCGCGGTATGCCGTGGTTTGATGCGGAAAGTGATGCCGACAAAAGCGGGGACTTACCGCGGGCGCAGTTTCGCAAGTGGAGCCTGAGCGGCAGCTTTCAGCGACCGGTTTCGGACAAGTTATGGTGGCTCAGCAGCGTATACGGCCAGTGGTCACCGGATCGGTTATACGGCAGCGAACGCCTGACGCTCGGCGGCGAAAGCTCAGTCAGGGGTTTCAAAGAACAATACCTGTCAGGCGACGCGGGTGGCTATTTGCGTAATGAACTGGATTACACCCTGTTCACCTTGCCGTTGGTCGGTGACGTCAGCGCCCTGGCGGCGGTGGACGGCGGCTGGCTGAAGAGCGATGCGCAGAACCGCGAGTCTGTTGGCACGATATGGGGCAGCGCAGTGGGGATCAGCACCCGCAGCCGTTTCTTTTATACCCAATACACGGTTGGTTTTCCGCTCAGTTATCCCGGCTATCTGCAACCGGATCACGTTAGCATTTATGCCCGGGTCGGGCTGGTTTTTTAAGAGGCAATGATTATGGATGATCGTCAACCGGTTTCCCCGTTTCGTCGCGCGCTGAGCTACTTCATTTGTTATCTGGTGGCGGTACAGCCACTGCTGCCGGTTGTGGCCGCGGAAATTACCCCGGTTACGCCGGGCACGCGCATGGATGCCGCGGGTAACGGCGTGCCGGTGGTCAATATCGCCACGCCGAATCAGGCAGGTATTTCCCATAACCAGTACCAGCAGTACAACGTCGGTCAGCAGGGGCTGATTCTCAATAATGCCAGCGGGCAACTTACCCAGACGCAACTGGGCGGACTGATCCAGAATAACCCTAACCTGCAAGCCGGGCACGAAGCCCGGGCGATCATCAATGAAGTGGTGGGAGCTAATCGTTCGCAGTTGCAGGGCTATACCGAAGTCGCGGGTAAAGCCGCGAATGTGATCGTGGCCAACCCTTACGGCATAACCTGTAACGGCTGTGGCTTTATTAATACGCCCAACGTCACGCTCACCACCGGAAAACCGCAGCTGGATGCCAGCGGCAATCTTGCCGCGCTGGAAGTCACCAAAGGCGATGTGACGGTTGAGGGCAAAGGGCTGGATGGCAGCCGCGCTGATGCGGTATCGCTCATTGCGCGCGCCACCAAAATTAATGCGGATATTCATGCCAGCGATCTCGCTATCACGGCGGGTGCCAACCGCGTTGCGCAGGACGGTTCGGTTACGCCAATCGCCGGAGAAGGGCCAGTGCCGTCGGTGGCGGTCGATACCGGTGCGCTTGGCGGCATGTACGCTAACCGGATTCATCTGGTGTCGAGCGACAAAGGCGTCGGGGTCAACATCGGTAACCTGCTGGCCAACCAGGGTGATATCACGTTAAACGCGAATGGCACCCTGACACTGGGGAATGCCAGCGCCAGCGGCAAGCTGCTCGCGAATGCCCGCGATATGCAGCTGCAGGGGACGCAACAGGCGACCGGTGACGTAGCGCTGAACAGCCAGGGCAATGTGCAGCTGCGTAACAATAAACTGACCAGTGGCGGTAATCTGCGCCTGGCAGCAAGCGACGTCACGGCAGATCAAAACAGTACCGTTGCAGCTAACGGTGACATCAGTGTGACGGCGCAGACGCTGAAGAATAACGGCCTGATTCAGGCGCAGAAAAACCAGACTATTACGGCAAATACCTTACGCAACCAGGGACGCTTACAGTCGGCAGGCGGGCAAACGCTCAGCACTGCATCGCTGGACAATCAGGGATTGATCGGGTCTTCGCGTGCGCTGCATATCAGTGCCACGCAGCAGGCGCTGAATGGCGCAACGGGGACTTTACTCGCCGGTGAAGAGCTGAATTTAGCGGGTGGCGATTTCACCCTGAACGGTTCTGTAAGCGGTAAAAACGGCCTGACGCTAAGCAGCACCTCATTGCAAACCGCAGCAGACGCCCGGCTTAGCAGCCAGCGCAACATTAATCTCAGCGCCCGTCAGCAAATACTGCAAGGCGAGATTGCCAGCGGCGGTAGCCTGATGTTAAACGGCGATACCCTCACGCTTGGCAGCACAGGCAGGCTGCACAGTGACGGCGACGTCTCACTGACTTCCAGCCAGCAGGCTACGATCGGTGGTCAGCTGGACGGAGATAATGTTCAGCTGAGCGGTGGTGCCTTGCACCTGAGCAAAACCGGAATGCTCACGGCTCAGCAGGACCTTAGCCTGACCAGCGCACAGCAGCAGCTGGATGGACAAAGCCGTGCGGGTGGCAATGTCACTTTACGTGCAGACCGCCTCAACGCTCTCAATGAGGGCAAGCTATCCGCCGGTAATGACATTGCATTACAGGTTAATGATCAAAGCCAGTGGGCTGGCACGCTGATTGCCGGGCGCGAGCTGGCTTTCAGTGCAACTGACTTCGTCAATAGCGGTACGCTGGCGGCGAATGGTAATACGCACTTTAGTTTTGATCATCTGACCAACGCGGGTCTGCTGCAATCGCTCGGCCAGCAAACGCTTTCTGGCCGCGTATTAACAAATAACGGTACGGCACAATCTGGCGCCGGGCAGTTGCTGGATGTCGGCAAGCTGGATAACAACGGTCTGCTGGGCGCGCAGGGCGACTTAACGCTGAATGCGGATCAGTTTACCGCTGGCGATGGCAGTAACACCTTGACAGACGGCGCTCTGCGGGTGCACTCCAGCCAGGCTGACCTCGGTGGAACGCTGAGCGCGAAGCACAACCTCGATTTCCAGTCAGAAAAACTGACGACCCGCGCAGGTTCGTTACAGACCAGTGAGCAAAATATTCAGCTCAATGGGCAAAATATTGATCTGAACGGCACGCTTTCCGCCGACCAGGCCCTGACACTGAATTCGCAACAGTTAAGCAGTGGTGATAACGCGCGCACACAGGGCAAAAGCGCCATCGCGCTCAACGTTGCCGACCAGGCCGATCTGGCTGGCCAGTGGTTTACACCCGGCCAGCTGACTTTGCAGGCGGGTACGCTCAACAACCGGGCGCAGACCGGCGCGCAGGATCTGACCATTGCCGCAGACATTATCAATAATGCGGGCACGCTGAGCGCCAATAATCGCCTGGATCTGACCGCTGACTCATTACAGCAGCAGGGCACTCTTAACGCGCTGGGCGCGATGGCGATCCGCAGCGATGCATGGCGCAACCAGGGGAAAACCTCTGCACGAACGCTGGATATCAGCGTGAAAAACACGCTCGATAACGCGCCTGAGGGCTCACTGCTGGCCTCAGATGGGTTGACGCTGAACACTTCCGCGCTGAGCAACGCAGGTAACCTCAGTGGACAAACCCTCGAACTTGATACCGAACAACTGACTAACAGTGGGCTGATGCAGGGCAATCAATCGGTCACGCTGCGCAGTGATGCGCTCAATAACCTGCAATCCGGGCAAATTCTGTCAGGCGGTGCGCTGAAAGTGGACGCTGGAAGCACACAAAATGCCGGACGTTTGCAGGGCAGCTCGCTGCAACTGCGCGGCAATACGCTGAATAACAGCGGTATCGCCCTCGGCAGCAAAGGGCTTGATGTTGCGTTGCAGCAGACGCTGGACAACGCAGGTAGCCTGTTGTCGGACAGCGCCGCTACGCTGCAAAGTCGCGAGCTTAATAACAGTGGCAAGCTGTTGAGTGGTGAACAACTTTCGCTGACAGGCTCGCAGTTGCGTAATCAGGGTCAGATGCAGGGCGATACGCTGGCGATTCAGGCGGACAGTGTAAGCAACAGCGGCAATCTGATCGGCTTGAAATCCCTGGTGTTGCAATTACAGCAGGATCTGACCGATGCCCAGTCGGGCCGGTTACTGACTCAGGGCGCGTTGAACGTGAATGCGCAACGTATTAACCAGCAGGGCAGCTGGCAGGCGAACAGCATTGATGCCCGTGCCAGCCAGATTGATGTCAATGGCAGCATCCAGTCCGCAGTGCGCACCAGCCTTACGTCGACCGGCAACCTGCACACGCTGGCGCAGGGTAATATCGTTTCCAGTGGTCTGGCGGCCATTCAGGCGGCGAGCCTGAACAATGAAGGCAAATGGTCGGCAAAAAATCTGCAGCTGCAGGGTAATTCGCTGCTTAATCAGGGAAGTGCTACAGCAACAGACGAGCTGACAGCCAACCTCAGCGGACAGTTGCAGCAGCTAAAAGGCGCTGCTTTGCTGAGCGCGGGAACCAGCACCCTGAAAGCGGGCTCGATTGATAGTGCCGGTGATATCGAAGCCAAAAATCTGGTGATAAACAGCGGCAACCTGACTAACCGTGGTCAGCTGTATGCCCAGCAGAACCTGAGTGGCGACGTTGAACAGGCGATTGCGAATCAGGGCGGGGTTCTGCGCAGCCAGGGTGCTCTGCAACTCAACGCGCAATCTTTACTGAACCAGGGACAGATTCAGGGCGATGGCATTACGACGATAACGCTAAGCGACAGCCTGAATAACACGGGCAGATTGCTTACCGGTGGTCCATTGACGCTGTCGGCACCGACGGTACTGAATAGCGGCCTGGTGCAGGCGCAGGGGCTGGCTTACAGTGGTAACAACCTGGTGAACAGCGGGACTTTTACCGGTCTGGGTGATAGCCTGGTGAATGCCAGCCAGATGACCAATCAGGGACAGCTGCAGGGCGATAATTTACAGGTGCGCGGCGGTGTGTTGCACAACAGCGGTAGCGTATTCGCCAGCCGTGCGCTGGCCCTGACCTTACAGAATGCTGATAACCAGGCAACCGGCAAACTCTATAGCGCAGGCGATCTGACCCTCAATACGCCGGTGCTGAATGCGGCCGGCAGTCTGCTGGCGCTGGGCAATATGACCCTGCAACTGGGATCGGGGTTCACGCAGAGCGGCACGCTGGCAGCGGGTAAAGCGCTGAATCTCAGTACACAAGGCGATCTCACCGTTCTGGGGACGCTGCAGGGCAACAGTCTGCAACTCAGCAGCAATAATTTCATCAATAATGGTCAGCTACGCAGCGGCAGCGGCGCGTTGAACGTCGATGCCAGCAACATGACGCTTAATGATAGCGGAAGCGTCCAGGCTGGCGGGGATATGCGTCTCACCAGTCGCGGCCAGTTAGTGAATTATGGCTTCGTCGGGACAGCAGGGAATTTGCTGATGACAGCAGGCAGCCGGATAGAAAACCGTGCGCTGCTGTATGCCGGGAATAATATGCAACTGCTGGCCAGCAGCATTCAAAATAATCGTGGCGATATCCTGGCGAATAATAACCTGTGGCTGCAGCGTGATGCGGCGGGTAACGCCAGCGATGAAGTGATCAATACCTCAGGCAACATTGAAACCTCGCTCGGAGATATCACCATCCGTACCGGGCATCTGCTGAATCAGCGTGAGGGGATTAGTCATTCGATTTCCTACCAGGCAGCGACCGATGCGCCTGCGGGTCTTGGACAAGCTACCATCAAGATGAAACTCGGTCAGCTGAATGATGATGAAATTGGCATCTATAAAGGTACGGAATACGAGGAGATAGGTGGCAGCCGCGGTAATGGAAACGGAGGGACAATATCAGTTCCGTTCACCAGTCTGGCACCAAAAATCGATGCTGCATCGCGCCAATTTCTTGTGGGATCTACAGTCACCAGTGCTTACTCTAATGGCGGCGCCGGGCGTATTGCTGCAAACCGAAACCTTATCGTCTCAGCTGACTCTTTAGATAATAACGCCAGTAATTTACTGGCAGGTCAGGACATTAATTTATTGGGAACAAACCTCAACAATCAGTCCTGGCAGAACAGCATTGAAAAACAATATTTGCTCTACAAATATACAGGCGTCACAGGCTCTGATAATACATCGCCTAAAGTGATTAGCGATCTTCGGAACGGTCAATCTCATGGCGTTAAATACCGTGACGGCCTGGGCTCCGAGGTGGTTTATACCCTGCAGGGCGCACCCGTTTATGAAACCATCCAGACGGGCGAAGGTCTGCGTGCCGTGATTCAGGCTGGCGGCAACGTCAGCGCGCGTTTTACGAATAACCTGAGCAATACGGATACCGTGGCTAACGCTGGCAGCATGGTGCATGCTATTAGCAAACCGGGTATCGCAGGAACTGCGCCACTGCAATCCGTAGGTGGCGTGCAGAACCAGCAGCTTGCCGCCGTGCAAACTCTCGCCGTCGGGTCTCCGCAGTGGAAGGATGCGCTGACAGGCGCGCTACAGCAAATAGGTAATCAGGGCGCGGCGTTAACTGATTATCCACTGCCTGCCGGTAACAACGGCCTGTTTGTCGCCAGTAAAGATCCTGCCAGTCCCTACCTGATTACCACTAACCCACAGCTGGCAGAGGTCGGTAAAACCGACGGCAGCCTGTTTGATGGCCTCAATGCGTTTCTCAGGAACCCGACTTCCGGGGCAGTTCAACAATCGGCTCAGGCGGTAACGCAACCGGCGCTGAGCAGCAGCCCTCGAGTCGAAACGGCGGCAATCTATACCGACAAAGATAAATTCCTCGGTTCTGCCTATCTGCTGAATCGTCTGCAGCTTACACCCGATAAGGATTATAAATTCCTCGGTGATGCCGCGTTCGATACCCGCTACGTAAGTAACGCCATATTGAGCCAGACCGGGCATCGCTATGTGGCTGGTACCGGCTCCGATCTGCAGCAGATGCAATACCTGATGGACAGCGCGGCCCGGCAACAGGCGGGCCTGGGCCTGCAACTGGGGGTTAGCCTTTCGCCGGAACAGGTGGCGGCCCTGACCACGAGTATTGTGTGGTGGGAAAAAACCACGGTTAATGGTCAAACCGTGCTGGCTCCGAAACTCTATCTGGCGCCAGGCGACAGTGAGATCGCGGCAGGTAGCGTGATTGCTGGTCAGGCGGTGAAACTGGATGCCGGGCAGATCAATAACGACGGTAGTACTATTAAAGCCGAGACGCTGCTGTCAGCCAACAGCAATAGCTCACTGAATAACCTGCACGCTGGTTTACTGGCTTCGGGCGGCGATCTGCAACTGAATGCGATTGGCGATATTAATAATATCGGTGCATCGATTTCGGCCGAAACCGTTTCGCTCGCATCGGCGGCGGGAAACATCAATAACGTTACGCAGGCTCAGCAGTGGAGCAGCCTGGTGCTTAAAGGCATCAAAAATGCGCCCGAGTTAAGCTTCAGTGATACCCAGTTAGGGGATGTGGCCAGTATCTCAGCCAGCAAAAATGCCAGCCTCAGCGCGGGTGGCAACATCAATAACACGGGTGCGACGCTCGCTGCTGGCGGTGATTTACAGCTGGGTGCGCGGGGCGATATCAATATCGCCGCCAATGCGCTGCATACCGATCGCCTTAATAAAAATAGCAGCGCGGTGGTGACCTCCAGCCAGGACGGTAGCGTAAGCGCGGGTGGCGATCTCACCGCGCGTGCCGGTCACGACCTGAATCTGAGCGGCACCACGCTGGTGTCAAAAGGCGATACGACGCTGGCCGCCGCAAATGATATCAATCTGAATACGCTGGATAACAGTAGCCATCAGACGCAGGGCAATAGCAAAAACGACAGCATTAACGCTACGCGCAGTACCATCCAGAGCAGCGGAAATTTAGCGTTGAGCGCCGGTCGCGATATTAACTCGCAGGCAGCGCAGCTGATGGCCGATTTAAACGCTTCCCTGAGCGCAGGGCGCGATCTGAACCTGAATGCCCAGCAGAGTCGCGTATACAGCGAGAGCCGGGGCGGCAAAAAAGTGACGATCAACGAGCAGGTTCGTCAAACCGGCAGCGAAATCAGCAGTGGCGGTAATATCGTGCTGGCCGCAGGGAATGACATCAACAGCGCAGCCAGTGAGATTACGGCAAAACAGGATATCGCCGCGCGCGCCGGGCATGATATTAACCTCACTACGGCCACCGAAAGCGATTATAACTATCGCGAAGAGACGAAAACCAAAAAAGGTCTGTTCAGCAAGAAGACCACCCACACCATTCAGGAAGACAGCGCTACGCACGAAAAAGGCACGTTGCTCAGTGGCAACAATATCTCCGTGAGCGCGGGTCACGATCTGCTGGTAAAAGGATCGCAGGTCGCGGGTGATGATAACGTGGCGCTCAGCGCCGGTAACAATGTCGGGATCTCTGCTGCTACCAACACGGAGTCGAGCTGGCGCTTCTCCGAGACGAAAAAAAGCGGCCTGATGGGAACCGGTGGGCTGGGTATCAGCATCGGCAGCAGTAAATCACTCCACGATCTTAAGGAAAAAGGCACGACGCAAAGCCAGAGTGTCAGTACCGTTGGCAGCATCGGCGGGAACGTTTCAATCACCGCAGGCCAGCAGTTGCAGGTGCAGGGGGCGGATTTGATTGCCGGCGGCAACATGGCCCTGAAAGGTGACAGCGTAGCAATCACGCCCGGCCACGATGTACGTACGCGCGACGAACGTTTTGAGCAGCGCACCAGTGGACTGACGCTGGCGCTTTCAGGCGCAGTAGCCGAGGCGGTGAACAGTGCTGTCTCTGCCGCACAGTCCGCCAAAAAAGAGAGCGATGGCCGTCTGGCCGCATTACAGGCAACCAAAGCGGTGCTTTCCGGTGTTCAGGCGAACCAGGCAAGCCAGCTTGCGCAGGCCAATGGCGATCCTAACAATGGTGTTGGCATCAGTATTTCGCTGACCACTCAAAAATCAAAATCTCAGCAGCATCAGGAGTCCGACGCCGTCAGCGGTTCTACGCTGAATGCCGGGAAAAACCTCAGTATTGATGCCACCGGTAAAGGCACTAATGCCAACAGCGGTGATTTGCTGATTGCCGGTAGCCAGCTCAAGGCTGGTGGTGATACGTCACTGCACGCAGCGAACGACATCAACCTGACGGGCGTAGCAAGCACGCAACAAACCAGCGGTAAAAACAGCAGCAGCGGTGGCGGTATCGGGCTAAGTTTCGGCGTGGGCAGTGGCAGCGCAGGACTGAGTATTTTCGCCAGCGTTAACGGGGCGAAAGGCCATGAAAAGGGGAATGGCATCGCCTGGAGCGAAACCACCCTCGACAGCGGCGGTGCTGTCGACATCCGTAGCGGTCGTGACACCACTTTGACTGGCGCGCTGGTTAACGGTAACAGCGTGACTGCTGACATTGGTCGCAACCTGTCTATTACCAGTCTGCAGGATAGCGATAACTATGATTCGAAGCAGATCAGTTTTGGTGCCGGCGGCAGTTTCACTTTTGGCTCAATGACCGGTTCCGGTTATATCAACGCCAGCCAGGATAAAATGCACAGCAATTACGACAGTGTGCTGGAGCAAAGCGGCATTTATGCCGGTCAGGGCGGGTTTGATATTACCGTTGGCAGTCACACCCAGCTCAATGGTGCGGTGATAGCCAGCCAGGCTGACGCGGATAAAAACCATCTTGATACCGGTACGCTGGGCTTCACGGACCTGCATAATCAGGCAGATTATAAAACCCAGCACCAGGGGATTGGCCTCAGTTCGACAGGCAACTTCAGCGGCCAGTTCAAAGGGAACATGGCCACCAGTATGCTGGCGGGCGCAGGCAGCAGTGGCCACGCAGAGGGAACCACGCAGTCAGCCGTTGCCCAGGGAACGATAGTGGTGCGCGACCAGGCAAATCAGCAGCAGGATGTTGCTGCACTTAGCCGCGACACCGAGCACGCTAATGACAGCATCAGCCCGATTTTCGACAAAGAGAAGGAGCAGAAACGCCTGCAGACGGCTCAGCTGATCGGTGAAATAGGCAGCCAGGTTGCGGATATCGCCCGGACGCAGGGGCAGATTGAGGCGACGGAAGCAGGTAAGAAGGAACTGGCAAAAAACAACATAAACCAGCCGGATGCCGACGCGCCTGCGGCTAAAAAGAAAGCGTATCAGGAAGCGCTGGAAAACAGCAGTGATTATAAGAAGGCCATGGCACTCTGGGGCACCGGCAGCGATATCCAGAAAGGGATTCAGGCGGCGACTGCGGCGATTCAGGGTTTGGCGGGTGGCAATCTGGCGCAGGCAGCCAGCGGCGCAGCGGCACCGTATCTGGCCGAGCAGATACACAAATATACCGCTGACAATCAGGCCGCAAAAGCGATGGCTCATGCAGTGGTAGGTGCGGTAACATCGTGGGCGGCAGGCAACAGCGCGGCAGCAGGCGCGACCGGTGCGGTCAGCGGAGAGCTGATGGGTCAGTTGATCATGCATTCGATGTATCCGGGTAAACAGGTCAGCGACCTGCAGGAGTCGGATAAGCAGATCATCAGTGCACTGAGTACCCTGGCTGCAGGTCTGGCCGGCGGCGTGACCGGTGGCAGTAGCGCCAGTGCGCTGGCCGGCGCTCAGGCAGGGAAGAATGCGGTTGAGAATAACTGGCTGAGCGTGCAGGAAGCCGACAGAAAGAAACAGCTGGAGACGAAGCGCGACTATCTGAAACAGGAACTGACACCGGCTGAAGCGAAAGAGCTGGCGACGATTAATCAGACAGATAAAGCGCGTGATGAAGCGATAAAAGCGGTCTGTACGGATGGTAATAAAGGTGGTTCAGCCTGTGGTGCGCTGATTGGCCCGGCTCAGGAAGCATTTAATAAATATGGTGAAAATGCGACCTACTCATTGTTGTACAGGGATTTATATCCACAGGATGTGAAAAACCTGGAAAGTGTTTTGCAGGGACTGGATGCAGGCAGTATCAGCCGCGACCAAGCCATAACAGCAATAGCACAGGCGTCCGGTGTGAGCTGGGAAACAGCAGCAGGCCGTTATGATATAGCAATGCAGACTCAGGAACTGGCTGCCGCTCTGGCGGGTGCTTACGGGCTGAAGAGTGTAATTAAGGAACCGACAAAAGAGAGTTCAGCAAAAAAACTATCTCAACCTTCAGCCGGAAGAACGGCAGAGCCAAATAGAAATGCTGCTGATGAGGAAGCTTCAGGGTGGTCACAGTACGATAAATACCGTAATGAAAGCGGAGACTGGAACTGGCCTGCAAAATTAGGTTTTGCCGAAGAACCAGTTAAAACAACGCTTCCTGTAGGCACTCATTTGGATAGGTATGGCAAGACAAATGGTTCTTTCTTGGCACCACAAGGTACGCCCCAGGAACAGCGCGCTTTAGCACCTGGCTCCTTAGCGGATAAGTACCATGAATACGTTGTCATAAAACCGTTGCCTGTTATGCAAGGGAAAATAGCCCCTGCTTTTGGTGAACCTGGCGGAGGTATTCAGATTCTGCCTAATATGCAGGAACGAGTAAATGTACAATGGTTGTTAGACAACAAATATCTTGAGAAGGTTAATTGAAATGCTGTTGAGTATTAATGATCTTCAAAAAAAAATAGATACGCTGGTTTTGATATTAGGTTTTCCGGTTCACTCTGTTAACCTTTGCTCAGCACCTATTGATGATGGAACGCCTTATATTTCATTTGAAAATGGAAAGTATAATTATATCTGTTCCGAGAGAGGATATGAGTTCTCTAGAAAGGTTACAGATTCAACAGATGAGTTACTTTATTGGATTATGTATGATTTTATACATGATGTAGCAGTCGAGTACGAATTAAATAATCGGGTTCCTGGTAAAGATAGTCGGCGTATTTATTTTCCAAAGATTATTGAGCTTATGAACAAAATCAACATCGAATGGGGAATAAAATCTCGAAAACATTTTGAAGAAATTCTTGCTGCCAGTCCTTACGATGATAGCCTCTACTTATAATCTTAACTCAATAAATCCCGGCCTTAGTGCCGGGATTTTAATCCACAGATCAGTTAATTACCCTTCATTCGCCAGCCGGATGAGCAGTTGCCCCGGCCAGGTGATCACCTCGATCTTCTGCCCGGACGTGAAGCCCAGCTGCTCCAGCCAGCGGCCTTTAATGGTGAGCTGCGGCAGCGGGTTCGGCTGGCCCCGGTTAGGCCGGTAGCCGAACCTGTAATCCGCAGGCAGCGGTTGTGGGCGTGCGGGTCTATGACTCATGATGCGTGTCAGCCATGATCAACTACTTCTTAGTTGCTCATGGTCAGCGGGCTGGGGTGCTCCAACACCTCAGTTCCGCGTCTGTTAATTACTCCGTTTTACTAATCGCTGCCGTAACGCCCTGGAAATGCTCACTTGTGGCTTAGTATCGTGCTCAGCCATGATTAACTACCTCGTATAGTTGGTTATGGTTAGCGGGTTGGGGTGTTGGCGCTCCTGAGCTCCGCGTCTGATATCTACTCTGTTTAAACAATCCCATCGTCCAGCATCTCAGCCACAAATTACTGCTTCGTCATTTGCAGTTGCCGGATCGCATCGATCTGCCTTTCCAGCCCTGGCATCCGTTCAATGGTTCGTGTGATACGATCGCGGGCAGCAGGCAACAGCGCGGCAGCAGGTGCGACCGGTGCGGTCAGCGGAGAGCTGATGGGTCAGTTGATCATGCATTCGATGTATCCGGGTAAACAGGTCAGTGACCTGCAGGAGTCGGATAAGCAGATCATCAGTGCACTGAGTACCCTGGCTGCAGGTCTGGCCGGCGGCGTGACCGGCGGCAGTAGCGCCAGTGCGCTGGCCGGCGCTCAGGCAGGGAAGAATGCGGTTGAGAATAACTCGCTGAGTGATATAGCGCAGGCGCAGTCTGAAGGTAAAACGCTTGAGCAGAAGGCCGGTGAGTATGTTGAGGCGGAAAACGAGCGCTATAAGAAGGAGAACTGTGCCGGATTAAGCGCGGAAGCCTGCTCGGTGAAGATGTACGACGAGCGGCGTGAATCGCTGAAAGAAACCCTTACCGCCGGTGCAGATTTTGTGCCGGTGGTGGGTGATATCAAGAGCTTTGCGGAAGCGCAGAGTGCGCTGGAATATCTTGCCGCAGCGGTAGGGTTGATGCCGGGCGCAGGGGATGTGGCGGGCAAGGCCATTAAAGCGGCTGAGACAGCGCTGACAAAGGGGAACTTGCTGAAGCCTCGAAGCTGATCAATAAGGCCAGCGATGAAATCGTTGCTGTATCAGGTAGTAAGGGAAACTGGAGTAAATAACTGAATAATCCCCTGCCAAATAAAACGTATAAAGTTGATGCTAATAAAACGTATGTGACCGATAATAATGGCCGGGTAGCGTCTGTTGAAGCAGATCTGTCATTATTGACAAAAGACCGTAATACATACCAACAGTGCAAAGCTGGTAAATGTGGGGTTGCAGGGGATGAAGGTGGTCACCTGATAGCCAGCATTTTTGGTGGTATGGGTGAGAAGCTTAATATTGTTCCAATGAGTGGTAATCTGAATAAGGGTGCCTGGAAACAAATGGAAAATACGTGGGCTTCTGCCCTGAAAGAGGGTAAGCAGGTGAATGTTAAAATAGATCCCGTTTATTCTGGAACTGGTGGTCGCCCTGAAAGCTTTAACGTTATCTACTCTATCAATGGTGGTCGCCCAATAGAAAAAACCTTTATAAATGCACCGGGAGGGAAATAATGAGAAATGATCAAGAGATTTATAAAGATATCGGTACTGTTTTATATAGTATCGCTCCCGACAAAGCTAAGAAGATCATTATGCGTGCAGAATTGTCACCGGAAAATGATCATTGTGAGTATGAATATGATTATCTTGATGATGATGATAAAACTCAATGGTTAACGGCAGGTGGAAGGGCGAATACAGATATCCTTCATTATCTAGTAGAGCTTCGCAACTACTATATTGAAAACAATCTGACCAATGGCCGCCCTGCGTGGCATGGATGTAAAGTGACTCTGGATGTTGAAAAAATGAAACTAAATATAGACTTCCGCTACGACGATTAGCAATCAATGATCCCGGCTCTCAAGCCGGGATCTTCCTATTTTTAGCCGTCAAATCTACCCATAATGCCCGTTCCCGCGCTTGATCACCGGCAGATCGCCGGTGTAGTTCAGCGCGCCAGGGAACGCCTTAAGTCACTGCTTCATCTTCGGCCTGTTAACGGAGACCACGCCACATTTAGATAACACAAGTACTTATGAACATGGCAAATACTTGTTAGTTCCAGAATTGAAAGTATTTTTTAACCCGCAAAAAAATAATGTAGTTGTGGTTGATAAAACAGGTAATTTTGTCAGTGGATGGAAGCTTGATCCTCAAACGAAAAAGTATGATAACGTTATGGATAACGAGATTTAAGATGAGTCAATCACTTAAGAGCTACATTGACAGTTTTATATCCAAGGACATAACCGCTGGCTGCTTTGTGGACACTTATATGATTAAGTAGAAAACAGAACGTGATAATGAATTACTTGCACAGGATGATGATAATTTAAGTGAGTTACTCTCCAGCGTATTTTGTATTGCTGATATGTATAACCCAGATAATGTTCGTCAAGAATGTGAATTTAATGAAGGTCAACTTTGGTGTGAAATAAATAAGCTAATAGCCGCTTATACAGATAACTAAAAGGAAATCCTGGCCATTGAGCCGGGATTTTTACATTATCACTCAGCTGCTGCCAGCCGGATAATCATCTGTCCCGATTCAGTGATCCCCTCGATCTTCTGCCTGGTCGCAAATCCCAGCTCAGCCATCCAGTGAACGCGGAGGGGGCTGGACGGTCAAAGCCTGTGCTGCAGGTGATCGCGGATAAATCCCACGGTATAACGTCTTGATTTAGTTGTGGGCGTGTCGGCCTCTGGCTTATGATGCGTGCCAGCCATAATCAACTCTTCGTTAATTACTTGTGGTCAGCAGGCTGGGGGTTCGAGCTCCTCAGTTCCGCGCCTGTTAGCTGCTCCGTTTACCCATCACGTTATCCATAATCTCAGAAATAAACTATTGCTTCGTCATTGGCATCTGTCGGATCGCATCGATCTGCCTTTCTGGCCGTGACACCAGTGCAATGGTTCGTGTGATAAGATCACGGGCGGCAGGAACCAGCGCGGCAGCAGGCGCGACCGGTGCGGTCAGCGGAGAGCTGATGGGTCAGTTGATCATGCATTCGATGTATCCTGGTAAACAGATCAGCGACCTGCAGGAGTCGGATAAGCAGATCATCAGTGCACTGATTACGCTGGCTGCAGGTCTGGCAGGCGGCGTGACCGGCGGCTTTAGCGCCAGTGCGCTGGCCGGCGCTCAGGCAGGGAAGAATGCGGTTGAGAATAACTGGCTAAGCGTGCAGGAAGCCGAAAGAAAAGCCATCCTGGAGCGTAAGGAGAAGGCTGGCACTAACACGCCTGACGAGCGGCAGAAGCTGTCCGGTATCAATCAGACCGATAAAACCCGTGACCAGGCTATTCACGATGTATGTACATAGAACAATAGAGGCAGAGCGGCCTGTGGGACGCTGGTCAGGCAGGCTCAGACGGCGCTGGATAAATACGGCGACAGGGTTACTTACTCGCTGATTTACAAAGACCTGTACCCGCAGGACGCTGCAAATCTTGAAAGCGTCCTGAAGAGGCTGGATGCGGGAGGCATCAGCCGTGATCAGGCGATAACGGCGATAGCAAAGCAGTCCGGGCAAAGCTGGGACAGAGTGGCTGAACAATATGATTCAGCCATGCAGGCACAGGCGATTGCTGTTGCGCTGGCGGGCATGAAGGGTATTGAGATAAAACAGCCCTTGACCGTCAGCAAGTCACCGACAGCTAAGACAGACAAGAACCTTAGTTATGTTGATGAACCACCGTTTAACCCCGGCGGTACAGCGGGAGGTGCGCAGTCCTGGTCCACAAAGGGACGTATAAAATACGTAGAGCTTCCGACTCAAGGGAAAATAAGGTTTGTTCCTGATGGCAATTACTCTTCCAGTAATCCGTTACCAGGAGGACCAAATAACGGTTATCTCGATAAGTTTGGTAATGAATGGGTGAAAGGCCCCTCCCGCACCGCAGGGCAAGCCTTCGAATGGGATGTTCAATTATCACCCAAAGGGAAAGCTCAGCCTGGCTGGGCGACAAGAGATGGATCGCACTTGAATGTGTCCCTTGACGGAAAAATCACACATAAATAAGTAAGGCGCGTATTTATGGAAAGTAAAATCGGTTTTTATCAGGAGATAGAAATAACTTCTGGTTGCAAAGATAAAAATAAAAAGTATGTCGGTAAGAAAGGCGGAGTCATGGGAATAAGTGAAGAAGACGGAGTACTGTACGGATACTCAATAAAACTTTACGACGAAGAATATCTTTTATCTTTTGATAAAGATGAAGTGGTTCCGACAGGTAAACAACTCACTCAAGAAGACTTTTACTGATCCAACACAGATCCCGGTTATTGGCCGGGATCTTTTTTTACCCTTTCACACCGCCCGCCATTCGACCTTACCGTTGCGCCATGGCCGCTTCTGCGGTGTGCTGACGGCGGGGATAAACGGCGCTATCTGCTCCTGCTTACGCGACGACAGCTTTTTGCAGGCTTTGCGCAGTTGCGCCACCACCTCCGGCTCAGCAGGAGGCTGCGGTGCTTACTCTTTCGCTGTCAGTATCAGCGCGCCGTTCAGCACCTGCACTTCCAGCCCTGTCAGACCTAAAATCCTCACCGCATCTGACTGTAAGGCGCTGTTCCTGCATCAGCACTCAGCCGCCAACGGATAATCATCCGCCCCGGCGTAGTCATCACCTCGACCTTCTGTCCGGTAGCAAATCCCAATCCGATCAACCAGTGACCTTATAGAGTGATGAAGGATGAAGGTTTGTGCTCCAGGCGAATGCGGATATTTAGATGCGTGCTCAGCAAAGATGTATAACCAGCTTACTCAGACGCGGCAGAAAAACCCGTTGTTCGAGGTAAATTCTGTTCCTGGTTCGGGTGCTATTGACAGCTTTTCAACAGCCCTGTCGGCGCTGAATTATCTGGCTGCGGCAATCGAAATGATTTCGTCTTCAGTCAACGCCGCCGCTTCGTCACTCAAAGCACCGTTCCTCACGCTGCGATTATCAGCCCGCAATCCCTGACGTGCCGATCCACCCCGCAAATTTCCGCTCTCTGCCTGGTAAAGGCGCGCCTGCCTGACTACACCTTAAGCATCCTTGTTATCACTGTCCTTTCCGCTGTTTAAGCGGTTTTCACCCTGCGCCAAGGCATCCTGCCGCGCTGGCACCTTAAGCGGTCAGACATGATTTCTGACCTGATTCGGAGTGAATGATGAAAAGTCGCAACCTGACGCGATCGGCGGTCGCGTTTGCCACATTGAGTTGCCTGTATGTGCCGTTTAGCGCCCTGGCGTGGGATAACCTGACGGTTTTCGGCGATAGCCTGAGCGATGGCGGTAATGTCGGGCGCTTTACTTATGATGGCGCGCAACATCCACTGTATGACGAGATCCTCGCCGCACAGCTCGGGCAAACGCTGCAGCCGTCGTCGCGCGGTGGCAGCAACTATGCACAGGGCGGCGGCGTTACCGTGCCGGCGCTGGATGCCAGCCTCAATACGCAAGACCAGCTGGCTGCTTATCTGCAATCCACCGGCGGCCGCGCAGATAGCAACGGACTGTACATTCACTGGGTGGGCGCTAACGATATCGCGGCGGCGGTGACCAATCCGCTTACCGCGCGCGAGACCATCAGCAACAGCGCCAGCGCGGCGGTGTCGCAAATCAAAACCCTGCTGGATGCCGGTGCGGGGGCGGTAATCGTGCCAAACGTGCCGCAGCTTGGCTCCACGCCTTTCATGGTGCAGGCGGTGCTGAGTGTGCTGG
Source organism: Pantoea sp. SGAir0175 (assembly GCF_043547855.1). Lineage (NCBI taxonomy): Bacteria > Pseudomonadati > Pseudomonadota > Gammaproteobacteria > Enterobacterales > Erwiniaceae > Pantoea > Pantoea sp. SGAir0175. The sequence goes on from NZ_CP028082.1 coordinate 182,781, forward strand.
GGCCGGCGGCGCAGTCGGCGATGGTCGCGGCGTTTGCCTCGCTGGATAGCCATGCCACGCCCGACGTAGCTGCGCGCCAGCAGGCGGTGCGCGACGCATTCGATCAGGCCGCCGCACAGGTATCAACCATCCCGGCGCTGCGTGCCGCGCTGGCGCAGCAGCTGTTTTCGGCCTGGCAGGTGCTCAGCGAGCAGGTGACGGCCCTCTCCGATGGCTATAACCAGCAGGAAGAGGCCGGGCTGGTGGCGCTGAATGGCAACATTGTGCGTGCCGACATCGCCGGCCTGTTCAACGAGGTAATTGCCGATCCGCAACGCTATGGCCTGAGCAATACGCTGGGGATGGCCTGTCCGGTTGGCACCTCTGCCGCCGAATGTACCTCGTCAACACCCGGTTTCAGTAACGCGCAGGCCTATCTGTTCGCCGACCGGCTGCATCCCAGCCCGGCGGTACATGCCATGATCGCCGACTATATTCAATCGATCCTTGACGCACCCGCGCAGGTGGCGGCGCTGGCACGGGCTCCGCTGATGCTGTCGCGGGATATGCAGAACACCCTCGACGGCCATTTACAGCAGCAGCGACAGCAGCCGGCCAGCGCCGGTCAGGTTAGCGTGTTCGGCGGCTATGCCGGTCAGCATATTGATTATCGCGGCGATAGCCTGCTCAACGGTGACGCCAATACCGGCAGCCTGACGCTGGGATTAGGCTATCAGTTCACGGATAACTGGCAGGCAGGTCTGCTGTTGTCGAGCACCGCGCAGCACCAGCATCCGTCGGCGCACTACGACTACAAGCTGCGCGGCAATTTGCTGGCGCTGTATAGCCAGCTGACGCTGCTGGAGCAGGGCTGGATCAATGCGGATGTGCACTATGCCGATCTCGATTTTGACAGCATCGAACGTCGCATCAATATCGGCCCGGCAACGCGCACCGAACAGGGCAGTAGCAGCGGAAAAATGCTCGGGCTACGGGTGCAAACCGGCTGGGATCTGCCGATAGGCGAACACCTTTCCACCGGCCCGGTCGCCAGCTACGCACTGGATTATGTGCGGGCAGGGGGCTACAGCGAAAACGGCGACAGCAGTACCGCTATGCGCTTTTCCGATCAAACCCTGCATTCGCAAATCGGCGCGCTTGGCTGGCGTATCGACAGCAAACAGTGGCCGGTGAATCCGTGGGCGCAGCTCAGTTATAACCACCAGTTCGGCGATACGCAGAACGCGGTGCGCGCCGGGCTGAAGTCAACGCAGACCGGCTTTGTACGCAGCGTCAGCGCCGGTGATAAAAACTGGCTGGATATGTCGCTGGGGGCCAGCGTGCCGCTGGGTGAAACGGTCAACGCCTTTGCCGGGGTTTCAGCGATCGGTGGCAACAGCGCCTATCATCAGCTGAGCTGGAATATTGGCCTGAACGCGACATTTTGACGGCGACGCGCCAGTCGAAAATTTTTACTGGCGCGTTATCTCGCGTAAAAAATTAAACTGATGATCGCGGGAAATATTTCGATAATTCAAGCCATTCTTCTTCGTAAGTCAAATTAATCAGAACGTTCGTACCGGCGATTACCACAATTATTCTGCGATAAATCTGTAAAACGTAATTTTGTCGCTTCGCTTTCCTTCCGGAATCATATCGTTATTCTGTTCCGGCAAATCACCCCGCTGAAAAGCTCCCGTATAACCTGGCACAGGTCAATATATTAATTTTCAATCACTTATACTGCTGATGCTCTGTCGTATTACGTTAATAATTTATGGGGAACACCATGGCGAATACATCTGGCACCACCAGCACTACCACACCATCTGCCACCGGGACGGTGATTCAATTACATACCATTGACGATTTACGTAAACAGGAACCTGTTTCGATTGGCGAAATTGCGTCGGTGCTGGAATACAGCCGTGGCAGTCGGATGGGCGGCGGCGTGTTTGTCTACGATGCCACCGACAACAGCACGCCCGATGACGGCGGGCTGAATTTCGTGACGTCCGGTAAAAAGCGCTGGAAAAGAGTGGTACTCGATTATAGCGCGGTCACGGTGGTGGATTTTGGCGCGATAGCTGATGGCACCACCGATTGTATTGATGCGGTGATCCGCATGTTTAAATGGTCGCAGCGTGTTTTACCCTCCGCGGGCATTCGCTTTACCGCCGGTGAGTTCAGCCTGTCCGGCTTTGATTTAGCGGAAGTGCTGGGCAGCGACAGAGAGATTAACCGCTTTAAAATTTCCGGCGCGCCGGTCAACTTCGGTTATTTCCCCACCACCACGCTGAAATTTAACTGGGGACCGAAACCGCGCAAAACCCATTTCTTTAGCGTGCGCGCACGCTATGTGGAAATCTCCGGCTTTGTGGTGAAAGGCATGAGTTCTGATAGCGGCGAAGACGGCGGCACGGCGTTTAATAATGTCGGCTTCTTTACCAACAGTATTATCGGTGGCCAGTTTCTGCGCGTCAGCAGCATGGAGTTTCGCTACCTCGGCGGGCGGGCACTGGAACTGATTGACACGCTGGACTGTAAAATCGACCAGTTTTATTCACGTGGCTGTCAGGGCAGTATTGTCTATGCGCGCTGGTCCGATCGGGAAAAAGGCGCCTGGGATCACTCGACCGCGATTGAACTCTCCAACTTTAATTTGCAGCGCAGCACCAGACAGCCGGTATTCGATCTGCCGCGCTGTACGCAATCGTTTATTCGCAATGGCTGGATCGAGCACTCCGAATTTGCCGGCGATCTCACCAATGGCCAGTGGACCATTGAAGGGCTGGTGATTGAATCGACGCAAAATCCCATGAAAATGGGCTATTGCCGCGCGATGATTATCCAGAAAAGCGTGCACCGCGATAGCGCGGGCTTTGACTTCAGCAAAGAGGGTATTGAGCCATGGACGCTGCTGGCCGAGGGCGACCGTGGCGTGATGGAGATTTCCGATCTCGGCGCGATCATTCAGGGATCGCTGAGCTATGACTTCACCACCTCGCAGCATCACATGGATAACCGTGGCAAAGATGCGAAATGGTTTTACGTCGGAGAATTTAATTTTTCCGACGCCACCTCACAAATTCACGTGCGCATTCTCGGCAGCGCGCAGTATGTTTCCCAGTCGGAAACGCAAACCGATTACAGCTACCGGACACCGGAGGGCGTGGCGCATATTTATCTGCAGGCACGCAACGACGATAACACCATTGGCAGCTGGCACAGCGAAGGCTCCTCACCCGTAATTAAGGTGCATATTGAGGGCAAAGGCGCACACACCAAACTGTACGTTAAAATTCCGGCCTATACCGGCTTCTCAATTGCGCTGGTGGAAACCAACGGGCGCGATCGCTATCAGTCCGGTCAGTGTTTTATTTTCCGCAAAAGTTTTACCGCCTGCAGTGCGGAAGAAGCCACGGCACTGGATAACCAGCCGGTCGTCGCCTTTGAGCAGCACTGGGTGGGCAATAAAGATGTCGGCTTTGGTTACAACAATAATAAGGAACTGCTGCTGCGTGGGCCGTTTTTTGAACGGCAGGAGCAGGATGCCGTGGGGAAGTGGATCACCCGCCGTTTTCTGAAAGTCCGCGTGAACGGCGTGCCGCGCAGTATTGAATTACTCGATCCGGATAACCCGCGCTAACGCTTCAGGCCAGCAGTATTCCTCTGCTGGCCTGAATAAATCATTTTCCCCAGCGCTGACGTAAATAATCGACTGCCTGCTGCGTCTGCGGCTGATTAAGATAATCTTCGCGAAACAGAATGGTGCCGTCGATGTGCGGCAGCGATTCATTCAGATCGAGCTGTTTTTTCAGTTCGGGAACGCCGCCCTGAACCGTCCAGTCCGGCTCACTTTTCGAGGCTTCACCCACCTTATACAGCGCCACGCCAATGTATAGCCGGGTGTGGGTTGGCTGTACCACATTGGCCCACCAGCGCGCCAGGACGTCATAGCGCGCGGCCTGACGGGCAAACGGCCAGTAGAGCTGCGGCGCGATATAATCCAGCAGCCCAAGCTGCACCCAGCGGCGCGTGTCGGCATAGGCTTCATCATAAGCCGCCGCACCGCGCGTATCGGAGCCGGCCGCATCGTGCGACAGATTACGCCATACGCCCGCCGGACTGACGCCGAACTCAACGCCCGGCTTGAGCTGTTTAATCGTGTGGGAAACCTGTTCGATCAGCAGCTGGGTATTGTGCCGCCGCCAGTCGGCTTTGCTGGCAAAGCCCGCGCCGTACTGGCGGAAGGTGGCGCTGTCATTGAGCGGCGATGCCGCGGTTTCGGTGTAGAAATAGTCATCGAACTGAACGCCATCAATGGCGTAGTTTGACACCACTTCCGCCACGATGCTGGTGATCCAGTCGCGCGCCGCCGGAATGCCCGGATCGAGCACGAAGCGGTCGCTGGCGGTGCGGATCCAGTCGCGATGCAGCACAAACACGCTGGCCGGCTGCAGCTGGAGCGTGTTGTTTAACGCCGTCACAGTCGCAGGTTTGGTATTGGTCGACACGCGGTAAGGATTAAACCACGCATGCACCTTCATACCGCGTTTGTGCGCCTCGTCGAGGATAAATTGCAGCGGATCGTAACCCGGATCCTGCCCGATGTTGCCGGTCAGGGTATCGGACCATGGCAGGATACGCGAACGCCACAGCGCGGTGCCATCGGGCTTCACCTGGAAAAACACCGTGTTGATCCCCAGGCTGTGCAGCTTATCCAGTTTGGCCGTCAGTGCCTGCTGCTGCTGGCGAATGCGCAGCGCCGGGCTGGCTGTAACGGAGGATATTGGCGGCCAGTCGAGGCGCGACACCGTAGTGAGCCAGACGCCGCGCACTGGTTCAGTCTGTTCCGTGGGTTTGGCCGGAACAGGAGGTTTGGTCGGCGACGGAAACGGGGTGACCAGCGATTTAGGCGGCTCCGAGGCGCAGCTGGCCAGCAACAGCACGGCAGACAGCAGACGGGCGACGCGTTTAATGTGGGTAACAGAGAGGTAACGCGCTGAACAGGCTATGATAAACTCCGTTTCTTGTAGTCCGTTATTCGCAGGCGTTCATTCTCTGATCCTCAGACATAATGTCAAGACATTGGCTGAGATGAATGCCGCCGCGGCGCTGTCGCGCTTCCCGCATCTTACAGGAGTTCTCACTATGCAATACGAAGACCTTTATCGCCGCATTGGCCAGATCATTTTTAGCTGTGGCCCCGACGGCGCGCAGGTGCTGGTGGTGCAGGCGGAGCTGTTTGCCGATGAGGAGGGCGGGCAGTTTCAGTTTAACTACCTTGATGAAAACGGCGAACCGGACTGGTTCGAGCCGGACGCGCGCGCGATTGGCGATCTCAGTGCCGCGCTGAAAGACTTTCAGCAATACTTTATCGAACATGAGATGACTGAAGGGCAGCCGGTGTGGACGCACTGCACCGTGACGATTAACGTGGCGGATGAGTCGATCAGTATTGATGTGCAGTAACGGCGGGCTTCCGTGCCCGTCATGGCGAGCGTTACGAACGCAGCGCTACCATCTCCTCGCTGTTTTTACGCGCCGCGCGCTTGCGGTGCACTATCTGGCTGGCGACCAGCACCAGCAGCGTTAACAGCCCGGTGGCGATAATTTCGGAACGATGCTGCGCATTGAACAGCATTGACGTCAGTACGCCAACGATGAACACCATGGTGGCCCACGTCAGACCCGGGAACAGCCACATGCGATAGCTGAGCTGCTCGCCGCGCGCCTCGCGCTTTTTCCGCAGCACCAGATGCGAAGCGGCAATGACCAGATAAACCAGCAGCGCAATGGCGCCGGAGCTGGCCAGCAGGAACTCAAACACCGCGCTCGGCGCCAGATAGTTGGCGATCACCGCCAGAAATGCTGCGGCGGTAGACATCAGCACTGCGACCCACGGCGTGCCGCTGCGCGTGGTGCGCGAGGCCGCCGCTGGCGCATCCTGACGACGCGACAGGGAATAGAGCATGCGCGACGCGGTATAAAGCGCAGAATTAAGACAGCTGCATACCGCGATCAGCACCACCACATCGACAATCTGCCGGGCATACGGCACGTTCATCATCTCCATCGCCGTCTGGTAAGACCCGGCTTTCATCAGCGACGGCGTATTCCACGGCACCAGCGCCACCACCAGAAAGATCGACAGCAGATAAAACAGCGCGATACGCCAGATCACCGAGTTGGTGGCGTGGGTGATTTGCTTGCGCGGTTCGTTAGATTCGGCGGCGGCAATGGTGACGATTTCCGTGCCCATGAAAGAGAACATGGTGGTAAGAATGGCGGCGAGCACGGCACTGATACCGTTAGGCATGAAGCCGTGAGTGTCGTACAGGTGTGAAATACCCTGCGTGCTGCTGCCGGGCAGCAGGCCAAACAGCGCCAGGCTGCCGGCACAAAGAAAGGCGACGATAGCCACCACTTTCAGCAGCGCGAACCAGAACTCAAACTCACCGTAGTTTTTCACGCTGAACAGGTTGCTGATGGTCAGGAAGCTGGTGATCGCCAGCGTGTATTCCCACACCGCCACCTGCGGGAACCAGCCGTGCAGAATGGTGCCGGCGGCGTTGGCCTCCAGCGGGATCACCAGTACCCAGAACCACCAGTAAAGCCAGCCGATGGTAAAGCCGGCCCAGCGGCCAAGGGATTTGTCGGCGTAGGTGGAGAAGGAACCGGAGTCCGGTGAGGCGACCGCCATCTCCGCCAGCATGCGCATAATCAGCACCACCAGCGCGCCGGCGGCGATATAGGCCAGCAGCACCGCCGGCCCGGCTTCGGCAATCGCATGGCCGGAACCGACGAACAGCCCGGCGCCAATCACACCGGCAATCGACAGCATGCGCACGTGGCGGGGTTTCAGGCTTTGTGCCAGTACATCGGCATTCTGAGCAGTCATCAATATCTCTCCAGATCGTCTCTCAGGCAGGGCAGACCCCGCCTGTTATGCAGGTGAAACTTGCCTGCGCGCGGCAGGCAAGCGATCGGACAATGGGTGGAACGCTAAGGCTGGCTGAGCAGGCTGTCGAGAATATCCAGCGCCTGGCGGAACTGGGTATCCGGAATGGTGAGCGGATAGAGGAAGCGGATCACGTTACCCTGCGGGCCACAGGTGAGCAGCAGCAGACCGCGCGCCATCGCCTGTTGCTGCAGCGCCTGCGCCTGCTGCGCGCTGGCAAACTCCACGGCTACCATTGAGCCCAGCGCACGCACGTCGGTAATCGACGCGTTAGCGCGGCGCGCGCGGTGCAGCAGTTCGCTCAGCGTCGCGCCCAGTTCGCTGGCGCGCTGGCACAGCTGTTCTTCGTCGATGACATCCAGCACCGCATGCGCGGCGGCAATCGACAGCGGATTGCCGGCGTAAGTACCGCCCAGCCCACCCGGACCGGGCGCATCCATAATGTCGGCGCGACCGCTCAGCGCCGACAGCGGCATGCCGCCCGCCAGGCTTTTCGCCATGGTGATGAGATCGGGCTGGACGCTGTAGTGCTCCATGGCAAACAGCTTGCCGGTGCGGGCAAATCCGCTCTGTACCTCATCGGCAATCAGCAGGATGCCGTGCTCATCGGCCAGCGCGCGCAGCTGCGTAAGAAACTCTGCCGGCGCGATGTGGAAACCGCCTTCGCCCTGCACCGGTTCCAGTACGATAGCGGCCACATCCTGCGGCGCGATGTCGTGGCTGAACAGGTCGTGCAGGCTGGCGATAGCGTCCTCAACGCTGATGCCGGTCACCGCGTTAGGGTAGCGGGCGTGAAACACCGAGGCCGGCATCGGGCCAAAATCGCGCTTGTAAGGGGCCACTTTGCCGGTCATCGCCATGGTCATGAAGGTGCGGCCGTGAAAGGCGTTACCGAAGGTGATGATGCCGTGACGACGGGTGGCGGCGCGCGCCACTTTAACCGCATTCTCTACCGCTTCAGCGCCGGTGGTGAAAAAAGCGGTTTTGGCTTTACCGGCAATTGGCACCCGCTGATTGATGCGTTCCGCCAGCGCCACATAGCTCTCATACGGCGTGACCTGGAACGCGGTATGGGTGAATTTTGCTAACTGATCGGCAATGGCCTGCACGATGCGCGGATGACGGTGGCCGGTGTTGAGCACCGCGATGCCGCCAGCAAAATCAATCCAGCTATTGCCCTCAACGTCACGCAGCGTGGCGTTTTCGGCCTGATCGACATACCACTGACAAAGATTACCGGTGCCGCGCGGCAGCGCGTCATCTTTGCGTTGTTGCAACTGGCTGTTTTTACCTTCCATAACCTTTCCTTAGCGATAAGCGTCTTTACAAATCACGACAAACACGCTTATTTATGCCTGCACTGAGCGCGGTTGCCAGAGCCAATTTCACTGAGAAGGATGGAGCCAATTGCGGAGTTTGTACGCCGATCATGTATTGGAACGACTACAGTTTGTCGCGGAAGGCACGCTGCAGCAGCGCCTGCTGCACTGCATGCAGGCGGCGATTGTAGAGGGCATTTTCCCGCGCGGCTCACGCCTGCCGGCGACGCGTGATTTAGCGCGCGAGCTGGCGGTGTCGCGTAATACGGTGCTAAACGTTTATGAAAATCTGGTCGCGCAGGGATATGTCAGCGCGCGCACCGGCAGCGGCACCTGGATTGCAGAAAACCTGCCGGAAGGGTGCCTCAACAGCGCGCCAGCGCTGCCGCTCAGTGAACCCCTGATGAGTAAACCGGCGGCGATTTCAAAACGCGGCGCCACGCTGCTCGGTCACGCCAATGCCTCGCCTTATCAGTGGGGTGCGTTTGTGCCCGGCGCGCCGGATGTGCGTGAGTTTCCGCATAAGTTGTTTAGCCAGATTCAGTCGCGCCTGAATCGCGAACCCGACATCGAGCGGCTGATTTACAGCAGCAACGGCGGCTGCCCGCAGCTGCGCCAGGCGCTGGCTGAGTATCTCAGCGTAGCGCGCTCGGTGCGTGCCGACGCCGATCAAATCATCATTACCGAAGGCATTCATCAGGCGGTGGATCTGGTGACGCGCGTGCTGTGCGACGCGGGCGATCCGGTGTGGATCGAGGAGCCAGGCTACTGGGGCACGCGCAACCTGTTACGCATTAACGGGCTAAAAATTCAGGCCAAAGCGGTGGATGAACAGGGCATTATCCCGGAGCTGGCACCACGCAGCAAAGCGCCGAAGATGATTTTTGTGACACCGTCACACCAGTATCCGCTGGGTGTGCATCTTAGTCTGGAGCGGCGCAGACAGCTGCTCGACCTGGCGCGCAAACACAAAAGCTGGCTGGTGGAAGATGACTATGACAGCGAATTTCGTTTCGCCGGCCAGCCGTTCCCCTCGCTGCAGGGCTTTGAACCGGATGCGCCGGTGATCTATATGGGCACCTTCAGTAAAACGCTTTATCCCGCGCTGCGTCTCGGCTATCTGGTGGTGCCAAAAGCGCTGGCGCAGCCGCTGCGCGTGGCGGCGGCCGAACTCTATCGCGGCGGGCATCTGCTGGTGCAGCGAGCGCTGGCGGAGTTTATTCAGAAAGGCCACTACATGACGCATATCCGCCGCATGCGCAAACTCTATAGTCAGCGCCGGCGCTTTATGATGACGCTGATTGAGCGCTACCTGGGCGCGGCCTTTATGCCGGTGGTCAATCATGAAGCCGGGCTGCATCTGGTGCTGAATCTGCCCGCGGGCTGTGATGATGTGGCGATTGCCGCGCTGGCGCTGCGACGCGGCGTGAAGGTGCGGCCGCTGTCGCAATACTATATGCATCCGCAGGAGCGACGCGGTCTGCTGCTCGGTTACGCCTGCGTGGATGAGCGCCAGTGTCAGGATGCGTTTGGTGTGCTCAAAGCCTGCCTGGTGGAAGCGGGCATCGCCGGGCGGGGATAGCCCCGGCGTGTGCCTTACGCCCGACCAATGCTGTCCAGTTGTGCAATCACTTCCGGGCTCAGCGTCAGCGCCGCGCTGGCCAGATTTTGCTGCAGATGCTGCGGCGAGGAGGTGCCGGGAATCAGCAGAATATTATCTGAGCGTTGCAACAGCCAGGCGAGCGCCACCTGCAGCGTACTGGCGTTGAGCGTGCTGGCCACCGCGCTGAGCTGTTCCGACTGCAGCGGCGAAAAACCGCCGAGCGGAAAGAACGGCACGTAGGGAATGCCCTGTGCGGCCAGCTGGTCGATCAGCGCATCATCCTGACGATTGGCGAGATTATACAGATTCTGTACGCAGGCAATCGGCGTCATCTGCTGTGCCTGCGCCACCTGACTGGCGGTCACGTTGCTCAGGCCAATGTGCCGAATCAGGCCACGCTGCTGCAGTTTAATCATCGCCTCGATTTGCGGCTCCAGCGATCCTTCTGCTGGCCCATGAACGCTCAGCATCGAGCGTAAATTGACGACCTCCAGTACGTCGAGGCCGAGATTGCGCAGGTTATCTTCAACCGCCTGCGTCAGTTCCTCCGGCGTGCTGGCGGGCAGCCAGCCGCCTTTGGCATCACGTCGGGCACCCACTTTGGTCACCAGCAGCAGATCGCTGGGGTAAGGATAGAGCGCTTTTTTGATCAGCTGATTGGTGATGTGCGGCCCGTAAAAATCACTGGTGTCGATGTGATTCACACCGGCAGCCACGGCATCGCGCAGCACCTGTAGCGCGCGGGCTTCATCTTTTGGCGGGCCAAATACGCCGGGACCGGCCAGCTGCATGGCACCGTAGCCGAGACGGGCAACCTGACGGTCGCCCAGCGTATAAGTAGTTGTAGCCTGTGACATGTAAACCTCCTTCATCGGATAGTGTTTAAATTGTAATCACAACGGTGCTGTGCGACTATCCGTGTAAATCAGGACAGACTGTACGGAGTGACGCACAATGGCGCTGGATATGGCATTGCTGCATGCGGTAGTGGCGGTGGCAAAAGCTGGCGGATTTCGCGAGGCGGCGCGCATGAGCGGCAGCAATCCGTCGCGTTTGAGTGATGCGGTGCGTCGCGCCGAACAGCAACTGGGCGTTAGGCTGTTCAATCGCACCACGCGAACGGTGGTATTGACCGAAGCGGGCCGGGCGCTGATGTCACGGCTGCTGCCCGCCATGAACGAAGTGGATGCGGCGCTGGATGCCCTGAACACGTTCCGTGACACGCCGGGCGGCACGCTGCGGCTGAACGTGCCGGTCAGCGCGGCGCGGCTGGTATTACCGGCGATTGTGCCGGGATTTTTGCAGCGCTATCCGGACATCCGGCTGGAGATTGTGGCGGAGAGTAATGTGCAGGACATTTTTCGCGACAGCTGCGATGCCGGTATCCGTTACGACGATCATCTGGAGCAGGATATGGTGGCGCTGCCGATTGGTCCGCGCGTGCAGCGCTTTGCGGCGGCCGCGGCGCCGGCCTATCTGGCGGCTTACGGTACGCCGCAGCATCCGCGCGACCTGATGCAGCATCGCTGTCTGTATGGTCGTTATGCCACCGGGGTGACGGCCGAATGGGAGTTCAGCCGCGGCGCGGAACGCATCACGCTACAGCCGCAGGGACCGCTGATTTGCAGCATCGGTGCGGCGATGGAGCTGACGGTGTCAACGGCCATCGCCGGTGCCGGCGTGGTCTATCTGTTTGAGGACTGGCTGAAGCCAGCACTGACCAACGGCAGTCTGCAGCCGATTCTTGCCGACTGGTGGCTCAGCTTTCCCGGCCTGTGGCTGTATTACAACGATCGCCGGCTGATCCCGGCACCGCTGCAGGCGTTTCTCAGCTGGATACGCGAACTCAATGCGACGCCGGGTTGACCAGCAGCCCGGAAACCAGCAGCCGGAAGGCCTGCACCGCACGCGGTAGCGCCGCGACCGGCTCATCGGCAGTGGCAATCCACAGCGCGGCATTGAGCGCGGCGCCGTTGACCAGTTGCGCCGCCGCTTCGGTATCGACCGGTTTCACCGTACCTTCCTCAATCAGCTCCGCCAGCATGGCGGCGGTGGTGCGCAGACAGGCGGTCTGATTAGGCCAGCGCGACGGATCGCCCAGCACCGCCGGGCCATCCAGCAGCATGATGCGCTGGACTTCTGGCTCCAGCGACATCTCGATATAGGTAATGGCTTCCGCCAGAAACGCGTGCCAGCGAGTGTGATACTGCTGCCCGGCAGCGCGCATCTGCTCAAGAATCTCACCATCAATCTGGTCAATAACCGCCTGCAATAACCCTTTCTTGTCGCCGAAATTATGATACAGCGCACCGCGCGTCAGCCCGGCGGCTGCCGTGAGGTCATCCATTGACGCTTCGCTGTAACCTTTCTGCGCAAACGCGCGTCGTGCAGCGGCAATCAGTTTGCCGCGCGTCTCTTCCACCTGGTCTGCCCGTCGTCTGGCTGCCATCGCTGTTCCTTAAATTTTGCATTGACATACGCCGCGTATGTAAAACATAGTAATACATACGCGGCGTATGTTAAAGCGAAAGCGGGCATAGCTAACCCGCTTTCTTCTCTCATCTTCAGGAGTACGATTATGAACAAACGCGATGCTGTTTTTCCAGCGGGCCGTCAGGCGTTGTACAACATCAATAAATACTCTGCGGCGATTCGCTCCGGCGACCTGCTGTTTGTTTCCGGCCAGGTAGGCAGCCGGGATGATGGCACCGCCGAGCCGGATTTCACGCGTCAGGTTAATCAGGCATTTACCAATCTCGCGGCGGTGCTGAAGGCCGCCGGTTGCAGTTTCGATGACGTGGTTGATGTCACTACGTTTCATACCGATCCGGAAGCGCAGTTCGCCACGGTGAACGAAGTACGGCTGCGCTTCTTCGGCGATGAGCCTTATCCCAACTGGACGGCGGTGGGCGTTAACTGGCTGGCGGGCTATGATTTTGAAATCAAGGTGATTGCGCGCATTCCGCAGTGAGCCAGCGTGCGGCGATCAGTCTGTAACCCATAAAAAAAGCCGCTAACCGTTGCCGGTTAGCGGCTTTTTTACTTCACGCCTAATCAGGCGCTCAGCAGTTGATCAGCAGTTTTTTCTACCAGCGCCAGCAGCAGCTTGATGTCTTCCAGCGTGACGGTCGGGTTCAGCAGAGTCAGCTTCAGACAGGTCACGCCTGCATGCTCGGTCACACCGACGTTAGCGCGGCCAGACTCCAGCAGCGCATCGCCGATACGCTGGTTGAACAGGGCGATCTGCGCGCTGTCGCTCAGCTGTTCTGGACGATAGCGGAACAGTACGCTGGCCAGCTGTGGCTGCATTACCAGCTCCAGACGTGGCTCAGATTCAACGAACTGCGCAACGTCCTGTGCCAGGCTCACGCCGTGGTCGATAATCGCGGCGTACTGTTTCTGACCCAGCGCTTCCAGACCCATCCACAGTTTCAGCGCATCGAAACGACGCGTGGTCTGCAGTGATTTGGACACCAGGTTCGGCACGCCGGCTTCTTCATCGAACTCGGAGTTCAGGTAAGCTGCCTGATAACGCATCAGCTCATAGTGACGCGCGTCTTTCAGCAGGAACGCGCCGCAGCTGATGGTCTGGAAGTATTGTTTGTGGAAGTCGAGGGTGACGGAATCCACCAGCTCCAGACCATCCAGGTAATGACGATACTTTTCAGACAGCAGCAGCGCACCGCCCCAGGCCGCGTCCACGTGCACCCAGATGTTGTGCTCAGCGGCGATGGCTGCGATTTCACGCAGCGGATCGATGGCGCCGGCATCGGTGGTGCCTGCCGTCGCGACGATCGCCAGGATCTGTTCGCCGTTGGCTTGAGCCTGCGCCAGTTTGGCTTTCAGGTCATTCACGTCCATACGGGCGAACTGATCCGATTTCACCTGCACCACAGATTGATAGCCGTGGCCCAGCAGCGCCATATTCTTCTGCACGGAGAAGTGGGCGTTTTCTGAGCACAGCACTTTAATCTTGCGCAGATCGCCAGTGATGCCGTGCTGCTGCACGGAATGGCCCTGACGTGCATAGAAAGCGTCACGTGCCAGCATCAGGCCCATCAGGTTGCTCTGCGTACCGCCGCTGGTGAACACGCCCGCATCACCGGCCGGATAGCCAACCTGCGCACGCAGCCACTCAATCAGTTTAATTTCAATAATGGTGGCAGAAGGGCTCTGATCCCACGAATCCATGCTCTGGTTAGTGGCGTTGATCAGCACTTCAGCCGCCTGGCTTACCACCAGGCTCGGACAGTGCAGGTGCGCAACGCACTGCGGATGGTGCACCGCCAGACTGTCTTTGAGGAAATATTCAATCGCACGTTCAATCGCGGCCTGGTTGCCCAGGCCGTTTGGATTGAAGTCGAGCGTGATACGCTCGCGCAGTTCGGCAACCGTTTTGCCCTGGTACATCTCAGGCTGTTGCAGCCACTGCACAACCGCGGCGCTGCTCTGGGCAATCGCCTGCTGGTACGCCTCAATGCTCGGGGCCGAGGCGGCCAGAATCGGGTTTACTTCAGACATTTACTCTTCCAGTCAAACAGGTTTGACGCCAGCGCCCAGCAGCGCCTGCTCAAATTTATCCAGGAACACGGCCAGCTCTTCGTTGCTGATCAGCAGTGATGGCAGCAGGCGCAGTACCGCACCGTGACGACCGCCACGCTCCAGAATCAGACCGGCTTCGAAGCATTTTTTCTGCAGCAGTGCAGAGAGTTCGCCGTCGGCCGGGAAGCTGCCCATGTGGTCAGCTGGCTCGTGTGGCTTAACGATTTCGATACCGATCATCATCCCGAGGCCGCGTACGTGACCAATAACCGGGAAGCGTTTCGCCATCGCGTTCAGCTGGGCTTTCAGCCATTCACCCTGTTCTGCCACTTTGCCGGCGATGTTCTGCTCGGTCAGGATCTTCAGCGTCGCCAGACCGGTTGCCATCGCCAGCTGGTTGCCGCGGAAGGTACCGGTGTGGTGGCCAGGTGACCAGGCGTCAAACTGCTTTTTGATACCCAGCACGGCCAGAGGCAGACCGCCGCCCACCGCTTTAGACATCACGATGATGTCTGGCTCAATGCCCGCGTGTTCGAAGGCAAAGAACTTACCGGTACGGGCAAAGCCAGCCTGGACTTCGTCAAGGATCAGCAGAATGCCGTGTTCCTGAGTCACTTTGCGGATGCGCTGCAGCCACTCAACCGGCGCCGGGTTCACACCGCCTTCACCCTGAACTGCTTCGAGGATCACGGCCGCAGGTTTACGCACGCCGCTTTCAACGTCGTTGATCAGGTTTTCGAAGTAGTAGGTCAGGGCCTTCACGCCAGCTTCGCCGCCGAGGCCCAGCGGGCAACGGTACAGGTGCGGGTAAGGCATGAACTGCACTTCTGGCATCATGCCGTCAACCGCTTCTTTCGGCGACAGGTTGCCGGTCACGGACAGCGCGCCGTGCGTCATCCCATGGTAACCGCCAGAGAAGCTGATTACGCCGCTGCGGCCGGTGACTTTTTTCGCCAGCTTCAGCGCCGCTTCAACGGCATCAGCACCGGATGGACCGGTGAACTGCAGGCAGTACTCTTTACCCTGACCTGGCAGCAGCGAGAGCAGAGATTCGGAGAACTGATCTTTCAGAGGCGTCGTCAGATCAAGAGTATGTAACGGCAAGCCGCTGGTAATGACATTTTGGATGCTCTGCAGAACATCAGGATGGTTATGACCAAGTGCCAGCGTCCCTGCGCCAGCCAGACAGTCAAGATATTGTTTGTTTTCAACATCCGTAATCCACACGCCATTGGCTTTGGCAATCGCTAAAGGCAACTTGCGCGGGTAACTCCTGACGTTTGATTCAAACTCAGCCTGACGGGCTAAGAATGCGTCGTTGTTTCCGTTGAATGAGTTGGCACCAAAAGTATCAATACGGACTTTATCCGTCATCATATCTCTCCTTCAACCGGGGCTCGAACAGGCTGGCCGATTGACTAGTTGAACAAAAAAGTATCAGTGGCTCAAAAAACGCGGCCAATATAGAGCCTTTTGACGCACATCACAATGATTAATTTTGTTTAGAATTGTTTATTCTTTTCATATAGGAATCAGGACGTTGGACAGAAACTGGCCACTTATTTTAGCGCCGCGATATGAACAGGCGATTAAATAATCGTGTGAATAAAAAGACTTATGCCCGCCAGTGCCAGCCACGGACCAAAGGGCAGCACGTGATACAGCTCGCGTTGCCAGCCTAATCGGGCCAGCAGAACAAACAAAATTGCGCCTGTGCAAGCCAGTAACAGCACAAAGGGTAAAAGCGCCCAGCCGAGCCAGGCACCCAGCGCAGCCAGCAGTTTGGCGTCTCCGCCACCGAGGCCGGGGCGCTTGTTTATCAGCTGATAGAGTCCACCCACTAGCCACAGCGCGCTGTATCCCGCAACTGCGCCGAACACCGCGTCATGCAGCGTTCCGGGCAGCCAGTGCAGCGCTTTGAACAGCAGGCCAAGCCACAGCAGTGAAAGGGTGATAGCGTCCGGCAACAGCAGATGCTCAATGTCGATGAGGGTCAGCGCCAGCAGAATCCAGGCGAGCAGCAGGGCGGCAGGCAGGCGGCTATCGGGCGGCAGCAACCAGGCCAGCGCCAGGCTGATCGCGGCGGTGAGCAGCTCCGTCAGCGGGTAGCGCAGGCTCACCGGGTGGTGGCAGTAGCGACAGCGTCCGCGTAACAACAGCCAGCTGAGCAGCGGCAGCATATCGATCGCGCGCAGCGTGGTCTGGCAGTGTGGACAGTGCGAGCGCGGCAGCAGCAGGGTAAGGCCGGGTTGCGGGTTCATTACCTGCTGCGGCAGGCGATAAATGACCACGTTGAGAAAGCTACCGACACATAGCGCCAGCAGTGTACCGATCAACCAGTAGGCAATTTCCATGAGGTTTTCTCCTGCTGTCCATGCAGCGTTGGGTTTTTCTGTCGCCATCAATGGCGATCGTGCAGATCATGGCGCGGTTACCGTGGGGCGATTTTTTGCCCGGTTGCACGGCAGGTTGCCATAAAGGTGCCTCGTAACCTGTTTGCGCGATAAATCGCGCCGCTACCAGTTCTGTGCGGTTTGACGGCAGGTCGCCATAAATGGCGACCCTACAGGTTTCACAGGAGGCGCATTTATACGCACCGCGAAATCGCGCCGCTATCAGTTCTGTGCGGTTTGATGGCAGGTCGCCATGAATGGCGACCCTACAAAAACTGTAGGGGGCACATTGATGCGCACCGCGAAATCGCGCCGCTACGGATTTGTGCGGCTTGACGACAGGTCACCATAAATGGCGACCCTACAGGTTTCGCAGGGTGCGCATTTATGCGCACCGCGAAATCGCGCCGCTACGGATTTGTGCGGTTTGACGGCAGGTCACCATAAATGGCGACCCTACAGGTTTCACAGGGTGCGCATTGATGCGTACCGCGAAATCGCGCCGCTACCAGCTCTTTGCGGTTTGACGACAGGTCGCCATGAATGGCGACCCTACAAAAACTGTAGGGTGCGCATTGATGCGCACCGCGATCTGTCGCCAACCCTGGCCGGTGTGCGAGAGGCACGATACGCCGGCGGAGACGGCGTGGCGAGCAGCAAAGCGGCGTTGCAGCGATTTGCTGCAGGATTTACGAGCGGGTTCCAGAGAACAGAGGAGATATAAGCGGGGGATGCCTGAATGCTGTGGGCAGGCAATGACCAAATCGATGCGAAGACAGGCAAAAATCCAATCGATGGACCAGCTGAGGCGGGCAACATTCTAACCAATACGCCAGTGGAGACAGATCATAATCCAATCAGTGCGCCAGCGAATTTACTGGCTCTGTTTAAACTGCTGCATGGCTTCCAGCACATTGCTGGTGGCGAGCGACATCACCCATTCGCTGTTGCGAAACACGTCGTAATGCCCGGCGTTATAGCGAAACACATACAGCTCACCGCGGAAACGCAATCCTTTTGTTTTCACGCCAATGTGATGCCGGCGCAGTGCTGCCTGTGAAAGTCTGTCAGTCGCGGTTCTCATCATCATTCTCCTGTCCAGCCTCTGGCGTCACTATCCCAGGGAAGAATAAGCAGCCAACCTTAGGATAACCTTAAGAACAGTATAGTCTCTTCGTTAATCCATTGAAAAATGGCGATTTTAATTGTCGTGGGTCGACAAGCCGACCCATGATGTCTGACCCGATGCTGATTTCCGGCCCCGGCGCACAATCTTCTACCAATCTTCAACATCACGTAAAAAAGTCAGCGTGCCGCTTTGCCATTTAATGTTCAGTTAAGTTTTCCCCCGTATTTTGGTTTCTTATAGCGATAAAACAGACCTGCTTAAGTTTTATTGCGCGCAGATGACAGCAGCACTGCGAACGCACTCGTTTAAGTAACGTTTAAACAAAAGGTTACAGCGTGTTTCATCAGGTTGTCATGCGCGGCAATAACGCTTGTTTTATTTTTCAGCATGTTTTCAGGCACAACAGTAAGGTTATCTTATGAGTTTCCTTCCGTTTTCGCGCCCGGCATTGGGTGAGGAAGAACTGGCCGCGGTGCAGGCGGTATTTGCATCGGGCTGGATTACCACCGGACCGCAGAATGCTGCGCTGGAGCAGGCGTTTTGCCAGCTCACCGGCAACCAGCACGCCATTGCCGTCAGCTCCGCCACAGCAGGCATGCACGTCACGTTGATGGCACTGGGTATCCAGCCCGGCGACGAGGTGATCACCCCGTCGCTGACCTGGGTTTCCACGCTCAATATCATTACGCTGCTGGGCGCCACGCCGGTGATGATCGATGTGGATCGCGATAACCTGATGGTGAGCGCAGAACAGATCGAAGCGGCCATTACGCCGCGCACCCGCGCCATCGTGCCGGTTCACTATGCCGGTGCGCCGGCGGACATCGACGCCCTTCGCGCCGTCAGCGCGCGCCACAATATCCCGCTGATTGAAGATGCGGCCCACGCGGTAGGTTGTTACTACAAAGGCCGGCACGTCGGGCAGCAGGGCACTGCAATCTTTTCGCTGCACGCCATCAAAAACATCACCTGCGCCGAAGGTGGCATCGTGGTGACCGATGACGCGCAGCTGGCTGACCGCCTGCGCAGCCTGAAATTCCACGGCCTCGGCGTCGATGCCTACGATCGCCATACCCATGGCCGCAAACCGCAGGCCGAAGTGATCATGCCCGGTTTTAAATACAACCTGCCAGACATCAACGCCGCGATTGCGCTGGTGCAGCTGCAAAAGTTGCCGGCCATCAATGCACGTCGCGAGGCCATCGCCGAGCGCTATTTGCGCGAGCTGGCAGATACGCCGTTGCTGCCGCTGGTGCAGCCGGCGTGGCCGCATCAGCATGCGTGGCATCTGTTTATCATTCGCGTGGACGAAACGCGCTGCGGTATCAGTCGCGATGCGCTGATGGAGCAGTTGAAAATTCATGACATTGGCACCGGCCTGCATTTCCGCGCCGCGCATACCCACAAGTATTACCGTGAAAGCTATCCGCAGCTCTCGCTGCCGGCCACCGAATGGAACAGTGAACGTATCTGCTCGCTGCCCCTGTTCCCCGACATGCACGATGACGATGTAACGCGTGTGATTGCTGCCTTACGCCACCTTGCGGGAGCCTGAGATGCTGGAAGAAAAACCGATTCGCAAAGTCTCCGTGGTGATCCCGGTGTACAACGAAGAACAGAGCCTGCCGGAGCTGGTGCGCCGTACCGACGCTGCCTGCCGCACGCTCGGCCTTGACTATGAAATCTTACTGGTGGATGACGGCAGCGCCGACCGCTCCGCGCAGATGATCGCCGATGCGGCGGATATGCCGGGCAGTCACGTGGTCGGCGTGCTGCTGAATCGCAACTACGGACAACACTCGGCGATTATGGCCGGTTTCAGCCATGTTTCCGGTGAT
The DNA here is from genome assembly GCF_043547855.1 of Pantoea sp. SGAir0175. Lineage (NCBI taxonomy): Bacteria > Pseudomonadati > Pseudomonadota > Gammaproteobacteria > Enterobacterales > Erwiniaceae > Pantoea > Pantoea sp. SGAir0175. The sequence continues at coordinate 202,548 of NZ_CP028082.1, forward strand.
GTGATCATTACGCTGGATGCCGATCTGCAAAACCCGCCGGAGGAGATCCCCAACCTGGTCAAAGCCGCGCAGCAGGGCTACGACGTGGTCGGCACCGTGCGTCAGAACCGTCAGGACAGCTGGTTCCGTCGCCGCGCTTCACGCACCATCAACCACCTGATTCAGCGTGTGACCGGCAAAGCCATGGGCGATTATGGCTGCATGCTGCGCGCCTATCGCCGCCACATTGTCGATGCGATGCTCAACTGCCACGAACGCAGCACCTTTATCCCGATTCTGGCGAACACCTTCGCGCGCCGCACCATTGAACTGCCGGTTACGCATGCCGAGCGTGAGTTTGGCGACTCCAAATACAGCTTCATGAAGCTGATCAACCTGATGTATGACCTGGTAACCTGCCTGACCACCACGCCGCTGCGTCTGCTGAGTATTGTCGGCAGCTTAATTGCGCTGGCCGGTTTCGCCTTTTCTCTGATCCTGATTGTGCTGCGCCTGTTCCTCGGTGCCAGCTGGGCCGGCGACGGTGTGTTCATGCTGTTTGCCGTGCTGTTTATTTTTGTCGGCGCGCAGTTTGTCGGTATGGGCCTGCTGGGCGAATACATCGGTCGTATTTATAACGACGTACGCGCCCGTCCGCGCTACTTCATTCAACGTGTTATCCATCCGCAACAAGATGCCCCGTCTGTACAGGAAATTAAGCAATGAAAACTATCGTCTTCGCCTATGCCGAAATGGGCTGTGCAGGCATCACTGCGCTGCTGAACGCAGGCTATGAAATCAGTGCCATCTTCACTCATGCGGACACCTCGCCGGAGAGCCATGCGTTTCCTTCGGTGGCACGCCTCGCGGCTGAGCAGGGCATTCCGGTTTATGCGCCGGAAGATGCTAATCATCCGCTGTGGGTGGATCGCATCCGCACCATGCAGCCGGACTTTATCTTCTCGTTTTACTATCGCGCACTGCTGAGCGACACCATTCTGAACTGCGCGCGGGTCGGCGCGTTTAACCTGCACGGTTCGCTACTGCCTAAATACCGTGGTCGTGCGCCGCTTAACTGGGTGCTGGTCAACGGCGAGACGGAGACTGGCGTAACGCTGCACCGCATGGTGAAACGTGCCGATGCCGGCGACATTGTGGCGCAGCAGCGCGTGGCGATTGACCCGCAGGATAATGCGCTGACGCTGCACCGTAAGCTGGTGGCCTGCGCCGGCCAACTGCTGGAAGGCGCGCTGCCGCCGATGAAGCGCGGTGAGATTGCCGCCACGCCGCAGAACGACGCGGAAGCGACCGTGGTTGGTCGCCGCACGCCGGAGGATGGCCGCATCAACTGGGAGCTGCCGGCGGCTAAAGTGAATAACCTGGTGCGTGCAGTCACCGATCCCTGGCCTGGTGCGTTTGCGTATGCCGGCACGGTGAAATTCGTGGTGTGGAAAGGGCGGGTTCACCAGGATGCGCCCAGCGCCAAACCGGGCACGGTGCTGTCAGTTGAGCCGTTCCTGATTGCCTGCGGCGAGGGCGCGCTCGAAGTGGTCACCGGGCAGAGCGACAACGGTGTTTACATGAACGGCAGCCAGCTGGCGCAGAGTCTGGGCATGGTGCCGGGTGCGCTGCTTTATTCGCAGCCGGTTGCTGCGGTGAAACGCCGCACGCGGGTGCTGATCCTCGGCGTAAACGGCTTTATCGGCAACCATCTCACCGAACGCCTGCTGCAGGATGATAACTTTGAGGTTTATGGCCTGGACATCGGTTCCGATGCCATCAGCCGCTTCCTGGATGAACCGCGCTTCCACTTCGTCGAAGGGGATATCAGCATCCACTCTGAATGGATTGAGTATCACATCAAGAAATGTGACGTGGTGCTGCCGCTGGTGGCGATCGCCACGCCGATCGAATATACCCGTAATCCGCTGCGCGTGTTCGAGCTGGATTTCGAAGAGAACCTGAAGATTATTCGTGACTGCGTGAAGTATAAAAAGCGCATCATTTTCCCGTCGACCTCCGAAGTGTACGGTATGTGCACCGATCAGCATTTCGACGAGGATCACTCCAACCTGGTGGTCGGACCGATCAATAAACAGCGCTGGATCTATTCGGTATCGAAACAGCTGCTGGACCGGGTGCTGTGGGCCTATGGCGAAAAAGAAGGGCTGCGCTTTACGCTGTTCCGTCCGTTTAACTGGATGGGACCACGTCTGGATAACCTCAACGCCGCGCGTATCGGCAGTTCTCGCGCCATCACCCAGCTGATCCTTAATCTGGTGGAAGGCTCGCCGATCAAGCTGATCGACGGTGGCGCGCAGAAGCGCTGTTTCACCGATATTCGCGACGGTATCGAAGCGCTGTTCCGCATTATCGAGAACAAACACAACAACTGCGATGGCCAGATCGTTAACATTGGTAACCCGGAGAACGAAGCCAGTATTAAAGAGCTGGCGGAACACCTGCTGGCCAGCTTTGAGCGCCACCCGCTGCGCGATCGCTTCCCGCCGTTTGCCGGTTTCCGTGAGGTAGAGAGCAGCAGCTATTACGGCAAAGGCTATCAGGACGTGGAGCACCGCAAGCCGTCGATTAAAAACGCCCGCCGCCTGCTCGACTGGACGCCAACCGTGGCGATGGATACCACCATCGACAATACGCTGGACTTCTTCCTGCGCACCGTTGAGCTACAGGAAAAGCCATGAAGCGAGTAGGTTTGCGTGTTGATGTCGATACCTGGCGCGGCACGCAACTGGGCGTACCGGCGCTGCTGCAGCAGTTCAGCCTGCATCAGCTGCAGGCCAGCTTCTTCTTCAGCGTCGGGCCGGACAACATGGGGCGCCACCTGTGGCGCCTGATGAAGCCGCGCTTTCTGTGGAAAATGCTGCGTTCGCGCGCGGCCTCGCTGTACGGCTGGGATATTTTACTGGCCGGTACCGCCTGGCCGGGTCGCGAAATAGGCAAAGGGCTGGCTTCGATTATTCGCGCCACGGCAGATCACCATGAAGTGGGGTTACACGCGTGGGATCACTTTGCCTGGCAGACCTGGGCTGGCGTCTGGTCGCCACAACAGCTGAATGCGCAGATTGCGCGCGGTAAAGCGGCGCTGGAAGCCATTTTGGGTGACAGTGTCACCTGCTCCGCGGTGGCAGGCTGGCGCGCCGACAGCCGGGTACTGGATGCCAAGCAGCCGTTTGGCTTTCGCTATAACAGCGACTGTCGCGGCAGCGGGCCGTTCATTCCGCGCCTCAGCGATGGCAGCTTCGGCACGGTGCAAATTCCGGTAACCCTGCCGACGTGGGATGAAGTGGTAGGCCAGCAGGTCAGCGCGGAGGGGTTTAACGACTTTATTCTTGCGCAGATGCATGCCGCCAGCGGTACGCCGGTCTATACCATTCACGCAGAGGTTGAAGGCATCGTCGGTTTGCCCGCCTTTGCCGATCTGCTGACGCGCGCGCAGCAGCAGGGCATCCGGTTTTGTCCGCTGAGCGAGCTGCTGCCGGACGATCTCAGTACGCTGCCGCAGGGCCATGTGGTGCGCGGGCACATGGCCGGCCGGGAAGGCTGGCTGGGTTGCCAGAGTTAACATTTTACAGGACCCAAGTATGGAAACACCGATGCGCAGCAGCACCCGCATAGTGCTGCTGATAGCGCTTTTTGCTCTCTATTATCTGATCCCAGTGCCATTCCGCGATCTCTGGCAGCCGGATGAAACCCGCTATGCCGAAATCAGCCGCGAGATGCTGCTGAACGGTAACTGGGTGGTGCCGCACTTTTTCGATTTGCGCTACTTCGAGAAGCCGATTGCCGGTTACTGGATCAATAATTTTGGCCAGCTGTTATTTGGGCATAATAATTTTGGCGTGCGCGCCGGTGCGATTATCTGTACCACGCTGAGTGCACTGCTGATCTACTGGCTGGGCAAGCGGATGTTCGCCAGCCGCAAAATAGCGCTCACCGCCAGCGTGATCTTTCTTACCTCGCTGCTGGTTTACGGCATCGGCACCTATGCCGTGCTCGATCCGATTCTGCTGCTGTGGCTGGTGGCGGCAATGTGCAGCTTTTGGTTTGCTGCGCAGGCGCACAGTACCTCACAGCGGCTGACGGGGTATGTGCTGCTCGGCGCGGCCTGTGCCATGGGGTTCATGACCAAAGGTTTTCTGGCGCTGGCGGTGCCGGTGCTGGCGATTGTGCCCTGGGTGCTCTGGCAGCGACGTTTTGGCGAACTGCTGCGCTGGGGCCCGCTTACTGTGCTGGTGGCGGCCGCGATCAGCGCGCCCTGGGCGCTGTCCATTCAGCATCAGGAAGGCGATTTCTGGCACTACTTCTTCTGGGTCGAACATATTCAGCGCTTCGCGGAGAGCGATGCGCAGCATAAAGCCCCGTTCTGGTATTACCTGCCGGTGTTGGTGGCGGGCTGTTTACCGTGGCTCGGCCTGCTGCCGGGCGCGCTGAGCGGCGCATGGCGTCAGCGTCAGCAGCACGCTGCCGCGATCTATTTACTTAGCTGGGTTGTACTGCCGCTGCTGTTCTTTAGCATCGCCAAAGGTAAACTGCCGACCTATATCCTGCCGTGCTTTGCGCCGCTGGCGTTGTTGATGGCGCACTATGCGCACGGTAACACCGCGCGCCTGAAACAGGCGTTGGCGGTAAATGGCTGGATCAACCTGCTGTTTGGTCTGGTTGCCACGCTACTGGTCGTGGTGGTGCTGGCACCCTGGGGGCTGGCGCACCATCCGGTGTACGCGCGCGATGAGTTGCTGCGGGTAGTGTGCGCTGCGCTGGCATTTGCCGGCTGGGCGGTGATGGGCTGGTTAAGCCTGAAAACAGGCCGCTGGCAACTGGCTGCGCTTTGCCCGCTGGCATTGGCGCTGCTGGTCGGGTTGGCTATCCCGCAAAAGGTACGTGACAGCAAACAGCCGCAGAGTTTCGTCAGCGCCGTTCGGCCTCAGCTGGCGCAGAGCCGCTATCTGGTGGTGGACAATTCCGGCATCGCTTCTGCGGTCGCATGGGAATTGCGCCGCAGCGATATCACTTTCTTCGATGAAAAAGGTGAGCTGGAGTACGGACTGGGTTATCCCGATGCAAAAACGCGCTACGTCGACGGGGAAGCTTTCGCTGACTGGCTGCGCCTGCATCGCCGACAGGGTCCGGTAGCGCTGGTGCTGCTGCTAAATTCTGACGAAAAGCAAGCGGATGCGCATCTGCCGGTGCCGGATGATGTGTATCAGCAGGGACGGCTGGTCTACTACGGCTACAACGCGACACCATGAATCTGCTGCTGATCCTGCTGGTAAGCCTGCTCAGTTGTGCCGCCCAGCTGTGCCAGAAACAGGCGGCCCACTGCGGCGGGCACCGCCTGTTCGGCTGGCTGGTGCTCAGCCTGCTGCTGCTGGGGACGGCGATGCTGCTGTGGCTGGTGGTGTTGCGCACCGTGCCGGTCAGCGTGGCTTACCCGATGCTGAGCCTGAATTTTGTGCTGGTGGCGTTGGCGGCGCGCGTCATCTGGCGTGAGACCTACACGCGGCGGCAGTGGCTGGGTACGCTGGCGATCGTTGCCGGGGTTGCGCTGATGGGGAGCCATCTGTGAAGGGCTGGCTGCTGGCGCTGGCCAGCGTGCTGCTGGTGTCGCTGGCGCAGTTGCTGCTGCGCACGGCGATGCTCGTGCTGCCACCGCTGGATACATGGACCGCGCTACCGTGGCAGCACGGCCTGATACCGTTAATCGCCGGACTGGCCGCCTACGGCTGCTCAATGCTGTGCTGGCTGCTGGCACTGCGGCTGTTGCCGCTCAACCGGCTCTATCCATTGCTCAGTCTGAGCTATGTGCTGGTGTGGCTGGCCGCCATTTCTCTGCCGGCCTTGCATGAAACCTTCCGCTGGAGCAGTCTCGCTGGCGTCATATTGATCGTCTGCGGCCTGCTGTGCGTGGCGCTGCCGCGCCGTTAACCGTTAATGCTGCTGCCACGGGTGATATTCACCCTGGCGGCGGCCTGGCGCCGTTTCCGGCAGACGCAGCAGGCCGAACAATGAAATCATCCCCAGCACTGCAACATACAGCGCCAGACCATACCAGTGGCCGTTGGTCACCTGCAGAATTTTCACCGCCACCAGTCCGAGTACGCCGCTGCCGATCAGCGAACCGATCTGCCAGATCACCGCGATACCGCTGCAGCGAATGTGCGTGGGAAACAGTTCGGGGAACCATGACGCCTGCGGGGCATAACACATGCTGTGGCCCAGCGTCAGCGCCACGATCATCGCCAGCTGCGTGAGCCAGTAGCTGTTGTGCGCCAGCGCGAGAAAAAAGGGCACGATCGAGAGCATGATCAGCAGCGTGCCGATCAGATAAACCGGCTTGCGACCGATGCGGTCGGAAAGGGCACCCATCAGCGGGATCGCCAGGACTTCGAGGATCACCGCGACGATCATGCTGTTCATCAAAATGCCGGCATCAAGCTGATTAGCCTTACCCCAGGCAAGGATGATGACGGTAAACAGGGCGAAGGCGCAGGCTTCGATCAGTTTCGCTGCCACACCGCTGACCACCAGCCGCGGATTACCACGCAGCACCTCTTTTAACGGCCTGGATTCTGCCGCTTTGGTTTCACGAATGGCGGCGAAGACCGGCGATTCATCAATGCGCAGGCGAATAAACAGGCCGACAATCACCAGCAGCGCGCTGAGCAGAAAAGGTACGCGCCAGCCCCAGTCCATCATCTGCTCCGCGCTCAGCGCGGCATTAAGCACAGCGAACAGCGCCAGCGGCAGCAGAAACCCGACCGGAGCACCAATCTGCACCCAGCTGGCAAAGAAACCACGCCGGGAAGGCTGCGCATATTCGGCCGTCATTAATACCGCGCCCGCCTGTTCGCCGCCGACGCCAAACCCCTGCAGCAAGCGGATGGCAATCAGTAATACCGGGGCCCAGACGCCAATTTTTTCGTAGGTTGGCAACAGGCCAATGCAGAACGTGCCAAGGCCCACGATCAGGATGGTCGCCACCAGCGCCTTTTTGCGTCCCACTTTGTCGCCGATGTGCCCAAACACCATGCCGCCAATGGGACGAGCGAGGAAGCCAACCGCATAAGTGGCGAAGGCAGCGAGTGTGCTGACCAGCGGATCGTGACTGGGAAAGAACAGATGGCCAAAGAACAGTACCGCTGCCGTACCGTAAGCGAAAAAGTCGTAATACTCTGCCGCCGTGCCTATCGCCGAGGCGCTGGCGACGCGGCGGATCACTGATTTAGGGTGAGCTTCAGCGGTATCAGATTGAGCAACAGTTGAAGAGGCCATGACAAATCCCGAAGAGGTTAAAGAGCGACTACCATACAAGAAGGTTTGCGCAGTTGTTGCGCGATTGATCACAAAGCGTGGCGACTCCCGGCGTAAAGGGGCCGATCTGCTGCGCTTCAATAACCACCTCGCCCAATCTCCATTCTCCTTATTTAGGCTGATGTAAATCCATCAAAATAAACCAGTCAAAAGGCTTGAACTCACAATTTGAAAAGCAGGTTTCAAATATAAATTAACATGAAATAAAAATGCCGATAGCCTGGACGCGCTGCTTTGTTCTGATGCTTTTCCTAACGCATTTTTTACCAGGAGGTATTATGGAAAAAGAACTTTATCTCTCCACCAACACCGCGTCCGGCCCCAACAGCACAACAAAAACCGAACCCTTCGTAAAAATCATCGCGCTGGTGGCGACACTCGGCGGGCTGCTGTTTGGTTACGATACCGGCGTGGTATCCGGTGCGCTGCTGTTCATGCGCAGTGATTTGCATCTCACGCCGTTCACTACCGGGCTGGTGACCAGTTCGCTGTTGTTCGGCGCTGCCTTTGGCGCACTGCTGGCAGGGCACTTCGCGGATGCCCTCGGGCGCCGCAAAATCATCATCACGCTGGCCTTTATTTTTGCCCTCGGCGCGGTCGGCTCTGCCTTCGCACCTGATGTGGTGACGATGATTGCGTCACGCCTGTTTCTCGGTATTGCCGTTGGCGGGGCGGCTGCCACCGTGCCGGTGTATATCGCAGAAATTGCCCCGGCGAATAAACGCGGTCAACTGGTGACGCTGCAGGAGCTGATGATTGTCTCTGGCCAGCTGCTGGCCTATGTCTCCAATGCCACCTTCAATGAAATCTGGGGTGGCGAACATACCTGGCGCTGGATGCTGGCCATCTCCACCGTACCCGCCGTGCTGTTGTGGATCGGGATGATCTTTATGCCGGAAAGTCCACGCTGGCACGTCATGCGCGGCAACACCGATGCCGCGCGCAGGGTGCTGGAGAAAACCCGGGCGGCGGAGGACGTAGAGTGGGAGCTGGAGGAGATCGAAGAGACCATCGAAGAGCATCGCCAGCAAGGCAAAGGTCGCCTGCGTGACCTGCGCACGCCATGGCTGCGCAAAGTGTTTTTACTGGGAATTGGCATTGCCGCCATCCAGCAACTGACCGGTGTGAACACCATCATGTACTACGCGCCAACCATGCTCACTGCTACCGGCCTGAGCAACGATGCGGCGTTGTTCGCCACCATCGCCAACGGCGTGATCTCGGTAATCATGACGCTGGTGGGGATCGTGATAATCGGTAAGGTTGGCCGTCGTCCGCTGGTGCTGATAGGGCAGATGGGCTGTACCGCCTGCCTGTTCTTTATCGCCACGGTGTGCCTGCTAATGCCGGAGTATCACGCCGGTGGTGCGGTTAATCTGCTGCGGGCCTATCTGGTACTGGCCGGAATGCTGATGTTTTTATGTTTTCAGCAGGGCGCACTGTCACCGGTCACCTGGTTGCTGCTGTCGGAAATCTTCCCGGCGCGCATGCGCGGCATTTGCATGGGCGGTGCCGTTTTTGCCTTGTGGATTGCCAACTTCGCCATTTCCATGGCCTTCCCGCTGTTGCTGGCCGCCTTTGGCCTGGCCGGGGCTTTCCTGACTTTTGCCGTGATCGGGATCGGCGGCGCCCTGTTTGTACTGCGCGCTATTCCGGAAACCAAAGGGCGCAGCCTGGAACAGGTCGAACACTATTTCTATGAACTGTATGACGGCAAAGGCTAAATGTGAGGGCGCTCAGGCTGATGTAAATCACTCAAAGAAGCCGCAGAGCGGGCAAAAAAGATACCTTACTATCAGGGCATGTCAGTACCTTGCAGCAAACAGAACCTTACCCAGTGATTATTATCCAGGAAAGATCATGACCTACAAAATAAGCAGTGACCGATTCTGTGTTAACCGTAAAATTGCTCCTCATCTCAGCATGGCGGAATTCTTCGCGCTGGTGCAACAGCTGGGATTAAATAAAGTTGAAATACGCAATGATATGAAAAGCGGCAGCGTGACCGACGGCGCAGGCGGTGAGGAAGTTCGTCGCCTGGCAGCGCAGCATCAGCTTGAGATCGAAACCATCAACGCGGTGTATCCCTTCAACCAGTTAGATGATGCGGTGCTGGAAAAAACGCGCGCGCTGTTAGCCGATGCGCGCGCCACCGGGGCGAAAGCGCTGGTGCTCTGTCCGCTCAATGATGGGACGTCGGTGAGTAATGAGCAAACCGTACAGGCGCTGCAAACCCTGGCGCCGCTGTTTGCCGAATATGGTGTTGCCGGGCTGGTTGAACCGCTCGGTTTTCCGCAGAGCTCACTGCGCTCCGCCGCGCTGGCGCAGCAGCTTATCGCTCAGGCCGGCGTACCGTTCAACATCGTGCTGGATACCTTCCATCATCACCTGTACGAAGGCGCCGAACAGGATTTCGCCGGTGGCGTAGACGTGAATCACATCGGCCTGGTGCATCTCTCTGGCGTAACGGATGCGCGCCCGACTCATCAACTCACCGACGAAGAGCGCATCATGCTGAGCGCGGATGACCTGCTGAAATCCCGCGAGCAGGTGCAGCGCCTGGAAGAGATGGGCTATCGCGGTGTTTATGCTTTCGAGCCGTTTTCTTCGGTGATGGAGAGCTGGAGTGCTGAGGATATTGCGCGCGAAATCCGCAGCAGCATTGATTATCTCAACCACTAACCAATCCGGCATTTTGCTGAAGGAACCTCGCATGACACTCAATATTGGTGTAATCGGCACTGGCGCTATCGGCCGTGAACACATTCGTCGCTGCAGCCAGGTGCTGCAGCATGCGCGCGTGGTCGCGCTTAATGATATCAATCGCAACAACTGTGAGCAGGTGATTAGCGAGCTCGGTTTGCAGGCGGAGATTTACGACAACGCGCACGATTTAATCGCCGCGCCGGAGGTGCAGGCCATTCTGGTCACCTCATGGGGCCCGACGCATGAAGAGTTTGTGCTGGCAGCCATTAAAGCCGGCAAAGCGGTATTCTGCGAGAAGCCACTGGCGGTGACCGCGCAGGGCTGTATGAATATTGTCGAAGCGGAAATTGCCGCGGGCAAAAAGCTGGTGCAGGTGGGTTTTATGCGCCCCTACGACAGCGGCTATCGGGCGCTGAAAGCGGTTATCGACGGCGGCACCCTGGGTGAGCCGCTGATGCTGCACTGCGCGCACCGCAATCCGGCGGTCGGCGATGCTTATACCACCGATATGGCGATCACCGATACGCTGATCCATGAACTCGACGTGCTGCGCTGGCTGCTGAACGATGATTACGTCAGTGCGCAGGTGATTTACCCACGCAAGACCCGCCACGCGTCATCGCACCTGAAGGATCCTCAGATTGTGCTGCTGGAAACCGCGAAGGGCATCCGCATTGATGTCGAGATCTTCGTGAACTGCGCCTATGGTTACGACATACAGTGTGAGGTGGTTGGCGAGAGCGGCATTGCGCGCCTGCCTGAACCGATGTCGGTGCAAACCCGTCATGCGGCGCAGCTCTCCACCGGCATTCTGACCGACTGGAAAAAGCGTTTTATCGCTGCCTATGACGTTGAGCTGCAGGATTTCATTAACAACGTGCTGTCGGGCAATATGACAGGCCCGTCGGCGTGGGACGGCTATGCCGCCGCCGTGGCGGCCGATGCCTGTGTTGCGGCACAGAACAACGGTGACATTGTCCCGATTACCATGCCGCCACGTCCGGCTTTCTATCGTTAATCCCGTCACATCGCGGCTGGCGCACCCTAACCGGTGCGCCTTTATGTGACATTGTCACCTGTTGACAGCCATCTTCCCCTCAGTCACCGCCGCGCCTCACATTTGTTACCGATCCCGTGTATCATCGCCGCCTTTATGTTGTGCAAGGAAAAGTGTGATGACGGAGAGCGTAATGGCGCGCCGCCAGCCCTCGGTATGGTGGGGCGCCATGATCATCTGTGGGACGGTAGTGGGCGCCGGTATGTTTACGTTGCCGATTGTGATGGCCGGGGCGTGGTTTGGCTGGGCGCTGCTGCTGCTGGGCATCAGCTGGGGCGCAATGCTGCTCTCCGGGCTGCTGTTTATGCGTGTCAGCCTGCATTATCCGCCGGGCGCGGGCTACGATACGTTGACGCGCGATTTACTTGGGCGCGGCTGGGCCAGCATCAATGGCCTCAGCATTCTGTTTGTGCTGGGCATTCTCACCTACGCTTATATTTCAGCCAGCGGTCCGGTTTACCAGCACTCGCTGAATCAGCTTGGCGTGCCGCTCTCAACCGCCGGGGCCAAAATAGCGCTGACGTTGTGTGTCGCCGCCGTGGTGTGGCTCGGCACTACCGGCGTCAGTCGTTTGATGACGTTCTGTGTGCTGGCAAAAATCCTGCTATTGATTTTGCTGTTCGGCGGGCTGTTAACCCAGGTAGACGTGCCCTCGCTGTTCGCTGCCGCTGCGCCGGGAGACAGCTACTGGCCTTACGCACTGGGCGTGCTGCCGTTCTGTCTGGCCTCTTTCGGCTATCACGGTAACATCACCGGACTGGTGAGTTATTATCAGCGCCGCGAGTGGCCGGTGACACGCGCGCTGGTGCTGGGCACGCTGATGTCGCTGGCGCTGTACCTGTTCTGGATTGTCTGCACCATGGGGAATTTGCCGCGCGCTGTGTTTCCTGACATCGTGCAGCAGGGCGGAGATATTGCCGCGCTGATGGCCGCGCTGCGCGATCATCTGCACGTGCGCGCGTTATCGCTGATGATGTCGGTGTTCTCACATTTTGCGGTGATAGCCTCGTTTCTCGGCGTGACGGCAGGCCTGTTTGATTTCATCGCCGACCGCCTCGGCTGGGGGCATTCGCCGCGCGCGCGGCTGCAAACCGCCTGCCTGACATTTTTGCCGCCGCTGCTCGCTTCGCTATGGTGGCCGCATGGCTTCGTCGCCGCTATCGGCTTTGCCGGTCTGTTTGCCACGCTGTGGGCGGTGATTATTCCCGCGCTGCTGGCGCGGCGTGCGCAACAGCGCTTTGCCGATCGGCCGCGTACGCCACTGGCGATTGGTCTGGTGCTGCTTTTCGGCGTGCTGAATGTGCTGGCATGGACGCTGAGCTGGCTGGGTGTGTTACCGCAATTTGCTGCGGCCTGAGTGGCGTGAGCCATGGGTTCAGAGGTGAGGCTGCACACTATTCGTAGCGGCGCGATTTATCGCGCGAATCTGGCCACCGCGCTGTTGTAAATTGTGCGATGAATTGCACCGCTTACGGTCACAGCACCAGCTCGTAGCGGCGCGATTTATCGCGCTAATCCACCCGCCGCAGCGTTGAAATTATGCAATGAATTGCGCCGCTACCCGGCGCTGGGGCTACGACTGGGTTGAATAATTCACTCTGCTTAAATCAGCGATAAGACCCGGTCCGTTGGGCTGCCAGTTGAGCTGCTGACGCGTCCAGGCACCGCTGGCACGCAGATCCAGCCTGGCGAAAGCGGCGAACCAGCCGAAATGCTCCGCGGCCTGATCGGGTTTCAGCGAAACGGCAGGAATACCCAGGCCTGCTGCTACGGTTTCAGCAATCAGCCGTGAGGCAATACTTTCCTCTGCTACCGCATGATACCGTTTGCCGCGTTCGCCTTGCTCAAGCACTTTTACGTACAGCCCGGCCACGTCATCAACGTGTGCCGCACACCAGGCGTTTTCACCTCCGCCGATATAAGCTGCCGCGCCTTTCTCCCTGGCAAGAGCGATGTAATAGCTGATTAATCCCTGACGTTCGGTGTTGTGAACCTGAGGTAAACGCACCACACGTAGATCGATCCCCGACTCAAGGAGCTTAGTGCCTTCCAGCTCCGAGGCGACGCGTGGGTTAGGGTGTGCCGGGTTGAAATTCTGCTCAAGAGCGGGCTGGCCGCTGCCGTCATCACCCATTCCGGTACCAGAAGTGATGAGCAGCGGACGCTGACTGCCCTGCAATACAGAGCCAATCGCGCGAATAACGCGGCGGTCTTTTTCGCAATTTTCGACAAAACGACTGAAATCATGATCGAAAGCGGTGTGAATCACCGCATCACATTGTTCAATGCCGGCAATCCACGCCTGGGGATCTTCCAGCGTACCGCGCTGGGCTGTGGCGCCCTTATCGTTTAACTGCTGAGCCGCTTCTTCTGAACGTACAAGACCGGTCACCTGATGGCCGCGAGCCAGCAGGGCCGATACAACGCGTGAGCCGATAAAGCCCGTCGCACCCGTTATAAAAATACGCATAGCCTGTCTCCTGAGTGATTTAGTGCGACAGCGTAAGCGCGGATCTTTTACTATTAAAGTAGTGAGGTTATCAGGGTATAAACATTAACAGGGTGATTTATGACGCTGCTTTCTGAAAATCCGCTGGGTGAGTTTTTAAGGGCACGCCGGCTGGCAATTGACCCGGCTTCGTTTGGTTTTTTGCCCGGCCGCCGACGTACGCCGGGCCTGCGCCGCGAAGAAGTTGCCCAGCTCGCGAATATCAGCCCGACCTGGTACACCTGGCTTGAGCAGGGCCGCGGGGGAGCGCCCTCGCGTGAGGTACTGAACCGCATTGCTGCCGGGCTGCGGCTTACGTCTCCCGAGCGCGATCATCTGTTTATCCTCGCGTTTGGGCATCCACCAGAAAACCGGGTAAGTCGGTCCGATAGCATAACCCCACGGCTGCAACGCGTACTGGAAAGCCTGACGATTCCGGCGATTATTAAAACCGCCACCTGGGATGTGGTGGCATGGAATCACCCGGCGACGGTTGTGCTGAAGGATTATGGGCAACTCCCGCCCGCGCGGCGCAATATTCTGCGCCTGCTGTTTACCGATCAGGAAGCGCGGGGGATGCAAGACGACTGGGAGGGCGTGGCCCGTCTCATCGTCAACGCCTTTCGGGCGGATGCCGCGCGCCTGGGTGCTTCAGAGGAAATTGATCGACTGGTTGAGGAGCTATCCGCTCAAAGCGCTGACTTCGCCCGCCTGTGGCGTAACAACGATGTGGCCGGGCATGGCGAAGGGTTTAAGGTGCTGCATCATCCGCAAATGGGGACGATTGCCCTGGAGTTCTCGACCTTTTCTGTTGAAGGCCGGCCGGATTTGACGATGATGCTCTTTAACCCGGCAACCGATGAAAGCAGAGTGAAAACAGAGCGCTGGATTTCACAGAACCCAGCTCAGCAGTCAGGCAGTTTTTAATGCGTCAGCCAGCACGCTATAGCAATCACACCAGCCGAAAAAAACAGGCTTACCTTGTAATGGGCAGGAGCAACGAAATAGAGATTCTCCTGCCTGATTCAATCGCTTAACGAGGCAACGGTTCAACAAAACGTACTGGTATAAATATACCGTCCGCAGCGCCTTTTTTGCTTAGTTGCCGCGATAGGTGGAGTAGCCGTACTGACTGAGCAGCAGTGGAATATGGTAGTGCTGATCGGCATTATCCAGGTTGAACATCACCGGGATTTCCGGGAAGAAGGTCGGCTGACTGTTTTTTTTGTAATAGTCACCGGTTTTAAAAATTACGCGGTAAATCCCGGTCTGCGCCTTCTGGCCCGCCGGGTAAAGCGCCGGAATACGTCCCTGTTCGTTGGTAGTGCCCTGCGCCAGTTTCACCCACTCTTCACCCTGTTGCTTATCCAGCTCGACCTCAATACCTGCGGTCGGTACACCGGTTTGCAGATTCAGCACGTGCACGCTCAGGGGATTTTTCATCTCGGCGGCCAGGCCGCTCACGCTGAAAGCGCAGAGCGCGCCGCCCAGTAAATAATGCTGCAATTTCATTTTATCTTCCTTTTGGTTGATTGGCAGAAGAAGCATAAAACGAAAAGCGTGCAGAGGCGCACAACGGGCTGAAATCTGTGAAATTTCCCAGAGCAGAACCGGCAACCGGGCGGCTGCCGGTCAGTCGGATTACTGGTTACTGATCAATGTGCCTTTCAGGCCGTGCGGTTCGGAACGCAGGTACTGAGGCGGCGCTTTGGCCTGCGCGCCCAGTTCGGCGGCGGCGTGCCATGGCCAGCGTGGGTCATACAGCACCGCGCGTGCCAGCGCAATCAAATCGGCATCCTGCTCCTGCAGCGCCTGCTCGGCCTGTTTCGGTTCGGTAATTAGCCCCACGCCAATCACCGGAATCGAGACCTGCTGGCGAATCTCGCGGGCGAACGGCAACTGATAACCAGGGCCCACGCTGATTTGCTGCTGCGGTGCCAGGCCCCCGCTGGAGACGTGAATGTAGGCGCAGCCTGCGGCTTCGAGCTGCTGGCTGAAAACAATCGATTGCTGATTATCCCAGCCGCCCTCGATCCAGTCGGTGGCAGACAGCCGCACGCCAACCGGGATTTCCGCCGGCAGCGCAGCACGCAGCGCCTTAAACACCTCAAGCGGGAAACGCAGACGGTTCTCTAATGAGCCGCCATATTCATCGTCACGCTGGTTGCTGAGCGGCGACAGAAACTGGTGCAGCAAATAGCCGTGCGCAGCATGCAGTTCGACCAGCTGAATGCCGATGCGTACCGCGCGCAGGGCGCTATCAACAAAGGCCTGTTTCAGCTGCGCCAGATCCTGTTTGCTGAGTGCGGCCGGTGGACGCTCATCCTGTGCAAACGGCTGCGCAGACGGCGCCACGGTCTGCCAGCCGCCGTGTTCCTCAGAGAGCTGCGCACCGCCTTGCCATGGCGCAGCACAGGACGCTTTGCGCCCGGCGTGACCCAACTGAATGCCAATCGGCAGGGTAGCGTAGCGCCGCACGTCCTCCAGCACGCTGGCCAGCGCGGCTTCAGTGGCGTCGTCCCATAACCCCAGGTCGCCCGGCGTGATACGGCCAATGGCTTCCACCGCCGTCGCCTCGATAATCAGCAGTCCCGCGCCGGAGAGCGCCAGCTGGCCCAGATGAATGCGGTGCCAGGCCGTTGCCTGACCTTCTTCCGCTGAGTATTGGCACATCGGTGCAATCACAATGCGATTTTCCAGCGACAACTCGCCAAGCTGCGTCGCGCTAAACAGTAAACTCATGCATACCTCATATCCGCACGTTAATGACTCCCTACAGCATAGGAGCTGCAGCCGGATTTGCAGCAATGTCAGATGTAAGCGGCAATGACACCCATTAATTACAACATACTATTAGTAATTGATGTAATGGTGCCTGATTCGGCTAACGTGCCAGTAAGGCTAACTAGCGCCATTTATTCAAACCAGGGGCTGAGGCTAAACAGAATGCAAGCTAACGCTAAGGAATTCTGGACAGGCGTAAACCCAGCGGCCCAAAATAACTCCTCATGTTAAAGAGGGATCTGATTAAGTATTATCGAATCATCGGCTAATCAAAGGAACTGTGAAATGGATGAAGCACTACTCGCAATGATGCGTTCAAATGGGCGCAACAGGGCCTGGGCAGAATCGATGGTCAATCTTGAAGCCCGTAAGCTGATTGAAACGGCTAACCGTGAAGCCGGGTTTCACATCAGGGATGGACTTACACGACTCCAGTTTGTGCAGGAAATAAGGGATGTGATTGAAGAGCAGTTCTCGATCGCCCGGCGAGCAAAGTCTGATGAAGAGTGCATGGCCTGCGTAGAAAACCTCAGGGCAGAGACCGAAAATCTTGCAGAGCAGGGGCAAATGCTGCGCAGGAATACTGCGAAACTTTACGCCAAAGTGGAGTTCGTCCGGGAAAATAACAAAATTGTCGGTTATGTGATTTCTGCTGTTCATATTGTGGTATCAGGTGCAGCGCTGTTTGGCGGAATGATCATGATGTCGACAATGACTCCTTTAGGAATACTTGCCGGGGCGATACTTTTTGTTGATGGTATTAATGGGATCACAAAAGAGGCCAGCCATCTTCGTTACGGCGAACAATCCAAATCAGAGGGAATATTTGCAGACAGTTCTATGGAGGCTGCTAAGTATCTGGGTTTTAAACCTGAATCAGGGCTGGCATTTTATAATGCAGTAACCTTGAGTGCTAGTGTTTATAGTATTTTTGGTCTTGCAAGAAAGCCTGGTGCGTGGCGATTATTCAGATGGCTTCCTCGGGATTATTACCGAAAAGTTGAAACCATGAGCAAACCAAAATTAACGATGAAAATTGTTGGTTATGGTGTAAAAGCAAAAGTCATTTTTGACCTTTTGACCCCTGAGAATAACTGAACCTAACTCCGATTTATTCTTTTATAACGCCAGGATTTATAGGCAAGCACCGGCGGTTGTACAAATATTGCAACCGCGATACCGCAAAGTAGCCCGACAGAGCCAGCGAAAAGGTTTTCAGCTGAACCAAAGAGAACCAGCAAAACAAAAACGGCAAGGCAACCCGTTACAACAAAAGTCGCTATGATAAAGCGATTTGCCAAATCCTGGATGGTATCACCCATTGAACCACCGTAATTTTCGGTATTATTTTTAATTTTCTGGATATCTTTATGACTGAAGCCGGACTCCAGCAGTGATTCTTCGCTAATTTTCATGGATTTCATCCTTAAAATTCACCATAACATCACCGGTAAGTTTACCCGAAAACAGGCGATAAATCGCCATCTGCGAATCATGTTTCGATGTTAGTTAACTTAACTTTAAAACAGCAGCTTACGTCATTAGTCATGCTTGCTGGTTACTTGTAATCAATTTACCAGAGAAGCAGCACAAAACCGGCAGCGATGACCGGCGGCAGCAACACGTACGGCAGTACGGACAATTCTTCACTGAACGCATAGCCGGCTTTGTTGATACCTGTCCACATGTTGATGAATGCGATTATCACCCAGACGGCGATGAAACTTTTCGTGGTTAACTCACTGGGAAAAGGTTCTAAATGCCAGAGCCATCCAAATGCCAGGAAGATGCCAAATAGCGCAAAGCCACAGATAAGGATGACAACGGTGTGCATTTCCGGCGCTCCTGTTTGCGTGTTAAAGCGACCGGCGAGCGATCCCGCCGGTCACGCCTGTTATCCTTCACACGACGGTGCTTTTGCTGGTGTCAGAAGATCGGACAGTCCAACCCGATGTAGCATTTCGGCGCGCAAACGGTCGATGACCGCAAAGCCGATATTCGCGCCGTCTTCGGACGGATCGTTATGCACACGAAATGGACGCGTACCAAAAGGCATACCGACAACATCGGCAATCTGTGCTGCAACGCGCGCGGGATCGGCATCCTCCGGCACTATCCCCGCAAAGGCCTTTTGCACAACATCGCCGAATCCGGCATAAGGACCTGCTTCATACTCCGCGACACGCCCGGTGTCGGCAGGACTTCCTGAATGGGCAAAATGGTTCGTCCCTTTGGTAAAGGCTCCCGGCACGATGATTGTCGTCTCAATGCCGAATCGGCTGAGCTCGCGCGCATACTGAACGGCAAGCGTATCCATCGCCGCTTTGGCGGCAAAGTAAGGGGCCAGATAGGGCGGTTTGCCGCCGGTCACGCTGGAACTGGATATCCAGACCAGCAGGCCTTCACGTCGGGAGCGCATATGCGGCAGTATGGCCCGGTTGACGCGCTGCGTTCCCAGCACGTTAACGTCATATTGCTGGGCGAACTGCTCTGGCGTGAAGGCTTCGGCCGGGCCGAACATCATGTGGCCAGCATTGTGTACCACCACATCGAGCTTCCCGGCGTCGGATATTACCGTTTCAATGGCAGCATCAACAGATATGTCGCTCTGAACATCAAGTTCCAGCGGCCGCAGGTCAATTCCCTCCCGCGTGGAAAGTTCGCTTAACTGGCGGACATTTGCGGCATTACGGCCCGCAATATCCCGCATTGATGCATAAACGGTATGGCCAGCACGAGCCAGCGCTTCGGCAGTCAGGCGACCGAAGCCGCTTGACGATCCGGTCACAAGGATAATCTTCTGAGACATAACAGTACTCCTTTGACTCAATCTGCAGTTTGCGGCTCAGACCATTCCGCCATTGGCGCGCAGGATCTGTCCGTTCATCCAGCTGCCCTGTGATCCGGCGAGGAAAGAAACAACACTGGCGATATCCTCAGGGGTGCCGAGGCGTTCCAGCGGGTTCATTTTGGACATGCGCGCGATCAGTTCATCGCTTTTCCCGTTGAGGAAGAGGTCGGTCGCAGTCGGACCGGGCGCGACGGCATTGACGGTGATGCTGCGTCCGCGCATCTCTTTGGACATGATGGTTGTCAGTGTTTCGACGGCCGCCTTGGTCGCGGCATAGATGCCATAATTCTCAAGCTTAAGCCCGACAACCGACGTGGAGAAGTTGATGATGCGTCCCCCAGAACGCAGGCGGTTTGCCGCTTCGCGCAGGGTGTTAAACGTTCCCTTCAGATTGATGTCGATCTGCTTGCTAAAACTCTGATCGTCGGCGCTGGCCAGCGGAGACAGCATCATTACGCCGGCATTATTGACGAGCACATCAATAGCGCCAAACGCAGACTCGGTTAAATCGAACATGCGTTTGACCTGGCTGGCATCAGCAACGTCCGCCTGCGCGGTGATGGCTCTGCCACCGGCGGCTTCGATCTCCTCAACCACGGCGGCAGCAGCCTCTGCGTTGCCGGCATAGTTCACCACGATGGCAAAGCCGTCCGTAGCAAGCTGCCTGGCAATGGCGGCACCAATTCCGCGGGATGCACCGGTTACGATTGCAACTTTCTCTGAAGCAGACATAGATATTCTCCTATTTTCGCGCGGTATCGCGCCTGAACACGGAGAAACTCTAGCACTGTATCTTTTCCGTATAATCAGTCACTATCTGGTATCAGAATCCGATAATGACGAACAATGCCATGGACAGAATTGATACGATGCGCGTTTTCACGCGTGTGGTAGCGCGCCGCAGCTTCACAAGGGCGGCGGAAGATCTCGGCCTGCCACGTTCGACCGTAACGGACGCGATTAAGCAACTTGAGTCGCGCCTCGGGATCAAGCTGCTGGAACGCACCACGCGTCACGTCAGCCCGACGCTGGACGGTGAAGCCTATTACAAGCGTTGCGTTTCTATACTGGACGATATCGAGGATGCCGAGGGGGCGTTTGCCGGCGCCCGGCCGAAGGGATTGCTGCGTGTCGATGTTCATGGCACGCTGGCAAGACATTTTGTTCTGCCGCATCTTCCTTGTTTCCTCGAAGCTTATCCTGATATCGAAATCTATCTGAGCGAGGGTGACCGGCTGGTCGATCTGGTGCGTGAGGGAATTGATTGTGTTTTGCGTGTCGGAACGCCGCAGGACAGTGATATGATCGCACGGTGCGTCGCCACGCTGGAAGAGGTCACGGTCGCTTCGCCCGGTTACGTCTCCCGGTTCGGGCTTCCGTCGGATCCGGATGAACTGCATTCCGGCCACAGGATGATCGGATTTCGCACCACGGGCAGCAGCGGCATACTCCCTCTGGCATTCAGGGTGGACGGCAAGCGCATCACCACGACGATCAAAACTTCAATTACCGTTAATGCGGCTGATACCTTTGTATCCGTGGCGCGCATGGGTCTCGGCATCATCCAGGTGCCGCGTTATCACGTGGAAGATGATCTGAAGACGGGGGCGCTTGTCGAATTGCTCAAAGCCTTTCCACCTGAACCGTCTCCCGTCTCTGTCCTGTATCCGCGCAACCGACAGCTATCACCCAGAGTCAGGGTCTTCATCGAATGGCTTCAGGATCTCTTCCTGCAGCACGACGTGGATAGCCATGCCGGCAAGTAATCTGTGTGAAAATCGAAACGGTGCAGGGACGGCTGGCACCGTCACAGATTACACAGATATTGATAGAGCTCCGCGTCCCGCTGATCTGGCGTAAAGCGCGGGCAGCTGTGGCACTGCTGGCTCAGCGTGCGGTAGTGCTGCAGTAAACCAAGTTCACGCAGCATGCGCAGCCAGCCCATCGGGCCATAACACTGCTGCTCATAAATTTTGTCGCGGATACTTTTCACGTCCACGCGCAGCAGCGTGGCGTTAAGGTCACTGTAATCCGGGTGCTTTTTGGTGCCGCCGACCTGTTTGAACAGGAAATTGCGCTCGTAAAACGCAGCAACCTTCTCTTTGACCTGGATAAAGATGTCATCCACCTGTTCAATGAAAATGGTGTAGATCATGATTTTCAGGTACAGCATAAACACAATATTTTCACTGTCTGCCTGATAGCGTACCGACAGCGTGCCAAGCTCTACCACTTTGCGCTTTTCCAGCTGCAGGGCGGCCATCTCTTCACGAAAAAGTTTGCTGCACGGCAAACGGTTATTGTGATTGGCGATGACGCTTAGCGTGCCGAGGATATCCTGGCCTTTGCGGGCGAGAAACAGCGTGCTTTCCGGATTCAGCAGCCCTTCGTTATAGAGAAAAATTGAGCGTTTTTCCTTAACGATTCCACTGCGCCGGTACTGTTCATTGGTCACCTCCATCCCTTTAAGGAAGTCAATCAATCCGCTTGCCGGTGTAATGCTAATGCGCTGATCGATACCATTAAGTATCCTGCACATTCTGTGGGTTCTTTTTGTCAGTACGCCATCAGAGATAGCGCTGCTAATCACTGATTTCCTTGTTAAATGCACTGTAATCCTCAACCAGTCCACATTAAAGTTTCGCTAATATAATAAATATAATTTAATGATTGAATAAATTTTTGCTGCAAATTTAGATCTTCAGAAAAGCGTGGCGGCAGGGGATAAGGCGCGTTACAGGGGAGAAAATACCGGCGGTAACAACCGGAACGACAGCAGGGTTAATGATTAGCGTGATTTAATATTCGTGGCGGGACCAGCAGCATGGCGCTTGCTGATTTCAACGCCTCGCCGCGACAAAGGATTTTAACTGGTCAATAAACGCTCTCAGCGAGGCCGACATATGGGGATTGTTAACGTAATAGAGATGAAGTCCTGAAAATACCGCAGACCACTCGCCCAGTACCTGCCTGAGTTCGCCGCGTTCAATCCAGGGTTGGGCGAACTGATCGCTGGCGATTTATGCAGCATTCACCCGTCGTCCAGTGGCCATCGCCACGCCTGACATCATTACCGTCTTTAATCCTGAAAATCCCGTCGCTGATTATGTGCTTAACTTAGCGTTAACACGGCAACAGGGTGAAACATGACGTTTAAAAGGAAAAATGAAGCGGCAATCATTTCAGGTTCCTCGCTGCTGCGCAGTATTTTGCTGTCCGGCGGATTGCTGATATGCGCGATCATTGCGCTCACCCTGTGGACGCTGCGCGAAGACTGGCACGGCGCGGTGCGCCAGACGGAAGAGATGGCGGTCAATCTTTCCCTGTCACAGTCACGTCAGGCGGAAGATACCGTGCTCCAGACCGAACTGGCCCTGCGTGAAGTGCAGCGCGACCTGCAGGCGCAGCCGCTGGAAAAGCTAAACGCCGCCAACCTGAGCCAGATTATGCGCGATCTGCAAAGCCGTCTGCCGCAGCTGCATGGGCTGTTTTACTATGATGAGCAGGGATGCTGGATCGCCACCTCCACGCGCAGCGTGCCGGTGGGCACCAACAACTCTGACCGTGAATATTTCCGCTATCACCGCAACAACAGCCGTGACAGTTTGCACATCGGCCCGGTGATCCGCAGCCGCAGCACTGGCGATCTGGTTATTCCGGTTTCTCTGCGCGTCAGCGATGCAGCGCGTGATTTCAAAGGCATCCTGTTAGCCACCATTAAAGTGGATTATTTCCGCCGTTTTTACAGTTACTACGAACTGGGGCCGCGCGACGTGCTGGTACTGATGCTGGCAGACAGCACGGTGCTTTATGCCCGTCCGATGCCCGACAGCTATATCGGCAAGAGTCTCTCCGCCAGCCATCTGTTCCAGCAGATGCTGGTGAAAGCCGATCGCGGCAGCGGCGAGTGGAACGCGGCGCTGGATGGCCAGGTGCGCATCTTCGGCTTCGCCAGCTCAGAACGCTATCCGCTGGTGGTCGCGGCCGGTTACGACAAGCGCAATCTGTATCTGCGCTGGGTGAAAGGAAGACTGCAGGATATTTCCCTGAACGTGGCGCTGCTGGTCGCGATTATCCTGCTGGGACTGTTTGTCATTCGTCAGGCTCGGCATAGCCAGCATTATCAGGAAGCGCTGCTCAAACTAAAAAACGACCTCGCCGATGCCAATCATCATCTTGATCAGCTGGCGTTTTTCGATGGGCTGACCGGTCTGGCTAACCGCAGACAGTTTGACCGCTTTTTGCAGAATGCTTTGCATAATCTGCGGGAAAAATCAGCACCGGTGTCACTGATATTAATGGATATTGACTACTTCAAACACTACAACGATCGCTACGGGCACGTGGCAGGCGATCACTGTTTACGCCAGGTGGCCGACGCGCTCAAACGCCTTAAGCTACGGCAGAGCGACATGGTCGCGCGCTATGGCGGCGAGGAGTTTGCCATCATCCTCGCCGGTGCCGATCAGCAGGCGGCGCTGAATATTGCGCGTCAGGCAGTACAGGTGATTGCTGACCTGCATCTGCCTCACGCCGCCTCCGCACTGCCCGATGCGCAGGTGACGCTCAGCGCGGGCTGTGCGACCACCTGGCATGACGATCAGGCCGGCAACCTGATCGAGCATGCTGATGCGGCGTTGTACCAGGCCAAGCATAGCGGACGCAATCAGGCGCAGGCCTGGCGGGCAGTGAGTGATTAACGGTTAAAACCTGGAATGAAGCGTGAAACATCGACTTCCATAAACTGCGAGCGCTGGAAGTTGTGTTTCAGGTCATACGGCACCGTACAGTCAAAAATGGTTTTACAGGTGATGCCATGAGCGCGAATCGAGTTGCTGAAGGCCGGATCCTGTGAGGGATCGAGCGGGTGACAGCGCACGCCGGGAATGAAGATGGTATCCGCGTCGCCCTGATAACGCGTGGTCATCGCCCAAATCACGTCATTTAAGTCGAACACATCAACATCTTCATCGACCAGGAACACGTGCTTCAGCTCTGAAAAGGCCGAGAAAGCCAGCAGGGCAGCCTGACGCTGGCGTCCCTCATCCTGTGGGCCGCGCTTATTGATTTGCAGCACCGCAACATATTTCCCGGTGCCTGGCGAAGGGCAATGTACATTCTTCACCAGACCCGGTAACGCACGCTCAACCATATCGAGAATGCTGGCTTCGGTCGGGATTCCGGCCAGATTGGTGTGCTCGTCGCTCGGTCCGATGCAGGTTTGCAGGATGGGATTTTTGCGGTGCGTCACGGCTTTGACTTTAATCACCGGCACTGCCGCCTGCGCTTCACCGGTATAACCCGGGAATTCCGGCATCGCTTTACCGCTATGGGTATGCTGATCTTCCTGTACGCGATAATCCGGCACCAGTTCACCCTCAATCACGATCTCTGCATGGGCAATGGCGCGGGCATCAACGGCGACACCCTTAACCAGCTCAACCGCCCGACCGCGCAAGCCCCCGGCTATCGCCAGCTCATCAAAACCGAGCGGTGTGGTCGGCGGCTCGAAACAGGCACCAATTTCGATGGCCGGATCGACGCCAATACTGATGGTAATCGGCAACGCTTTGCCCGCCTGCTCAGCCTTAATGCGGAACTGATCAAGATGGCGGCCCGGCACAAAGTACATCGAGATCTCATCTTTGCCCTGCACACACAAGCGGTGAATAGTGACGTCATGTTCGCCGGTTTCCGGATCGGCGGCATAACACATCCCCATGGTGAAATAGGGGCCGGCATCTTCAGGCGTGTTGGTTGGCGCGGGCAGCAGGCGGCGGATATCAAAACCGTCATCCGTGGCGAGGTGCACCACTTCCTGACAAACTGCCTGCTGCTGGCTTATTTCCACCGGTGCTATGGCGTTATGTACCGATGAACGCAACAGATGCGCCAGCTTTTCTTTCGGCACTCCTAGCAGGCGCGCCACGCGCTGCCGTGAAGCCAGCAAACCAATCAGTACGCGAAAGTTGTCGTAACCTCTGATGTGATTAAACACCATCGCCGGTCCGGTCTGCGTGGGACGCATCACGGTACCGCCCGCGCCAACGTAACGATAGACACCGGACAGTTCCGCTTCGGGATTCACCGGTTCATCGGTCTCAATATACTCACCATCAAATTGTTTCAGCAGTTCAATGGCAGAACGCAGATCGTAAACCTCACTGCTGTGCGAAGAGGGAGATGTGTTTGACATAGGCTGTTCCTTAATTTGAGAGTGTCAGGTCATCACTGGCGGGATGCAAACCCTGCCAGCGCGTGGCGCCAGCAGTGTCGATGCCAAGCTGATCCAGCACGCGACCCACGATATGATTTTCCACATCGGCAATCGTGGCCGGATGGTTGTACCAGGCCGGCACAGGGGGAATCAGGCTGACGCCCATGCGTGACAGCGCCAGCATGTTTTCCAGATGAATGGTGTTAAGCGGGGTTTCGCGCGGTACCAGAATCAGTTTGCGCTGCTCTTTCAGGATGACATCGGCGGCGCGGCCAATCAGCCCTTCCGCATACCCGCTGCGGATACCGGCCAGCGTTTTCATGCTGCAGGGAATAATCACCATCCCGTCGGTGACAAATGAGCCCGAAGAGATAGTGGCGGCCTGGTCACCGGCCGGATGAAACACATCGGCCAGCTGTTTGATGTCGTTGAGAGAACAGTTGGTTTCATGTTCCAGCGTCACTTTTCCCCAGCGTGACAAAATGAGGTGCGTTTCGATATGCGGAATGTCCGCCAGCTGCCGCAGTAATCGCAGCGCGAGTGGGGCACCGGTGGCACCGGTTACGCCGACAATGATGCGCATAAGGCCTCCTGTGAAAGGCAAAAATTTTCCGGCGCGTTCCTGCCGTCGCCGTCCTGCAGGCAAAGATAATGCGCTCGCTAATTAGGGTCTAATTGGTATTATGCTTTTATTAATAACGAATCCTTATCAGGTGTGGCATGGATTACCGTAAGCTGCGTTCTTTTCTGGCACTCGCCGATACGCTGCATTTCGCGCGGGCGGCGGCGGCGGTCAACATCACGCAACCGGCGTTGTCTCAGCATATTCAGGCACTGGAGCAGCAGTGGGGCGTGAAGTTATTTGCGCGCGACAAGCGTAAGGTGAATCTGACGCGCGAAGGCGCATTGCTGCTCGGGGAAGTCCAGCAGACGGTGCAGCGTGTGGAGCATCTGCAGGACACGATTAAGCAGGTGGCCGCCGGACGACGCGGCATGTTACGCATAGGCTATGTGGGCACGTCCATGCTGGAGCCGGCGCTGGTCAAAATTATCCGTGCCTTCAGACGTGATTTTCCGCAGATCGCGCTGCAACCCGTGGAGTACAGCGTCAACCAACAGCTAAGCCTGCTGGAGAGCGGCGATTTGGATATCGGCATCCTGCGCGGGCCGCTGCCCGAACG
This sequence comes from Pantoea sp. SGAir0175, assembly GCF_043547855.1. Lineage (NCBI taxonomy): Bacteria > Pseudomonadati > Pseudomonadota > Gammaproteobacteria > Enterobacterales > Erwiniaceae > Pantoea > Pantoea sp. SGAir0175. Next base: position 229,143 of record NZ_CP028082.1, read on the forward strand.
TCGCCAGATTAGCCGGCAAATTCTGCATCAAACCTCGCTGTGTGCGGTGCTGGCCGACGACCATGCGCTGGCGCAGCAGACCTGCGTCACGCTGGCTGATTTAGCGGCGGAACCGCTGATTTTGCAGGAAGATCCGGAAGGTATCGGGCTGGGTGGCGCGGTACTTAATCTCTATGCCGCCGCCAGGCAGATTCCCGCCAGCGTGCTCCGCGCGCGCGATGTGGCCACCGCCGTCGACCTCGCCGCGCTGGGGCTGGGCGTGACCTTCATCCCCCACGCCCCGGAGAGATTTTTGCGGCAGGATGTGGCACTGCTGCCGCTGGCGCAGCAGGATGTCACGACGGCACTCTACCTGTGCTGGAAAACCGGCGCGGCCAACCCGGAGATCCGGCGCTTTGCCGGGTACGCGCAGTCACACTATGGTGAGGAACCCGCTGCGTAATCAGCCGGGCATTCCAGCCTCAGCGGCGTTATGGGGATCAATACGGCGAATTGCTATGCCATATCGGCTAAATTGTGATTCACTGACGTATCTATTGTCAGATTATGCGTGAGAAGCGCAGTCATGAAGCCAACACTGAATCAGCTAATGAGTTTTTGTACCGTGGCAGAAGTGGGAAATATAGGCCGGGCAGCAGACAAGCTGAATATTTCGCAGCCACCGCTAAGCAGACAAATAGCCCAGCTCGAACGTGATGTGGGTGCGAAACTGTTTACCCGTAATGCCAAAGGCATGAAACTTACCTTTGCCGGCGAGCAATTCCTGAAAGATGCTTACGCCGTATTAAGAATGATGCAGCAGGCGTGTAGTAATGTGCAGGCTGTTTCAGAAGGGCAAATGGGATTGATTAAGCTGGGCGCAACCATGTACGCATCGTACAGTGTGGTGCCGCAACTGGTCATGAAACACAGAATGAATTATCCCAGTATTGATCTGCAATTTCAGGAAATGATCCCGACCGGGTTAAACGCTGCGCTGGAGGATGGGCGGCTGGACGTTGCGATCAGCTTTTCGGAAGTCACCAGCTCCGCGATTAACTCGCTGGTGTTATTGCGTGAACCGTTAATTGTCGCGCTTCCTGCGGATCATCCCCAGGCTAATGTCGAAAATTTCGCCCTGGAAACGTTGGCCAATGACCCGTTTATCATCGTGCCTCGCCCTATGTCGCCGCTGCTTTATGACAGGATTTTTAATCAGTGCCTGAAAGCCGGTTTTAGTCCACATATTGGCGTTGAGGTTTCGGTCCAGCAAACCATCGTTAATTTCGTCGCTCATGGATTAGGGGTGGCCATCATCCCGGCAAGTATGGCGACGGCGCAGATAAGAGGCATTAATTATCGGAGAATTGCGGACGCAAATACCATCGAAAATATCCTGATGTGGTCTTCTAATAATAAAAATCCAGCGCTGGAACACTTTATTAACCAATGCCGTGCTCTCGCAGAGGAGTTAAGCACGGCATCGGATACCCGCATCAGTTCTTAGCAATCACGATTTCGATCAGGCTGGGTTTACCGCTGGCGATAGCCTCCTCGACAGCCGCAGCGATCTGTGAAGCCACCTCAATCTTACGCGTTTTCAGCCCCAGCGCGGTGCCAAGTGCCTGATAATCAATCACAGGATCTACCAAATCCATGGCGATAAAGCGATTGGTTTGCGCCGAGGTATAATCTTCTTTAGACCGCATAAAGTTCTTAAGAACATTATATTCAGTATTGTTCATCACAATAAAGGTTACCGGCAATTGCTCATGGGCGGCGGTCCACAGCGACTGAGGCGAATACATTGCCGCACCATCCCCCACAAAACAGACAACAGGGGCTTTGCCCAGTCCGAGGGAATATCCCACTGCAGCGGGCATTCCCCAGCCCAGACCGCCACCGCGCATAAAAGCATATTGATCTGCTCTGTTACTCGACAGCGATCTACGCAGCGATTGTGAGGTCGCAATGGCCTCGTCAACAATTGTTATATCCGGACCAATAGCGCGCGCGGCCTCAAATGCGGCGATCAATGGCGTGATCTTCGTGGCGGACTGCTGCTCTTGTACCGACTGTAATAAGTTCTCTTTAGTTTGTTCGAACTGTGCTGCAGCAGCCGCGAAACGACGCTGATAATCCGGGCGATTATGCGCGGTAGCCTCTTTCAGCACAGGTAGCAGCACCGCCAGCGATAATTTAATATCGCCGAGAGTTGAGAGCTCGCTACGATAAGTTCGTCCCAAATCGCCTGCATCGGCTGAGAGCTGGAACACTTTACAATGCTCCGGCACGGCACGCCCCTCGGTGTAGAGGATGGTGATGAGCGATTTACCGCCGAGCGCAAAGATTGCATCGTATTGATCAAGCGCTTTGGCAATATCCGTCGCCTGAGTAGAGAGATTGCCTCGCCACAGAGGATGCGCGGTGGGATACGGAATCCGATTCGGCCAGGTTGAGCCATAAACGTCAGCGGCCAGCAACTCAGCCAGTGCGACAACTTCCGCAGCCGCGCCGCTTTGATGAATCTCATCGCCGGCAATAATCGCGACCTTGCCGGGGGTAAAGGCGGCTAATTTTTTGGCTAACAGCGGCAGTGAACCTGCGACCGCTTTACGATCAACGTTAGACGGCGCGCCGATGTCGACGGCGCTCATGGCTTCCATCACATCCATCGGTAAAGAGAGAAAAACCGGGCCTTTAGGCGCAGCGTCCGCATCATGAAAAGCACGGCGAACCAGGATTGGCAGCTGGTCAACGCTGGTGACTTCCTTCGACCATTTGGAAAAAATCTTACCCATACTCACTAAATCCCCCAACAGCAGGGGATCGGTGATGCTGTGGCGTAAATCCTGCTGGCCAGCCGTCACCACTAATGGCGTTTGCGAGCAAACCGCATTATGCAGATTGCCCATGCCGTGTCCCAGACCGCCGGCCGTGTGCAGATTGAGAAAACCGGGCTTACCGGCGGCCTGCGCGTAACCATCGGCCATCGCAACCGCACTGGCTTCCTGCAAGGCAAGCACATAGTTGATGTTGGGATTTCGGAGAAGGGCGTCCATGAACGGTAATTCAGTCGTACCTGGGTTACCGAACACATACTCAACGCCTTCGCTCTCTAACACTTCCAGCAGGACATCACCACCGCGGCGTACCGGGGTGTCGTTTAATTTTGCAATGGGTTTATTCATCGTTGTTCACCTCTGACTATCGATTAATAATCCGCCAGTTTCCGGGCTGAATTTATCTTAGAAGCAGGGTGAGCGTTGATTCCAATACTAAGATTAGCCTGTTTGATACCCTAAAAGGTATGGCAGTGAGATGAAGCAGGCGGCGCGGTACTATGTCAGGGAACTGGCAAAGGTACCGCGTCATTAAACAGCACCTTTAGGTGGCAGGGCAGTTGAGCAGGCCGCCCACGGGTAAACCAGGCAAATCGTTATTCTTTAGCGTTCTGTTGCGCAACGGCATGTCTTTGGGTTCGTGAACGAATTGTTAAACCAAATGATGCTGAAATCATAAAACCAGGCAGACTACAAATGATGACGAGATTAAGCCCATTTGTGCATTACCCTTCCTGTGAAACAGGAACGAATTAACGCACAAAAATCCCAGCCTACACAGAGTTATTCTGGCCGTGCATGAATAAATTTCTTGTTATCATTTCCAGCCCACATTCGTACATATAATCTTTATCTGTTATGAAGAAAGGACTGTTTTTATTTAACTGAGGTAGCGAGCTCTCCTGCTGTTCTTCAAGGACAAAACCGACGGTAAATTTTGACGCAGTCATCAAGGCGAGCGTCGCATCCTGCTCAGCAATGCCCTGGCGCATCAGAACGCCCAATTTTTGCTCGAGTCTACCCGTGTCGTCACCAGGTACATGATAAGCATGCAGACGTGCACCGTCACGATAACAAAGCAGGGCCTGACGAAATGATTTCATGTTGTTTATAAACCATTTTTTTAGATTTTCATCTTCATCAGGCAACGGAAAATCCCTGTGTGACTGCATAGCTTCAACGGCCATAGCCTGTAGCAACATCTCCTTATTTTTGAAATGCCAGTACAAAGCGGGTTGCTCTACACCCAGTCTCCTGGCAATTTTTCTCGTACTGACGCCTTCTATCCCAGCCTCATCCAGTAACTTCAAGCCTTCAGTCACGATAACAGCAGCGCTTAGATTTTTTTTCATAGACCTCTCAACTTATCAGTGATAAGTTGCAATTTATCACTGATAAGTTCTTCATTAAGTGGTTAGGCAAAAATTGAAACCAAGGGGATTTTATGTCAGTTGAAGGTGGTAATGATACAGTAGTTTTGATCGTGGGAGGTGGTATCGTGGGCCTCTCTGCAGCCTTGTTTCTGCACCAAAACAATGTCCCATTTATCCTGATAGAAAAAGGCTCATCACTGTCAGCGTTACCGCGAGCAAGAGGCTTTTCTGCAAGGACGATGGAGTTGTTTCGTAGTGTGGGCCTTCAGGATGCAATAGTAAAAGTGTCAGTATCTGCGTGGAAGCGGGGCAAATTTGGCGGAGCAAGGCGCGGAGTTTCAATGCTTGAATCAACCCCGCTTGTCGAAGCGGATGTTAAGCGATTACATTCGGAAGCAGATCCGTCACCCTGTAAATTGACGGCATGCCCACAAACGCTGATTGAACCGATATTATATGAGGCTTTATTGGCCCGGCAGCAAAATCTCCGTTTCGGCTGGGAATTGATAGAAATAACAGAAAATCAGAATAATGTTACTGCCATAGCCAAAGATTCCCATGGTGTATTGCATGTCATCTCTGCCAGCTGGCTTTTCGCTGCAGATGGAGCCAGAAGCAGTGTCAGAAGAGCATTGGGTATAGAACGGAGAGGGATTGAGGCCAACCGATATTACCTGAATATTTTTTTTGAAGCGGAGCTTACAGTGATGTTAAAGAAAAAACCTTCAGCCATTGTGAAGTGAGTAATGAGGGGGCTGACGCTCAGTCGAACGAAAACTCACGTTAAGCAATATTGTCTTCCTCGATTGCCCCTTTTAGTAGCATTAAATGGCCTTTTTTACTCATATTGCCTGCATAAAGGAATGATGACCCAGCATATTAATTATCCACAATAAAGCGGGGAAACCGTGCGATAGATTCATCATGTCAACGCCAGGGCCACTGACCGATTTTTGCCATTCTCGTTGTTATTAAGCGTTTCGCCTTATGCCCGACGCTGATCCAGTGCAGCCAGTATATAAACTGTGTTCCACAGCACTACGGAGTTGGTCATCAGCCCCATCAGAAAAGCAATTAAGGGGCCTAAATATGAACTATGAGGCAGCGTCGAAGGCAAGCTGGCGAAGCTTATGGCCTAATGCGTTTGACCACGACTTCCCGTTGCCTTTCCGTCGGTTATTTCTATAACACAAGGCTGCTGATGGCGGCGTCCACCACGGCGACAGTCGTCAGGACGCCCGCCACAATCAGCCAGCCCCACCCTTTACGCTGACGCAGGGCCAGCAGGGTGGCACCAGTGAAACAACTGACGGGGATAAAGGTCAGGATCACAATCAGCATAAGCGTGATAATTTGCGTGTCGCGCATGGGCATACTCCTTTATTCCGGCATGCTGCCGAGGTGAATTGTCCGGTCGGCCGAGGCAATTGTGGATGAACGGTGAGCGATAATAACCCGCGTGATGCTCAGGCCGCGTATGGCCTCGTTTATCAGCGCCTCGTTATGTTCGTCCAGATGGCTGGTTGCCTCGTCCATGAAAAGAATGGCGGGACGGCGATAGAGTGCGCGAACGATGAAAATGCGCTGACGCTGGCCGCCCGAGAGCCCCTCGCCCAGCTCGCCTGTCAGGGTGTCATAGCCCATCGGCAGGGCCATGATATCGTCATGGATATGGCCAAGGCGGGCGCAGGTATGAAGCCACGCCTCGTCAGGTGATTCGCTGAAACCGGTCATGTTTTCGCGTAATGACCCGGCAAACAGACGGTCCTCCTGCAGTATGCAGGCCACGGCGCGGCGGTAGTTGTTCACGCCTGCGGAGTGGATATCCCGTCCTCCGGCCAGCACGCAGCCTTCACCCGGCGGGATAAGGCCGCTCAGCACTTTCATGAGTGTGGTTTTTCCGCACCCTGATGGGCCGGTGATGGCCACGCTTTCTCCGGCAGCCACCGTGATATTGAGCCCCCTGAAAATGGCCGGTGACTGTGCATCATGACGAAACATGAGTCCTTTTGCCTCCAGCGCGATGGCGACACCCGCAGGGTACAGGTCTGCAGCGGGGGCGGCCGGCTCGGACTCAGTGTGGGCGATGTCTGCAATACGTTCTCCGTGCAGGGAGAGCATGCCGAGACGCAGGAACATGTCAGTCAGCGACAGTGCCCGGGAGGTGAAAATTTCACGAAATACCCCGAAGGCCACAAACGTCCCGAGTGAGAGCTGATGAGTCATTACGGCCCCAATGCCAAGCCAGAGGATAACCACGTTGTCCAGCGCGTTCATCAGACCGCTGACCGTACTGAAAAGAATGTCAAAGCGCCGACGGCTGACGGCAGCGTTTGCGGCGTCTACCTCAAGTGTCAGCCAGTTCCGGCGGCGCTGCGATGTCAGATCCTGCGCGCGTAGCGTGGCGATACCCCACAGCGATTCGGTAAAGTGAGATCCGGCCGCCGCGTTTTTTATCAGTTGCTCCTCCGTCAGCTGGCGGTAGCGAGGAAAGGCAACCACCCGCATTGTTATGGCGATCAACACAAAGCACGTAACCACACCCCACAGAAGCGGGCCTCCGTAGCCTGCCAGCAGCACGCAAGACCCGAGGAGCATGATGCCGTCAATGACGCAGCCGGTGACATCGTGGACAAAAGTGTCGCGCAGCACATCCAGCGAGCCGAAACGTGACTGGATGTCGCCTGTGCGACGCTGGGCAAACCACGGAAGAGGAAGTCCCAGAAGATGCCGGAGCAGGCCTTCCTTCCACTGGACGTCGGTGAGCGTGTCCGTCACCATCACCGTCCACGCACGGATAAGGTTAAGTCCGGTCTGAAGCAGGATAAGTGCTCCCAGAGACAGGCAGACCAGCTCAAGCAGCCCCCGGTCGGAGGCGGGAACCACGTGATCCAGGGCAATCTGCGTACCCACGGGCAACAGCAGACTGATGCTTTCGATCATCGCGGACAAACAGAAGATTTTGACCAGGGCAGTGCCGAAGCCGCGTATACCGCTCATCAGTTCGGCAGGCCTGACGCGGGGCAGTTTTTTTTTCCGGCAGAAGCCGCGGCCGGGCCAGAGCTCCAGCGCCGCGCCGGTAAAGTTTTCCGACAGCGTTTTCCTGCTGACGCTTAGCCGTCCACGGGCCGGATCGTGGATCACGGCCCGGTCGCCACTGAGGCTGACCAGCACCACAAAATGGCTGAAGCTCCAGTGCAGAATACAGGGCAGCCTCAGGTCCGAAAGCTCATCAAGCTCAAGTGATAAAGCCCGGCCCGCCAGTCCCACCTCCCCGGCAATGGTGTACAGAGTGCTCAGCGTGGCGCCGCGAGACGAGATGCCACCCCGGCTGCGCAGGGCAAACAAATCTGCGTGATGGCCGTGCCAGCCTGCCACCATCGCGATACAGGCCAGCCCGCATTCGGCAGCTTCAGTCTGTAGAATCAGGGGGACACGCCGGTACAGTGAGAAATTGAGACGGCGTAATAGCCCTTCAGGTCCGTTACTGTTCACTCACCGCCTCCTGCGTGCTGTCCCGCATGTCATAGAGTGGCGCAAGTACCCACTGCCACAGTTTTCGTTTCTCTAGAAACAGCGTGCATTCCGCGCGCAGCCCGTTTCCGGGCCGGAGGCGGTGTCCCTGCCAGACAAAGTGCGTCACATCAGGCGTGACGGTCAGTCGGTACCAGGTCTCGGATGTGCTGGCGTTTACGGCAGGCGCGCCGGACCAGGATGCCCTTTCATGTAGGGTCGCCGGGGCTGAAGATATCTGCGTGATCCGTCCGGGAAACTGACCAAACTTTTCTGCCGGAAAAGCGTTATACCGTATGTTGACCGGTGAGCCTGCCTTAATGAATGGCACGGCGCTGTCCGGCACCCACATGACCAGTTCCCAGCGGGGAGTTGCGAAAGGAATAACCTGTGCCAGGGCGTCGCCGACGCTGACCGACTGTCCAGATGTCAGGCCGGCGATATCTACCCGCCCGTCCACCGGCGAAGTCACGACCAGCGTTCCCGCCGCGTCGTCCAGGGTCTCCTGGCGAACCAGGTCGCTGCGCTGCATCTCCATGCGGAAAATATCGTTATCAAAATCAGCGGCGCGCGTGCGGATGTCGCCCGTCAGAGCCAGCACCTGCAGAGCATTCTGTTCACGCTGACCGCTCAGCGTCAGCAGGTCGTTCTGCTGCTGATAGTAAAGAGCGGCCTGCTGGGAGAGCTGGTCCCGGTTGATGAGGCCCGCGCGCTGATAGCGGCGATAGCTGTCCATATTCTGCTTCATTTCCTTCAGCCCCTCTTCGGCCTGGTTCAGTACGTCAGCCGAGTGCGACAGCGCCGCCGCATAACTGGCTTTCTGTTGCTCCAGGGTTTCCAGCGTGACGCGTTTGTTTTCACGCAGGTGATTAATGATGCTCTCAACGCTTTTTATCTGAGCCTGCGTATTCTGCCGCTGCTTAAGGCTGACCACGCCGGATCGCGTCGTATGGCTGACGTCAATTTCATAAAGAGGCTGCCCTTTTTTTACCTTGTCACCTGCACTGACCAGACGGCTGATAATAAACCCCTGCCCGGGGGCGGTGACCCGGACTGGGCCGGGCAGGGAGGCCAGTTCCCCGCTAACGGTCACCCGACGGGTATAGCTGCCGATGCAGAGAAACAGTGCAAGCACGATAAAAAAGAGCGCGGTGAGGGCAAGATGCACCCAAGGGGGAAGGCCGCGGGCCAGCAATGCCCGACCATTCCAGAGTCGTGACCGGTGACTGAGCGCCGCAGCACGATAGAGGGAGTCCATGAGTATCCTGAAGAAATAAAAGCCAGTAGTTGTCATAATAAGGCGGCCATAATGGCCGCCTGGAGAGCAGATTCTCTGTAATCAGCGGTTTTTACCACCACCCATCTGACCACTTTTCCCCTTGTTGCTGGATTTACCACTGTTCCCTTTATTATTCCCGGATGCAGAGGACCCGGTATCCGGTGCGTTTAAACCACAGCCCGCGTGAAAGCTAGCCGAGGTAGTTGAGCCGCCATGTCCATCTTTAGACGTGGAAAAAGAACCACCAATAGAACAGCTGCCAATTGAAAACCCACCTGCGACTACATTCATTTCATTTAAAGAAAGTTCACGCATTATTATTTCTCCTAATTACAGTAGTTTGCGAATATAACGTGCTTTTTTCTCATTGAAACAACCCATTGAGAAGATGAATTGGCATAGTGTATGTTTGTTATGCCAAACTTTTTCATGTCTGCCGGAGTGTATGAAAACCATTTCTCCGGGAACTTATATCTATAATCAGATTTTAACTGAGGACAAAAAGATAGCTTATTGTTCACACCAATTTTTCTGTAAAACTCAATATCATCTTTTTGTAACTCTTTAATTTCCCTAAGCGAGAAAAAATCACTCTTTGTTATGTTTCCAGATATTGCAATTTCTCTCTCAGGGCCGTTGATACCACCATGCCATAGAAGGTACGAATCGTTACCCAGATGTTTTTTCTTTCCGGCTGGAAAAATATAGTTAGCACAGGCAGAGGCGCAAACGCTGCGCACATCGACACTGATTCCATTTTTATATATATAATCACCTATCGCTAAAGCGTTCCTGGTATCACCGCCAATGCTATTTATAGATATCGTATTGATTGGGGAATTTCTAGCAAGCCTTAGGAATTCAGAATAAGATGTGCCTGTGATTTTTCCATTATAATAAATAACGCTCCCCTTAATATAGATATCGGGGGGATCAGAAAGAACGCTGGCATCGGGGAGGTCTATCTCCTCATACGCCACACATGACGAAGAATTAAATATTAAAAAAAACATAGCTAATGAAGTAATTACGAAAGAACCACTTCTAAAAAAAGCTCTCAACTGTCCATGTTTCATTACTTTTAACTCCGTTTACACCCCTGAATAATTCAGAGCCCAGTTTCGTAACCCCTGAACATACATCAAAAGCGATAAGAGGAACGCTCTTGTCTTATGTAATGTAATGCCAACCTAAACTTGTTTTTAGTAAATATATGTAACTAAATATTTCTCTTGTACAATTTTTTTGAAGGAGAAAGGGGAGTTTTGGCGATTTTTTGAGATTAAAATTTTAAATTCAATCATCGAAAATGGTGATGGTCATATCTGGTCGGACATGTAACGGTTAAGGAGTGCCTGAGGATTGTGCTGTTTTAGCCCGTTCGTCACCGGGGATAAGTTTCTTCTTATAAATTATTAAGTTTTTCAAATCTATAGACTAATTACCTTGTTTAAATTTTCATTTTTCGATGACTCAATGCCTTAAAGACGAGTTTGATGTTTTTAAACCAATCATTTTAATGATAAACAGAAAGCATCATAAGCGCTTTTGATCTTCGAGAATTTTATAGACTATAGAGCGTGCAATACTGAGCTGATGAGAGATATTAGTTGCACCCATACCTCTCTGATGAAGTTCCATAACGGCATGCCTGTCTACAGTGCGCTTGCGGCCGAATTTAATACCTTTTAGCTTCGCCTATTGCCTCCCTTCAATTGTACGCTCAAGGATTCTCTTGCGCTCGGCCAGGGTTACAGCTGAAAGAATAGTGATAACCATTTTACCCATTTCCCCATCGGTACTGATACCATCGTCAATAAACCGAATGGATACACCCCGGGCGTCGAACTCTCTTATCAACTGGATCACGGTCAGAAAGGTGAGATAAGAAATCGATATACCGACGGCCAGGAAGATCAACTGGGCGCACTGGGACTGGTCACTAACGCCGTCGTGTTAGGGAATACTATTTATATGCAGGCAGCCCTGGATCATCTCCGGGCACAGGGGGAAATGCTGAATGATGAAGATATCGCACGCATCTCACCGCTTTGCAACGGGCATATCAATATGCTCGGCCATTATTCCTTCATACAGGCAGAACTGGTGACAAAAGGACATCTGCGGCCATTAAAAGAGGCGTCAGAGGAAGAAAACATTGCTTAACGTGAGTTTTCGTTCCACCGAGCGTCAGCCCCCAATAACTGCGTTCATAACCACTTTCAGTCCAGGCTTACAGTCCCGGTGTCAGGAGCGCACCTGATAGCACCACTTAGCACACTGCCAGCATTTCCCAGCGCCAGGGCTTACTGATATTAATTCACAGATGTTGTTGCATCAGGTCGATCATCGCCCCGGCATGCGCATCAACGTGGCGAATGTAGCGCATCACCGTTTCCGGCTTCTTCCAGGTGCCTTCCTGCATGATCTGCGCGGTGCTGTACTTATTGCTGGCCATGTCGATGGCGGCACCGACCCGGGTGCTATGTCCCGACCAGCCGCGATAGCGATTCTTATTGGGTTGCTCGCCGGTGCCCGGTCCCGCTTCACGCCACGCACGGACGAAAATATCCTCCAGCGCGCGGGTCGAGAGCGGTTTATCGCAGACAATCTGCGCCTGGTTGGCGCGGTGCACCGGGCCAAAAATGAACGCGTCGGGTTCAGCGATGAGCCCGGATACCACCAGCCATTCGGTCAGCCGTTGTGATGAGAGATCGCCGAGTGCCTTAATCAGTCCCCCGGTCATCACAATGGTTTTGGTCCAGGCGACATCGAGAATGATACGGCCATCAGCTGCGCGCGAAATGTCACGCACCCGCAGGCGGCTCAGCTCACTAATGCGTAACAGCGTGGCGTAGGCCACATGCAAAAACGCCAGATCGCGCTGCTGCTGCAGGCGATCGGAACCCGCCCAGCGTTGATCCAGCGTGAGTAAATCCCGAATGCGAAAGGGGATGGCCTGGCCTGCACGTTCACCGGCTATCACCGCGCTACGATTGATTTTTTTCACCGCGCGGAACACCAGAGGCGAAACATTGGGCGGCACCAGACCGGCGTTACGGTGTAACATGGAGATTAATGCAGCATGAGTCGCGATGGTCGAAGAGGCGCGTCCCGATGCCTGAAGCCACAGCAGGTAATCACGCAGATCGGCAGGATCCATCGGAAAAAATTGCCGGCCATGTTCCGTCGCCCAGCGGCTGCCGATCCGCATAACGCTCAGCAACTGTCGCCACGTGTTATCAGAAAATGCCTCTTTATCACTGACAAATTCTCTCAGGCGTTCAGCAATATCCTCATCAGCACTGTGCATCAGGGCCGGGCTGACGGTAATCCCGGGCAGGGTATCCGTTTTACTCATTAATTTATGACGTCGCTACGTGAATTCTGTGCATGTTGCAGGGTCATCACCCGCCAGATTTAACGTAGCGGTGCCGGTTTTTTATGCACGGCGTGGCGCAGACACACTGCATCATGTTAACCAAAGGTGATGATCCTGCGGATTCTGACTTCATATAATGCCAATTATATGAAGTCAGCCATTCTAACCGCTGAAAATCTGGATGGACAGCGCTAAAGGGGGATGGAAAAGGCTGATGGTGAAGTTTTTTCACCTGACAAACGCCCCGCCAGCTGTCAGGCTAAGGATCGACAGTGTGATAGCGCAGATTAGCGCCTGATTTTGCAGGTTTTTTGCGCAAGCGCGGCCTACTTTACTTCAGCGCGAGCCTGGTGCAGGCAACATGAAGTTAGCTCATCTTGCTTTGAAATTTAATCACTTTTCCTCACGCAGGGACTCTGGCATAACTAAGGTCATGTTAAATATTTTCGACAATATGACCACTGCTGAATTTGCAAACCTGTAAACGTTTTGAGAACTCCGGTAAAGGAGAGAACAGCGTCAGGTTGCAAGCAGAAATCAGGATGCCCGCTCGCGATGAAAAATGATTTTACCTTTAGTATAAAAAGCACGCGCTTCGATGAGAATTACAATCCCTCCAAAGATACGCGCATTACCACCAATTTTGCCAACCTGGCGCGCGGCAGCAATCGCGAAGAGAATCTGCGCAACGCGTTGATCATGATGAACAACCGTTTCAATTCGCTGGCGAACTGGGATAACCCGAAAGGCGATCGTTATGCGGTTGAGCTGGATATCATTTCCGTGGAAATGAATCTGGGTGCAGGCGGCGAGGGCAAAAGCTTTCCGGCGATTGAGATCCTGAAGACCAACATCGTTGATAAAAAAACCAGTGAGCGCATTGAAGGGATCACCGGCAACAACTTCTCTTCATACGTGCGTGATTATGATTTCAGCGTTTTGCTGTCCGAGCATAATAAAGGCCGTTCCGGTTTCAGTATTCCGGATGACTTCGGCGTGCTGCACGGCAATATTTTCCGCCATTTTGTCAACTCAGAGACGTATAAAGCCAACTTCCGCAAAGCGCCGGTCATTTGCCTCAGCGTCTCCAGCAAAAATATTTACCGTCGTACCGGTAATCAGCATCCGGTGCTGGGCATTGAGTATCAGCAAAATGAATCTTCATTGACCGATCTCTATTTTGCCAAAATGGGACTCAGAGCGCGCTATTTCATGCCGGCCAACAGCGTGGCGCCGTTCGCCTTCTACTTCGCCGGTGATTTGCTCAGTGATTACAGTAACCTGGAGTTGATCAGCACCATCAGTACCATGGAAACCTTCCAGAAGATTTACCGCCCGGAGATTTACAATGCGAACTCACCGGCGGGCATTGAATATCAGCCAGACCTGTATCATCAGGATCACTCGCTGACCAAAATTGTTTACGATCGCGAAGAGCGTACCCGCCTGGCGATTGAGCAGGGTAAATTTACCGAAGAGCAGTTTATTAAGCCTTACCACAGCATTCTGAAACAGTGGTCTGATCATTTCGCTCTTTGATTAACGAATAAATAAGGTTATTGATTAATGAAAACATTATTACCGACGTCAACGGCTGGCAGCTTACCGAAACCCTCCTGGCTGGCGCAGCCGGAAACATTATGGTCGCCGTGGAAATTGCAGGGCGATGAGCTGATTCAGGGCAAACAGGATGCGCTGCGTTTATGTCTGGACGACCAGCAGCAGGCCGGTATTGATATCGTCAGCGACGGCGAGCAAACGCGCCAGCACTTCGTCACCACCTTTATCGAACACCTTAACGGCGTTGACTTTGAAAACCGTAAAACGGTGCGCATCCGTAATCGCTATGATGCCAGCGTACCCGGCGTGGTGGGCGAAGTGAGCCGGCAGAAACCGGTCTTTGTTGATGATGCCAAATACCTGCGTCAGCTGACGCAGCGTCCAATTAAATGGGCGTTGCCTGGCCCGATGACCATGATCGACACGCTGTATGACGATCACTATAAAAGCCGTGAGAAGCTGGCCTGGGAATTCGCTAAAATTCTCAACCAGGAAGCGCGCGAATTAGAAGCCGCTGGCGTTGATATTATTCAGTTTGACGAACCCGCCTTTAACGTCTTTTTCGACGAGGTGAATGACTGGGGCATTGCCGCCTTAGAACGCGCCATCGAAGGGCTTAAATGTGAGACCGCGGTGCATATTTGCTACGGCTACGGCATCAAAGCCAACACCGACTGGAAGAAAACGCTGGGTACCGAGTGGCGCCAGTATGAGGAGATCTTCCCTAAACTGCAGAGTTCCGGTATCGATATCGTTTCGCTGGAGTGTCAGAACTCACGCGTTCCGATGGATTTGATTGAACTGATTCGTGGTAAAAAAGTCATGGTTGGCGCGATTGATGTCGCCACCAACACCATCGAAACACCGGAAGAAGTGGCTGCCACGCTGCGTAAAGCGCTGCAGTTTGTGGATGCCGATAAGCTTTATCCAAGCACCAACTGTGGCATGACGCCACTGTCGCGTCATGTGGCTTACGGCAAGCTGCAGGCATTAAGTGCCGGCGCAGAAATTGTGCGGAAAGAACTGCAGGGCTAACGCGTAACGCCTTATTTGTCTCTGACTCAGTCCGCAGGGTTTAAATACCCTGTGGACTGAGCGTTTGTAATTAACTTCCCTGCCTGACTCGCTGGCCTCGCTAAATAATCCTGTAAAACACCCGGCGGCGACGGTCATAAATCCCCCATTTATACCGGATTCATTCTCTGCCTCTAATCCGGCGGGCAGCCTGAATATCATCGTCTATACTCAGCAACGCGAAGTGATATATGCCGCTGCTTTTCACGCTGCGCTGACGTTAATTCAACCAGCCTGTGTGAACAACAGCCGCATTGACTCATCAGTACACGCTGTTTTCCGTGCTTTCATCCTCAAGGGACTTCCTGGTATGTTGCAATCTCAATCCTCCCGTTTGGGCAGTTTACTGCTGCTGCTGGCGGCACTCATCGGCTTTGCCGTCGCGCTGTATGCCTGGCTCACGCCACTCACCGGTGTCACCGGCACCATTGGCGCGCTGGGCGTCGCTATTGCCAGCGTCGTGCTGGCGCTGCTGACCTTCCTGCTGCGCGCGGCAACCGGCCGTACCGGTCGTATTTTCCTGATAGTCATTACGCTGCTGCTGTTATGCGCGATCGGTTTTGCTGCCGCGCTGCTGCATCAGGGGATCATTACACTGGCAATGGTCATCGGGCTGATGGGTCTGATTATGCTGGCGCGCAACCCGGCGCATCGCGTTCGCCACGCCACTGCACAAGGAGCTAACCGTGCATAATGAAAAATACATTCCGCTGCTCAAAGTCGGCATGACCGCCCTGGCGCTGCTGATGGCACCTGCCACGCTACGCGCCGAAGATAAAGCCGCTGAGGCGTCGATGGGTACGCAGGAGAAACTCAACGTGGATGCGGCCGATCAGCAGGCGCCCGGCACCACGCACGCCACCGATGATGTCTCCAGCGGCAAGCGCGACGGCGAGAAAGTGGCCTCCGCCAGCCAGCCGGCCACGCCGCTGGTGCCCTCCACGGCGACGTGGGACAGTTTTCACGGCCAGCTCAACGCGCAGAAATACAGCCCGCTGAAACAAATCACCGCTGACAACGTCAGCAAGCTGAAAAAAATCTGGGAGTTTCACACCGGTGACGTTTCGGATGGCAAGGGCGACACGCCAGCGACCGTCTGGTCCGCCACGCCAATTTTTGCCAACGATACGCTGTACATCGGTACGCCATTTGATCGGCTGATTGCGCTGGATCCGGGCACCGGCAAGGAGAAGTGGCACTACGATACTAAATCGCCACGTCAGGCGCTGACCCAGCCGGTACTGAAAAATCGTGGCGTCTCTTACTGGCAGGCCAAAAATCCGCAGGCGGGTCAGGCCTGCCAGAAAATCGTTTATATGGGCACCGTTGACGGCAAGCTGTACGCACTGGATGCCGATTCCGGCAAGCTGTGCGAAAACTTTGCAGATAAAGGTGTGCTCAACGTCAACCAGTGGAATACGGTTAACGCTAAATTCCCGCTGTCTCTGCTCCAGCCGCCGACGGTGGTGGGTGAACACCTGATCGTTGGCTGGGCGGGCAAAGACTGGGCTTACGCAGAAGCGCCGCCGGGCACGGTGTTTTCAATCAACGCGCAGACCGGGGCACGCGAATGGACCTTTGACGCCATCCCGGCCAGCATTCGCCCGCGCACCGGCACGGCTAACGTCTGGACCCACATGTCGGCCGATGAAGCGCATGGCCTGGTTTATCTGCCGGTGTCATCACCTTCGCCAAACTACTGGGGCGGCAACCGCGTCGATCCAATTCCGCTCGGCACCTCCACGACCGCGCTGGATGTGAATACCGGCAAAGTAGTGTGGTCGCGACAGTGGGTGCATCATGATGTGTGGGATTACGACATTAACTCAGCACCGACGCTGATGGACATTACCGTGAACGGCAAGCAGATTCCGGCGCTGATTCAGGCCACCAAGCAGGGCTTCCTGTTTGTGGTCAATCGCCTGACCGGTGAAGATGTCTGGCCGATTGAGGAGCGTCCGGTGCCGCAGGGCGATGGTTCAGTGCAGGGCGAGAAACTGTCGCCAACCCAGCCATTCCCGACCAAACCGGCACCGCTGCTGGACCAATCCAAAAAACCGGCGATCTGGAAGCTGGCCGATATTGTTGGCGCTGGTCAGTGCTCACGCCTGTGGGACAAGCTGAGCTATGACGGCATGTACACACCACCAACCACCCAAGGCGAAGGCGCACTGACCTATCCGGACAGCGCGGGCGGCGTGCAATGGGGCGGCGTGGCGTTCGATCCGCAAAAACAGATCGCCATTGTGAACACCTCACACATCGTGCAATACGTGAAGCTGTACAGCCGCGCCGATTACGACAAGGCCGATAACGGCTCGGGTAACGAGAGTGGTTTCGCCCCGCAGGAAGGTGCGCCTTACGGCCTGCGCCTGATGGTGGCGAATAACTGGCTCGGCATGCCGTGCTGGCAGCCGCCGTTTGGCGAGATCGTGGCGCTGGATATGCACACCGGTGATGTGAAATGGCGTCGTCCGGTCGGCGCGTCGCAGCAGTACGGCTTCTTCATGCCGGAAAGCTGGGGCTCGCCAACCATTGGCGGTCCGGCAGTCACCGCCGGCGGCGTGATCTTTATCGGTGCCTCAATGGATGCCAAAGTACGCGCCTATTCACTGGATAGCGGCGAAGAGCTGTGGTCCGATCAGGTCGAAGCGCCCGCGGTTGCCAACCCCTCGGTGTATGAATACAAAGGCCGGCAGTATGTTGCCTTTGTCGCCGGTGGTAACACCATCCTGAAGGATCAGGTGGGCGATCAGGTGGTGGTTTACGCACTGCCGGAATAACCCAGCGCAGTAAACCAACAAAGTGGGGCCACGGTGCTCCACTTTTTTTATGCCTGCAATAAAAACGGCGGCCATTGGCCGCCAAAACCTCAACAGGTGGTTGCCGTTGAGGAAGCAGTGGTACTGATGAATCTTTAACCTTTTACACCGCCCGCCGTCAGCCCGCTCACCAGCCAGCGCTGCGCCAGTAAAAACACCAGCGTGATGGGAATGGCGGACAGCACGGCCGCCGCGGCGAAATCGCCCCACAGATAGTTCTGCGGATTAAGATACTGCTGCATCCCGACCGCGAGGGTATAGCTGTTGACGTCGCGCAGCAGCAGCGAGGCGACCGGTACTTCGGTGACCGCAGCGATAAACGCCAGGATAAACACCACCGCGAGGATTGGCACCGAAAGCGGCAGCAATACCAGACGAAACGCCTGCCAAGGCGTGGCACCATCCAGCGCCGCCGCTTCCTCCAGCGAACCATCGATGGTTTCGAAATAGCCCTTAATGGTCCAGACGTGCAGTGCGATACCGCCCAGATAGGCGAAAATTACGCCGCCGTGGGTATTGAGGCCGAGAAACGGCAGATATTGCCCCAGCCGGTCAAACAGCGCATAAAGCGCCACCAGCGACAGCACCGCCGGGAACATCTGAAAAATCAGCATGCCCTTTAGCAAACTGGCGCGACCGGCGAAGCGCATGCGGGCAAACGCGTAGGCGCAGGTGGTCGAGAGCGCCACAATCCCCAGCGCGCTGATGGCGGCGATCTTCACTGAATTCCACAGCCACAGCAGCACCGGGAAGGGCGGCGGCGTCACGCGACCATCGGCATGGGTAACGCTGAACCCGAGCGCCAGCCGCCAGTGTTCCCAGGAAATCTGTTCCGGGATCAGACTGCCGGTGGCGAAATTGCCGCTGCGCAACGAGATGGCAATCACCATCAGCAGCGGGAACAGAATTGCCGCGATAAACAGCAGCAGCAGCAGATGCGTCAGCAGCAGACGCAGCTTCTGCGATTTAGGTTGTACCATGGCCATAACGCCTCCTTAATCAAACTTCATGCGTAGCGCTTTCAGGTTAATCACTGCCAGCGCACCCACCAGCAGGAAGATCAGCGTGGCGATGGCTGCCGCCAGGCCGAAGTCCTGACCGCCGCCGCCCTCAAAGGCGATACGCCAGGTGTAGTTGACCAGCAGATCGGTGTAGCCCGCCGGCGTAGTGGTGCCGAGTCGATCGGGGCCACCATTGGTCAGCAGCTGCACCAGCACGAAGTTATTGAAGTTAAAAGCAAAGCTGGCGATCATCAGCGGCAATAGCGGTTTGAGCATCAGCGGCAGCGTAATCAAAAAGAAATTCTGCAGCGGCCCGGCACCATCCATCGCGGACGCCTCATAGAGATCGTCCGGGATCGCCTTGAGCAAGCCCATGCACAGGATCATCATGTAGGGATAACCCAGCCAGGTATTGACGATCACCAGCATGGCGCGCGCCAGCGTCGGATCGCTGAACCACGCTGGCTTGAAGCCAAACAGCGCATTGAGCATGACGTTGATTTCGCCAAAACTCTGGTTAAACAGCCCCTTGAAAATCAGTATCGAAATGAATGCCGGTACCGCGTAGGGAAGAATCAGCATCACGCGATAGATGGCCTTGCCCCGCAGCGCTTCCCACTGCACCAGACACGCCAGCACCATGCCCACCGCGACCGTCAACAGCACGGTCAACAGCGAAAACAGCAGCGTCCAGCCAAATATCGCCAGGAACGGTTTCTGAATGCCTTCGTCGGTGAACACGCGGGCAAAGTTTTTCCAGCCCGCGCCAACGGTAAAGCCGGGGCTGAGCTGTTCGCTGGCCCAGCTGCCATCGGCATTGATCTGCTGATAGAACCCCGTGTCTCGGTTGGCCTGATAGCGGACGCCGTTTTGCTGATTTCTCAGCTGTCCCGCTGCGTCCAGCACATACAGCGGCCGCGTGCCGGAAAACTGGCGCAGCGAACTCATCACCAGCTCGCGACCGTCCGGCAGCCGGGCAGTTAACTGACTCAGCGCCTGACGGTTTTGGGTGATGGTTTTTAAGCTGGCGCGCGCGGTGGCGGGCAGCGCGGCTGGCGTGAGGCTGAGCTGCTGTTCACCACCCAGCGTAAACGGCGCAGACAGAAAGCTGTTTTCGCCTGTGCTGAGCGCCAGCTGCCAGCGATCGCCCTGCGAATAGAGCGCGAAGTTCATCGCGTCCCCGGCCTGATACTGGCGACTCAGCAGCACCTGCTGCGCGCGCGCCTCACTGAGCTGATTGGTGCTGCTGTAGTTGGTGAAGGCAATGGCGACGGTACAGGCCAGTGGAAACAGGACGAATAGCGCCATGCCGGCCAGTCCCGGATACACATAGCGCCAGGCATAGGCGCGCCGGTTGGTGTAAATCCACAGGCCTGCGGCGCTGACTACCAGCGTGACCAGCGCAAACAGGTATTCACCCTGAGCATACATCAGCACCAGAAGGTAGCCGACCAGCAGACAGCCGATCCCGACCAGCAGGCTGCGCAGCACCAGGCTGTGCCGTCTCTTTTGCGGTATTCCTGACATGATACGGTGTTCCTTAACAGCCAGTGGCGAGCCGACAGCCGTCGGCTCCGTAACAGCATTACTTATTGAGACGCGCCTGCGCATCCTTCAGCGCCGCATCGACGTTTTGACGACCACTCAGCGCATTCAGCGTCGCGGTGCGCATCGCATACCAGAAGGCAGCCATCTGCGGGATGTTAGGCATGATGTCGCCATTACGCGCATTGCTCATGGTGGCGGCGATGCGCGCGTCTTTCTCCAGCGTTTGCTGGAATGACTTCAGGGTGACCGCGCCCAGCGGCTTATCCTTGTTAACCGCGTTGAGACCGGCGTCGGTCAGCAGGTAATTTTCCAGAAACTCTTTGGCCAGTTCCTTATTGGGACTGGCCGCGTTGATGCCCGCGCTCAGTACGCCGACAAAAGTTTTGGTCGGCTTGCCGTTCAGCGTCGGCAACAGCGTGACGCCGTAGTTGATGCCGCTTTTGTCGATATTGCTCCACGCCCACGGACCGTTAATGGTCATCGCGGTTTGGCCTTTATTGAAGGCCGCTTCGGCAATCGAATAGTCAGTATCGGCATTAAGGATTTTGGCTTTCACCTGATCGACGAGGAACTGCATGCCTGCTTTCGCGCCGGCGTTGTCGACGCCGGTATCTTTCACGTCATAGCCGCTATCGGTCTTTTTGAAAGCATAGGCGCCACCGGCGGCCAGCAGCGGCCAGGTGAAATAGGGTTCCTGCAGGTTAAACATGATGGCGCTCTTGCCTTTGGCGCGCAGCTGCTTATCCAGCGCCGCCATCTCTTCCCAGCTTTTTGGCGGGGTGGGCAGCAGATCTTTGTTATAAATCAGCGACAGCGACTCCACAGAAACCGGATAGCCAATCAACTTGCCGTTGAAGCGCACTGCATCCCAGGTAAACGGAAACAGTTTTTGCTGGAAGTTTTGATCCGGCGTGACTTCGGCCAGCAGCCCTGACTGGGCATAGCCGCCAAAGCGATCGTGCGCCCAGAAGATGATGTCCGGACCGTCCCCGGTCGCGGCGACCTGCGGGTATTTCTCTTCCATTTTGTCCGGGTGTTCGACCGTCACGCTGATACCGGTGTCCTGCTCGAATTTTTTGCCTACCTCGGCGAGGCCGTTATAGCCCTTATCACCGTTGATCCAGATGACCAGTTTACCTTCTTCAATTTTGGCCACGGCCGAAGCCGAAAACAGTACGGCCGTAAGGGCGGAAAGGGCCAGAACGCGTGCGCCGGTTTTCATTGTCATAACTCCATCCTGTTAGCGGAAGCGGAAATCATCAGTGGCATCATTGTGCGGCGTTATGGCGTTTCCTCATCCTCCTGCGCTCTACGCCCAACGGCACTAAGCCGTGATCGCGCTTGCAAAACCGCGCCTTAATACGCGCTGGCGCACACTATTGACGCGTCAGCTCTGCGTGACAGCTCACAAAATTGCCGTGAACGTCGCGGCGGCGCGACTGGCGTGCGCGTTCTCCTCCTCCCGCCTCATCCCCCAGTAAAAACCTGCACGGTGGAGGATGTTGCGCCGTCTGCCCCTGCCCATAGTGGTCGCCGGAGTCTGCCTGCGGTGCTGCAGGCAAGCATGAGCCTGCGAAGAGGAAAGCATCATGGCGAGCGTTGCGTTACACCATGTCACCAAGGCCTGGGGCGATACCGAGGTATCAAAAGACATCAATCTGGAGATCGGCGAAGGGGAATTTGTGGTGTTCGTCGGTCCCTCCGGCTGCGGCAAATCAACGCTGCTGCGCATGATCGCCGGTCTGGAAACCATCACCCGCGGCGATCTGTTGATTGGCGGTCTGCGTATGAACGATGTTCCGCCCGCTGAGCGCGGTATCGGCATGGTGTTTCAGTCTTACGCCCTTTATCCCCACCTTTCAGTGGCCGAAAACATGTCGTTTGGCCTGAAGCTGGCCGGCGTAAAGCGTGCTGAGATCCAGCAGCGCGTCAATCAGGTGGCGGAGGTGTTACAGCTGGCGCACCTGCTGGAACGGCGACCCAAAGCGCTATCGGGCGGACAGCGGCAGCGCGTGGCCATCGGGCGCACGCTGGTGGCCGAACCGCGTGTGTTTCTGCTCGACGAGCCATTGTCCAATCTTGATGCCGCGCTGCGCGTACAGATGCGCATTGAAATCTCACGCCTGCATAAGCGCCTGAAGCGCACCATGATTTACGTTACGCACGATCAAATCGAAGCGATGACGCTGGCCGACAAGATCGTGGTTCTGGACGCCGGTCGCATCGCCCAAGTCGGTAAGCCGCTCGAACTCTATCACTATCCCGCTAACCGCTTCGTTGCCGGCTTTATCGGCTCGCCGCGCATGAATTTTCTGCCCGTCAAAGTGACCGCCACCGCCATCGATCAGGTGCAGGTGCGTTTGCCCAACGATCAGCTTGTATGGCTGCCGGTGGAGAGCGCCGGCGTCCAGGTCGGCAGCAACATGTCGCTGGGTATTCGTCCGGAACATCTGCTCTCCAGCGACATCGCCGATGTCACGCTGGAGGGCGAAGTGCAGGTGGTTGAGCAGCTCGGCCACGAGACGCAAATCCATATCCAGATCCCCGCCATTCGTCAGAACCTGGTGTATCGCCAGGAGGACGTGGTGCTGGTAGAAGAGGGCGCCCTGATGGGTATTGGCCTGCCGCCGGAGCGTTGTCACCTGTTCCGCGAGGACGGGAGCGCCTGCCGCAGGCTGCATCAGGAACCCGGTGTTTAGCCCTGCAAAACAATAAAAGCAATGACCTCAGGAGATAGAAAATGTTAACTCTGCGCAAACTTCCCGTCGCGATTGCCATCGCAGCGGGTACGCTCTCCGCTCAAGCCATGGCGGTCGATTTTACGGGTTACGCCCGTTCGGGTATCGGCTGGACCGGCAGCGGCGGCGAGCAACAGTGCTTTCAGGCTACCGGCGCGCAAAGCAAATACCGTCTGGGCAACGAATGTGAAACCTATGCTGAACTGAAACTGGGCCAGGAAGTGTGGAAAGAGGGCGATAAAAGTTTCTATTTCGATACCAACGTCGCCTATTCCGTTTCCCAGCAGAATGACTGGGAAGCGACTTCACCGGCCTTCCGTGAAGCCAACGTGAAAGGAAAAAACCTGATCGATGCGCTGCCGGGTTCCACCATCTGGGCCGGTAAACGCTTTTATCAGCGTCACGATGTTCACATGATCGACTTCTACTACTGGGATATCTCCGGTCCGGGCGCCGGTCTTGAAGATGTCGATCTCGGGTTTGGTAAGCTCTCGTTCGCTGCGACGCGCTCTTCCGAAGCGGGCGGCTCTTACACTTTCTCCAGTGACCAGATTCGTGATTACGCCACCAGTACCGCCAATGACGTTTTTGATGTGCGTCTCGCCGGGCTGGAAACTAACCCTAACGGCGTGCTGGAACTGGGTGTCGACTATGGCCGCGCCAACGCGCGTGACGGCTATCGCTTAGACGACGGCGCGTCGAAAGATGGCTGGATGTTCACCGCGGAACACACGCAGAGCATGCTGAAAGGCTACAACAAGTTTGTGCTGCAGTACGCCACCGATGCGCTGACCTCGCAGGGCAAAGGCCTGCCGCAGGGCAGCAACATCAATAACAATGGCAATATGTACCGCATCCTCGATCACGGTGCGATCTCGCTGGCCGATCGCTGGGATCTGATGTACGTGGCGATGTACCAGAACGTCGATCTGGATAACAACCGCGGAACTGAGTGGTACACCGTCGGCGTACGTCCTATGTACAAATGGACGCCGATCATGAGCACCCTGCTGGAAGTAGGCTATGACAACGTTAAGTCACAGCAGGTCAGCGAACGCAACGGCCAGTACAAAATTACCCTGGCGCAGCAGTGGCAGGCTGGCGACAGCATCTGGTCACGTCCGGCGCTGCGCCTGTTCGCTACCTATGCCAAATGGGATGAGAAGTGGGGCTACAGCAAAGACGCCTCCGGCGATATCACGTCGCTGGCCGCGGCGGACAGCAGCGGCAACGGTCTGTTCACCAACAGCCGTGGCGACAACGATGAGTGGACCTTCGGCGCACAGATGGAAATCTGGTGGTAAGTCGCTGCGCAGGTTAAGCAAACATCCGCCGTGCATCAGACGCACGGCGTTTTCGGACAGCGGCAGCCATTGCCTGGCCCACGCCGCTGCCTGACAGCTTGTTGGGATATCACAATGAAAAAACATCTTATCGCCTTCTGCCTGAGCAGCGCGCTGCTGACCGGCGTCATTATGCCAGTTCAGGCCGACATCAATCTGGTGCCACAGGATCTTTCCGCGGCGCCGTCCATTCCCACCGCGCGGCTGCAGCAGCTCAGCTGGCAGCCGGTAGATGCAACGCGTGCACAAACCACCACGCTGACACAAAGCGCAACGCCGCTGGATGTACGTGGCGTCACGGGGGCCATTGCGGCTTACAGCCTTCCTGCCAATCAGGGCGAGCTGACGGTTACGCTAAGCAGCGAGGTGGTACACAATCAGGTCTTTGCGCCAAATGTGCTGGTACTGGATGAAAACCTGCAGCCGGCCGCGTGGTTTCCGAGCCGCTTCTTTAGCTATCAGCAGCCCGGCGTGATGAGCGCCGATCGGCTGGAAGGGGTGATGAAGCTGACGCCGGTGCCGGGCCAGCAGAAGATCTATTTGCTGGTGTTCACCACCGACCAGGATTTAACCCAGACCACCACGCTGCTGGATCCGGCCAAAGCTTATGCCAAAGGCACTGGCCATGCGGTACCGGATATTTCCGATCCGGTGGCGCGTCACAGTCGCGACGGCAAAATCAAACTGAAAGTGGCAACCAGTTCCGGCTCCTCGATTCTGGTCGGCCCGCTGTTTGGCTCAGCCGCGCCTGCCGCTGTCACCGTTGGCAGCACCCGGCCGGCCATGGCCGCCACGACGGCGCACGCGCCAGCGCCTGAACCGGCACCGCTGGTGAATGAGACGGAAAGCTATTTCAATCAGAGCATTCGTCAGGCGGTGCAACAGGGCAATATCGATAAAGCGCTGAAGCTGCTGGATGAAGCAGAGCGTCTGGGATCGACATCGGCGCGGCAAACCTTTATCAGCAGTGTTAAAGGCAAGGGGTGAAACTGCCCCGACAGTGCTGAGTTGCCCCACCTGGTGCGCTTCGGCGCACCTTTTTTTATGGCACTCCGACCTGCACGCAGCAGGTCGGTTTCGTGCTACTTACGCTGACGCTGACGTGATTGTACCGCCGTGAGCAACGCATCGATTCTGTCATCTTCCGCCATCGCTTCCAGCGTTACGCTGAGTTTACGTCGCCAGTTGGGATACTGATCGACGGTGCCCGGCACGTTGACCGGCAGTGCCATATCCAGCCACTCTTCCGGCTGCAAACCGAGCAGCGCACACTGGCTGCGGGCCAGATAGCGATGGATCGCCTGACTAAGCTGATGACTCATGCGGACGCTGGCCCGCTGGAAGCGGCGGCGCGGCGGCAGATCACCGCTGCGCAGCAGCGTGCGCAGCAACGCCTGTTTGGCCAGGCGCCGATCGCGATACAGGCCAGCGAGAATCGCCCGATCGGGGTAAAGCCCCAGCGCACTGCCCAGCCGCAAATCGTCACTTTGCCACCAGCCGCGCAGCGTCGGCATATCATGGGTGGTGGTAACTGCCATCGCCTGACGCGGCCACGCCGCGGGCGCGCGGAAGTGGCGCTGCGATTCCTGCTCAAAGTAGAGCACTTTGTAGGAGTACACACCGGCGTCGCGCAGTTTATCGACGATGGCTTCCGGCACGGTGCCCAGATCCTCGCCAATCACCATGCAACGATGGCGCTGGCTCTCCAGTGCCAGAATCGCCAGCAAATCATCCACCGGATAGTGCACATAGGCACCGTGCGCCGCGCTTTCGTCCTTCGGTATCCACCATAAACGCAGCAGCGCCATCACATGGTCAATGCGCAGCGCGCCGCAGTCGCGCATGCTGGCGCGCAGCAGGGCGATCCACGGTTCGTAGCCACGCGCGGCCATCACCTGCGGGTCCATCGGCGGCAATCCCCAGTTCTGACCGAGCGGACCGAGGATATCCGGCGGCGCGCCAACGCTGGCGTCCAGGCAGTAAAGCTGCCGATCGCGCCAGGTTTCCGCGCCATCCGCCGCCACGCCCACCGCCAGGTCGCGATACAGCCCGATCGCCATCTGCTGCTGCTGACACAGCTGCCAGCAGGAGGCAAATTGCTCTGCCGCCAGCCACTGCAGCCACATGTAGAAACGCACCTCGTCGCTGTGCTCAATGCGAAACGCCAGCACTGTCGCACTGTTCGCCTGCTGCCATTCGGCCGGCCAGTGTTGCCAGCCATAGCCCGTGCCATCCTGGGCGCCGCGCGCCGCGTGCAGCGCATCAAACAGTCCCTGATGCAGCAGGCTGTCGCCCCCGGCACGCACAAACTCCGCAAACGCCTGCGCCTGTCCATCATCTGCCGTGCGCCGGCGAAACTGCTGCCAGGCAAGCCGTAGTCCCTGCAACTTAAGCCGGGTGACGGCAGTGTAATCCACCCACGCGGCGTCACGCGCTGCCCTAATCGCCTGCTGCGTCTCCTCAGCTTGCCACCAGGCCTGCGCCGCGTCGCTGAGGCCAAAATCGGCCACGGCGCTCACGTCGATATAGAGGATGTTGAGCCAGCGCCGGGACGAGGGACTGTAAGGGCTGGCGCTTTCCGGTGCGGCAGGAAACAGCGCGTGCAGCGGATTGAGCCCGACAAACGCGCCGCCGCGCCGCGCGGTTTCAGCGATCATCTGCCGCAGATCGCCGAAATCCCCGATGCCCCAGTTAGCCGCAGAGCGCAGCGTATACAGCTGAATACAGCTGCCCCACAGCGATTCGCCCGCCAGCAGTTCCGCAGGTTCGTAGCAGCGGCGGGGTGCCACAATAACCGGGCAACGGTGACACTGTAACTCGTGGGTCAATGTCAGCTGGTGATAACCGGCGGGCAACGTGGGCAACACCAACGCTTCACCCGGCTGGCAGCGCCCGGACCAGCTTTCACCGCTTTCGCTCGTCAGCTGCCATTCCGCATCGGCGCTGAGCACCGGTGCCAGACTCAGTGACTGTCCGACATAAAAAATTACCACTGGCGGCAGCGGTGCGGAGCCGTTCACAGGCGCCTGCATCAGCGCAGCGAGACGCTGATGAGTAAGAGCAGAAATCTGCCGCGGTTTTCCGTGCGCATCAATATATTCCGCAGCAATAAGCGCGTCAGCACGGCGATCAAGAGCATCTTTGGGTTTCATGGCGTTCCTTAGCGGCTGGCCTGCCAGATACGTTGCTGATAGTCACGAATGGCGCGATCGGCACTGAACATGCCGCAACGCGCGGTATTGAGGATTGCGGCGCGCGTCCAGGCCTCAGGATCGGCCCACAGCGCTTCAACCTGCTGCTGCGCGTTGAGATAGTGGCGAAAATCAGCCAGCACCAGATAAGGATCGCCGCCTTGCGCGCCCAGGCTGTTGACCAGATCGCTAAACGCCGTGCGGTCGCCGTTACTGAAGGTGCCATCTTCCAGCGCGGTCAGCGCGCGATCCAGCTGCGCGTCCTTATTGCGCCAGTTCAATGGCGAGTAACCGGCCTGTTTCAGCGCGCTGACCTGCTCTACGGTATGGCCAAAGATAAAGATATTCTCTTCACCGACCTGCTGCGCGATTTCAACGTTGGCCCCATCCAGCGTACCGATGGTGAGTGCGCCGTTCAGCGCCAGCTTCATATTGCCGGTACCGGATGCTTCTTTGCCCGCAGTAGAAATCTGTTCCGAGAGATCGGCGGCCGGGATCAGGCGCTCGGCAACCGACACGTTGTAATCAGGGATAAAGACAATTTTCAGCCGGTCGCCGACGCGCGCATCGTGGTTGATAGTTTCCGCCACTTTATTGATGGCGTAGATGATGTTTTTCGCCAGCGCATAGCCCGGCGCCGCTTTGGCACCAAACAGCATCACGCGCGGAGCCAGATTGGCCTGCGGATCGCTGACCAGCGTTTGCCACAGCGCTATCATGTGTAGCAGCATCAGGTGCTGCCGTTTGTATTCGTGCAGCCGCTTAATCTGGACGTCAAACAGCGCATCAGGTTGAACCGCAATGCCGGTTCGGTCGGCGATCCACTGCGTCAGCGCCTGCTTGTTGTGCTGCTTAATGGCGCGATATTCGGCGCGGAAGGCGGCATCATCGGCGAACGGCGTCAGATCCTGCAGTGCATCAAGATCGTTAAGCCACGGACGCTGCAGCGTTTTGTTGATCAGCGCCGCCAGCGCCGGATTGCACTGGTTGATCCAGCGACGCGGCGTGATGCCGTTGGTGACATTGTGGAACTTCTCCGGCCACAGCGCGTGATACTCGGGGAACAGGTCCTGTACTACCAGCCGCGAGTGCAGCGCCGCCACGCCGTTGACCGCAAAGCTGCCGACCACGCACAGGTTCGCCATACGCAATTGCTGATCGTGCACCAGCGCCAGTTTTGACCAGATCGCCTGATTGCCCGGCCAGCGCGCCTCAACCTGCTGTTTCAGCTGCGCATTGAGCGTATTGATGATCATCACATGGCGCGGCAGCAGGCTACGCACCAGGCGCAGGTTCCAGCACTCCAGCGCTTCCGGCATCAGCGTGTGGTTGGTGTAGGCGAAGGTGCGCTGGGTGATGCGCCATGCGTCCTGCCAGCTAAGCTGGTGCTCATCCAGCAGCAGCCGCAACAGCTCCGGGATGGCCAGCGTCGGATGCGTATCGTTCAGCTGGATCACTTCATAATCCGCTAACGTTTCGATGGATCGTCCCGCAGCCTGATGACGGCGCAGAATATCCGCCAGCGTACAGGCACACTGGAAATACTGCTGCATCAGACGCAGCTTTTTGCCGGCCTGATGGTTGTCATTCGGATAAAGCACTTTGGTCAGTTTTTCCGCCTCAATGCCTTGTTGTTCCGCACGCAGAAAATCGCCGTTGTTGAAACGCTGGAGATCAAACGGACGGGCATGCTTTGCCTGCCACAGACGCAAGGGCTGCGTGATGCCGTTGCGGAAACCGACCACCGGCAGATCCCAGGCTTCACCCTGCACAACAAAAGCAGGCTGCCAGTGCGTCACGCCGTCAATGGTGGTCACACTGCCGCCCAGTCCGACCTGCACGTCAAGCGCCGCGTTGTGGCGAAACCAGGGATAACGATCGCGCTGCCAGTCATCCGGCTGTTCGTGCTGCGCGCCCCCGACAAAATGCTGGCGAAACAGGCCGTACTGGTAGTTCAGGCCATAGCCGATCGCAGGCTGGCCGGTGGTCGCCATCGCATCGAGAAAACAGGCGGCCAGCCGTCCCAGACCGCCGTTGCCCAGTGCCGGATCGGTTTCACGCTCCAGCACGTCACTCAGCGTCACTCCAGCTGCGGCAAGCGTCGCTTTGACGCCGTCGTACCAGCCGAGATTCAGCAGATTGTTGCCGGTCAGCCTGCCCAGCAGAAACTCCATCGACAGATAATTAACGTGGCGCTGTCCGCCAGCGGCCGGCTGCGCCGGTATATCCGCCAGCAGTTCGGCCAGCGCGCCGCTCAGCGCGTGCCACCACTGGTCGGGGCTCATTTCCTGCGCATCCGGCAGGCCAAAACGTTGCCTCTGGCGCACCAGCGCGGCAGAAAAACGGTCAGGGTCAAATGTGGGCAGTGCCATAGGGAAACTCCAGTCGAATAAATAGGGTTACAGGCAGTGTGACGCTGCCGCCAGGCGGCTACCTCCTCCTGTAAAAAATTCCACGGGGAGGACAGGGAGGGTGGAGAGGCTGAGGTAAATCTGAAAGCGCGGCAGGAGTGTGATAACACTCGCTTTTGTAAAGCGTAACTAATCAGTTCGCTTGCATTCAGTAACCGAATCTCCGAACGTGTATGACTATTAATTACGAAGCGTAAAAAAATGATGCGCTGAACGTTAACGGAGAAGCGTGCGCCCATGTTGATACCCTCAAAACTGAGTCGTCCCGTTCGTCCTGAAAGCACGGTTACCCGCGATCGTCTGCTGCAAAAGCTCAGCGCAGCGGCGAATTACCGGCTGGTGCTGATTGCCAGCCCGGCGGGCTACGGCAAAACCACGCTGGTATCGCAGTGGGCGGCTGATAAAACCGAGCTGGGCTGGTATTCATTAGACGAGGGCGACAATCAGCCGGAGCGCTTCGCCGATTACCTGATCGCCGCGCTGCAGCAGGCTACCCGCGGCGCATGCAGCCGCAGCGAGACGCTGGCGCAAAAGCGTCAGTACGTGAACCTCAATGCGCTGTTCGCCCAGCTGTTCAATGAGCTGGCCGCGTGGCAGCAGCCGCTGTGGCTGATCATCGATGATTATCATCACATCACCAATCCTGCCGTGCATGAAGCGATGCGCTTTTTCCTGCGCCATCAGCCGGATAACCTGACGCTGGTGGTGCTGTCCCGCAATCTGCCGCAGTTGGGTATTGCTAATCTGCGCGTGCGTGAACAACTGCTGGAGCTGGGCAGCCAGCAGCTGGCCTTCACCCATCAGGAGGCGAAACAGTTCTTCGACTGCCGCCTGAGTGCGCCGCTCGCGCCGGATGAGAGCAACCGTCTGTGTGATGATGTAGCAGGCTGGGCGACCGCGTTACAGCTGATCGCACTCTCCACCCGTCAGGGCGCGGCGTCGGCGCAGGACTCCGCTCGCCGGCTCTCCGGTATTAATGCCAGCCACCTTTCTGATTATCTGGTCGAGGAAGTGCTGGATAACGTCGATGCCGCCACGCGCCATTTTTTGCTGAAGAGCGCGTTATTGCAGTCGATGAATGATGCGCTGGTCGCCTGCGTGACCGGTGAAGACAACGGGCGCATGCGGCTGGAAGAAATTGAACGTCAGGGGCTGTTTATTCAGCGCATGGATGATTCAGGGCAGTGGTTCAGCTATCACCCGCTGTTCGGCAGCTTTTTGCGTCAGCGCTGCGAATGGGAGCTGGCCAGCGAGCTACCGGCCATTCACCGCGCGGCTGCGCAAAGCTGGATGGCGCAGGGTTTTCCCGGCGAAGCGATTCATCATGCGCTGGCGTCCGGCGATACCGATATGCTGCGCGACGTGCTGCTGCAGCATGCGTGGACGCTGTTCAACCGCAGCGAACTGGCACTGCTGGAGCAGTCGCTGAATGCGCTGCCGTGGCGCACGCTGCTGGCCAGTCCGAAACTGGTACTGCTGCAGGCCTGGCTGATGCAGAGCCAGCATCGCTTTTCTGAAGTTAACCGGCTGCTGGCGCGCTTTGAGGAAGGCTGCGACTGCGAAATCGACGCCGCGCTGCAGGGCGAATTCAATGCGGTGCGCGCACAGGTGGCCATCAATCACGGCAACGCCGACGAAGCAGAGCGACTGGCACGGCTGGCGCTGGAAACGCTGCCGGAAACGCGTCGCTACAGCCGCATTGTGGCCACCTCAGTGCACGGCGAAGTGATGCATTGCAAAGGTGACCTGACCAACTCGCTGGCGCTGATGCGGCAAACCGAACAGATGGCGCGCCGCGATGAAGCCTGGCACTACGCGCTGTGGAGTTTGATTCAGCAGAGCGAAATCCTGTTCGCACAGGGTTTTTTACAGTCAGCGTGGGAGATTCAGGAAAAAGCGTTTGTGCTGGTGAGTGAACAGCATCTGGCGAACATCCCGCTGCACGAGTTTTTACTGCGCATTCGTGCGCAGCTGATGTGGGCGTGGGGCCGGCTGGATGAGGCCGAACACGCCGCGCGCGCGGGCATCAAAGTCCTGAAAGGCTATCCGCCCCAGCAGCAAATCCAGTGCCTTGGGCTATTGATTCAGTGCTCGCTGGCACGCGGCAATCTGGATAATGCGCGCAGCTATCTCAGCCGGCTGGAAAACCTGATGAATAACGGCGTGCTGCACAGCGACTGGATTGCCAACGCCGACAAAGTGCGGCTGATCTACTGGCAGATGACGGGCGATGCGCAGAGTGCCAGCCACTGGATGCGCCATACCGCTAAACCCGCCTTTGCCAACAATCATTTTTTGCAGGGCCAGTGGCGCAACGTGGCGCGGGCGCAGATCCTGCTGGGCAACCTCAGCCAGGCCGAAGTGATCCTCGATGAGCTGAATGAGAATGCGCACGCGCTGCGGCTGATGAGTGATTTAAACCGTAACCTGCTGCTGCTAAATCAAATCTACTGGCAAACCGCGCGCAAAGCGGAGGCGCAGCAGGCGCTGATCGAAGCGCTGAAGCTGGCACGAAGCACCGGCTTCGTCAGCCACTTCGTGATTGAGGGCGAAATGATGGCGCAGCAGCTGCGCCAGTTAATTCAGCTCAATACGCTGAGCGAACTCGATCAGCATCGGGCCCGGCGCATTCTCAGTGAGATCAACAAGTATCACCGGCATAAGTTTGCCCATTTCGATGAGGGCTTCGTCAGCCGGCTGTTGAACCACCCGGATGTGCCGGAGCTGATTCGCACCAGCCCGCTGACGCAACGAGAATGGCAGGTGCTGGGGCTGATCTATTCCGGCTACAGCAACGATCAGATCGCCGGCGAGCTGGACGTCGCGGCGACCACCATCAAAACCCATATCCGTAATCTGTACCAGAAGCTGGGCGTCACCCATCGCGCCGAAGCGATGCACCAGGCGCAGTCAATGCTGAAACTGATGGGCTACGTTTAAGGCAGAAGTCGTGTGGCGGTGGATCTCATTACCTCGCAGAGCGCGTATAACGCTGGGCATGACTTGATATATGCATGAGGGAGTGAAATACTTGTAATGACATTTGTATGTACAAGAGGTGTAGGACATGGGCAGCATCAACCTGCGTATTGATGATGAACTCAAAGCACGTTCTTACGCTGCGCTTGAAAAAATGGGGGTGACTCCCTCTGAAGCGCTTCGTCTCATGCTTGAGTATATCGCCGAAAATGAACGTTTACCGTTCAAACAGACACTGCTGAGCGACGAAGATGCTGAGCTGGTCGAAATAGTGAAAGAGCGGCTTCGCAATCCTAAGCCAGTTCGTGTGACGCTGGATGACCTTTGATGGCCTATTTTCTGGATTTTGACGAGCGGGCACTAAAGGAATGGCGAAAGCTGGGCTCGACGGTACGTGAACAATTAAAAAAAAAAGCTGGCTGAAGTACTTGAGGCACCCCGTATTGAAGCGAACAAGCTTCGCGGTATGCCTGACTGCTACAAAATAAAACTCAGGTCTTCAGGTTATCGCCTTGTCTATCAGGTGATAGACGAGAAGGTGGTGGTTTTCGTGATTTCGGTTGGTAAAAGAGAACGCGCGGAGGTTTATAACGAGGCCGTGAAGCGCATTCTCTAAAACTAAGCCGGGTATTTCTGTTTCACCTTTAAAGTATCATTCTGCTTTAAGCTAACAGAGTCATCGTATTGCCACGGACTCTGCTCCAGACGCTCCCCGGCGTACACTGAACCATACCTCAGCTTTGTGCCGCGAGCTGGCGCGTCAGCCACGCATCCAGCTCGCTTTCCGGCAGCGGGCGCGCATAAAAGTAACCCTGCGCCTGATCGCAGCCGTACTCCGCCAGCGCAGCAACGGTGTCGACATTCTCTACGCCTTCAGCCAGTACGGTGTAATCCAGCTGTTTCAGCATGGTAATGATGCTGCGCGCGATAATCCGCGACGCGGTATCTGAGGCGATTTCGCTGATCAGCGCGCGATCAAGCTTGATCACATCCAGCGGCATCCGTCGCAGGTAGCCGATATTGCTGTAGCCGGTGCCAAAGTCATCCAGCGAGATGCCAAACCCACGCAGCTTGAGCATCTCCAGCCCCTGTAGCGCGGCGGGACTGTTAATAATCTGCTCGGTCTCCAGACATTCAATGCCCAGCAGCGAGGTCGGCAGGCGGGCCTGCAGCATCTTCGTTTCCAGCGCATCGGCAAAGCCGGGATCAGAGAAGTCGCGGCTGCTGATATTGATAGTCACCGGCAGCTGGAGAGGGCTGTGCTGCAGGCGTTTTAGCCTGGCGATCGCCTTGTCGGTCACCCAGCTGGTTAAGGCACTGAGCAGCTCGGTCTGTTCCGCCAGCGGGATAAACAGATCGGGAGCGAGTTCGCCGCGCTGCGGATGCCGCCAGCGCACCAGTGCCTCCAGGCCAACGGGCCGGCCACTGTTCAGGCAGATCTTCGGCTGGAACGCCAGCCACAGGCCCTGATCCTGTTGCAGTGCCGCAGCCAGATCGTTCATCAGCAGAAAGTCCTGAGTGCGGCGCTGATCGGCTACCAGGCTGAAGCTCATGGCAGGCACCCGGTTGCCAATCGCCTCATGCAGGGCACTTACCGCACGGCGCAGCACTTCCTGTGCGCGGAGTTCTGCTGGAATGAAAATGACCTCGCCGGTAAAGCAGGTGAGGGCGACAGAGATGCCCGCGTCCAAATCCGCGCTGATCCCTGCCAGGTTTTCCGCCACCGATGCGGCGGTCAGCGGGCTGTTATCCATGGTGAGAATCGCAAAACGCCCGGTGGCGACGGTATAAATGATGTCGTCCGCACCGGGCTGCAGGCGCAAAGGCAGTAACGTGGTGACGTGCTTCAGCAGGCTTTCCACCGGCCCCATGCCCATGGAGCGCGCCAGCTCGTAGGCGCGCGGCATATCAATGCAGTCGATCAGGATCAGCCGCTGCGGCGTCCGGTCCCCGATGGAGGCCAGCCGCTGCAGGTCGCGAATCAGGCGCTGGCGGTTAGGCAGTGCCGTGACCGGATCGGTGAAGCCGGCGCAGTGCCACGCTTCGAGGAAGGACATCACCAGATCGGCCAGCAGCTGTAATATCTTCACCTGATCAGCGCTGAACGCGTGTGGCGCCACGTCCGTGACGCACAGCGTGCCCAGCACATAGCCATCACGATGCCTGAGCGGCACACCGGCGTAAAAGCGGATAAAAGGGGCACCGATGATCAGCGGATGGCGGGCAAAACGCGCATCCAGCAGGGTGTCGGAGATAACTACCGCGCCGTCACTGTCCACGGCGTGGCGGCACAGCGAGTCGTCACGGGACGAGTGCTTCAGCGCAAAATTATGGGCGGCGCAGATATACTGATGTTCATCATCCAGAACGGAGACAAAGCTACCTGGAATACCCAGTGCCTGACTGGTCAGCCGGACAAAGTTTTGTAATACGTCGTCACGGCTTTCGTCGCGACTGCGCAGCGCCTTCAATGCCCGTGCGCGGCGATCGTCGTCACCGTTGAAATTCATCAGCATAATTTCCTCCGCGCCGGCCTGGTTCCGGTGCGAAATTTAACAGCAAAAAGTACAGTATGCGGCCTGCAACACCCTGCCGCTGGCGTGGTTAATAAGTGTAAATATTATAATGGTCTTTCTCATGGTAGGCTTAACACCGGCATCTGTCATTTTTATTTTCTTTAACGAAATTTTTAAGCAGCGACGATTCTGATAATTTATCGTAATATTTTCATCAGTCTGATTGATAACAGGTTACGCGTCCTTACTGCTAACTCTAATTAAGTAGAAGGTGCAGGTATTAGACATTGCCAATGAAGACGTTATTAATTTCTGGCAGGGATGAGTCGGGTAATAATGCTGGTTTTTAGTGATTGATGAGCAAAATAATAGTATCGCTGCGTATTATTATCCTGATAAAAAACGCACCTGCCGGTATATTTATTATCCCGGCTAATGTTATATAAGCGTATTGTTCATTCCGCTCTGTCACCACAGACATCAGATTTCCCCCTCAAATTATTCCCCGTTAATCAAACTCAGCAGGTGTAACACCGTTTTGGCCGGATGATTACGCCGCCAGGCAAAGGCAATGTCGGTGAACAGCGTATTGTTTTCAATGTCACGAAATACCAGCTGTGGATTGTTGACGCAGCACAGCGAAGCCGGCACCAGCGCAATCCCGCAGCCTGCGCCCACCATGCCGAGCGAGGAGGTAATCTGCGGAGCCTGCTGAAAGCGTGTTGCATCAAAGCCGGCGCGCAGACAGGCACTGACGATTAATTCGTACAGGCTGGGCGCCACCTCGCGCGGGAAAATAATCAGTGATTCTTCGGCCAGCTGCGTTAGCGCAACACTTTGCTGCTGGCTCAGCGCATGGCTGGCCGGCAGCGCCACTTTCATCTCCTCGGTAGCGATCACTTTCAGGTTAAACGCCTTACTGCTCTCACACGGCAGACGAATGAACGCCGCATCCAGCAAACCTTCCCCTAAGTCCTGCATCAGCAGCGCCATGTTCTCTTCCCGGGTGATGAGCTCCATCGCCGGGTAGCGCGTTTTGAAGGCGCGAATCAGATCAAACACCGGCGCGCCAAACGCCACCGAGCTGGCAAAACCCAGTGACATCTGGCCGCTCATGCCGCGCGCCACGCCGCGCGCCTTTTCCAGCGCCATATCGGCCAGCTGCACAATCGCTATCGCATCGGGCAGAAACGCGCGGCCCGCATCGGTCAGTTCCACGCCGCGCGTCAGGCGCTTCAGCAGCGGCGTGCCGATCTCGTGCTCCAGCCGCTGGATTTGCTGGCTGAGCGGTGGCTGCGACATGCCCAGCAACTCGGCGGCGCGGGTAAAGTGCTGCGTTTCAGCAACGGCAACGAAATAACGCAGGTGGCGAAGTTCCATATCAAAAACGTCTCGAAGTTGGCAGTTTTCACTATTGGATTCTGTGAGCTATGTAGCCCACCATGATATTAACACGGCTTAACTATCTGATTGTGAGGCAGCAAATGTGTAACTTTGTATCTGATTGTTCATGCGAAGATCAGCTAAAGGCATCCGTCACTCAACTGGGACAGCAATCACCAGAAAAGGTTATCTATCAGACCTCCCTGATGAGTGCGCTGCTCAATGGCGTCTATGACGGTTCAACCACCGTCGCGCAGCTGTTGCAGAAGGGCGATTTTGGCCTCGGCACGTTTAATCAGCTGGATGGTGAACTGGTGGCATTTGACCGGCAGGTTTATCAGCTGCGCGCCGATGGCAGCGCCAGCCCGGCCCGGCCTGAACAACAAACCCCGTTCGCCGTGATGACCTTCTTCAAACCGGAACATCAGCACCGCTTTGCGCATACCGCTACGCGCGATGACGTCCATCAGGTGATTGATCGCATCATCACCTCCGATAACCATTTCTGCGCGCTGCGCCTGAGCGGCCGCTTTGCCTCGGTACAGACGCGCACCGTGCCCTGCCAGTGCCGTCCGTATCGCTCTATGCCGGAAGTGCTCGGCAATCAGCCCACCTTTGATTTTCGCCAGCGCGACGGTGAGCTGATTGGATTCCGCACGCCGCAATATATGCAGGGTATTAACGTCGCCGGCTATCACGAGCACTTCATCACCGACGATCGTCAGGGCGGCGGGCATATCCTCGACTATGTGCTGGAGCAGGGCACGCTGACGTTTGGTGCCATCAGCAAGCTGGTGGTCGACCTGCCGCAGGATCGAGAGTTTTTACAGGCCGATCTCAATCCGCAGGATCTGGATGCCGCGATCCGTTCCGTCGAAAGTTAATCGCAGAGGTGATCATGAAACAGCTTAAAACCCAGACGCTGTGGAACAGTGGTGCAGACCTGGTTGTCGCTCAGCTGGAAGCGCAGGGCGTAAACCATATTTTTGGCATTCCCGGTGCCAAAATCGACAAGGTGTTTGATTCGCTGGTGGATTCTTCCATTCAGCTGATTCCGGTGCGTCATGAGGCTAACGCGGCGTTTATGGCCGCGGCAATGGGCCGCCTGACCGGCCACGCCGGCGTAGCGCTGGTGACTTCCGGGCCCGGCTGCTCAAACCTGGTGACCGGCATGGCCACCGCCACCAGCGAAGGCGATCCGGTGGTGGCGATCGGCGGGGCGGTTAAGCGCTCCGACAGTGCCAAACAGGTGCATCAAAGCATGGACACGGTGGCGATGTTTCGCCCGGTGACCAAATTTGCCGTAGAAGTCACTGATGCTTCGGCGCTCGCGGAGTGCGTATCGAACGCGTTTCGCCATGCCGAAAACGGGCGCGGCGGCGCATCGTTCCTCAGTCTGCCGCAGGACATTGTTGACCAGCCGGTGTCAGGCAGCCTGTTACAGCGTTCAGGACACATCACGCTGGGCGCTGCGCCCGACGCGCTGGTGAATGCCGTCAGCCGCGAGATTGCGCGGGCGAAAAATCCGGTGATTCTGCTGGGCCTGATGGCCAGCCAGCCGGAGAATAGCGCGGCGATTCATGAACTGCTGAGCAAAAGCCGTATTCCGGTGACCAGCACCTATCAGGCGGCGGGCGCGGTGCGGCAGGAGCACTTCTCACGCTTTGCCGGGCGGGTAGGCCTGTTTAACAATCAGGCCGGTGACCGCTTGCTCCAGCAGGCGGATTTGATTATCACCATTGGTTACAGCCCGGTGGAGTATGAACCGGCCATGTGGAACAGCAGCAACGCCTTGCTGGTGCACATCGACGTGCTGCCCGCCGAAACCGATAACCACTATCAACCCGACGCTGAGCTGGTAGGTGATATCGCCGGGACAGTGCGCAAAATCGCCGCGCAAATCACGTCACCGCTGCAGCTCAGCGACGCTGCCGCCACCATTCTGCAGGATCGTCAGCAACAGCGTCAGCTGCTGGCGATGCAGGGTGCCAGCCTCGATCAGTTCGCCCTGCATCCACTGCGTATCGTCCGGGCGATGCAGGACATCATTAACAGTGACGTCAGCCTGACGGTCGACATGGGCAGTTTTCATATTTGGATTGCCCGTTATCTTTACAGCTTCCGGGCACGGCAAATCATGATTTCCAACGGGCAGCAAACCATGGGCGTGGCGTTGCCGTGGGCGATTGGCGCCTGGCTGGTCGATCCGTCCCGTAAAGTGGTTTCAGTGTCGGGCGACGGCGGCTTTCTGCAATCCAGCATGGAGCTGGAAACCGCCGTCAGGTTAAAGGCCAATATTCTGCACATCATCTGGGTCGACAATGGCTATAACATGGTGGCGATTCAGGAAGAGAAGAAATACCAGCGCGTCTCCGGTGTGAACTTCGGGCCGGTGGATTTCAAAGCTTACGCGCAGGCGTTTGGTGCCGCTGGATTTTCGGTGAACAGCGCAGCTGAGCTGGAACCCACGTTGCGGCGGGCGATGGAGGTGGAAGGACCGGCCGTGGTGGCCATCCCGGTAGATTACAGCGATAACCCGCTGCTGATGGGGCAGCTGCACCTCAGCCAGCTGCTTTGATCGGCTGTCACCTGAGTCAGTCCGGACCGGCCGTCAACGTCACGGCGGTCCGGAGTAATGCGCTATTTAGCGCCTGGCTGGCCGTATTGGGTTAAAAGCTCTGCCAGTCCGCATCCATGCCATGCCCGGCGGCCACCGGCACGGCAGCCGGACGTTTCTGCGCGGAGACCGTTTTCGGGCGCTCAGCAGGTCGCGCGGACCCGGCCAGTGAAAACTGATTCACCAGGCCGGACAGGGTTTGCGCCTGATCCTGCAATGACGCGGATGCGGCAGAGGCCTCCTCTACCAGCGCCGCATTCTGCTGCGTGACATCATCCATCTGATTAATCGCCAGGTGCACCTGCGAGATGCCGGTGTTTTGCTCTTCGGCTGCGGCAGCAATTTCGCTTACAAGGTCATTCACCTGACGGAACGCGGTTTTCAGTCCTGTCATGTTCTCTTCCACCGCTTCGGCCTGTACCGCACCCGATTCCACCAGGCTGTAGGAGGTATCAATCAGCTGTTTGATCTCCCTGGCCGCCTGGGTCGAACGCTGCGAGAGATTGCGCACTTCACCCGCGACCACCGCAAAGCCCTTTCCGTGTTCGCCGGCGCGCGCCGCTTCGACGGCAGCATTCAGTGCCAGAATATTGGTCTGGAAGGCAATGCCTTCGATCAGCGTGACAATTTCGGTGATTTTTTTCGAGCTGGAGCGGATCTCCGCCATGGTGTTGAGCATATTGCCCAGCGACACCGCGCTGGCGTCTGAAAGTTCTGTCGCGTTACCGGCCAGACGGTTGGCCTGCCGGGTATTATCCGCCGTCTGACGCACGGTTTCGCTCAGTTCCGCCATACTGGCCGCCGTCTGTTCCAGCGAGGCGGCCTGCTGCTCGGTTCGGGAAGAGAGATCTTCATTACCCGCGGCGATTTGTGCCGACGCCGAACTGACGGCGTGAGAAGCGGTACTGACCTGCGCCAGCGCGCTGCCAACCCGGTCAAGCAGCTGGTTAAAGGCGCGGGCCATGTTGCCGACTTCGTCTTTTTTGCTGTCATCGGCGGTGACGCTCAGGTCAAGGCTGCTGCCAACGTGATCCATCACCTGCCCAATTGCTTTCAGGCTGTGACGAATGCGCATCAGGGTTAACGCGGTGAGCGTACCCAGTAACAGCAGTGTCAGCGTGACCCCGGCACTCAATCCCCAGAATGTGCGGTGATAGATCTCCTGGTTCACCACGCGCAAGCCGTCACCCAGCGACAAATTAAGCGCCATCTGCTGGCGATAATCATTTTTTAACTGACTGATGGCGCCGCCAATACCGCTTTCGGCTTCCAGCATGCCGAGCGTGACGTCATCCTGATGAGCATGTGAAGCAGCAAGAAACGCCGGCAACCGCGACTCCACCAGCCGCAGCGTCGCCAGGCCTTTAATGGTGATCTGCTTGTCTTCGTCGCTGGAGATATCATTGGCTAAATAATATTCTGCCAGCGTTTTAATATCGGCCAGGCGCTGGGCGATCTCTTTCTCGACCGGCGGCATGCGCGCATTGTCAGTCTGGCTTTGATGCTTATACAGCGACAGAGAGAGTTTATTGCTGCGATCGATCAGCTCGGATAAATCGCGAATAGAAGGAATTGCGTTAGCCTGTACGTATTCAAAACGGTCCTGAAAACCGCCCAGCAGTCGCACAGAAATAATACCCGTCACCACCAGTGAAGCTGAGAGCA
The DNA here is from genome assembly GCF_043547855.1 of Pantoea sp. SGAir0175. NCBI lineage: Bacteria > Pseudomonadati > Pseudomonadota > Gammaproteobacteria > Enterobacterales > Erwiniaceae > Pantoea > Pantoea sp. SGAir0175. The sequence goes on from NZ_CP028082.1 coordinate 270,360, forward strand.
AAATGAAAGCCAGGGTAAGTCTTTGAGTAATATTCATCATCTGTTTACCTGGAAAAAAGTTTAAAAGGAAGAACACAACAACTCAGCGTTAATCGGCATCACATCACAAAAGGTTATTTCAAAAATTATGAATAAATTAACTTCTCAGGATCATTAATTTTGAAGTAATTAAATAACTTTCAAAATGCGTTGCGTATTATTTTGCGCTAATTACCTGCTTCTTACGGTGGGCTATCCACTCACGATACTGGGCCGGCGTCATCGCCATCACCTGATGGAAGGCTTTACGAAAGGCGGTGTCTTCGCTGTAACCGCACTGCAAGGCGGTCTGACGCACGCTGACGTCGGTGCTGGCCAGGATGGTACAGGCCAGTTCAATGCGGATGCGGGTAATAAACTCTTTTGGCGTTTCCTGCGACAGGGCTTTCATTCTGCGCTGCAGGGTGCGCCCGGTAACGTTCAGTGCGACTGCCAGCTGCGCGGCATTGATGGCGGGATTTTCCAGGCGGATGATCTCCTGCGCCCGCACCAGAAACGGCGTGCTGCTTTTCCCCGTACCCGGCGAGCCGGGAAGGTGGGTGTGCAGCACAGGGTTATCGGCCAGCGACATCTCCCGGGTAAGGTCCGCCACCGCCTTGCCGGCGCTTTTTTCAATGATATACAGGGCCAGCGATATCCACGAAAAACAGCCACCGCTGGTAATGACGCGATCGTCTTCCTCCAGCGTCTTGCCTTTCGCCAGTCGCGCCTGTGGATAGCGCGCCTGCAGCATATGGCTGACCCACCAGGTGGTGGTAAAGGAACGGTCATTCAGCAAACCCGCCTCGCCGAGGATCACGCCACCGGTGCCCGCAGCAGCCACCCAGACACCCTGCTGATAGAGTTTGTTAAACCAGCCAGCAGCCTGACGGATACTGTCGAGGTTGATCGGTTGCAGGTCGGGCCCCAGCAACATGCCGGGCGCAATCACCACATCAACCGCACCGGCCCCCTGAAATGAGCTGTCGATGTGAATCAGGCGGCCTTCCGTATCCCACACCGGATCCCCGTTGGCGCTGACAATCAGCGTTTCAAAAGCTTTATCGGGAAAGCGTGCGGCGTGCACGGGGGAAGAGGCAATCGCTTTATTGGTTATCCAGAAAAGGTCGGTCATTCCGGCAACGGCGGACAGTACGCTGCCTTCCAGGGCGAGTATGGCGATACGCATAAGGTTTTTCCTGTGTTCAGATTGTCGTGATTTGCGTGAAAAATGTGACATTTTCCGCCGCTGAAGCTTTGTGGCCTCAATAGCGGACTCTTAGTTTATCTGGCCCTGGCGGTTGTCATCGGAAAAGAAACCGGCAATGTGCGGATATCAGACCAGCAGGGAGGCGAAAAGGGCGCAGGGATGAGGCGATGGGATTGGGCAAAGTCGCGGTGTGTGACAGGCAACAGGGCGCATAGCCAGCGCCACCACCATCGTGGCGCTGGTCCTGACGTTAGCTGAATCTTTCCGGGCGGAAGGTCGCCAGCATCGGGTGTTTGACGCCGGTGAGCATCTCCTGCGTCAGTATCTCACCGAGGATCAACGCCAGCGTGGCGCCGGAATGGGTGAAGACAACAAAACAGCCGGGAACCTGCTGCAACTCACCGACCACCGGTTCGCCATCGCCGGGAATCGGCTTGAGACCGATTTTCCAGCTGCTGGCTTTCAGCGGCGCGCCGTCAGCGATCAGGTTACCCGCTTCCGCCATCAGCTGGTTAATGACTGCGGTATCAATGCTGTACTGCCCGTCGGCCTGCGCGACGATGTGCTCTTCATACCAGTCATGATCGATGGCGATGGTGTTGCCGGGATTAGGCCGGACCGCCGCGCGCGGCGTATTCATTACCACCTGCAGCCGGTGATCGCCGGGCTGGCTGGTTACCAGCATCGAGACCGGAGAACCGTTGGGGATGTGCACGCCGAGCGGTGCCACCACTTCCGGCGTCCACGGGCCACACGCCACCAGTACCCGATCGGCCAGCAGATCACCGCGTTTTTCGCTGCGAATGCCGCTGGCCCGGCCGTCTTTGGTGATCACGCTGGCTTTACCGGCGTGCTCAACGATCTCTCCGCCCAGCGCGCGCAATGCCTGAACCAGATGCTCAACCAGATGCGGCAGGCTGACCCAGCCTTCACCGGGGTTGGCAATCGCCACCTGACTCAGGCTGGCCGGATTCACCTGTGCATCGACATCACCGACCGTGGCGCGATTGATCAGCTTTGAGTCGTAGCCCTGCGCTTTTTCATAGTGATGGCGCGCTTTAGTACCCGCGTCATCGTCTGCGGCCCAGTAAATCGCGCCGTCGAAGCGCAGCCAGTCGAGCTGCGGATGACGGGCAAACAGCGTGCGATAGCGGTCAATGCCCGCCATGCGCAGCGCATGGTAAGGCTGCGAACGCTCGCCCGCGGAGTTGAGCCAGGAGAGGGAGCGGCCGGTGGCGCCGGAGCAGAGTGCCGCTTCCGTCACCAGCGTGACCTGCGCGCCCGCCTGCGCCAGCTGCCAGGCGGTTGAGACGCCGAGGATGCCGCCACCCAGCACGATGACGGTTTTTGCCACGGTTTTGTCAGACATCATTCATTCCTTCTGTTAAAAAAATGTTCGCCCTTGAGGCAATACGTACGCGATGCTGCCGATGGAGCTGCTCAATAAGCTGTAAAACGCCGAGCGCTTCACGCGCATCAACCGGCGGCGGCCCGCCATGTATCAGGGCGTTGGCTAACAGCTGATAGAAAGCGGGGTAATGACCACGTTCAATCGGCACCGTTGTGGTTGCCCCGACCGTGCCGGCCCGGGCAACGTTTTCTGCTGGCGTCACGCCGTACTGGCTGTCGCCGGGCGACATGCCAGCCGCCAGCTGCGGCTCCTGATTGTCCAGCCCCCAGTGGGTGAAGGCGCCTTTACTGCCCAGCAGGTGAAAGCGCGGCGCATTCAGTGCCGCCTGGCCATTCATCCACAACCGCGAGCGCACGCCGTTGTGGTGCAGCAATGAGACAAAACAGTCCTCGTCGCTGTCCGATTGCGGGCCGGAATGGCGCGCCAGCTCTGCCGTGGCATGGGCGACCGGGCCAAAGAGCTGGATGGCCTGGTCAATCAGATGGCTGCCGAGATCCAGCAGCAAACCACCGCCCTGCGCCAGCGTGACGCTGTCACGCCAATTGCCGAATCCCTGCGGTCGCCACCATTCGAAACGCGACTCAAAACTCCTTACGGTGCCGAAGGCTTCCTTGTGCACCAGGCGCTGTAATGTCAGAAAGTCACCGTCCCAGCGTCGGTTATGAAACACGGTGAGCAAGGTATTGGCCTGCTGCGCGGCAGCGATCATCATTTCTGCCGCCTGCACGTCTGGTGCGAACGGTTTATCCACCACCAGATGGATCGCGCGCTGGCTGGCCTGCACAGCCTGCTCCGCGTGTTGCGCCGGCGGCGTGGCCAGCACGATGAGATCGATGCCGATCTCGCCGCCATCAATGGCCTTAAGCAGCGCAGGCCAGTCCGGCAGCACGCGCGCCTGGGGGTAACGTTGCTGCGCGGTCGCTACGCGTTGGGCATCGCCAGTGACGATAACGTCGAGACGATAGTCAGCGTTATGGGCAAGCAACGGTGCATGAAACACGCTGCCAGCGACGCCAAATCCCACCAGCGCCGTGCGGACTGGGCCGCTAACCTGAAGATGTGTCATTACAGCACCTCCGACAGAAAACGCTGTAGGCGCGCGGACTGCGGACGGTCAAAGATTTGTTCCGGCGTGCCGGCTTCCACGATTTCGCCTTCATCCATAAACACCACCTGGTCGGCCACGCGCCGGGCGAAGCCCATCTCATGGGTCACGACCACCATGGTCATGCCGCGCTGGCACAAATCGGCCATTAGCGTCAGAACGCCTTTCACCAGCTCAGGATCGAGTGCCGAGGTGGCTTCATCGAACAGCATCACTTCCGGCTCCATTGCCAGCGCGCGCGCTATTGCCACCCGCTGCTGCTGGCCACCGGAGAGATCGCGCGGCCGGTGATCGGCTCGCTGAGCAAGTCCCACTTCAGCCAGCCGCTGACGGGCAATCTCCAGCGCTTCGGCTTTCGGGCGGCCTTTCACTTTCCACGGTGCCAGCGCCACGTTTTCCAGCGCGCTGTGATCGGGAAACAGGTTGAAATGCTGAAAAACCATGCCAATTCTCAGCCGCAGCGCATCGGGCTTGTCCTTCAGGACAGAACGCCCGGCCAGTAAGACATCGCCATTCTTCGGCTCATGCAGGCGATTGATGCCGCGCAGTAAGGTGGATTTTCCCGATCCCGAGGGACCGATGATGCAGGTGGTGGTGCCCGGTTCGATGCTCAGCGACACATTACGCAGCACCTCAATTGGGCCGTACGCCAGAGTCAGATTGCGCAGCTCGAGACTGGCGCCGTGAAATGCAGATGGCATGGCCATATTAGTGTCCTCGCTCGCTGGTAAGGGAGACCGCCGGAACCACGTTGCGCTTTTGCTGCACTTCATCGAGCTCCTTCAGGCCGCTTTGTGGCGCGGTGGCGCGGCGACGTCCGGTACGGTAGCGGACGTCGATATAGTTCACGGCGTGGGTGAGCGGCACGGTGATCACCAGATAGAACAGCCCGGCCAGCATCAGGGGTGACAGGTTGCCGCTCAGCACGGCGGCATCCTGACCGACGCGGAACAGCTCACGCTGACCGGTCATCAGACCCAGCAGATAAACCAGCGACGAGTCTTTGATGATGGCGATGAACTGATTGACTATCGCAGGCAACACGCGGCGGATGCCCTGCGGAATGATTACCAGGCGCATCGCCCGGCCATAGCTCATTCCCAGCGCCCGGCAGGCTTCCATCTGCCCCTGTTCCACGCTCTGGATACCGGAGCGGAAAATCTCGCCCATGTAAGCGCTGGCAATCAGGCTCAGGGCAAAAATGCCGAGCGGATACGGCGTCGGGCCAAACAGCTGATAGCTGAAACGCGCCAGACCCTGACCAATCAACAGAATGGTGAGGATGGAAGGCAAGCCGCGAAACAGATCGGTATACAGCCGCGCGGGCACGCGCAGCCAGCGCGAGGGCGAGATGCCCATCAGCGCCAGTATCAGGCCGAATAACGTGCCCAGCACGGTGGCCGCCACGGAGATAATGATGGTGTTGACCAGTCCGGTTGCCAGCAGCTGTGGCAGGACGTCCATCATTGATGGAATATCAAAAAACGTACGGGAAAGAATAGTGATCAGATCCATAGCCGATTCTCGGTTGCGGGTGACGGACATGCGCCGTCACCGGATGCAGTCTCACGCATAACGATGCGCAGGGTTATTGGCCGCCGGGCAGATACTGTTGCGGCATTGGCGAACCCGGGAACCACTTCTGGTAGAGCTGTTTCCAGGTCCCATCCTGCATCGCCGCTTTGATGGCTTTATCCAGCGCTGCTTTGAACTCGGGCTTGCCTTTGGCGATGGCGACACCCGCAGGCGCGTCAAATGAAGGGATGTTCGCCGCCGTGACCAGCTTAAAGCGTGTGGCATAATCTTTGGCGGCTTCGTAGTCGAGGAACATGGCATCCAGCGTGCCGTTATTCAGCGCGGACACCGCTGCGTTGTTATCGGGGAAACGCACCAGATCGGTCTGTTTGAAGTGCTGCAGCGCATAGTTCTCCTGCAGCGTGCCCTGAATCACTCCGAGCCGTTTATGCGCCAGGGTTTCTACGTTTTTCACCCCGGAATCACTGCGGGTCAGCACTGTCAGATAGCCTACAAGATAGCCGGTGGAGAAATCGACGGTTTTTTCGCGCAGCGGCGTGATGCCAATCGCGGCGACGCCGGCATCATACTGGCCATTTGCCACCGCCGGCAGAATGGCGGAGAAGTCCTGACCGATAAAATCCACCTGATCGATGCCCATGCGATGCGCCACATTTTTGAAGAATTCGACGTCAAAGCCGGTGAAGTTGCCGTTTTTATCGGTGAAGGTGTAGGGCTTCGCGTCGCCAAGGCTGGCAACGCGGAGATGACCGGGTTCGATCAAACCCCAGGGATTACTGTCGCTGGCGGCATGGGCGCTCCAGCTGGCGGAAACCAGCATTGCCGTGCCGAACAGGGCGGCGGTCAGGTGATTGAAACGTTTGTGCGATGTCATAAGGCTCTTCCGTCTGTGCAGGTGAAACTTCAGAGTTCGCCGAGCCGGTTTATTGTTATTGAGACCGGTCTCAACACGGGGCAAAATGAAACCGGCTCTGGTTGTGAGACCGGTCTCATTCGGATATACTGATATTAAGCACACGCTATCAGCAGCGTCAATTATGTTGTTATCAACTTGTGATTCGAAATAATTATGACCAATGAAAATGCTCGTTCACGCGGTCCGACCGTTGCCGACGTCGCCCGCGCCGCCAATGTTTCCAAAGCTCAGGCGGCACGCGCGCTGGGCGGGTATGGTTCCGTCAGTGAAGACGTGCAGACGCGGGTGAATCAGGCTGCTGAAGCGCTGGGATACCGACCGAACGAGCTGGCGCGCAGCATGAACACTGGCCGCTCCAATACTATCGGGGTGATTGTCGGCGACATTGAAAACCCGCACTTTGGCCTGGCGCTGCGCGGTATGGCGGATGTTGCGCGCCAGGCGGGCTTTCACCTGCTGCTGAGTAACAGCGATGAAACGCTGGACCAGGAACGGGAAGCCGTGCGCGTAATGCTGGATAAGCGCGTCGATGGCATCATCGTCGCGCCGTGCAGCTCATTGTTTGAGGATAACGAGCATCTTCGCCAGGTGCTGGCAGAAGGGCGTTCATTAATGATGTTCGACCGGGCAGTGCAGGGGATGGAGGTGGAGACTATCCAGGCGAACTTTGTCGCAGTGGCCAAACAGGCGACGGAGCTGTTACTGGCGGCCGGGCATCAGCGAATTGCTTATCTCTCCAGCATGCGCAGCGCTGCACCGTATTCGCCGGCAATCACGTTGGGCCCCACGCCGGTGGCGCAACGTGTTAGCGGAATGATTGATGCCTACCGGGCCGCAGGTAAGGAACTGGATCCAGCGCTGATTCGGCTTAATGCGCTCAGCGAAGCCATCATTGAGCAGATCCTGACTGAACTGCTGGCGCTCGCCGAACCACCCAGCGCGCTGATTGCCTCAGATAACCTGATTGCAATGGGCATCCTGCGCGGCCTGGCCAAACGCGGCCTGCGCGTACCCGAAGATATCTCTTTTGTGATGTACGACGATTTTCCCTGGACCGAGCTGATGTCACCGCCGCTAACCGTGGTCGCCCAGCCGGTGTATGAAATGGGGCGCGAAGCCGCGCGCCGGTTGATTTGCCATATCCGCCAGCAATCCGCCGGCGCTTTACCCGCGTTTGACAGCTGGATGGTGGTGCGCGGCTCGGTGGGGGAAAACCCGTCGGCCCGGTGATACAATGTGCGTGGCGGGTTTGTGCTAATTACTGCCTGCTGTTTTTTTGGTCGCCATAAATGGCGCCCCTACGGAAAACCGCGCGGTTTTGTCCCTTCATACGCACCAGTGAAGCATTGGTTTTACTGGTTACACCACTGCTTCTCATGATGAAAAAATAGATCTGAAGGTGACTCTACTAAGGAAAAAATACCATTATGATTTCAAATGATAATGTTCTTAATGCATCATCCTTCATGTTGCTATTGTTTTTGTTACTGTTGGGAGTCTGTTTTTTTATCTTTGTTTATAAAAATCTTGGTGGCGCTAAGGTAGGTAAGGATTCTTTTCTTTTTTTCAATTATATGTTTTTTAAACGTGGTGTTTTATCAAACAGTGCATTGATTTTTCTTGTTCTTGGGTATGTGGCGGCGGCGATAGCTGAATATCGAAGAGGGTTTGATGATTTATCTTTAATATCTAACTTATCTGGAGGAATGTCATTTCTTCTTTTCGCACTCTATGGGAAGTATTTTTACCAGGGGTTAATTGAAGATAAAAAGCCATTTTTCTTTATCAGGGTTTTCCTGACAAAATCAGACCTGTCTTTTGGTGCAATTTTTCTTTGGCTATCAAGACTTGCGTATATGACATGGTTAATAATATTCATTAGCCATTAAATAACGATTAAGAATATGACCGCAACTGCCACCTTATACAGTAATAACAAAGATCCATAAAAGGAGTAACATGAAAGACCCAATCTCAAAGCTATTGTCAATTTGCAGCAATGAGTTAACAAAGCCTTTCGATAATATTTCTGGCATTCTTAAGCTCGAACTTTCATCAAAGTTTCCTGATTATGTTGCTCTGTTGAGAATGCGCAATGGGTTTTATGGTTTTGAATCAGCGCTACATGTCTTTCCAGGAACACACGAACACGATGATTTTAATGTCTTTTCCTGGAATGAAGAAAAATTATGGCGCGAAAGCTATGGTGGTATGACAGATGGTCATTTCTTTTTTGCAGAAGATGCATTTGGTGGGCAATTTTCTTTAAAGGAGGATGGAATATACTCATTTGATCCCGAGACCGGTGAAAGCCAAAAAATGTGTGAAAATTTATCTCAGTGGTGCGATGCTATTCTAAATGATTATGACTTTCTAACAGGTCATTCGTTGATGCATCAATGGCAGATCGCGCACGGAAAAATTAAGCAGAATCAGCGGTTAGTGCCTGTTATTCCTTTTGTTTTGGGTGGTGAGTTTTCAGTTAAGAATTTGCGTGCTCAGCAATCTGTAACAGCAATGCGAGCAAGGGGAAGTATTGCAGTTCAGTTTAGAGATATGCCAGATAGTGGAACTATAAAACTGAATGTTGATGACTGAGAAACGCTTAGATGCTTCTTAATGAATTCTGTGTAGTGGAAAGAAGAATTTCCCTAAGCGATGCTATTTTTTATTCAATGCCGTAAGCGATAGATGCAAGCATTGTTGAGCAGATGACAGCAACGCACATCGTCAGTATAAATATAACACCGTGGTGACAAACGGACCGGTGGGATAAGTTTTCACATAGTGTAGCCGTGGTGGAATGAGTTGTGGTCCTTGTAAGAGGCGTGAAGGGCGAAACCTAACGACAGCGCGAGGGGGCAGCGGACAGTCTGTTGTAGGGTGCGCATTGATGCGCACCAGGATATCGCCGTGGTGTCCATCAAACGGACCGGTGGGATAAGTTTTCACATAGTATCGCCGTGGTGGAATGAGTTGTGGGCCTGTTAAGAGGCGTGAAGGGCGAAACTGAAGGATTGAGATACGTGATCAGATACCTTATTTAACATAATCATGATTATGCGCATTTTAGCCCGAAAGGTAAATCAGTAGTATCCACACACAACTCCATTAGTCTGAGGCTGCCAGTTATGGCGCATTCACCATATTCAAATCCTCGCTGGCAATAATGGATAACACTTCGTCCAGTTGTAGTTAGTCTTCGCTAGAATCAGTTCTCCCTCCACCTCAGCAAAATTGATATCCTGACGTTCATAAAAGAATTGACGCAAAACTGCAGGTAAAAACTCAGCGCTGTAGCGCAGTAATGTGCTGTGCCAGAAGGGTGCCGGCAACGGGCTGTTGCCATGCCGCATCAGCAATTCATTTTTCCAGTCTGAATCCAGAACCTTTTCACAGAATGACTGGCGCATGGCAATCGCAGGCTTGTCAGGTATGCCCGCAAGCAATAACTGGCCGGGCAACGCCACTAAACGCAGACCCCGGATAACGATTTTTTTCGCAGCAAATTCCTGCCAGATTGTGGTCAGTTGCGCCACTTTCGCTGGTAAACGCTCATTGATGTTGTAAAGCGGCAAGGTCAGAGGCAAAAAAGTAAAATGAAGACCTTGCGCTGGCAAGGTATCGGCAAGCGGATCAGCCTGTGTGAGTCGTTGCAATTCATCAATCAGACGTAACACCGGTAAGGAAACTGACGGCTTTATCCCTGCGGCAAGCGCCAGTTTTACCGGATCGTAATAGTTCTCTTCACGGATGTTCCCGATGCCTGCATTTTTCGCCCACAGCGCAATGGTGTTTTCGTTCGCAGAACGGTACCGGGTTTGCAGACTGATTGGTTGCATGTCAGACCTTAAGGTATTTGGATGAGCGCAGATAATTAATTATGAAACGTTTTTTAGCAGATACCCCAGCCTGATTGTAATGAAAACGCGTGATTATCTCATGCCTGTTCAACACCGCTTAAACGATGCGCGATTTGTCTTCGCTCTGGCGGATCAAAGCGTCTACAATGCCGGCGAAATTTTTACTGATGAGGATACACAATTGGACACCTGTCCCACACGATTACAATCGGTGCCGATGCTGAGATAGCCTCATCGCTGTCTTAGCCCTGCGTTAAGACGGTGGATTTCCCTCCCCCTTTTTCCTGCGTTCTGTCTGGCCCGCTGTAATCCATTCTTATAACTCTGCATATTCATTGCCCGGCGGTGATGGAGTGAGGTCTGACATGGACTGGAAAATCTTTTTATTGCGCGTCACGGTCGCGCTGATTCTGGGCGCGCTAATTGGCAGCGAGCGCCAGCTGCGCCAGCGCCTGACCGGGCTGCGCACCAATGCGCTGGTCAGCACCGGTGCCTGTTTGTTTGTGCTGATGACGCAAAGCGTACCGGGAATTGCCGCAGATGCCTCACGCGTCGCTGCCTATGTGGTTTCCGGCATTGGCTTTCTTGGCGGTGGCGTCATCATGCGCGATGGCCTGAATGTGCGCGGCCTTAACACCGCCGCCACGCTGTGGTGTACCGCGGCGATTGGCGTTCTTTGCAGCATGGGCTTGTTGCTGGAGGCAGGCATCGGTTGCGTGGTTATTCTGTGCGCCAACATCCTGCTGCGCGAACTGGCGCAAGGCATCAATCGGCAGAGCATCATTACTGCGGAGGACGCCAGCCAGTATTACAAAGTGCAGATCATCTGTCTGGCGGCCGATGAGGTACAGGTGCGCAGCCTGATGCTGCATAGCCTTGGCGGCAGCGGTCTGCGGCTGCAATCCCTGCACAGTGAGGATCTGGAACCCTCACACCGCATGGCGGTAAATGCGGAAGTGCTGGGTAAACCCAGCCTGACCGATCAGCTGGAAAATCTGGTCAGCCGCATCAGCCTGGAAAAAGGCGTCAGCTCGGTCAGATGGCAGGTGTGTGAGCCAGAAACCGATTAATTCATCAAACGCAATGCGGCTGCGCTACCTGCCAAAGCGCAGCCGCAGCGTTGCCGGCAGCACGGTATGCTGGCTGATGGGGTCATCGCCGTTAATCATGGTAGTGAGCAGCGTAAAACACTCCTGCGCCAGGCGCGGCACATCCTGCTCGACGGTATCGATCGGCAGTGTCAGTGAGTCATACAGATAGTGGTCGTCAAAGCTGGCCACGCGGATGTCGCTGTGCAGCAGGTGATGCTGGCTCATGTAGCGCAACACCCCTTCCAGCAGACCGCAGGCGGCGGTAAAAATCGCTTTGGGCGGACGCCCCAGCCGGGCGCACAGTGCGGCAAACATTTCATAACCGCTGCTCGGGTGATAGTTGCCGTGAATGATCCACTCCGGCCGCGGCGTCACACCTGCCCGTTCGAGACCCTGCATGAAACCGGCCAGACGATCTTTGGTGGGTGACAGACGCGGCTGACCGCCGAGGAAATAAATTTCATCCGGATTGGCGCGCGCCAGCCGTTCCACCAGCTCGGCAGTCGGCGTGACCGAATCGGTCATCACCAGCGGCAACTGCGTATCATTAACGTAGCGGTCAAACAGCACAATCGGCAGTTGATCGCTCAGTTTGACGTAGTCACTGTCGCTTAACATGCTGGACGCCACGATCAGCCCATCCACCTGACGCGCCACCAGATTATCCACCACCACCCGCTCCTGCCCGGCGTTCTCTTCAGTGCAGGAGATCAGCAGCTGTAAGCCCGCCTCGCGACACAGATTTTCCAGCGCGTGCGAGAACACGGCAAAACCATGGTTGGTGATCTCCGGCACCACTAAACCCAGCGTATGGCTGCGATTATCGCGCAGCGAGCGCGCGTGAATACTGGCCTGATAGTGATGTTCGCGCGCCAGCGTCAATACCCGTTCACGCGTCTCTTTCGCCACGCGCAACTCTTTGCCACGGCCATTCAGCACCAGGCTGGCGGTGGCTTTGGACACCCCCGCCAGCGCGGCGATATCCGCTATGGTAACGCGTTTGGTTTTTCTCACGTCAGTGCATCGGTTAGGGAAACAATGACTTATTCTACCATGCACGGCCGCAACGACCAGTAGCGCGCCGTCACTTCTGCGTGTCCGGTCAGGGTTAATTGCGCCGGATGCGCCGGGAAGTAGCGGCTGCTCATCACCCCTTCCCCTTCATTAATGAAAATCTCGACGCTGGAGTGATCGCACAGTAACTGGAGCTGACTCACCGCGCCGCGCCAGTAACGGAACTGCCACTCGCCGTTTGCCAGACTGCGCCGCGCGAGCCGCAGCCCGTCGGCGCGCCACTCCAGCCGTAGCTGGTCGGCGAAATTCAGGGTGATGTCGCCCTGCCCGCTCAGCAGTAATTCCAGCCGCTGCGCATCAATGACCGGCGCATCGCCTGCAGGGCCCTGATAGTGCTGTTCAGCGCTGCGCAGCGCCTGCAGTTCAGTGACCGGCCGCTGGAACAGCCGGCCATCACGCGTGCCCAGTTCGCGCACGCAGGTCATCTGATGGATCCAGCCATTGGCCACCGTGGGCTGCAGCATCTCCTCGCCATCCGGCACGCCCATCCAGCCCACCAGCAGCCGGCGTCCGTCGGCGGTTAGCGTGGTTTGCGGCGCGTAAAATTCGAAACCGGCGTCAAGCTCATGTAATTCGCCATGGCTAAAGCGGGCGTTAGCATAATCAAGATCGCCGGAGAGCCACGCGCTGGGATGTGCATTGAGAAAACGATGCTGTTCCTGCGCAAGCCCCTGCGGGCAGCAAATTAGGAAGGTGGTATCGCCGAGGATAAACATGTCCGGGCATTCCCACATATAACTGGCTGCCGCCAGCCCGTTCAGGCCGCTGCCGGCAATCTCGCCCAGATTGTGCCACTGCCGCAGGTCCGCCGAGCGCAGCAGCAATACTTTGCCCTGCTTTTGCAAATCCTGCGCGCCCAGCACCATGAACCAGTGCTCGCCATGCCGCCACACTTTCGGGTCGCGCACGTGTCCGGTATAGCCGTCGGGCAGCGCGATCACCGGCCCGAGTTTGTCAAAGCCGCCCTGCGCATTCTGCACCGCCAGACACTGCCAGGCGGTACGCGCGCCATCGGCAAACTTCACGTTGCCGGTATAGATCAACGTCAGCGCGCCATTGTCATCAACGGCGCTGCCCGAATAGCAGCCGCTGCGGTCATACTCTTCATCCGGCATTAGCGCTATGGGTTCATGCTGCCATTGCAGCAGATCGGCGGAACTCCAGTGGCCCCAGCATTTATGCTGATGCTGACAGCCCAGCGCATTCCACTGATAGAACAGATGGTAACGCCCGGCGAAGTGGATAAAGCCGTTCGGATCGTTAAGCAATCCGGTGACGGGTGCCAGATGCCAGCCCGGATAATGCGGGTCGCTCAGCGCGCGCGGCTGACCGCGCATCACCGCCTGTAAAATATCGGGTAACAATGTAGAAGCCGCCATTATTCCGCGTCCGTTTTGTATTTGAGCAGATAAGAGATCATAAATGCGCTGCTGAACGCAATCACCATGCCAATGGCATAATTAAGCAACGAGCTGGCCTGCACAATCGCCATGCCCGGCAGCCCGGTGAGACCGACAGCCGTCATATACACATGCACCGACACTACCCAGGCACCGCCCAGCGCGCCGCCAATCAGGCCGGCGATAAAGGGTTTCATAAAGCGCAGGTTGATACCGAAAATCGCCGCCTCGGTAATACCCAGCAGCGCTGAAAAGCCGGACGGCAGCGAAATGGCTTTGATTTTCACATCTTTGGTTTTAAACCACACCGCCAGACAGGCACCGCCCTGCGCCACGTTAGCCATCGCCCAAATCGGCAGCAGGAAGTTGACGCCAATCGCCGGATTGCCCAGCAGCCCGGCTTCAATTGCATGGAAGCTGTGGTGCACGCCGGTAATGACAATCACCGAGTAAAGCCCGCCAAAAACCAGCCCGGCCAGCCAGCCGGCATGCGCAATCAGCGTGCTGAGCACAAACGATATACCGTCGCCGAGCATCCTTCCCGCCGGACCAATCACCAGCAGCGCGACGAAGCCGGCGATGATCACCGTCAGGAACGGCGTCAGGATCAGATCCAGCGCATCCGGAATCACCCGGCGCAGCTGTTTCTCCAGCTTGCTCATAAACCACACCGCCAGCAGCACCGGAAACACCGTGCCCTGGTAGCCGATCATCGCCACTTCGATACCGAAAAAGTTCATGGTATGGAAGCCGGCCGCCACGCCCCAGGCGTTGGTGAGCGCCGGATGCGTCAGGATGCCGCCGAGTGTGGCGCCGAGGAACGGGTTTCCGCCAAACTCACGCGCCGCGGTGAAGCCAATCAGGATCGGCAGGATAATAAAGGCCGCCGAGCTGCACATATCCAGCATGATATACAGCGCGTTGTCGGGGTTAACCCAGCCGTAGGTTTTAACCATGCCGAGCAGTCCCATCAGCAGGCCAGAGGCCACAATCGCCGGGATGATCGGTACAAAAATGTTCGACAGCAGACGCGCAATACGCTGGAACGGATTGAGCTTGCGCGCGGCGATATCCGCCGCTTCCGACTTGCTGGTTTCACTGATGCCAGCTTCGCGGATAAACGCGGCATACACTTTATTCACCACGCCAGTGCCAAAAATCACCTGCAGCTGTCCGGCATTGCGAAAACAGCCCTTCACGCCCTCCAGTTTGCCAATCGCGGCGGTGTCGGCTTTGGCGTCATCCACCAGCACCAGGCGCAAACGTGTGGCACAGTGCGCCGCACTGGCGATATTTTCCCGGCCTCCCAGCAGCGGCAGCAGCGACCGGGAAAGAGTAACAAAATCCATAGTAACCTCTGTTTTTGGTTGTTATGCCATCATGCGCTAAGCGGCCCGCACGCGGGCCGTTTCATCAGAACCAGGTTTCCATTTGCACGCCAAAGTTCCACTCGCCGCCGGACTTAAAGCCGGTGCTGCCAAAGGCGTCATCGCTGGCGTAGTTATCCAGACGATGATCCCAGTCCATCCAGCTGGCAAACAGGCGGATTTCCGGACGCTTGAGGAATTCGCCCACGTCGCTGGCTTTGAGCGTGGGGGCGACGGTGAGCTTGTAGAAGTTGCCGCTGACGGCCTGACGATTGTTATAGCCTTCAGGCCGCAGATCCATGTACTGATATGAGCCTTCATACTGCATCTCAAAGTTCTGGGTAAATTCCTGAATCAGGCGCAGGTTCACGGTGGCCCACTCATAGCTGTCGCCTTTGACATAGCGGTCTTTGCTGCTCTGCGCCAGCAGCGCCGGCGCGATGTGCCAGCCCGCGCCCAGCGGCGTCATCCCGTAGCTGGCGAGCCGCCAGGTATTCGCCTGCGGCAACAGCGCGCCGTCGGAACCAATGCTCTTCACTTCTGCGCCGAGGCCATGACCGTACAGCAGCGCGGTTTTCGCTGAACCTTCACCCAGGCCGTAGAAGCTGTCGTTGTGCAATCCGACCAGGGCGTGCACACCGTCACTGGCGGCATCACTTTTCACGCGGTTGCCGTCAATATCGGTGCGCTGATCGTTATCTTTCGCGCGCATGCCGCTCACCATCAGCTGCAGCGGCCCGACAAAGTTATTCAGCGACAGAATGTAGTTTTGCGCGGTGTTGTCGTTATTTTCGATGTCTCCGAAGGTGCGGCCATAAATCGACAGGTTGCTGCGGGCGTCATCGCCCCACTTCATGTCGTAAATACCGGCCCCGGTTCCGGCGAGAAACACCACATCGGAATCGATCCAGTGGATGTCGAAGTTATCGCGGTCGAAACGCTTACCGGCCCACACCGTGGTGTCTTTGAACGCGCCGGTGAAGGTCGGGAGCTGCCCCAGCTCGACAAACGCCTGACGCAGGTTGAGATCGCTGCTGGCGGCAGTCCAGTCGTTGTAGGTGCGCTGTCCGTCGGCCAGCATCGCCTTGAAGCGCGTGGTGGCACCGTTGGTCAGCGTTTGTTTATGTTCGAGGTTAAGTTCAACGTAGGTATCCGGCTCATTGCCGAGCCGCCCGACGTGACCGCCGGTCTCACCGGCCGGCGTGAGGGTGGGCCCGCCCTGAGTTTTCGCAGCGGAACTGTTCATCAACAGGCCAGAGCGTGCGTAGCCATGAAACTCAAAGCCCTCTGACTCGCTGCTGGCGGCGGGCGCAACAGGCTGAGCGGCGCGCGGTTCGGTCTGTGCGACGGCAACCGGCGTCGGGTTCTGCTGCTGCACCACAGCCAGCTTTTGCACCTGCTGTTCCGCCGCCTGCGCGCGCTGCTCCGCCACGCTGGCACGCTGTTCAGCCGCGGCCAGCCGTTTTTCCATCGCCGCCAGGCGCGCTTCAATACTGCTCATGTCGTCAGCCGCCCAGGCTGAGCCTGAGCCTAATACGGTACTAAGGGTTATCGCGATTATGCTTTTTTTCACTGTTTTGCATCCCTGAGGCAAGGCTATCATCAGATGTTTTTTGCTAAACCGGTTTAGGCACCGCATCATAGCGGTGCCGATTTTTAAAGCGCAATGGATTTTGCTAAACCGATTTAGTGGATGTGAGATACTTCGCAAAACAGGGAAAACGGCGGGGTCAGATACCGTGCTGCTGTAACTGTTGATAGTTGGGTAACGCGGTCATCGCGCCTTTGGCGGTGGTGGCCAGCGCCCCGCACGCCTGCGCCGTGCGCAGGCAGGCCGCCAGCTGCGCTTCATCCGCCGGCAGACCCCGCTGCGCCAGTTCCCACAGCAGTCCCGCCACGAAGGCATCGCCGGCACCGGTGGTATCCACGCTGATCACCGCGCGCGCGGAATAGCGAGTTTGCCGGCCATTAAAATAAGCACGCACGCCAGCGCTGCCCTGCGTCACTAACAGCAATTTAACGGAGAAGCGCTGCGCCAGTTGCGCGATGCCGCTGTCAATGTCGGCGGTGTCCGTCATAAAGGCCAGTTCTTCCACGGAGAGCTTCACCACATCCGCCCGCTGCAGGGCCGCACTGAGGCATTGCAGCAGCTCCGCCGCATCGGACCACAAATCGAGACGGATATTGGGATCGAAGCTGACAAAACCGCCCGCCTCACGCACGCGCTGCATGGCGGTTAACGCCGCCGTGCGCGACGGCTCGGCGAGTAACGCAATCGAACAGCAGTGCAGCCACTCGCCACACTGAAACCGCGGCAAATCGTCTGGCGTGAGAAACAAGTCGGCGCTGGGGCGCACCATGAAAGTGAAGGTACGCTCGCCGTACTCATCCAGGGCCACGACCACCGTGGAGGTGCGCTGCTGCACATCTTTGCGCATATGGGAAACATCCACCTTTTCCTGCGCCAGCGTGCGACACAAAAACTGGCCAAAAGGATCGTCGCCCACCCGTCCGATAAATCCGCTGTTACCCGCCAGCCGGGCGATACCCACTGCCACGTTGGCGGGCGCGCCGCCGGGACACTGCAACAAACGGCCTGCGTCATCAGGCAGCAAATCCACTACGGCATCACCCAGACACCAGATACGTTTCATCATGATTCAGTCTCACTTAATCGCTAAAACGTTTTAGCAAAACATGCATATTAATCATGAATGCGGGTATTTGTCACCGTGAACACTCCGACAGGCTTCAGACTTGTCCGTTGCTGGGATCGGTTTTGCCCTGCCGCATGGTCGTCTGCGTATTGACGTCTATGCTTAAAGTTTTCCAAAACCTTATAAAAATCGGTGTCATTGAGATTTCATTTCGCCACTTGTCCGGAGGCAAAGGCATGAGCAACCCACGCGATGAGAAGACGCAGCGGTATTCACCGCAGCAGGAAGAGACAGAGCGAGCCCGGCGGACAGCCGGTGCCGGTTCCGCCGCGCCGGCCCCTGTCACGGTGCCGGTCACGCTGCAGGTGAACGGCGAACCTCAGCAGCTAAACGTGGATACCCGTACCACGCTGCTGGACGCGCTGCGCGAACATTTACACCTGACCGGCACCAAAAAAGGCTGCGATCACGGTCAGTGCGGTGCCTGTACCGTGCTGGTCAATGGCCGGCGCATCAACGCCTGCCTCACTCTTGCGGTGATGCAGCAGGATGCCGAAGTGACCACCATTGAAGGCGTCGGCACGCCTGATGATCTGCACCCGCTGCAGTCCGCCTTTATCCGCCACGACGGCTATCAGTGCGGCTACTGCACGCCGGGGCAAATCTGCTCCTCGCTGGCGGTGCTGCAGGAAATTGCGGCGGGCATTCCCAGCCATGTCACGGGCGATCTGACTGCCGCGCCAGCGCTGAGCGATGACGAAATTCGTGAGCGCATGAGCGGCAACATCTGCCGCTGCGGCGCCTATGCCAACATTCTTGCCGCCATTGAAGAGTACGCCGGAGGCCAGAAAGCATGAGAGCCTTTACCTTTGAACGGGCAGCGACGCCCGCACAGGCTGCCAGCAGCGCGATGCAGCATCCGGGCGCACGCTTTATTGCCGGCGGTACCAATCTGCTCGATTTGATGAAGCTGGAAATTGAAACCCCGTCGCACCTGATTGATGTTAACGGACTGGCGCTGGACAGCATTGAACCCACCGCCGGGGGCGGCTTACGTATTGGTGCGCTGGTGCGCAACACCGATCTGGCGGCAGACGCGCGCATCCGGCGCGACTATGCCGTGCTGACGCGCGCGCTGGTGGCGGGTGCTTCAGGCCAGCTGCGCAATCAGGCCACCACCGCTGGCAACCTGCTGCAGCGCACGCGCTGTCCCTATTTTTACGATGTTAATCAACCCTGTAACAAGCGTCAGCCGGGGACGGGCTGTGCCGCACGCGAAGGATTCAGCCGCCAGCATGCGGTAGTGGGTGTCAGCGAAGCCTGTATTGCCACCCATCCCAGCGATATGGCGGTGGCGATGCGAGTACTGGATGCGGTGATTGAAACCGTCAGCCCTGATGGCAGCCAGCGCGCTATTCCCATCGCTGAATTCTACTGCGCACCGGGCGACACGCCGCACATCGAAACCGTGCTGCAGCCGGGTGAGCTGATCGTCGCGGTTACCCTGCCTGCACCGCTGGGTGGCACGCACATTTACCGTAAGGTGCGCGATCGCGCTTCTTACGCCTTTGCGCTGCTCTCAGTAGCAGCGGTTATCCTGCCTGAGGGTGGCGGCCGGGTGGCCGTCGGCGGCGTGGCCCATCAGCCGTGGCGCAGCGCGGCGGCGGATGCTGAACTTCCTCACGGGGCGCAGGCGGTCTGCGATGTGCTGTTTGCTAATGCACGTCCCACTGAAGCCAACCGATACAAATTGTTGCTGGCGCAGCGCACGCTCGCCTCAGCGATCGCGGAAGCGAGGAGCAACGCATGAAATTTGACACACCAGCAACCGCCAATCCTATCGATCGGCAGCGCGTCGTCGGCCAGCCGCTGGCGCGCATCGACGGGCCGTTAAAAACCACCGGCTCGGCGCATTACGCCTATGAATGGCACGCTGAAGCACCGGATGCGGCCTACGGTTATGTGGTCGGCGCGCCAGTTGCCAAAGGCAATATTCTCTCGATTGACACCCACGCCGCGGCGCAGGCACCGGGCGTGCTCGGCATCGTCACCGGAGCAACCGCCGGCAAGCTCAACAAGGCAGAGCGCAATACCGCGACGCTGCTGGCGAATAATAAAATCGAACACTATCACCAGGCCGTGGCGCTGGTGGTGGCGGAGACCTTTGAGCAGGCACGTGCAGCAGCGCAGCTGGTTAAGGTTAACTGCCAGGCTGAAACGGGAGCTTACGATCTTGAAGCGGCCCAGCCAGAGGTGACAACGTCACCCGAAGGTGAGCCGGATAAAACACTGGGCGACGTCGATGCTGCCCTGCACAGCGCAGCCTTTACGCTGGACGCCACCTACACCACGCCCGATCAAAGCCATATGGCAATGGAACCGCACGCTTCCATGGCGCTGTGGCAGGATGATCACCTGACGGTCTGGACCTCGAATCAGATGATTAACTGGTGCCACACCGACCTGGCGCACACGCTCGACATGCCGATGGAAAAGGTGCGCGTGCTCTCTCCTTACGTCGGCGGTGGCTTCGGCAGCAAACTGTTTTTACGTAGCGATGCGCTGCTGGCGGCTCTGGGTGCGCGCGCCGTGGGACGCGCGGTGAAAGTGATGGTGCCGCGCCCGATGATCCCCAACAACACCACGCACCGGCCAGCAACGCGGCAGCGCATCCGATTAGCTACCGATGCACATGGCCATCTCACCGCCATTGCCCATGAAAGCTGGTCCGGTAACCTGCCGGGCGGAACGCCGGAAACTGCGGTGCAGCAGACTGAATTACTCTACGCCGCCGCCAATCGGCTTACCGGGCTGCGCCTCGCCGAACTCGATCTGCCCGAGGGCAACGCAATGCGTGCGCCGGGTGAAGCGCCCGGTCTGATGGCGCTGGAGATTGCCATGGATGAAATGGCCGCCATCGCCGGTATCGACCCGGTAGAGTTTCGCATCATCAATGATACACAGGTCGATCCGCTGCATCCGGAGCGCTTCTTTTCACGCCGCCAGCTGGTGCAATGCCTGCGCACCGGCGCCAGCAAATTTGGCTGGGCTGAGCGCTGTGCCCAACCCGGGCAGCGGCGCGAGGGGCGCTGGCTGGTGGGCATGGGCGTGGCAGCCGGTTTCCGTAACAACCTGCTGGCACCCTCTGCCGCGCGCGTGCAGCTGGATGCGCAAGGCACAATCACTGTCGAAACCGACATGACCGATATCGGCACCGGCAGCTATACCATCATCGCCCAGACGGCAGCCGAGATGATGGGCGTGCCGATTGAGCAGGTCAGCGTGCGGCTCGGCGATTCGGCGTTTCCTGTTTCGGCGGGTTCGGGGGGCCAGTGGGGAGCCAATACCTCCACGGCCGGGGTGTACGCGGCCTGCGTCCGGCTACGCGAGAAGGTTGCCGCACAGTTGGGTCTGGATGCGGAAAGTGCAGAGTTTGCCGATGGGCACATTCACGCCAACGGGCAGCGCCTGCCGCTCACTGCGGCGGGTCCGCTGATGGCGGAAGAGACCATGGAATTCGGCGATCTGGACAAAACCTTCCAGCAATCCACCTTTGCCGGCCATTTTGTCGAAGTGGCGGTCGATAGCGCCACCGGTGAAGTGCGCGTGCGGCGCATGCTGGCGGTGTGTGCTGCGGGGCGCATCCTCAACCCCAAAACCGCGCGCAGTCAGGTGATCGGCGCGATGACCATGGGCCTCGGCGCCGCGCTGATGGAGGAGCTGGCGGTGGACACCCGGCTCGGCTACTTCGTCAATCACGATATGGCAGGCTATGAAGTGCCGGTACACGCCGATGTGCCTGAGCAGGAGGTGATTTTCCTCGATGACACCGATCCGGTCTCTTCGCCGATGAAAGCCAAAGGCGTCGGTGAACTGGGGCTGTGTGGCGTCGGTGCTGCGCTGGTTAATGCGGTCTACAATGCAACCGGCGTCCGGGTGAGAGACTATCCGGTGACGCTGGATAAGTTACTCGCCGCGCTGCCTGACCAGCCGTAATGCAGGCCCCCTCCGCCAGTGCATGCGGGCTGGCGGAGGGGGGAAAAATGTGAATGGCTAAGCCGTCAGGACTGGTTAACAGGTCATCAAGCTGATAATATTGAGACCTGTTAACCAGTCTGGAGAGACGTATGCCAAACATCATTCTCAGCGATATGAGCGCCAGCGTCAGTGAATTAAAAAAGAATCCTATGGCGACCGTCAATGCGGGAGAAGGCTTGCCGGTGGCGATTCTCAATCGTAATCAGCCCGCCTTTTATTGTGTTCCCGCACAACTTTACGAGCAAATGCTGGAAGCGCTGGACGATCAGGAACTGGTTAAAAAGGTAACTGAACGCCAACAGCAGCCGCTGATTGACGTGGATTTGGACAGCTTTCTGTGACATGGACAGTTAAGTTCAGGGAAGAAGCCCTGAAGGAGTGGCATAAGCTGGATAAAGCCATTCAGCAGCAGTTTGCCAAAAAGCTCAAAAAATGTTGTGAAAATCCTCATATCCCCTCAGCCAAATTGCGTGGCATTAAAGACTGCTACAAAATTAAACTCAGGGCTTCCGGGTTTCGCCTGGTTTATCAGGTGATTGATGACCAGTTGATCATCGCCGTGGTCGCGGTGGGTAAACGCGAGCGCAGTGACGTTTATCACCTTGCCAGTGACAGAATGCGCTAACGCATGACGCCGGCCCTCTGCGGCCAGCGTCACTGCGGTGGTTAATGCTCTCAGCGCCCCGCTTCCTTAGCCAGCCCGCACCAGTGCACCAGCGTCAGCGCAATGGCTTTGGTGCAAGCCACCAGATCGGCAATCGGCACATGTTCGTTAGGCTGATGCGACAGCGCCGGATCGCCGGGACCAAAGTTGACCGTCGGCGTCTGGCCCAGCGTGCTGGGCAGGCCAATGTCGCTGTGGGCACCAAAGCCGGCCAGCTGCGGGCTGAGTGCCGCGTCACTCACACCCTGCTGAAAAGCGCTGACAAAAGGATGATCGGCCGGGATCTCGGCGCAGTCGGCGTCCAGTATCCACTCCACGCGCGCCGGATGCTTTGCCAGGTAAGGATCCAGCGCACACACCTTCGCCACGTGCGCCTCAATCTCCTGTTTTACCTTACCGCCCAGCCCCATCTCATCCTTTTCTGCCGGCAGATACTGCACGTCTATGACGATCTCGGCGCGGCCGGCAATTGACGCCGGATGCTCGCCCACTTTCAGCTGCGTCACGATAATCTGGTTGGGCAGATCCATGAGTGGATGGTTTTTGTCGGGCTGCGTCTGCCAGCGGCGGTTCAGCACATCGAGCCCGTCCAGCATCTGGCGACACAACATCACGGCATCTACCGGACCGCTGCTGTCCCAGCTGTTCGGCGTTAATTCCGCATGGCCGCCGATGCCATCCAGAATGATGCGCGCCCACAAAATGCCGTGGCAAATCGGCGCGATGCGATTGGCAGTGGGTTCCGTCATGATACCGGCATCGGCTTTGAAGCCGCGATCCACCATTGCCAGCGAGCCCATGCCGCCGATCTCTTCATCCACCACCGTGGTGAACACCACGTCGCCGGCCAGCTGCACGTTGAGATCCTGCAGCAGCTCCACCGCCATCAGCATGCAGGCCACGCCGCCTTTCATATCGACCGCGCCGCGGCCATACACCGCCTCGTTGCGGATCTCCGGCACAAATGGATCGCTGTGCCAGTGCTCAGCCGGACCCGGAGGTACCACGTCAATATGGCCGGTAAGCATCAGCGACCTGCCGCCACCGGATCCGCTCAGAGTGCCGCCCAGATTCGGCCGGCCTTCGAAGGTGCGGCCTTTATTGGCGCCCGGACGGCCCTGATACTTCTGGTACAGCGCCGGGCCATCCGGATCCCACAAGTCGGTGTCCATGCCCAGCGCCATCAGCCGCTGCTGCAGATAGCGCTGGCAGTCGCGCTCGCCTGGCCCGGCCTCGCGCGGATCGACTTTCACCACCGAGGGAAATGCCAGCAGGTCGCATAATGTCTGCGCGATACGCTGCGCGCTGGCATCGACGTGCGCGCTAATTTTTTCAGTCAGACTCATGTGTTATCTCCGATAGATAAAAAGTCGTTGTGCCATTAACACCATGATTAACAGCATGCCCACCACGCCCAGTTGCCACACGCTGTTCAGCCCCAGCTGCAACATGCAGGTTTTGAGGGTGACCAGCATCAGCGCGGCGGCGAGAACGCCGATGACACTGCCGCGCCCGCCAAAGATCGCCACGCCACCCAGCAGCGCGGCAGTCAGCGACTCCAGCTCAAGATTGACGCCGATTTCCGGGCGGGCGCTGCCGAGCCAGCACAGGGAAATAAAGCCGGCGCAGCCCGCCAGCGCGCCGCTCAGGCAGTAAACCAGCAGCCGCAGACGATCGACCGGAATACCCACCAGCCGCGTGGCGTGCTCGTTGAAGCCGCAGGCGTAGATCCATTTGCCCCAGGCGCTGTTGCTGAGGATCAGCCACGCCAGCAGAAACGCCGGGATGACACAGGTTAAGAAAGGCAACGGAACGGACAGCATGGCCGCCCGGCCCCACTGCGTCAGCAGCGGCGGCACGCCGGCCAGCGCCGCGCCACCGGTTAATGCCAGCGCCAGGCCGGAGAACAGATAAAAACTGCCCAGCGTAACGATCAGCGGCCAGAGGCGTAAGCGCGCCACCAGCAGGCCGTTCAGCGCGCCGGCCAGGCTACCGCTCAGCAGGCAAATCAGCGGCAGCCAGCCGGGCGCAATGCCCTGATCGAGTGCCAGCATGCCAATGACCGCCGAGAGCGAAACGTTACCGCCAACCGACAAATCAATGCCGCCGCCGCCAGTCATCACCACCAGCGACTGCCCAAGCGCCACCAGCGACAGCAGCGTGGCAAACTGCAGGATGGAGGTCAGCGACCATGCCGCCAGCATCTGCGGCAGCACAATCGCGATGGCGCCCAGCAGCAACAGCCACAGCGCCAGCAGCAGCGTCAGATCGGGGGCTTTGCGCCACAGTTTCATGCCAGCCTCCTTAGCGATAACAGCCGCCCACTGGCTGCTTCACTGCTCAGCACCAGCAACAGCACCGCCCCGGTGACCACGGTTTGCCACAGCGAGGGCACGCCAATCAGCAGCAGGCCATTTTGCAGAATGCGCAACAGCAGTACGCCGAGCAGCGTGCCGAGCAGACTGCAGGAGCCGCCGGTAATGCGCGTACCGCCCAGCACCACCGCGGCAATCGCCTCCAGTGCCAGCGTGCCGCCGACGGTCATCTCCACGTTACGATAGGTGGCGATGTAGCAGGTGGCGGCCAGGCCGCACAGCACGCCGCTGAGGGCAAAGGTCGCGACACGCACCTGGGTCACCGGAATGCCCGCCAGCCGCGCTTTTTCTTCGGAGTTGCCGGCGGCCAGCAGCCATAACCCGTACGGCGTATGGCGCAGCGCCAGCCACACCAGCGCCCAGGCCGCGACAATCAGCCAGGCCATCAGCGGCAGCCCCAGCAGCGGCCGCATCAGCGCATGCGTCAGATCGCCTGGCAGACCGGAAAGCCACTGCCCGCCCAGCAACACAAACAGCGCCGTGCGCCAGACGCCGAACAGCCCCAGCGTGCCAACAATCGCCGGAATGCGGCCAATCACCACCACCAGCGCGGTGACCAGCCCTGCCAGTAAGCCAATAAGCGGTCCGGCCAGCGCCGCCAGCAGCGGGGATTGCAGCATCAGCAGTTGTCCGACACCCCACGCGGCCACGCCCATCACCACGCCCACCGACACATCGACGCCGCCCATGGCGATGACCAGCGTCATACCTAGCGCAATCAGCAGCAGTTCGCTGCTATTGCGCAGAATGGTCAGCAGGTTGTCAGCGGTGGCAAACCACGGCGAAAACCACGTAAAGCAGGTGCCAGCCAGCACGGCGATCGCCAGCAGGACGATTTCCCGCGAAGTCATATGCATCACAGGCCTCGTCAGAATTTGAACTGGTCGACGTTATCTTTGGTGAACACCGCCGGCTTGCCGAGCAGCAGCACACCGGTTTTGCTGTCAAAGGTCACCGGTTGGGCAAAGCCGGGAACGTGATTTTCGGCGGCAAACACTTTCCCGTCGATCAGCTGTTTGCCCGCCCACACCGTCAGATAGCCAAGCTTTTCCGGGTCCCACAGCACGGTGTAGCCAAACGCCCCGCTTTTCAGATAGGCGCGCGCGGTGTTCGGGCTGCAGAAACCGCTGCCAATCACCTTGCCGTTTTTGCCGGCGGTTTCGATGGCCTGCGCCACGCCCGGACAGGTTGTGGAGGCCATGGCAATCACCCCTTTCAGATCGGGGTTAGCGGACATCAAATCGGTGGTGATTTGCGCCGCGCGGCTGGCGGAGCCGCCGGCGTACTGGGGTTTGAGCAGCGTAATGTGCGGATATTTGCTTTTCACCCGCTGCTGCATAAAGCCAATCCAGCTGTTGAGGTTGGACGCGGTGGCTTCGCCGGAGACGATGCCAATTTTGCCGCGCTCGCCGACGCGTTTGACCATCTCATCGATCACCGTATCGCCCAGGCCCTCATCGGTGGCCTGCGCCACATAGACCGGCCGCCCGCTGTCGGGCGCATCGCTGTCGCTGGTGAACAGATGCACATTACTCGCCTGCGCCTGCGCCATCACCGGCGCAATACTGGAGGCATCCAGCACGCTGATGCCAATCGCATTGACCTTCTGCGCAATCAGGTTCTGCACGATCTGCAGCTGATCCATCGGATTGGTATCTACTGGACCGCTATAGACAAACTCCACGCCGAGATCGTGCGCGGCGCGCTTGCCGCCCGCCTCCATCGCCTGAAAATAGGGAATACCGATGATTTGCGGCACGAAGGCCACCTTTTGTGCCGCGAAGGCGTAACCCGATAGCAGCAACGACAGCGAACAAACAGCAGTAGCAATGCGATGCATGATGATTTCCCCTGGTGTGAGTGCTTAGGTGTTTTCGAAAATGCGCGCATCAGGATGCGCACCGGTAATGAGTGCAACGATTTCGTCTGGCGTGGTGTCCGCGTGACGGCGCTCGGCGATTTTGCGGCCGCGACGAAACACCACCATGCGATCGGCCACGGCAAACACATCGCTGATGTTGTGGCTGATCAGCACCACGGCGCAGCCGCGTTCCGCCAGGCGGCGCGTCAGCTGCAGGACTTTCTGTGTCTCCGCGACCGCCAGCGCGGCGGTGGGTTCATCCATGATCACCAGCTGCGCGTTGAGATTGAGTGCACGACAGATCGCCACCGCCTGGCGCTGGCCGCCGGACAGACTGCCGACCGCCGCTTCGGCATCGGAAATGTGCGCATCGAGTTCGGTCAGCAGTCGATCCACCGTTTCGCGCATCGCGCGGCGGCGCAGAAAAGGAATGCCGAGCACGCGGCGCTTCAGCTCGCGGCCAAGAAACACGTTCTCGGCAATCGACAGATTCTCTGCCAGCGCCAGCTCCTGATAGATGGTGGCAATACCGTGCTCGGCGGCCTGGCGCGGCGAGGTGAATTTCACCGCCCTGCCGTCCACCCACAGCTCGCCGTCGCTGGCGCTGTACGCGCCGGATAACACTTTAGTAAAGGTCGATTTGCCCGCGCCGTTGTCACCCAGCAGCGCCAGCACTTCACCGCGATGGATCGACAGATTGACCTGGCTAAGCGCCGTTAACGCGCCGAAGCGTTTGCCGATGTTGCGCGCTTCGATGAAACAGCTAGTCATGGGCGCTCTCCGGGTAAGCCGCGCTGTGGAAATCGATCTCCCACTGCAGCACGCGGGCGTAAAGCTGCGATAGCTGCGCCTGTTGCGCCGTGTTAAGCGTCAGTGCGCACTGGTCCAGCTCGGTTTTCAGCCACTGCGCCTGCTGATGGAACTCGTCTTCGGCATGCATCTCTACCCAGCGGCGCACGTCAGCGTCCTGCTGCGATTGCGCGCTGACGCGCAGGCACCAGTGGTAATACATCCACTCGGCACCGAACATCAGGGTGATGATTTCCGCATAGCTGCCCTGCTGCGCGACTTTCAGCATGCCATCACGGAATGCGCTGACACCGGGCGGATCGTCCGGATAATCCGCTGGCTGAATGCCGCGGCGCGCCAGCACCGCCTCAAACCAGGCGATTTGCGTATCCACCAGCGCATTGAGCACGCCAATCAGCCAGCGCTGCTGACGAATGCCGGGCGCCTTGCTCACCGCCAGCGCAAAAATAGCGATGGCGGTGGCGACGAAGTTACCCTCAAACACCAGATAACGATTAAACACGCTGGCCGGCAGCCGATCGTGCTCAATGTCGACGACAAAGCGGTGCTGCTGCATCGCCTGCCACAGCGCCTGATGCTGCGTCAGCAGCCGATCGCTGAAGCTTTCCATCACGCCTCCTCCAGCGCAGCCTGCGCCACCGCCATGAAGTGCTTCACGCGCGCCAGTTCCACCGGGTTCCACCACACGCCATCGACTTTCAGCGTGCTGGCGACAATCACCCCCTGCGTGCGGCCAAGGATCTGGCAGACGTTGTCCGGCGTCACGCCTGAGCCCACCAGCAGCGGCAAGGCAGTTGCGGCGCGGATTTCGTCGATTTCACTCAGCGTGGCGCTGTCGCCGGTGCGCTGGCCGGTGGCGATCACCGCATCGGCTTCGAAGAAGTCGACGTCACGCGTCAGCTCCTGAATCGAGCGGTCGGCGACAATCGCGTGGCTGCCGTGTTTAACATGGCTATCGGCAAATACGCGGATGTGATCGGCCCGCAGCTGATTGCGATAGCGCAGCGCTTTAGCGGCTGCCCCTTCGATAAAACCTTCATTGGCGATATAGGCATTGGCCCACTGGTTAACACGCACAAAATCCGCTCCGCCGGCTAATGCCGTGGCAATTGCCGGGATTGCCGCATTGGCCAGCACGTTAATTCCCAGCGGTGCAGCAAAACGCTCGCGAATTTTATCGGTGATCACCGCCATAAATGCCGCCGTTTCCGGACCAATATCGTCGGGCTTGGCAAAGGGAATATCGCCATGATTCTCAACAATTAAACCGTGCACGCCGCCAGCCAGATAATTATCCGCATCACGCAGGGCACAATCGATAATTTCACTCACCGGTTTTCCGTGATATTTCGGCGAGCCGGGAAAAGCATCGCAGTGAATAACCCCAATCACCGCTTTACTGCGTGAAAAAATATCTTGTATCGCGTTACTTTTTTCTGCTGATATAGAAGCCATCTCTTTCACCTTATTAACGAGAAAACTATGCGTGTCTATGTTGCAGGCAATATTGTGGTGGATGAAACCTGGTCCATCGATCAACTCCCTGAAAAAGGCGCCTCAATTCATGGCAAAAAAATTGCGCAGGATATCGGTGGCAAAGGCGCCAATCAGGCAATCATACTTTCGCGTTGCGGCATCGATACGCGCTTAATTAGCGCCACCGGCGATGATATTAACGGCCAGTGGATCCGCGAACGCATCCGGCACGAGAAATTAACCTTACTGCCGCCTCAGTTTTTGTCTGCTCACAGTGACACCTCAATTATTTTTAATAGCAGCGATGGCGATAATGCCATTATTACTACCACCGCCGCGGCCGATGCGCTGGCAGCGGATATTATCCTGGCTTACTTAGCCGATGCCGCTGCCGGCGATATTCTGCTGCAGCAGGGCAATTTTTCTGCGGATAAAACCCGCCGGTTATTTAGCTGGGCAAAAGCGCACGGCTTAACCACGGTATTTAATCCTTCACCGGTCAATCCGGACTTCGCCGATCTCTGGCCGCTGATTGACATCGCGGTGGTCAATCAACCGGAAGCCGATCTGCTGCAACCCGCCGGCGTTAACACACTGGTGATTACCCAGGGTGCTGCCGGTGCGCTGCTGATGCGCGGCAATCAGCGCGTGTACTGCCCGGCGATTAACGTCGCGACCGTCGATACCACCGGCGCCGGTGACACCTTCCTCGCCGTGCTGCTGGCGTCTGCCCTGCTGCGCGGCGTCGCGCCCGATCTGCTGGCGCTGCAACATGCCAGCGCGGCGGCGGCGATCACCGTCAGTCGCACCGGCACGCTGAACGCGTTTCCCGATGCTGATGAATTACAGCGTATTCTGGCGCAGCGCTAAGCCCGGGCGCAGACGTTCGCGTCTGCGCCTGGCGGTTACTTAAACAGCGAACGGTAGCTGTCGACGTTGGCTTTGGTCACCACCGTGGCCGGAACCAGAATGGTTTTGCTCACGGTTTTACCGGCCGTCAGGCTATTCAGCGCTTTCAGCGCTTCTTCACCCATTTTCTTCGGATCCTGCTGCAGCACGGCGGTAACGTAGCCACCGTCAATGCCGCTGATGGCTTTTTCCGTCAGATCCCAGCCGAATACCTTGATGTCCTTCTGCCGCCCCTGGTTTTCTACTGCGGCAATGGCACCCAGCAGCGCCGGCTCGCCGGTGGCATAGATCGCGGTGAGATCCGGGTTGCCGGTAATCAGGTTTTCGGCAGCGGTCATGGCGTTGTCCTGAATATTCTGGCCATCGACCACATCAGCGACCGTTATCTGGCTGTTACTTTTAATCGTCTCTTCAAAACCTTTCTGACGCTGGTTCTGGATGGCCGAATTGAGCGCGCCGACAATTCCCAGTCGCGCTTTGCCGCCCATCTCTTTCGCAACATAATCGACAAAGTATTTACCGAGGATTTTTCCACCTTCGAGGTTATCTACGCCCACCTGCGCTGCCTGCGGACCGGCAGGCAATACGGCATCAATCGCAATCACCGGAATATTCGCCGCTGCGGCTTCTTTTATCGCTGGCATAATACCGTTGACATCGATTGCATCCACCAGAATGCCTTTCACTCCCTGCTGAATATAGTTTTCAATCGCATCGTTTTGCGCCACGGGATTATCGTTGGCGTTATAAATTACCAGCTGTTTACCGCTGGCTTTGGCCGCTTCCTGCGCGCCCTGATTCATCAGGTTAAAAAACAGCGCCTGCTGATTAATCTGGACTAACGCATAAGTGGGTGCGGCGTGAGCCTGAACGCATAATGAACCTGCGGCGAGTAAACCACTCGCGATGAACAGTGAACGCAGTTTTCCGCTGAAAGATGACATCATTGAGTTCCTCGTCGGGAATAATAATAACCAGCGCTTCTCAGCGACGTACCGCTGAGCGTTTTTTTTGGCAGGTAAATATCAGTTCAATGATTCTGAGCACGGCGATAATGCCGTGTTTTGATGCCGCCGGCGTTGTCTTTTTCGGCATCCCATCCACTGGGAGTGCGGGGTGAAAAAAAACAATGTCGGGTTGGGAAGTTAATCCCGGTACTGCGGTAAACGCTTTATACAATTCGCCCGACGAATTTTTTTGTCAAGTGTTTATTTCTCCAGCAACGCAATCGGGAAAGCGCTGTATTAGTCGCGCTTAACTGTGTTACAGATAAGCCACCCCGGCAAACATGGCGAAATGGATGAGTACAAAACGCGTGTTGTTATCTGACGTGGCAAAGCTGGCTGGCCTGTCAAAAGCCACGGTGTCACGCTATCTGAATCACAGTATTGTGCTGCCGCAGGACACCGTTGACCGCATTGAAAGCGCGATCCGCACGCTGGACTATCGCGGTAATTCTCTTGCGCGGCGTTTAAGCAAAGGCGGCAGCGAAACTCTGGGCCTGGTGCTGCCGGATATCACTAACCCGTTTTTTGCCGAACTGGCGGATGCCGCCGAAGAAGCGGCGTCGGCACACGGTTACAGTCTGGTGCTGTGCATCACGCGCAACAACCCGGACAAAGAGGCGCAGTTTATCCGCTGGCTGGATACGCGCCAGGTAGATGGCCTGCTGTTCACCACCAACCGGCCGGACAACGGCCTGCTGCGCGACGAGATCCAGCGCCAGCGCCATGTGGTACTGCTGGATGAAGACATTCCCGGCAGTAACGTGCCGAAGGTCTTTGCAGATAACGTGCAGGGTGGCCGCATGGCAACCGAGCAGCTGATCGCCGCCGGGCACACGCAGATTGCGTTTATCGGCGGCCCGGAGCAGCTGATGAGCGTGCGCGAACGCTATCTTGGCTTTTGCACCGCGATGCAGCAGGCCGGTTTAACCGTACCGCCGCAATGGGTGATGTATGGCAACTACGAACGCGAATTTGGTCAGCAGGCGTTGCAGCACCTGTTCCGCTGCACGCCGCGCCCTACCGCCGTGTTCGCCGCCAGTGACTATCTGGTGCTGGGACTGCTCGACGGTTTGCGCGCCATTGGCCTGCAGGCACCGGCGGCGCTTTCGCTGGTCGGCTTCGATGACGCCAACTACAGCGATCTGACGCAGCCGCGTATCTCTACCATCCGCCAGCCAGCGCGCCAGCTGGGCCACACGGCGGTAAGCATTATGCTGCGCCTGCTCAACAACGACAGCAGCATCCCGATGGAGACACGTTTACCGGTGGAATGGATTGGTCGCGATTCGGTGGGATTTGTTAGCGATGTCCCAAAATGAGGCAAAACTGCACAATTATGGCGCAAAAAGTGAGCGATTTTTCCCGTTAGCGGTATAGTGAGTAAACCGGTTTACTTGCTGATTACATAACATACGATGTATTACAACAAGTTAGCCGCGAGTGCAGTGCCTGTTATTCAGGCTGGCATGGATGCTGCAATGTCATACCTGGCGAGTAAATATCATTGTAGCGTTTACCCTGTTGCTGTGAATTAAGGGTTTATCTGACAGGTAAACCGGTTTACTAGATTGTAAATCGTGTCAGATAGCCTCTTTTTAGCGACCGGCTAAACATTTCCCACAGGCGTTGATGGGAGTGATCCAATGCAGCAATTACAAGCTCTTCCGGCCCGGGTGGAGATGATTAACATCACCAAAACCTACGGCTCAATTCGTTCTCTGCGCGGCGTCAATCTGCAGCTGGCCCCCGGTGAAGTGCTCGGTCTGGTGGGCGATAACGGTGCCGGCAAATCGACGCTGACCAAAGTGCTGTCCGGCGCGGTGATCCCCACCAGCGGCGCGATCCGCATTGATGGCGAACAGCAGCACTTCAGCAATCCGGCGGATTCGCGCCGTTGCCATATCGAAATGGTGTATCAGGATCTGTCGCTGTGCGATACGGTTGACGTGGCCGGTAACCTGTTCATGGGACGCGAACCGACCAGACGCATCCTCGGCGTGCCGTTTCTCGATCAGGCCACAATGCATGCGCAGGCGCGTGAGATGCTGAAAGGTCTGGGCATCTCAATTCCTGATACCCGTCTGCTGGTGCGTAACCTCTCCGGCGGGCAGCGTCAGGCCATTGCTATCGCCCGTGCCGCCGCGTTCGATCCCAAAGTGCTGATTATGGATGAACCCACTGCCGCGCTGGCGGTGGCGGAAGTTGAGGCGGTGCTGGAGCTGATTCGCCGCGTGTCGGCGCGCGGCGTCAGCGTGATCCTCATCACCCATCGGCTGCAGGATCTGTTCCTGGTGTGCGATCGCATCATGGTGATGTACGAGGGCACTAACGTGGCCGATCGCCGCGTGGCGGACACCAGCCTGAGCGATATCGTCAACCTGATCGTGGGTGAGAAATTTACCGCGCAGTCCGCGGCAGCACACTGAGGTAACAGGATGAGCATCATGAATTTAGGCAGTTCACGCATGATCCAGCACTCTCTGCCGCGCCGCTTGTTGCATAACCATTCGGGTGTGGTGAGCATCGCGCTATTTTTTGTCTTTTGCTGCGTGGTGTTTTCGCTGATCACCAGCAACTTTCTTACCAGTACCAACTGGCTGAATATCATCCGGCAAAGTGCGCCGCTGCTGATCGTCGCCACCGCGATGACGCTGGTGATTACTACCGGCGGCATCGATTTGTCGGTCGGCTCGACGCTGGCGCTGGTGGGTGCGCTGTCGGCCATTGCGCTCAATAACTGGGGCTTGCCGTGGCCGGTGGTGCTGATTGGCGGGCTGCTGCTCGGTGCGCTGGTGGGCGCCATCAACGGCTTCTTTATCGCCTGGGAAGGGATACCGGCATTTATCGTCACGCTGGCCACGCTGGCGGTGGTGCGCGGCATTGCGCTGCTGGTGACGCAGGGCTATTCGATCCCGGTGCCGGCTGACAGCCTGTTCACCTTTATGGGTCGCGCCTGGGTGCTGGGGATTCCCATGCCGGCGCTGATCGGCATCGTGGTGCTGCTGGCCGGTCACATTGTGCTTAATCACCTGCGCTTTGGCCGCTACGTCACCGCCATCGGTGCCAACGCGGAAGGCGCACGGCGCAGCGGTATCAATACCAAAGCGGTGACCATGAAAGTGTACATTCTCAGCGGCATGGCGGCGGCGCTGGCTGGCATGATCATCACCGCGCGCCTCGGCAGCGGCTCCTCTAACCAGGGCGAAGGTTTTGAACTGCAGGTGATTGCGGCGGTGGTGCTGGGCAGTACCAGCCTGTTTGGCGGCTTTGGAACCGTGATCGGTACGCTGCTCGGCGCGCTGTCGATTGCCATTATCCAGAACGGCCTGATTTTATCGCATATCTCACCGTTTTATACCCAGATCGCCACTGGCACCATCATTCTGCTCGCCATCTGGCTCAACACCCGCATTCTCAACCCGAGCCGCGCGCCCGCCAAAGGATAGCCCATGAAAGGATCAATTTTTCGCCATGCGGATCCGTTGCCGCTCGGCGTCAGCAGCGGTCAGGTGATGACGGTGCTCGGTCCGCTGCCGGTGGCGGAGATGGGCGTCACGCTGATGCACGAGCACATTTTACTGGATGCCTCCGGTAAATGGGTGCCGCCCTGCTGCTGTAGCGACCGCCACATTGCTGAAATGCCGGTGCGCATCGAGAACCTCGGCGAGCTGTCGCTCAACCCGCTGATGAGTCGCGACAACTGCCAGCTGTTTGACGTCGACACCGCAATTGACGAGCTAATGAAATACCGCGCGCTGGGCGGCGAAACGGTGATCGATCCGACCAATATCGGCATCGGCCGCGATGGTAAAGCGCTGCAGCGCATTGCCCGTCTCACCGGCCTGAATATTGTGATGGGCACCGGTCTGTATCTGGAGCCGTCGCATCCCGAGTGGGTAAAAACCATCAGCGTGGAACAGCTGACCGACAAGCTGATTTTCGACCTCGGCGGACTGCCGGAGAAGCCGGAGGTGCTGGCCGGGCTGATCGGTGAAATCGGCATATCCAGCCGCTTCACGCCCGATGAAGAAAAATCGCTGCGTGCCGCCGGGCGCGCCAGCGCGGCCACCGGCGTACCGATTCAGGTGCATCTGCCGGGCTGGGAGCGGCTCGGCCATAAGGTGCTGGATATTCTGGCGCAGGAAGGTGCCGATCTGCGCCACACCGTGCTATGTCACATGAACCCCAGCTTTGCCGACAAAACCTACCAGCGCGAGCTGGCAGATCGCGGCGTGTTCCTCGAATACGACATGATCGGCATGAGCTACTACTACGCCGACGAATCGGCGCAGTCACCGTCCGATGAGGAGAACGCGCGCGCCATTTGCGCACTGATCGACGACGGTTATCTGCCGCAGATTTTGCTGTCCCAGGACGTATTCCTGAAAACCATGCTGACGCGTTACGGCGGTCACGGCTATGGCTACATCCTCAAACATTTTGTGCCGCGCCTGAAACGTCATGGCGTCAGCGGCGAACAACTCGAAACCCTGATGATCACTAATCCGCAACGGGTGTTTGGCGGATAAACGGAGAAGTTGGCATGCAAAAGAACGTCTTGCTGGTCGGTGAATCCTGGACCAGTACCGCAACGCACGTAAAAGGCTTTGATCAGTTTGCTACCGCCACCTGGCACAGCGGTGCGGCGGATTTTCTCGCTGCGCTGCAGGATAGCACCTATGCCGTCACGCATATGCCGGCTCACGCCGCCGCCACTGATTTTCCGCAGACGCTGGAGGATTTGCAGCGCTGGGACGTGATTATTCTGTCCGATATCGGTGCCAATACCCTGCTGCTGCATCCGGACACCTGGCTGAAAAGCCGGCGCACGCCCAATCGCCTGGCGCTGATACACGACTATGTTGCCGCGGGTGGCGCATTGATGATGGTGGGCGGCTATTACAGTTTTCAGGGGATTAACGGTGGCGCACGCTATCGCAATACACTGGTGGAGAAAGTGCTGCCGGTGCGCTGTCTGGCCTGGGATGACCGCATCGAAACGCCGGAAGGCAGTTACGCTGAGGTGACAACGTCACACAAAGTAGTTGCCGATCTTCCCGGCGACTGGCCGTGGCTGCTCGGTTACAACGAAGTAGAGATGCAGCCGGAAGGCACGCTGCTGGCCACCGTGGCGGGCACCGGCCATCCGCTGCTGGCGGTGCGCGAATATCAGCAAGGCCGCTCGCTGGTGTGGACCAGTGACATGTCAGCCCACTGGCTGCCGGAAGAGTTCAGCCGCTGGCCGGGCTATCGCCAGCTGTGGATTAACTGTCTCGACTGGCTGACGGAGCGTGACTGATGCCAGCGCGATCACTGCCTCTGGCACAGCAGCTGCTGAGCTTTGACACCATCAATCCACCGGGCAATGAGCTGGCCTGTGTGCAATTCCTCGCCGCGTGGCTACAGGAGCAGGGCTTCGTGGTCGAAC
Organism: Pantoea sp. SGAir0175; assembly: GCF_043547855.1. Lineage (NCBI taxonomy): Bacteria > Pseudomonadati > Pseudomonadota > Gammaproteobacteria > Enterobacterales > Erwiniaceae > Pantoea > Pantoea sp. SGAir0175. The sequence continues at coordinate 306,576 of NZ_CP028082.1, forward strand.
TGACGGCGTTTGGCGAGCAGCGCGCCAACCTGATCGCCCGCCTGCCGGGCCAGATGCCGGGCAAACCGCTGGCCTTTACCGGCCATCTGGACACCGTGCCGCTGGGTAATCAGCCTTGGCAGTTTGATCCGTTTGGTCACGACATTGATGGCGACCGGCTGTACGGGCGCGGCGCCAGCGATATGAAAGCGGCGGTAGCGGCGTTTGTGCTGGCCTGCGTGCAGCACAAAGCGGCGATTGCCGCCGGGCGCGGCGTGGTACTGCTGCTGACCGGCGGTGAAGAGACCGGCTGCCACGGTGCGCAGGCGCTGATCGCGGCCGGGCAGTTGCCTGAAGTCGGCGCGCTGATCGTGGGCGAGCCGACCGCCAACCAGCCGGTGATCGGCCACAAAGGCGCGCTGTGGCTGCGCTGCGAAACGCGTGGCAAAACGGCGCACGGAGCCATGCCGGAGCTGGGTATCAACGCCATCTACCTGGCGGCTGATGCGCTGGGTAAAATTCGTCACTTTTCACCGGGCGCGCCGCATCCGCTGATGAAACAGCCGACGCTGAATGTCGGTCGCATTGAGGGCGGCCTCAACATTAACTCGGTGCCGGACCGTGCCGCGTTTGATGTGGATATTCGCAGCGCGCCCAATCTGCAACACGCGGTGATTCGTCAGCAGCTGGCGACCTTTCTCGGTGACAGCGTGCACATCAGCACGCTGGTCGATCTGCCGGCGGTGCTGAGCCCGGAGCGGCACCAGTGGATTCAGTCGGTGTACCGTGTCTGCGAAGCCGTGACGCAGCAACCTGCGGAAGCGCGCATCGTGCCCTATTTTACCGATGCCTCGCTGCTGCTGCCGGCGCTCGGCGATCCGCCCTGCATTATTCTCGGTCCCGGCGAGCCGACGCAGGCGCACCAGACCGATGAATACTGTCTGGTGAGCCGTCTGAGCGAGGCAGAGCAGATTTACGGGCAGCTCATCGCTGACTGGATGCGCTAAGTGCCGCTGATGCGCTAAAAACGGATTTTTTCCCTCTGCGCCGCCGGAAACGCGCAGCAGCCTGTTACACTCGTCGGCTATAACAACTTTTTAACGTCAGCGGCGCAGTGTGCTGGCGTTATTACGCAGGATAGTCGCGGTTATGCCCGTCAATTTTGACCTCAACGATCTCTACGCCTTCCGCGCGCTGGTGGAGTACGGCAACTTTCGTCTGGCGGCGGAGTCAATCTGCCTGTCGCAGTCAGCGCTCAGCCGCAGAATTGAGAAGCTGGAAGCGGCGCTCGGCACCCGGCTGTTTGACCGCACCACGCGGCGCGTCACGCTGACGCTGTATGGCCAGAACTTTGCTCAGCGCTCGGAGCAGTTGCTGGATAATGTCGAATCGATGCTGGCCGACGTCGAGCGCGCCAGCCAGGATCGCACCGGCCTGATCACCGTCGCTACCGTGCCCTCGGGCGCTTACTATTTTATGCCGGAGGTGATCCGCCGCTTTCAGGCGCGTTACCCGCGCGTGCGCATCAAGCTGATTGATAGCAGCGTCGGCAACGTGATGGATGCGGTGAGCAGCGGACAGGCCGATTTCGGTATCTGTTTTGCGCGTAATCTACCGCCGGAGCTGACCTTCACACCGCTGGTGGAAGATGTTTACGTCGCCGCCTGTCGCCACGATCATCCGCTGGCGACGCGCCAGCAGCTCAGCTGGCAGGAGTATTTTGCGCAGGATTATGTGGCGCTGGATAAGGTGTCCGGCAACCGCAATCTGCTGGACAGTGCGCTGGCGCATCTCACGCCCGCCCGGCAAAGTATCTGCGAAACGCGCCATGTCACGACGCTGCTGGGGATGGTAGAAGCGGGCATCGGCATTGCTGCCGTGCCCGCGATGTCGATGCCAGCGAACGGGCATCCGCTGCTGCGCCAGCTGGCGCTGACCGATCCGCAGGTCACCCGTTCGGTGGGATTAATTCGCCGCAGCGGACGTATGCAATCTTACGTCGCTGCGGAGCTGGAAAAGCTGATTATCGAACAGTCTCAGCACGCTTAACGCGCGGTTTGCAACGTCAGCGCGCGGCGGCGATACAGGTACAGCGTCGCCAGCAGCGCGCAAATCGCCGCAAAGCTCATCCAGTAGCCCGGTGACGCCTTATCGCCGGTGTATTCGATCAGCGCGGTAGACACCACCGGCGTGAAGCCGCCAAACAGCGCGGTGGCCAGGCTGTAGGCCAGCGAGAAACCGGCGACGCGCACTTCTGCCGGCATCACTTCGGTCAGCGCCGGGATCATTGCACCGTTATACAGGCCGTAAATAAACGACAGCCACAGCAGCACGCTCAGCATCATGCTGAAGGTCGGCGTCTGCGCCAGCAGCGTCAGTGCCGGATAGGCGGTCGCCAGCGCCAGCAGCGTCATCGCCAGCAACACCGGTTTACGCCCAAAGCGGTCCGACAGCGCACCGCCAATTGGCAGCCAGATGAAGTTGGAGATCGCCACCAGCAGCGTCACCAGCAGGCTGTCCGAGGCGCTCAGCATCAGCACTTTTTTGCCGAAGGTGGGCGCATAGACGGTAATGAGGTAGAACGCGGTGGTGGTCATCGCCACCATCAGCATCCCGGCAATCACCACCGGCCAGTTCTGCAACAGCGTGCTAAATACCTGACGCATATCCAGATGATGACGGCGCGCGCTGAACTCCTGCGTCTCCTCCAGACGGCGACGCAGAATAAAGATAAACGGCACGATCAGGCAGCCAAACAGGAACGGAATACGCCAGCCCCAGGCGCTGATGGCGCTCTGCTCCAGCGCGGCATTGAGCGCGAAGCCCATCGCGGCCGCGACCATGATGGCAACCTGCTGACTGCCGGATTGCCAGCTGGTGTAGAAACCCTTGCGCCCCGGCGTGGCAATCTCTGCCAGATAAACCGACACGCCACCCAATTCTGCCCCGGCCGAGAAGCCCTGCAGCAGACGACCAATCAGCACCAGCAGCGGCGCCCACAGGCCAATCGACTGGTACGACGGAATCAGCACAATCAGGAAGGTGCCCGCCGCCATGATCGACAGCGTGACGATCAGCCCTTTGCGCCGGCCAACCTTATCGATATAAGCGCCCAGCACAATCGCACCAATCGGCCGCATCAGGAAGCCGGCACCGAACACCGCAAAGGTCATCATCAGCGACGCGAATTCGCTGCTGGCGGGGAAAAAGGTGTGCGCGATATAGGTGGCATAGAAACCGAACAGAAAGAAATCAAACTGTTCGAGGAAGTTGCCGGAGGTGACGCGGAAAATAGCGCCAACCCGGGCTCGGGTGGTCATCGGTAAGGCAGAGGAATGCATAAGTATCTCCAGTTTGTCCTTGGCGCTGTTATCAATCGCGCCTGCTTCGGAAGACTGGATCAGAACGTTAAGGTTAATAAGCGCAATAAACGCATGGCGTGATGCGTGCGGCGCATTAATCGCTGCCGGCAACGGGCCACCCTCAATATTAACAATGAGTTAACAAAGCCAGCCCCGTTTTTACTCCGCTCAGGCCCGCGGGCACCACAATACAGATTTGTGACCAGCTTCAAGCCGCTCACGGTGAGCCTGGCGCATCACAGGATAAACACATCTCTTTTTTCGCATATGTAGTTGACTTCATCACGTCGCCGCACCACACTGTTTGCTTTCCATTCAGGAGGGATTATGTCGCCGCTAACGCCACTGCAGCTGTTTAAAAACCTTTCCGATGAGACGCGTCTGACGCTGGTGCTGCTGCTGAAAGAACGTCAGGAGCTGTGCGTGTGCGAGCTGTCTGCCATTCTGCAACTGCCGCAGCCGAAGATTTCCCGTCATCTGGCGCTGCTACGCAACAGCGGTTTGCTGAGCGATCGTCGTGACGGCAAGTGGATCCACTATCGCCTTTCGCCACATATGCCGGTGTGGGCAGCGACGGTGATCGAACAGGCATGGCAATGCCAGCGCGATGCGATCCATGCCCTGCTGCTGCCGGTGCAGCGTGACCAGCTGACCACCGATGGCCGGGCGGTGTGTCTGTAAAAAATTTTACCCATACATATTCGATTTACCATATATGAAACGAACACAACCTGACTTTCCGGAGGAAACATGTTACTGGCAGGGACTATTTTCGCCATTACTTTACTGCTGGTGATCTGGCAACCGCGCGGGCTGGGCATTGGCTGGAGTGCCAGCGCCGGCGCGCTTCTGGCGCTACTGACGGGCGTGGTGCATCCCGGCGATATCCCGGCGGTGTGGCAGATTGTCTGGAACGCCACCGCCACCTTTATCGCGGTGATCATCATCAGCCTGCTGCTTGATGAGGCCGGCTTTTTTGCCTGGGCGGCACTGCACGTGGCGCGCTGGGGCGGTGGCAGCGGTAAAAAATTGTTCTCCTTTATTATCCTGCTGGGCGCCGCAGTCGCCGCGCTGTTTGCCAATGACGGAGCCGCGCTGATTCTGACGCCTATCGTGATCGCGATGCTGCTGGCGCTGGGTTTCAGCCGGGGGGCCACGCTGGCGTTTGTCATGGCGGCCGGGTTCATCGCCGATACCGCCAGCCTGCCGCTGGTGGTGTCCAATCTGGTTAACATCGTCTCGGCCGACTATTTCCGGATCGGCTTTGGCGATTACGCCGCTGTGATGGTGCCGGTCACGCTGGCGGCGGTGCTGGCGACATTGCTGATGCTGCACCTGTTTTTCCGCAAAGAGCTACCGCTCAGCTACGATCGCGCCCGGCTGACGTCGCCTGCGGCGGCAATTCGGGATCGAGCTACTTTCCGCGCGGGGTGGCTGGTGCTGCTCTTATTGCTGGCTGGCTTTTTTGCCCTTGAGCCGCTGGGCGTACCGGTGAGTGCCGTGGCCGCCGCAGGCGCACTGATGCTGTGGCTGGTGGCGCGGAGGGGTCAGGTGATTGATACGCGTAAAGTGCTGCGCAGCGCTCCGTGGCAGATTGTGGTGTTTTCGCTCGGCATGTACCTGGTGGTGTATGGTTTGCGCAACGCCGGGCTGACCGTCTGGCTCACCGGCTTGCTCAACGATTTTTCTTCCACTGGCCTGTGGGGCGCAACGTTTGCCACCGGCTTCTTCAGCGCCCTGCTCTCCTCCATCATGAATAATATGCCGACGGTGCTGGTGGGCGCCCTGGCGATTGATGCCAGCACGGCGCAGGGCGTAGTGCGCGAGGCGATGATTTACGCCAACATTATCGGCTGCGATCTGGGTCCGAAAATCACGCCGATTGGCAGTCTGGCAACGCTGCTATGGCTGCACGTGCTGGCGCAAAAAGAGATTCGCATCAGCTGGGGCTACTATTTTCGCGTCGGCATCACCCTGACGTTACCGGTGCTGGCCGTGACGCTGGCAGCTCTGGCGCTGCGCCTTTCCCTCTGACCGTTAAGAGACTGACAATGACTAACATTACGATCTATCACAACCCGGACTGCGGCACCTCGCGCAATACGCTGGCACTGATTCGCAACAGCGGCGTCGAGCCCACCATTGTGCTTTATCTGGTTACGCCACCCACGCGTGAAACGCTGCAGCAATTGATCGACGCCATGGGGATTGGTCTGCGCGCGCTGGTGCGTCAAAACACCGACGCCTGGCAGGCGCTGGGGCCCGTACGTGAAACGCTGAGCGATGAGCAACTGCTGGATGCCATGCTGGCGCAGCCGATTCTCATCAACCGCCCGATTGTGGTGACGCCACTGGGAACGCGTCTGTGCCGTCCTTCTGAGCAGGTGCTGGATATCCTGCCCGATGCGCAGCGCGGTCCGTTTACTAAAGAGGATGGTGAGGTGGTGATTGATGCGCAGGGCCGGCGCGTCAGTCTTTAGTCGGTCAGAAATCGTCCGGGATAATCTGCTTCAATCGCGTGTACCTGGTCATAACGGCCAAACAGGCGATAGCGATTGCGGGCAATCAGGTTGTAGATCAGGTTAGTGAGCCCGTCCGGCAGATAACGCAGAACGCCACAGGCGCGCCACGGCCAGGGCAGCGAGTACATAATGCGACAGATGGCCTGCGCGCGCAGCCAGTGCTGCCCATCGCGCAGTAACACGATAGTGCGGATGTTATCGTGCGGTAATCCGGCGCGCTGCAGCAGCTGTTTGCCGCGCTCGCTCTGGATCGCCGCAAAGTGATAATCGCGCGGCAGACGGTGGCGCAGCAGAAAAATTACCCAGGCATTGCACAGCTTGCATTGTCCATCATAAAGAATGATAGGCTGGCCGGACTCGGGTTGTACGGATGATGACACCTGACCTCCGCATTGCAGATACAAAAAACCGGTGAGGCGACACGCCCCACCGGTTTAATTATATGTCACTTATCAGAAGCTGACTTTCACGCCCGCCACCGCGCTGGTGTCGCTGTAGCTGTGGTTGCCCAGCTGCTGCGCCACGCCGCCCCACAGATTGACGTTCGCGTTCAGCCGCGCGTCCACGCCCAGCTTCACCTCGGCGGCGTTACGCGTGCCCGCTTGCTGAATGTTGACGCCGTTCAGCGCGGTGCCGAACGCCTTGCTGTTGTGCAGCCAGTTGGCCTCGGCGTACGGCTCGATGGCGCTCTGCGACTGCGGGTCCAGCAGCGTGCGCAGCGAGGCGCGCACGCCGAGGCGGCTCTGCAGGTTGTCCTGGCCGGTGGCCTGCACGCGGCTGCCGTTCTGCTCTTTCACGTCGTCCGCCTTCACGCCCTGCCAGTTCAGCTGCGCCTGCGGACGCAGCCACAGGCTGGTGCTGTCGCTCAGCGTTGCCACCTGTGCGCGGTAGCCGCCGGCCAGCGACGCGCTGATGCCTTTGGATTTGTACGACTGCTGGCCGATGTCGTCGCCCTTCACGCTGTTGTTAAACCAGCCGTAGCTCAGCGAGCTGTCGACGAACGCGCCGCTCTGCTCTGCCGCATTCTGCTGCCAGCTACCGTACACGCCCAGGCTGTAGCCGTTCACCTGACCACGTGACTGGTAGCCGCTCACCGCCGAGCGCGACTTGCTCTGCGCGTTGCCGTAGCCGGCCATCGCGCCGAGGCGCAGGCTGTCGCTGCCGGTCAGCGTGCCGCTCGCCACGTCGCCGCCCAGCTGGATGGCGTAGCGGTTGGTGTCGGACTTCAGCTGGCCGCTGCTGTCTTTTACCCGGCTGTGGCCGGCGCTGTTGTGCAGCCACAGGCGCGTGCTCTGCTGCTGGCCGTTCGCGTCGGTGAAGAAGGTTTCCGCCGGACGGTCGTCCATGCCGGTGGTAAACAGCGTGTTGGCCGCCGCCAGGTTGGCGCTGTAGCTCGCCGCTTCCGGACGCACGATCATGTTGTGCTGATTTACCGGCGGCTCGACGATCTGGCCGCCCTCGCCTTCGCCCGGCGTCACCACCGGATCGGGCTCGCTGCCGTTTTTATCGCTCACCAGATACCAGCCGTGCTGATCCGCGCCCTTCACCAGGTTGTAGTCATAGGCACCGGCGACAATACGCCCTTTCTGACGGAACTCGCCGTTGTTAGCGCCGTCCACCTGAATGATGTTCAGGCCCTGGATAGTCTGCGCGCCGCTGCCGCCGGCGTTGTTGACCACCACGTCGGTGCTGCCGCTGCTGTCGCCGAGGATGTGAAGTTTATCCGTCGCCGAGCTGTCGTCGCCCAGCGCCGCGTTCATCACCAGCGTGCTGTTGTCGCCGCTGTAGTTACCGTTGACCGTCAGGGTGCTGAAGCCGGCGCCGTCGTGGGTGAAGTTCAGCGTACTGTTGCTGGCGCTCAGCGCGTCGACGCTGCTGTTGCCGGTGATGTTCCACTGGCTGTTGTCGCTGAGCGTCAGCGTGTGCAGGCCGGATGACGCACCGGTCCACGCCGAGCTGCCGCTCAGGTTGATCTGGCTGTCGGTGGTCTGGCTGCGGTCAATGTCTACGTTGCCTTCAAACAGCGAGTGGTTGCTGCCGTTCAGGACCACCGAGCCGGCGGTTGAACCTTGTGCGGTGTTATAGCCGGTTTTCAGCAGCGTGCTGCCGCTCAGCACCGAGTTGTCGGCGTCAATGTTCATGCTGGTGCCGGTCAGCACGTTGACGGCGGTGCCGTCGGTCGCGGTGATGGCGGTATTCGCCAGTTTTATATCCGCCAGCGTTGTCTGATACTGCGATTGAATACCTGTGGCGTTTTCGCCGGAAACATTAATCTCTGAACTGGTCAGGGACAGGCTATTGCTCAGATCCGGATGAAGTAAGTTCACTAAGTTGATTGCTGCGTTGAATCCTTCAGCATCAGAACCCGTTTTATCAATGGTAATCTTATCTCCATTAAATGTGCTACCGTCCTGCACTTCAATACCGTAACCGCCGCTGCGCTTCTGCACGGAAACATTTTCAGCATTCATTGTCGCGGAGAAAGCTGAAGCCAGGGCAGCTGCGCTTTTTGCGTCCGAAATGATGTCGATATTTTTCAGATTCGCGGTGCTGCTATATCTGGCATGGACCGCGATTGAAGCGTCAGGTCCCGTTTCTATCTGGCTGTCGGAGAGATTCAACTTCGTTCCGGTTCCTGACGCCAGCACGCCCATGCCGTTACCAGTGACTTTTATCGCAGTATTTGACGCATTAAGAGCCGATTTTGAATCCGCCGTCAGACCATTAGCACCTGCGCCACTGACCGCAAACGTACTGTTATCCACATTCAGTACTGAACCTTCGCCGCTGGCATAGCCGCCGTAAGCATTTTTGCCAGCGGTGCTGACCTGCACGTTACTGACGCTTACGGTTGAAGCGCCGCCGGCATAAACACCAAATGCACTTGCTCCGGCGGTTGTAACCTTGCTGTTATCCAGATTAACTTCCGTACCGGCATTGTTAGCTGTCACGCCATTCGACTGGTCGCCGCTGGTGGTTACCTGCACGCCGCTGGTGTTAAGTTTGCCACCGGAACCCGCAGCCAGGCCGTAGGCTTTGATGCCGCTGGTGGTGACGCTGCCGCCTTCCAGAGTGACCTCTGTGCTGGCCAAATTACTAAAAACTCCCGATGAATCGTCACCACGGGTGATAACAGCCACACCACTGGCATTGAGTTTGCTACCGTTACCCGCCACCAGGCCGTAGGCTTTATTGCCGCTGGTGGTGACGCTGCCGCCGGTCAGATCGATCAGCGAACCCGCTGCGCGGGAATAAGCACCGTACGCGCCGTCGCCGTGAGTGACATAGTCGGTGTCAGTGCTGTTGATGATACCTGCCGAAGAGGCGTAGGCGGCATGGGCACCCTGCCCGGAGGTTTCCACCTTTGTGCCGTTGGTCTTCACCGCGCCGGTCAGGCTGGCCACCACACCGTAGCCGCCGGTGCCGGTGGTGGTCACGCTGCCGCGCGTCATCTCCGCAGAGGCAGCGCCGGCGGTGGAAAACACACCGTAGCCGCTGGTGCCCGCATTCAGCACCGTCACATCCGTGGCGCTTGCCTTGCCGCCATTCTGCACCAGCAGTCCATAGGCTTTGTCACCGGTCGCCTGCAGCGTCTGATTATTCAGTTCAACCGGCTGCGCCGGATCGCTGATGGTGGCACCGTTGGCCGCCAGCGCCGCCGGTGAACCGGCCAGCAGCAGCGCCGAGCCCAGCGCGCCGCCGATCAGTGCTGATTTATTCGCCGTTTTGCCGGAGCAGGATGATTTGACTTTGCCGCGCGCCAGTTCCGAGGTGACGACATAACATTGCAGGGCATAATTCCAGATAACGCGATAGCTCTTGTTCATACTCTTTTCCTGATTCAGGTTAAATCAATCCCTTCCGGCAATAAGCGGAATAAGCGGTTATTAACGGACAGGCGCGGAATACACAGCCATCACGCTATTTACGGTGACGCGCTGTCTGACCGGCCTTAATTAATCTCTGCCAGAGCGGCTGATGGGAAAATATTCGCAAAATCGCGGAAGGGTGAATATGAGAGCACCGGAATACGGCTGTAGTCACAGGACTACAAAAAGTAAGTCGCCGCGCTATGTTCCAGATCAATAAATGCTGTGTTAACACGTCAGGTGAGCAGTAAACAAAAGCGGAGAACGCGGGCGGGCATAAAAAAACGGCCCCCGTGGCGGGAGCCGTTGTTCATCAGAAGCTGACCTTCACGCCGGCGATGGCGCTGGTGTCGCTGTAGCTGTGGCTGCTCAGCTGCTGCGCTACGCCGCCCCACAGGTTGACGTTGGCGTTCAGCGTGGCGTCGACGCCCAGCTTCAGCTCACCGGCGTTGCGCGTACCGGCCTGATGGATGGTAACGCCGTTCATTGAGGTGCCCAGCGCGCGGGTGTTGTGCACCCAGCTGGCCTCGACGTACGGCTCCACGCTGCGCCCCTGGTCCAGCGCAGAGCGCAGTGAGGCGCGCACGCCGACGTGGCTCTGCAGGTTATTTTCGCCGGTGCCGCGCACGCGGGTGCCGTTGCCTTCCGTCAGGTCATCGCCCTTCACGCCCTGCCAGTTCAGCATCGCCTGCGGACGCAGCCAGAAGCCGGTCGACTCGGAGAGCGTCGCCACTTCGGCGCTATAGCCGCCGGCGAGCGACGCCAGGATGCCCTTCGACTTGTAGGACTCCTCGCCGATGTCCTCGCCCTTGATGCTGTTGTCGAACCAGCTGTAGCTCAGCGTGCTGTCGATAAACGCGCCGCTGCGCGCCGCCGCGTTCTGCTGCCAGGTACCGTAAATACCCAGGTTGTAGCCGTGCACCTGACCGCGCGACTGATAGCCGCTCACCGCCGAGCGCGATTTGCTCTGCGCGTTGCCGTAGCCGGCCATCGCGCCGAGGCGCAGGCTGTCCGTGCCGTGCAGCGTGCCGGTCGCCACGTCGCCGCCCAGCTGGATGGCGTAGCGGCTGGTGTCGGTTTTCAGCTGGCCGCTGCTGTCTTTCTGATGGTTGTGACCGCCGCTGTTGCGCAGCCACAGGCGGGTGTGCTGCTGCCGGCCGTTCGCGTCCGTGTACTGCGTGACGCCCGGGCGGTCGTCCATGCTGGTGGCGAACAGCGTGTTGGCCGCCGCGATGTTGGCGCTGTAGCTCGCCGCTTCCGGGCGCACGATCATATTGTGCTGCTCCGCCGGCGGCGCGATGATGTCACCGCCGGTGCCTTCGCCCGGTGCGGTCACCGGATCGGTATTAACCGGATCGGTCTCGCTGCCGTTTTTGTCGCTCACCAGATACCAGCCGTGCTGATCCGCGCCTTTTACCAGGTTGTAGTCATAGGCACCGGCGACAATACGCCCTTTCTGACGGAATTCGCCGTTGGTCGCGCCGTCCACCTGAATCAGTTGCAGGCCCTGAATGGTCTGCGCGCCGCTGCCGCCGGCGTTGTTCACCACCACGTCGGTGTTGCCGTTGACGTCACCCAGCACGTGCAGCCGGTCGGTGGCCGAGGTGTCGCCGCCCAGCGCCGCATTCATCACCAGCGTGGCGTTGTCCGCCGTGTAGTTGCCGTTAACAGTCAGCACCGTGAAGTTCGCGGTGTTGTGCGCCACGTTGATCACGCTGTTGTTCGCGGTCAGCGCATCGACGCTGCTGTTGTCCATGATATTCCACTGGCTGTTGTCGTTCAGCGTCAGCGTATTCAGGCCGCTGGAGGCACCGGTCCACACCGAGCTGCCGCTCAGGTTGATCTGGCTGTCGGCGGTCTGGCTGCGGTCGATGTCCACGTCACCGACGAACAGCGAGTGGTTGCTGCCGTTCAGCACCACCGAGCCGGCGGTTGAACCTTCTGCTGTGTCATAGCCGGTTTTCAGCAGCATGCTGCCGCTCAGCAGCGAATTATCGGCGTCGATATGCATGCTGGTGCCGGTCAGCACGTTGACGGCGGTGCCGCCGGTCGCGGTGATGGCGGTATTCGCCAGTTTTATATCCGCCAGCGTGGTTTGATACTGCGATAGAATACCGGTGGCGTTTTCGCCGGACACATTAATATCGGAATCGCTCAGGGAAAGAGTATTCCGTGGATCCGGATAATATAAATTCAGCATGTTGATGGCTGCGTTAAAGCCTTGAGAATCTGTGCCGCTTTTTTCAATGGTAACGTTATTACCCTTAAATGTGCCTCCGTCCTGAACTTCAATGCCGTAACCGCCGCTGCGCGCCAGTATGGAAACATTCTCAGCATTGATATTGCCTGAATATCCTGGAGCCAGGGCTGCATTGTCCGCATCAGTGATAATATTAACGTTTTTCAGGTTGGTGGTTGCACTGTAATTGCTTAAAGCAGCGTATCCGCCATTCTGGCCGATGTTGATTCGGCTGTCAGAGAGACTGAGCACCGTTCCGGAACCACTGGCGGCCACGCCTGAACCATTGCCGGTAACTTCTATTTCAGAGTTCGACGCATTCAGCGTCGATTTTGGATCTGCAAGCAGGCCATTAGCACCGGTGCCAGTAACCACAAATGTACTGTTGTCCACGTTGAGCACAGAACCCTCGCCGCTGGCGTAGCCGCCGTGTGCATTCCGGCCAGAAGTGCTGACGTGGGCATCTGAGGCGGTCATCGTCCCCGAGCCACCGACGTACAGACCGTGGGCATCCTGCCCGCCGGTCGCAACCTGCACGCCGCTGGCGTTGAGTTTGCCACCGGAAATCGCTGCCAGACCGTAGGCATTGGTACCGCTGGTCGTTACTGCTCCGCCTGCCAGCGTAACTTCTGTCCCGGCCAGGTTAGCAAAAACACCAAAGGACTGGTCGCCATGGGTGACCACATTTACGCCATCCGCAGTCAGGCTGCCGCCGGAACCCGCCACCAAACCATAAGCCTTGGTGCCACTGGTGGTGACGCTGCCGCCTGTGATATCGATCAGCGAACCCGCAGCGCGCGAATAAACACCATAGGCACTGTCGCCGTGCGTTATATAGTCTGCGTTCTGGCTGTTAATGATACCGGCCGAAGAAGCGTAGGCGCCGTAGGCGGTTTTTCCGCTGGTTTCTACACGGGTGCCATCAAGTTTTAATGTGCCGGTCAGGCTGGCGACCACGCCGTAGCCGCCATCGCCCGTGGTTTGCACGCTGCCGCGCGTCATCTCAATCGCAGAAGACGCAAGGGTGGAGAATACACCGTAGCCGTTATTGCCATCATTGAGCACGATGACATCCGTGGCGCTGGCCTGCCCGCCATTCTGCACCAGCAGCCCATAACGATCGTTACCGGTCGCCTGCAGCGTCTGGTTGCTCAGTTCCAGCTTATCCTCAGGGCCGTTTACCATTGCGCCATGAGAAGAGGCCAGCGCCGCCGGTGAACCGGCCAGCAGCAGCGCCGAGCCCAGCGCGCCAATAATCAGTGATGATTTATTTGTCGCTGCACCAGAGCAGGAAGACTTCACTTTGCCGCGCGCCAGTTCCGAGGCCACGACATAACATTGCTGGGCATAATTCCAGATAACACGATAATTTTTGTTCATGCTTTTTCCTGATTCTGATTATGTCGAACCCGGACGGATACGACCTAACGGTTTAAACGGCGGCGATGCGATAAGAATTTTCCCCACCACCTGATGCCGCAAAATAATTAAAGCTACGGGATTGGGCTGAATTCTAACGTTGAGACAGGTCTTGACCTCTTTAAGACCTGTCTCAAAACTAATCGCCAGACAAATAAAAACCATCAGGTTACGCTGTAGGCTGAGGACTACAGGTTTGCTCACCTTGAAATTTAAATAACTCAAAAACAATGCTTCCGCGCAACCTGAGTGCGCAGAGAATAAACGCCACATCTCCCATTGCAACCCGCAATGCAGCATGGTTAATTCAGCGTTTATTCATTTACCCGAATTACTGCATGTCTGGTTTATCACCTAAATACAACAACAACGACCAATTTATTTATCAAATAATTCACTTGGCGCAGATCTCATAACTTACCCATAACATCAACCATTCAAAGAGTTACGGCAAACCACTGTTATTTAATAACTAATTTTTTCGCCCTCAGATGCTATGTTAACTTTTTAAAAACTTACGAACCTTTAATCTTCAGCACTTAAGTTTAATAAACTCGCGCCGTTTATCCTTAGTGAATAATCTTTATGCTAAGCAGAAAAGTCGCAGGCGAGATTTTAATATTGTAAATAAGACAGTCAGTAATCAGCTGTAAGTTATGGACTACATTTAAAAATAAACACCTGCAAACAGAATGGTCTTGAGTTGATTAAGATGCCGTTATATAAGTGTGCTTTTGAACGAGCGTGCTCAGATTAATTAAGAGAAAGGCAGTGCGTATGGCTAACTTTGTTATTGTTGATGATCATCCTATTGTGCGCGTGGCGATACGGCTGGTGCTGGAAAATGCCGGACATCGTGTTTCAGCAGAGGCTGGCGACGGCGACAATATATTTAGCCTGGTCAAAGAGAAGAGTGCCGATGCGGCAATTATTGATATTGATCTGCCCGGCATTGGTGGTATTGAAGCGGTTAAGAACCTTCGCACCGCCGGATCGTTAATCCCGGTGATTGTCATGAGCGGGAAAAACGCAGAGTTTTATGCTTATGAGAGTAAAAAAGCCGGTGCCAATGGCTTTATCAGTAAAAAAAACAACCTCAATGATCTGGCCCATGCCGTCGACGCGGTGCTGTCCGGCTATGGTTTTTTCCCGCTGCGCCTGAGTCATCAGGCGGAGGGCGATCAGCTGGTGCAGGACAGCGACAAGCTGCTGCTGCTGTCGCATCGCGAATACGAAGTGCTGCGCTACCTCGGTGAAGGCACCGAGATTGTCAAAATTGCCAACCGTATGAAGCTCAGCAATAAAACGGTCAGCACCTATAAAGCCAGACTGATGGAGAAGTTATCGCTGAAAAATCAAAAGGATTTACTCGATTTCACTCGCCGGAACCAGATTAACTGATGCGACTCTTTTCCCTGTATGCGCTGTGCTGCGCGCTGCTGCTGATCGCCCCACTGCACGCTGCGGTGCAGCAGCTAAACTATCAGCCCAACGATTTGCCGGCTCTGCCCGCGCCGATGCTCAATGACGACGACTGGCACTGGCTGGGGCAAAAGCGCGACAGCGTGATTGGCATTTATGGGCCGGATCGGCCCCCGATGCTGCGCACCAATCCAGAAGGAAGAGTGTTTGGCTACATTCCCGATGCGGCTTATGCTGCGCTGCACAGCCTGGGTATCAGTTTTCGCGTCAAACATTACGACACCGCGCCCGAAGCCTTTGCCGCGCTGGCGCGCGAAGAGCTGGATATGATATTTGTGCCGGCCGGTGAGGCGGTGCCCGCGCATGTCAACGACACCATCAGCGTAACCGCGCTGAAAGCCAGCCCGGTTCGGGTGGTGCGCAGCAGCAGTAACCCGCTGGCCGGTCAGGAGTTTTTACCCGGCCCGGCGATAACCTCTCCCTACAGCCAGCTGCCGCAGGTCGCGATGGGCACGCTGCCCTATGCCGATGTGCCGGCGGTAGAAGCCTATTACCTGATTGAACGCAACTACCTGAATACGCTGACCATCGATCACATTCTGCCCGATCTCAGCTCGCCGTATCGCTTTGTGGTCAACAGCAAAGAACACGTACTGGCGCGGGCGATGCGCATTGCGTTTGATGCCCTGCAGCGCCACGCGGCCGGTGAGATCATTGCTGCACGCTGGGATATCGCCAACATCACGCGCTTTGTCACCACGCCGCTGGCACTGACGCCCACCGAGCAGGCCTGGCGGCAGACGCACAACCAAATCAATATGGCGGTCACGGACCTGGTGGCACCGTTCTTTATTAAAAACGCGCAGGGCGAAATCACCGGCATCGTGCCGGAGTTGCTCAACCTGATCGAAATGCGCACCGGGCTGAGCTTCAACTTTGTGGAGATCAGCGACAGTCGCGATCTGGCCGCGCGGATGAAACGCGGCGATGTGACGATTGCCGCACCGCTGATCTGGAGCCAGCAGCGCAGCCGTGACTTTTTGATGACCACACCGTTTATGTTCACGCCGGAAGTGCTGGTGACCAACACGGCCGCGCAGGATGCGCCGCCAAAACGCGCCGCGCTGGTGCGCGAGCAGGATGCCTCCCACTGGTTTCTGAAAAAATATCCTGATGTGTCAGTCGATTATGTTGGCAATCCCAGCCTGGCGATGCAGTGGGTGGCGGATGGGCAAACCGACGCCACCATTAATACGCTGGTGGGCGCGCGCTATCTCTCCGAAGGTCTTTATC
Organism: Pantoea sp. SGAir0175; assembly: GCF_043547855.1. Lineage (NCBI taxonomy): Bacteria > Pseudomonadati > Pseudomonadota > Gammaproteobacteria > Enterobacterales > Erwiniaceae > Pantoea > Pantoea sp. SGAir0175. The sequence goes on from NZ_CP028082.1 coordinate 322,681, forward strand.
CCGGCAAACTGCGGTTAACCGAGCTGAAACCGGCGCAGGAAGCCGCTATCGCCTTTGGCGTCAGCCGCAGCGAGCCGGAGCTGCAGGACATCATGAACAAAGCGCTGGCCGCGATTCCGGCCGGCATGATGACCGATGTATTAACCCACTGGCAGGCGACGCCCGCTGCGCATTTCGACACCTGGAAGCTGTACCGCAAAGAATTTTATGTCGGCGCGCTGGGCGCAGCCACCATCATCGCCGTCACCTTTGTCTGGGCGGTGCTGCTGATGCGGCAGGTCAAACGTACGCGCCGCACCAAAGCGCTGCTGCGCCAGGAAATTCAGCTGCGCGATCGCCTGATCAATGGTCCGCCGCGGCCGTTTTATGTGGCCTCGCTGGATGGGATGATCGTGCACACCAATCCGGCGTTTACCCAGTTTTTCACCCCGGAAGAGCAAACCCATCTGGGCTATTCGCTATATGACTGTCGCCATCCGCTCTATCACGTGTGGCAGCAGATCGACAAAAACATCCAGCCCGGCGACATTCCGGAAGAAGCAGAATTTGTTATTGATGACGGGCGGCAGAAGCGCCATATCCGTCACTGGATGACGTCGTACACCGGCGATGAAGTCGGCAGCGGCGGGCTGATTTGCGGCTGGCAGGATGTCACCGACTACCTGCAATTGCTGGAAGATCTCTCGCTGGCGCGCGAAGCCACTGAGCTGGCCAGCCAGAGCAAAAGCGACTTCCTCGCCACCATGAGCCATGAAATTCGCACGCCGCTCAGCGCGGTGATTGGCCTGCTGGAACTGCAGACGCAGGAAGGCCGCGCCGATACCGAACTGATTCGCGTAGCGCACGAAGCGGCGGTCAGCCTGATGGATATCGTCGGTGATATTCTGGATATGGCGAAAATTGAGTCGGGACGCATGACGCTGCAGCCGCAGTGGGTCAGCCTGCATGCGCTGGTGCGTCCGGTGATCTGTGCCTTCGACGGCCTGGCGCGGCAAAAAGGCATCAACCTGAACCTGATGCTGCCGGTCGGCGATGACGATCTGTTTTGCGATGCCAGTCGCGTACGCCAGGTGCTGTCTAACCTGGTGGGTAACGCCGTCAAGTTCACCGATCAGGGTGAAGTGAAGGTGACGGTGGGTCTGACGCCGCTGGAGAGCCATACCGAGCTGCGGATCCAGGTGGCCGATACCGGACGCGGCATCGATAAAGCAGCGCAAAATGCGCTGTTCCGCCCGTTCGAACAGGCCGGCCTGTCGGATAACGCCGGCACCGGGCTGGGCCTGTTTATCTGCCAGGAGATCACCCGCCTGATGGGCGGCAGCATTTCTCTGGAGAGCGAACCCGGCGTCGGCACCGTGCTCAACGTCGCCGTGCCGGTCAGCGTGCGTGATATCGCTACCCCGCTGCCGTCTCCGGTCGCGGAACCGTTGCCCGCTGCGCCGCAGGTCGCGCTGAATGTGCTGATCATTGACGATCATCCGGCCAACCGCCTGCTGATTTCGCGTCAGCTGACGCTGTTAGGTCATAGTTTCCGCGAAGCGAACAACGGTGAAGAAGGCCTGGCGCAGTGGCGGCAGCAGAAGCCGGACGTGATCATTACCGATTGCAATATGCCGGTGATGAACGGTCTGGACATGACGCGCAACATCCGCCGGGAAGATAAGAGCACTTACATCATCGGCATCACCGCCAACGCGCAGCAGTCCGAGCGTCAGCGCTGTCTCGAAGCGGGGATGAACGAATGCGTGTTCCGGCCGGTTAAGCTGGCGCAGTTAACTACGATTCTGAGCCAGATTCACAGCGCCAGCGCGTTGTCGGTCGGTGATGATTTTTCTGACTGGGTGGATATCGCCGAAATCGAGAAATATATGCCCAACAGCCCCGGCGCGATCGCGGATTTTCTCGACATCGTGATTAATGAAGCACGCACCGATCTGACGCAGGCGATTGACGTGGTGCAAAGCGGCGATCTCGCCACTGCCGCCAGCCTGTTTCATCGCATCACCGGATCGCTGCGCGTCACCGGCATCCGTCAGCTGACGGAGCAGTGCGAGATGCTGGAAGAGCTGGCGGAAATGCAGGAGGACCGGGAAATTATCCTGCTGCATTTACGGGAAGCGCTAACGCTGGTGGAGAGGATGGAAGCTTCGTTCCGTAATCAAACCACATCCGCCCAGGCCGGCGCGCACTGATTGTGCGCCGTCAGGCGGTTTTGATCAGCTTATGCAGCAGCGGATGAGTAATCTGCTCAAACATCCCGGCGTTATTAAATGCCCGCGCCGCCAGCATCGCGCCGTGCACGCTGGCCATCAGCGTTTTGGCTTCGTTTTCAGCGCTGTCGCTGAGCTGGAAAACGCCGCTGGCGGCGCCTTTACTCAGCTGGCGCGCTAACCAGCCGGAGAGATCGCTGAAGTGGCCGCTGACTTCCGTGGCAACATCCGGCGGCAGCGTGGGCATTTCCGCCGCCAGCATCGCGCAGATGCAGAAAGGCGAAGTTCCCTCTTTAATGCAGTGCGCCCAGTAATCGACGTAGGCTTTCACTTCGTTCAGCGGATCGTTGATCTGTTCATCCATCGCCTGCATGCCCGCCTGCGCCTCAGCACGATATTCCTCTACCACCGCTTTCACCAAATCGGCTTTGCCGGGAAAATGATGGTGGATGCTGGCCTTGCGGATATCCACTTGGGCGGCAATATCGGCATAGCTAAAGCTTTTATAGCCGCCGGCGGTGAGCAACTGGCGGGTGCAGGCCATGATTTCGCGGGCTTTAGAGGAACGGGCAGTCATAACGCAATCCGGTAGAACAACAGAGATCGGTCAACCTACTGGCAGGCAGGGAAGAAGTCAAGCCAGCGGCCTGACGCGCAGCGCGCACTTTTTTTATTTTTTCAGCAATATTTTCATCGCTGATTCGTCTACCTCATCACCAACCTATTCTGTCACCGTAATGAGGAACCCCTATGAGAGATTTTGACAGGCATCAGCATCCCCGTGGTCACCGCTTTGGTCATCACCGCATGGCTAAACCGCTGCTGCTCGGCGTGGTGCTGTTTGCTGCCCTTGGCCTGCTGGTGATGTCGCTGTGGAATGCGCTGCTGCCGGAACTGACCGGCGTAAAAAGTATTGGCTTCTGGCAGGCGCTGGGACTGCTGGTGCTGTGTCGCATCCTGTTTGGCGGGCTGGGCTTCCATCCCGGTATGTTTGGCATGGCGCGTCGCCGCATGCATGAGCGCTGGATGCAGATGACGCCGGAGCAGCGCGAAGCCTTTATGCAGCAGCGGCGCGAGCGGTTTGGCGGCCGTGGTCATCATGGCGGACGCTGTGACTGGCACGATCGCCGTAGCCAGCGTGACGATCCGCGCCCGCCCGCGGACGATGCGCCCGCCAAATCCCCGGATGCAGAGTAAACGGCATGGCGCAGGATTCGCGGCTGCTGGCGGCCCTCAGCGCCTGCCGCACTAAGCTCAGCGCCTTTATTCGCGGCCGCAGCGAGCGGCACGATGAGGCCGAAGATATCCTGCAGGAGATCAGCTGGAAACTGCTGCAGGTGGAACAGCCGGTGGAGAACGTCAGCGCCTGGCTGTTTCGCGCCGCGCGCAACGAGATTACCGATCGATCGCGAAAAAAACGCGAACTCTCGCTATTTAACGCCGCCGGAGACGAAGATTTTCCCGAGGATGAAATTGCCGAAACGCTGTTTGGCGTGGCGCAGACGCCGGAGGATGAGTATCTGAAGACGCTGCTGTGGGAAGAGCTGGACGATGCGCTCGCGGAACTGCCTGCTGCGCAGCGCGAGGTATTTGAAAAGACCGAGCTGCTCGGCTTCAGCTATCAGGATCTGGCCGCCGAAAGCGGCGACAGCGTGCAGGCGCTGCTGTCGCGCAAACATAAAGCGGTTCTGTTTCTGCGCACCCGGCTGCGCAGCCTGTACGATGAACTCACTGCCTGACCTGCACAACCCGATAGCCAAACGGCCATCGGGTTGCGTGCTTTACCACCAGGCCGCGGTGGACTGCGGCTGTAACAGATCGACGCCCTCGCCCAGCATCGGCAGACACAGTGCAACCTGATGCTCCGCCGCCAGCTGGACGATTTGGGTAAACGGATCGTCCCAGCGGTGAAAAGCTAAATCAAAAGCCGCGTTGTGAACCGGAAACAGCCAGCGCGCGTTGAGGTCCTGAAACGCGCGCAGCGTGTCCTGCGGCAGCATATGAATGTCGGCCCAGCGCGCATCGTAAGCGCCGTTTTCCAGAAACGCCGCATCAAACGGACCGTATTTCCGGCCAATCGCTTTGAAACCGTCGAAGTAACCGGAGTCACCGCCAAAAAACAGGCGGAACTGGTCAGAAATCAGCGTCCACGAACACCACAACCGTTTGTTGCTGTCGAACAAGCCACGTCCGGAAAAGTGCTGCGACGGCGTCGCGACAAAGTGGATGCCGCCGATATCCCGCGACTGCCACCAGTCGAGCTGGGTGACTTTCTCCGGCGCAACGCCCCACTTAATCAGCAAATCGCCGACGCCGAGCGGCGTGAGAAAGTGCTTCACCCGATCTTTCAGCTGCATGATGGTGTGGTAATCGAGATGATCGTAATGATCGTGCGACAAAATAATGCCTTCGATCGGCGGCAGATCGGCCACGGCAATCGGCGCTGGCTGAAAGCGCTTTGGTCCCAGTCGCTTAAAGGGCGACGCGCGCTCGGCGAATACCGGATCGGTCAGCCAGAACTGGCCATTGAGCTTCAGCAACAGCGAAGAGTGGCCGAGGCGAAAGACGCTGTTCGGCGCGGCCTGTGCCAGCGCGGCGGCCGTGATGGGCTGCACCGGCAGCGCGGCCGGCGGCTGGGTATCTTTCGGTTTATTGAACAGGAAATCCCACAGCATTTTGCGGTAGTCGCCAAAGCTCAGCGACTGACGCGGCTGGACATTGCGAAACTTTTTGCCATCAAACTGAGCGGAGTGCGGATACTCCCTGATTGCACCCCGGCAGAGGCTGGAACCCTTCAACATAGCGCGGATACCTCGAAAAAGAGAAAGCTGGCTGGCAGCAGCGGTAAACATCTGCGGCTACGTTAACCGTTTTATGCCGCGCGCGTCCTCACATTACGAGCCATCGCACAACCGGTAACGCAGAATTTCGCTGCCGGTGTGGCCTTTCCCTGGCGGATGACACGGCGGCAGCAGGCAGGTAAAGTAGCGCTTTTGCATGATTTTACGAGGGAAAATGAACACGCTTTTCGTTTACGGCACGCTGCAGCCGGGCCAGTGCAATGCGCATATCCTGGAAAACATCGGCGGTGAGTGGCTGGCAGGGACGGTCGCCGGCACTTACTATGCCAACGGCTGGGGCGCGGCGGCCGATTTTCCCGGCATCGTACTTGATGAGCACGGCCCGCGCGTGCCGGGTTATCTGTTCATCTCGGACCGGCTAGCGCTGCACTGGCCGATGCTGGATGAGTTTGAGGATGGTTACGAACGGGTGCCGGTTGAGGTCACCACGGCCGACGGCCAGCAGCGGACGGCGTGGATTTATCAGCTGCAGCCACAGCAGGACGCCGCGCGCTAACCTCGCACCTTGCCTAAACTGATCCTCACCGGACTGTGAGGAGAAGCCATGATCACCATTTGTACCGCCTGCGGCACGTCTTATCAGCAGCAGCAACCTGCCCTTACGCAGTGTCGCATTTGTCAGGATGAACGCCAGTTTGTGCCGCCCGGCGGGCAGCAGTGGATCGATCAGTCTGCGCTGCGCGCCTCGCATCAAAACCAGTGGCAACAGCTGGAGTCCGGGCTGCTCAGCCTGCAAACCGTGCCGGATTTTGCCATCAACCAGCGCGCCTTTGTGCTGCAAACGCCGCACGGCAATATCCTGTGGGATTGCATCGCCCATCTGGATGACGCCACCGTCACGCTGCTGCGCGCGCTCGGCGGCCTGCACGCCATCGCCATCTCCCATCCCCACTATTACAGCACCATGCAGGACTGGGCCGACGCCTTCGACGCGCCGGTGTACCTGCACGCCAGCGACAGCGAGTGGATCATGCGCGCATCGCCCCGTCTGCAGCCCTGGCACGGCGACAGCTGTGATCTGCTGCCGGGCGTGCGGCTGTTACGTCTCGGCGGCCACTTTGCCGGCGGCACGGTGCTGCACTGGGCGCACGACGGCGGCGTGCTGCTGAGCGGCGATATTTTACAGGTAACGCCCGGTGCCAGTGCGGTTTCGTTTATGTGGAGCTATCCCAATATGTTACCGCTGGCCGGCGTCACGGTGACGGCCATGCTGCAGCGGTTGCAGGGCGTGACGTTTACGCGCCTGTACGGCGCGTTTGCCGGCCGCGAAATTCTCGCGCGTGCCGATGAGGCGGTGCAGCAGTCGGGCCGCCGCTATCTGGCCTGTCTGCAACATCCACAGCCGTAGCGCTTACACAGCCGCGCTGGATAAATACCAGGCGATCGCACCGCACACGGATGTACAGACGTCTGGACGTATACTATAGTCGGTTTCCTGCAAACATAAGGAAACCTGCAAACAATGAAAAAAACATGGCTTACCGCCCTGCTGGCGGCCTCTGTCACCCTGCTCAGCGCCTGTGACAACCACAACGACAACAAAATTAAAGTGGCGATCAATACCGGACCGGATGAGGCGCTGTGGCAGACCGTGAAGCAGGTGGCACACGATAAATATCAGCTCGATGTTGATGTGGTGGCGTTTAACGATTACGTGCAGCCGAACGAAGCGCTGTTCAATAAAGATGTGGACGCCAACGCGTTCCAGAGCCTGCCTTATCTGGAGATGCAGTCCAAAGAGCGCGGATATAAATTTGCCGTCGTGACCAATACCTTCGTATTCCCGATTGCCGGTTATTCACGCAAGATTAAATCACTGCAGGATCTGCCGGATGGCGCTACCGTGACCGTGTCTAACGAAGCGACCACCCTGGGGCGTAGCCTGCTGCTGTTGCAGGCGCAGGGCCTGCTGAAGGTGAAACCCGAAGCCGGTCTGCTGCCGACCACGCTGGATATTACCGACAACCCGAAAAAGCTGAAGATTGTGGAAGTGGATACGCCGCAGCTGGCGCGCACGCTGGACGATCCGCAGGTTTATCTGTCGATCATTAATAATAACTTTGCCGCGCTGGTGAATTTATCCGCCTCGCGTGACGGGATGTTTATGGAAGGCAAAGCGTCGCCATACGTGAATGCGATTGTGGCGCGCGAAGATAATAAAGACAGCCCGAACGTGCAGAAGCTGAAAGAAGCGTTCCAGTCCCAGCCGGTGCTGGATAAAGCCAACGAGATTTATAAAGGCGATATTATTAAGGGTTGGTAAGGATTACCTGCCTGTTGATGCAGGCAGGAACAGGATTACCGCGCCCATCGTAGCGGCGCAATTTATTGCGCATTCCGGCAACTGTGAAGTGTTTAACTTAGCGCGATAAATCGCGCCGCTACAATGTGTGCAGGATGGCGGTGCCGAAATACAATGCCGCACGGATCGTAGCGGCGCAATTCATTGCGCATTCCGGCAACTGTGAAATGTTTAACTTAGCGCGATAAATCGCGCCGCTACATATTGTGCGGTCAGAGGGTACGGACATAATTTTTGGTACAAAGTCTTAGCATCGCTATTTCCTGCATTTTTAATCATCTCGCTACCTGCACTCCCCCATCCCATTTTCTGCCAGCCAGCCCGCTTCTGCTGCTGTCTGAATCGTCTACACTTCAGGTTGAAAAAGCCGCAGCGGTGTAAAAATGGCGTAAAAATTTGGTCGATTAGTATAAAAATCGCGTACAAAAAAACGCCAACCCCTACCGATTACGCCGCTGAAACGCTATCTTCGCCAGCATAAAAGTGGGTGATTGCGACACGCCAGTGCGGTTGATGGCGCTCGCCCTTTCTCCCTGAAAAAACAGGAAATGTATGAGTCAATCAGAGAAACAGTCTCTGCCTGCTGGCATGCTGGCCGCCGCCGGCATCGTGTTTGGTGATATCGGTACCAGCCCGCTGTATACACTGAAAGAATGCCTGTCGATTTTGCCGGACGGCGCGCCGTCGGCGCTGGCGGTGATGGGCTTTTTGTCACTCATCTTCTGGGCGCTGACGCTCATCGTCACGCTGAAATATGTCTGCTTCGTGATGCGCGCCGACCACGACGGCGAAGGCGGTATTCTCACCCTGATGTCACTGGCACGCCGCAACGTTGGCCGCAAAGCCGGTCATATCATTGTGCTGGCCGGTCTGATTGGCGGCGCATTTTTCTATGGTGATGGCGTGATCACCCCAGCCATCTCGGTGCTGTCGGCCATCGAAGGAATTCAGGTGGTCTCGCCCGGGCTGGAAAAATATGTGGTGCCGCTGGCGCTCACCATTCTCGCGCTGCTGTTCATTATCCAGAAACACGGCACGGAAAAGGTCAGCCGGGTGTTTGGCCCGGTGATGTTTGTCTGGTTTGTGGCCATCGGCGCGCTCGGCATTCGCGGTATTCTGCTCAACCCGGAAGTGCTGCAGGCGCTCAGTCCGTCCTATGCGCTGACCTTCCTGCTCAGCCACAAAGCGCTCTCGCTCGCGGCAATGGGCATGGTGGTGCTGGCGGTGACCGGCGCGGAAGCGCTGTATGCCGACATGGGCCACCTGGGCAAAGCACCGATTCGTCTCGCCTGGCTGGTGATCGCCATGCCGGCGCTGATACTGAATTACTTCGGCCAGGGCGCGCTGGTGATCGCCGATGCGCAGGCGCTGAACAATCCGTTCTTTAATCTGGCTCCAGGCTGGGCGCAGATTCCACTGATTGTGCTGTCAACGCTGGCCACGGTCATCGCGGCGCAGGCGGTGATTTCCGGCGTCTATACCCTGACGCATCAGGCCATTCGCCAGGGCTTTTTACCGCCGATGCGCATCATTTTTACTTCGCATACCGAGTCCGGGCAGATTTACATTCCGGTGGTGAACTGGCTGCTGTTCACCGCCGTGATGCTGATTGTGCTGGCTTTCCGTCAGTCGTCGGCGTTGTCCTCGGCGTACGGCATCGTAGTGACCGGCACCATGGTGATCACCGCCTGTCTGGCGGGCGTGGTGGCGCTGCGTAACTGGCGCTGGCCGCTGCCGCTGGCGCTGTTGTTCCTGCTGTGTATGCTGGTGGTCGACGTGCCGCTGTTCATCGCCAACCTGATGAAACTGCTGTCCGGCGGCTGGGTGCCGGTGCTGCTGGCGCTGACCATGATGGGATTGATGCTGATCTGGAGCAGCGAGCGTAACCGCCTGATTCGCCGTTTAAATAACGATCAGGATGGTTTGCTGGCGCTGGTGAAATCGCTGGAGAGCAATCCGCCGAACCGCGTCGAGGGCACCGCCATCTTCCTCGCGCGCAAGGAGTTTGAAATTCCCCAGGCGCTGTTGCACAACCTCAAGCATAACCGCGTGCTGCACCGCCGCGTGGTGCTGTTGCATATCCGCACCACCGACACGCCGCGCGTCTATAACCAGCAGCGCATCAGCATTACGCAATTATCGCCGTCGTTCTGGCAGGTCACTGCCGCTTACGGCTGGCGTGAAGTGCCGTCGATGGCCGAGATTCTGCATCTGTGCGGACTGGAAGGTTTTGGCTGCACGGTGAATGAAGCGTCATTTTTTACCGCGCACGATACGCTGGTAATGAAAAAACGCCGCGGTCTGGCGCGGGTGCGCGGCGGGATTTTTCACTTCTGCCAGCGCAACGCGCTGCGCGCCCATGAGCAATTTCATATTCCGCCCAATCGGGTGATCGAACTGGGCGGCCAGCGCGAATTTTAAGCCGCAGGGCCACGGATGGCCGGATTTGCCCGCACATGATGCAGCGACTTTTTTAATGGCAAATGTAAGCAGATGAAAAAATATTAGCGAAACATTACCGGAGTTGTGGCGGAACTTTTCTTAACATCTGATTAGCAATTAAAGCTAAAACGCATAACCTCAAAAGGTGTTTATTAACCCTACCGGCATGATGATTCACCGTGCGCTTTGCCGGAATGTATAAACCAATAAACAACGATCTCAGGATCGGTTAATTCACTTCCGGCTCTGTTGTTATTTTTGAGGAGTAAGACCATGAAAGCGTTAATTAACGATGTGATTTCCATTTTTACGCCGCAAAATGTTAAACCGGTTTTAATTCGCGCCGATTTGACGCACCGCGAATTATCTTCAATCCATCCGGCGGGTGTAACTACTGTAAGCTGGGCCACATCAATGGAAGAGTTAACAGACGCCATTGTGAAAAAAGCCCAGGCGGCCGGAGCCGTCGGTTATCACATCACCGACGTTGAATCACATGAGCCGGGCCACGACGGCCAGCACGTGATGGCCGCCACTGCCACGCTGTATCACATCAATGACAAAGTGGCTTACGGCTGATGCCGGGATTAACGCGTTTTTCTGTTTATGGCCTGCCCGTTATTTCCGGCAGGCTTTTTTCATTAAAATAGGCGGCGAGAAAATCGAGAAAAACTTTAATACGCTGCGATTCTGCGGCGCGTTGCGTATACACCGCCCAGATATTGGCTTCCTGATACCACTGCGGTAATACCGCCACCAGCTCGCCCGTCGCCAGATACGGCGCCACATCCCACGCTGAACGCAGCGCAATACCATGCCCCTGCAACGCCCAGTGCAGAATCACCTTGCCGCTATTGGAAGAGTAATGGCTGTTCAGGCGACACAACACCTGCTGCTCGCCATTGGTCAATGCCCAGTTACCAAATGAATTATCGCGTTCATTAATGATCAGACAGCTGTGATGAATTAACGCATCCAGCGAATCTGGCATACCGGCGCGGGATAAATACGCCGGCGCGGCACATAAAATGCGCCGGTTAGCAATCAGCCGGCGGGCAATATAAGAAGGATTGAGATCGTCGCCAACGCAGATTTCTACATCCGTGCCGCTCTGTAGCAGGTCGAATGCCCGATCGCTTAGCATCAGTTTAATATTCAGCGACGGATGCTGGTGAATAAATGCCGAAACCGCATCCGATAAATAGTCCTGACCGAAACCAAACGAGCAGCCGACGGTAATTTCCCCGGTCAGCTCGCCGCGCCACTGACGGAAATTATTGAGAAAGCCATCCATTTCCTGCACTACCTGCAGCGCGCCCTCCAGCGCTTTTTCACCTTCCGGCGTCAGGCGCATCACGCGGTTAGTGCGGAAAAACAGCCGCGTCTCCAGCTGTTTTTCCAGAATGGCGATGCGTTTACTGATGTAAGACGGTGACTGACCCAGCTCAATCGCCGCGCGGCCGAAACCGTCATGCCGCGCCACGCTGATAAACACGTACAGGTCTTCAATCGACGGCCAACCCTGTAACGGCTTCTGATAACTTTTTCCGGCAAGCAGTATTTTCATAACAGCACATGGTGAGTGAACGCCACGTGGTTATAACACAGATCCCAGGAAGCGCTGAAGCGAGTGCAGAAACCGCTCTGGCACCTCTTCCTGCGGTGAATGGCCGCACGGTAACGCCTCGCCCTGCACCTGCAGCGCCTTGTCCTGCCAGGTGTGCACCACATCATACAGCTGACCGACCGTGCCCTTTTCGCCCCACAACAGTAACAGCGGGCAGGCAATGCGCCGGTCGCTGTCAGCGGCATCGTGTTGCAAATCGATGCTGGCGGCGGCGCGATAATCTTCACATACCGCGTGGATCATCGCCGGATCCCGATAGCAGCGCAGATAATCTTCAAACACCGCCGCTTCGGTCGCGCCCGGCGTTTTCAGCTGGCCATCAATGTGTTTACGCAAAAAGAACGCCGGATCGTGACCAATCATGGTCTCCGGCAGCGGGTGCGGCTGAATCAGGAAGAACCACCAGAAATAGCGCGTGGCGAACGCCTGATCGGTCAGCGCGTACATGGTGGCAGTCGGTGCGATATCGACAAACACGCAGCAGCTGACTTTCTCCGGGTGATCGAGCGCCAGCCGGTGCCCGACGCGCCCGCCGCGATCGTGGCCGACAAACGCCACGCGCTGCAGGCCGAGCGCGTCGATCAGCTGGCTGATATCCTGCGCCATGCTGCGTTTGGCATACGGCAGATGTTCAGCGTCACTGGCGGGCTTGTCGCTGTCACCGTAGCCGCGCAAATCCGGCAGGATCACCTGATAATGCTGCGCCAGCTGCGGTGCGATTTTACGCCAGGCCAGATGATTTTGCGGATGGCCGTGCAGCATCAGTAAAGGCGAGCCCTTGCCGCCGATGGCCACGCGCAGCGTAACGCCATTATCAAGCGTCACATCCTGCAGGGTAAAACCGGCGATAAACGGCGACGGGCCGCGATCGATAATCTTACTCATGGTTGCTCCCTGGTGCGCTGCAGCCACGGACGCTGCGCAAAGTGCTGCGCTTCAAACTGGCGGATATCTGCTTCATATTGCAGCGTCCAGTCTACCGCGCTGCCGCCACCGATCAGCATCTCGCGCTTCAGGGCACTGACCGTAAAGTGAATCACCTCATCCGCGAACTGAATGGTTTGCTGCTCCAGCGACACGCTGATGGTGTTGCGCTGCGCATCGGCGGCCACCGCGCTCAGACGCTGATAATCCGCCTCGCTCAGGCTCAGCGTCAGCACGCCGTTACGCTGGCAGTTGTCGTCAAAAATGCCGGCGAAGCTGGTGCCGATAATCGCGCGGATGCCCAGCTGATTCAGCCCCCACACTGCATGTTCGCGGCTGGAGCCGCAGCCAAAATTGGCGCCGACCAGCAAAAACGTCGCGTTCTGCCAGCCCGGCTGATTGAGGATGAAATCAGGGTTTGGTGCACCGTCGGCCAGAAAGCGCAGGTCAAAGAACACGCCGCGGTCCAGCCCCTGCCGGTCAATGCCTTTGAGAAACTGCTTGGGCATAATCACATCGGTATCGATGTTAGCAGCCGGCAGCGGTGCCAGCTTGCCGGTGATGGTAGTGAAAGCTTGCATATTAAACCCCGGATTGCAGATAGTGACGAACATCAACCAGATGGCCCGCCAGCGCAGCGGCGGCGACCATCGCCGGACTCATTAAGTGAGTACGCGCGCCCGCGCCCTGACGGCCGGCAAAGTTACGATTGGTGCCCGATGCGCAGCGATCGCCCGGTGCCAGCACATCTTCGTTCATCGCCAGACACATCGAACAGCCCGACTGACGCCACTCGAAGCCAGCGTCGATAAAGATGGCCGCCAGCCCTTCCGCCTCCGCCTGCTGCCGTACCTGGGTTGAGCCCGGCACGATGATGCCGCGCACGTGCGGCGCGATTTTGCGGGTACCAATCACCGCTGCCGCAGCGCGCAAATCTTCAATGCGCCCATTGGTGCAGGAGCCGATAAACGCGTGGGTGATGGCAATGTCGGCCAGCGGCGTGCCGGCCTGCAGCCCCATGTAGTGCAGCGCATTTTTCATCGCCTGCTGTTTCACCAGATCGGGTTCGTCAGCCGGATTAGGCACGTGGCCGCTGATGGCGCAGGCCTGATCCGGGCTGATGCCCCAGGTGACTTTCGGTTCCAGATCGCTGCAATCAATGGTCAGTTGCCGGTCAAATACTGCATCATCATCGCTGCGCAACGTGCGCCACTCGGCCAGCGCCTGCTGCCACAGCTCGCCCACCGGCATTTGCGGTTTGCCGGCAATGTAAGCGTAGACCTTGTCATCCGGCGCGATAATCGCCCCGCGCGCACCGGCTTCCACTGCCATGTTACACAGCGTCATACGCCCTTCCATGCTCAGCGCATCGATCGCGCTGCCGGTAAACTCAATCGCATATCCCGTAGCGCCGGATGCGCCAATCTGTTCGATCAACGCCAGCACGATGTCTTTGGCGGCGCAGCCAAACGGCAGCTCGCCGGTAACTTCAACGCGCATGGTTTTCAGCGTGCGATAAATCAATGTCTGTGTCGCCAGCAGGTGCTCGATTTCCGAGGTGCCGATGCCAAACCCCAGCGCGCCAAACGCCCCGTAAGTGGTGGTATGGCTGTCGCCGGCGGCAATCACCATGCCTGGCATCACCAGCCCCTGCTCGTGCGCCACCACATGTTCAATGCCCTGTCGCGGATCGAGCACGTCAAACAGCTCGATGCCAAAGTGCTCCGCATTTTTGCGGAAGTAATCGACCTGCAGCTGACCGCCAGCGTCGGTCATCGCCGCATCGCGCACTGGCCGCGTCGGGTTCACGTGGTCAACGTTAAGTAGAATGGTGGCAGGATGGCGCACGCGCCGCGACCGGTCGCGCAGACCGCTAAACGCCTGCGGGCTGGTGTATTCATTGAGGATTGACCGGTCGATATAGAGCAGCACGTGCCCCTCATCGTCCAGGTGACGTACCACATGCTGTTCGATCAGCTTTTCATACAGGGTTTTGCCCGCCATGCTCATGTCCACGCGAAAGTTAAACAAGTCATCAGAGACCTTAGGGTAAACCCATTCGGCGTCAGATCATCAACACGCTCCGTGCAGTGATAGTGCATGATTTGTCATCGCGGCAGCGGATTTAATTTGACCTAAGTCGTGCCCGTGGTTATAAATAATAACCGCGCTCCGTTAGCGGATATATTGTTGCTTTTTCCCGCACTGCTGCTGTATTCCTGCCGCTTATTTCGCCATCCCGCTTTTATAAAAGTTAATTAATTGCCATCAATAGTTAATTAACTAAAAACAAGTTAATCTTTTCGTAACAATCTTTTAATTTGCCAACCGAATTTTTAACGTTCATCTGCAAAGAATAAACAGGACTGGCATGACTCAGACCAAAAAACTTGTGTCCGCGCTTTCGCTGACGGCACTGCTTGTCTCTTCAGCGGTTCACGCTGAGAACGCACCAGAAAAAACCGACGTGCTGCTGATTGGCGGCGGTATCATGAGCGCCTCGCTCGGTACCTGGCTGCAGGAGCTGCAACCGGGCTGGAAACAACTGATGGTTGAGCGTCTCGACGGCGTCGCGCTGGAATCCTCCAACGGCTGGAATAACGCCGGTACTGGCCACTCTGCCAACATGGAGCTGAACTACACGCCAGAGCGTGCAGACGGTTCCATCGATGTGAGCAAAGCGCTGGAAATCAATGAATCGTTCATGATTACCCGCCAGTTCCTGACCAGCCAGGTACAGCGTGGCGTGCTGCACGATCCGCGTTCGTTCATCAACTCTACCCCGCACATGAGCTTTGTCTGGGGCGATAAAAATGTCGAATACCTGACCAAACGCTATGCGGCGCTGCAGAAAACGACCCTGTTCCAGGGCATGAAGTTCTCTACCGATCACAAACAGATCGAGCAGTGGGCACCGCTGGTGATGGAAGGCCGCGATCAGAATCAGAAAGTGGCCGCCACCTGGACGCCGGTGGGTACCGATGTGAACTACGGTGAAATCACCCGTCAGCTGATCGGCAGCCTGCAGAAAGATCAGAACTTCAAGCTGGAAACTTCCTCTGAAGTCACCGATTTCAAACGCAACAGCGACAACTCCTGGCACGTCACCATCAAAGACGTGAAGAGCGGCGCAAACCGTGAAGTGGATGCGAAATACGTATTCATCGGCGCGGGCGGTGCGGCGATCAAGCTGCTGCAAAAAACCGGTATTCCTGAAGCCGATAACTACGGCGGTTTCCCGGTGGGCGGTTCGTTCCTGATGACCGAAAACCCGGAAATCACCAGCCGTCACCTGCAGAAAGTGTATGGTCAGGCTTCCGTAGGCGCACCGCCAATGTCGGTACCGCACATTGATGCCCGTAACCTCGACGGTAAAAAAGTGGTGCTGTTTGGGCCGTTCGCCACGTTCTCGACCAAATACCTGAAGAACGGTTCGCTGTTTGATCTGCTGAGCGCCACCACCACCAGCAACTTCATGCCGATGACGCACGTGGGCATCGATAACTTTGACCTGGTGAAATACCTGATTGGTCAGGTGATGCTGAACGATGACGACCGCTTTGCCGCGCTGAAAGAGTACTACCCGAACGCGCGTAAAGAGGACTGGAAACTGATTCAGGCCGGCCAGCGTGTGCAGATCATCAAGAAAGATGCTGAGAAAGGCGGCGTGCTGAAGCTGGGTACCGAAATCGTGACCGATCAGCAGAAAACCGTGGCGGCCCTGCTGGGTGCTTCACCGGGTGCATCTACCGCGGCACCGATCACCCTCAACGTGATGCAGAAGCTGTTCCCGCAGCAGTTCGCGTCACCAGAGTGGCAGCAGAAGATCCGCGCTATCGTGCCAAGCTTCGGCCAGAAGCTGAACGGCAACACCGCGCTGACCCAGCAGGTATGGGATAACACCGCTGCCGTGCTGCAGCTGACCAAACCGCCTGTGATCAACATGGACGATCAGCAGTCAGCCCCCGCGCAGGCCAAACCGCGCGAAGAGTCCGCGAAGCAGGATATGGCGCTGTAATACGCCATCGCTGAGTCAATCGAACCGATGCCGGTGCGCGAGCCATCGCCCACCGGCATTTTTTTGTCTGGGATCTGATGATTGCTGTGTCAGACTTCACCAGTGTTACCGCTGAGAGATGCCCTGTGGTTCAGCGTCTCTTCCCACTGACTTTGACGATGCAGCGTGCTAAAATTGAACTTCTGACGGGAGATTAATTATGAGCAGAAATGCATCTCTGAGTATTGCCAGCCAGATCCAGAATTTAGCGAAGGCTAACCATATCACCGCAGAGCGTGACGGTGTCAGCCTCATGGCTGCTGCGATTACTCATCTGGCAGGCGACAGAGTAGAACTGGATTACGTTGAACAATTGCTGGTTAATCTCAAAAGAAAAGGTGTGCTGACTAAAGCAGAAACGCTGAAGCTTCAGGGTTCTTATCTGCAGGAAAAACGTGAGCACAAGCAGAACTTCAGCGCATGACGTTTGATCCTTTCAGCGATTTTTCTACTTCCGGCTACCTGAGAAACGCGTTGGGGCTTAAAGATGCGGATGAGGTAAAAAAAGCTGAGCATCTGGCCTTTGAATCTAGCGTCGAAGATGCGCTTCATTTCCTGGCACTTCAGCCTGCAATCACTTACAGCACTTTTTTGTCAGTTCATAAAATTCTGTTTTCTGACTTTTATCCCTGGGCGGGTAAAGATCGCAACGAGTTAGTTCCTCATCTTGCTGTTTTTAAAGGCATGCCAGAAGATGCTTATTTTACCATGTTTGAGCAGCCCCACTCGATTCAGCTCGCCGTTGATTATGCTCTGCGCCTTGCCAGCGACTCATCGCGGTTCAGAAAAAAACCGGGTGAGGTAATGGGACAACTGGCTTTTGCCCATCCTTTTCTGGATGGTAATGGTCGAACGTTGCTGTTGCTATTTATGGAAATGACCTACCGTGCTGGCTTTGCCATTGAATGGGCAAGAACCAAAAAAGATGCGTATCTTAGCGCACTCAGCGCTGAGATTCGTGAACCCGCTAAAGGCCATCTGGATAATTATTTACTCCCCTGCGTTGTTGATATTGCCAGTCGAAGCGAATGGCCGGCAATGATTAGTGGCATAAAAGGGTTGGACGGTTTAGATAAAGAAGACATTTACTACGGTGCGGTTGATGATCCTGATATCAAAGCGCTCTATCAAAGCTATACGTCATCTTCCCGATTGCCTCATCCACCAGCAGAGCCAGAATAAATACGGTTCAGTCGCTACAGCGGGTCGCTATTAATAGCGACCCTACATGATACAATTTAAGGGTGAACGTTCTCCGCAGGGTGCGCATTCATGCGCACCTGGAAAATAATTACGACTTTACGTAATCCGAATAGGCATTTTGCAGCGCGATGTGGTCGGCAATATATTTCGCATCGTGCCACACGCCATAAATAAACGACGACGCCCGGTTGACCAGATTGGGCAGGCCAAGGAAATAAATACCACGCTCGGCAGAAATACCGCGCTTGTGGAATGGCAGGCCCTGTTCATCAAACGCATCCACCTGCAGCCAGCTGAAATCAAATTTAAACCCGGTAGCCCAGATAATGGTGCTGATGCCCGCCGCCTGCACGTCCAGCTGCATCAGCGGATTTAACAGGCACTCCGGATCCGGCAACAGTTCCCACGCCTGCGGCTCGGCCGGTAAATCCAGCCCGTTGCGCTCAATGTACGCATCCGCATCGCGCAGCACCTCGAAATAGGCTCTGTCACCTTCGGCGATATTCTCTGCCAGCCCCGGCGCAAAGCGCAGCACGCCGTTATCACAGCGCTCGGTGATGCCGACCAGCGTAATGCCCATATGGGCCAGCCGGCGGAAATCCACGGTTTTACCGCCTTCATAGCCGCTGACGGCAAAGGCCACATGCTGTTTCTTCGGCTTGATTTTCACCTCGTCCCACAGCCCCAGCGCGCCAAGCCACCAGCAGTAATCACGGTCGCGATAGGCGCGTGGCGGGCGGTAGTGCTCACCGACCGACAGAAACACCTCGCGGCCGGCCTGACGCAGCTCCTCGGCAATCTGGGTGCCGGACGCACCCGCACCGACCACCAGCACCGCACCGGGCGCCAGCTGCTGTGGATTCTTGTACGCCGATGAGTGGATCTGCTGCGGCACCGCGCCTTCAGGCACGATGGCCGGGAACGCGGGCTTCTGAAACGGGCCGGTGGCAGCCACCACATTGTCCGCGTCGAATTCTCCCGCCGACGTCACCACCCGGAAGCCGCTGCGTCCGGGCAGCCGCGTCACCTGCTGTACTTCAACCCCGGTGCGCACCGGCGCGTTGAGCATCTTTGCGTAATCCTCGAAATACTGCGCCATGCGCTCTTTCGGCGGAAACGCCTCCGGTGAAATATTATCAAACTTCAGCGAAGGAAAGCGGTCGTGCCACGCCGGGCCGTTAGCCACCAGCGAGTCCCAGCGTTCGGAGCGCCAGCGCTCGGCAATGCGGCTGCGCTCCAGCACCACGTGCGGGATCTGCATCTGCGCCAGATGTTCGCTCATGGCGATACCCGCCTGGCCCGCTCCGACGATCACGGTATTGATTTTTTCTACTGACATAGGTCATCCCCGAATAGTTGGCATGCCACCAGCGCGGCGCAAATATTGCGCCGCTGGCGATTAACACCAGGTTGTCATGTTTAACGGCAGCTTAATGGCACAGCGAAATTAATGCCCGGCCTCAACGTTTAATATTTTTCCCAGCCCGAAAAACTTATTGGCGATAATTAACATCACGGCGGTCACCACAATATAAATAACCGACAGCGCCGCCAGCGTCGGGTCGGCAAATTCACGCACGTAGTTGTACATCGCCACCGGCAGCGTCTGCGTCGCCTGGGTGGTAATAAACAGCGAGGCGGTGAATTCATTGAATGAGAGAATCGCCGCGAACAGCCAGCCACCAAACAGGCCCGGCAGAATCAGCGGCACGGTAATGGTCCATACTACGCGTAACGGCGATGCGCCGAGGCTGGCCGCCGCCAGTTCTATCCGCTGCTCGAGATTTTTCAGCGATACATAGACGCTGCGCAGCACGAACGGCAGCACTAATACCACGTGGCAGAAAATCACCAGTGCGTAGCCGCGTCCCAGATTGAGCTGCGACACCAGCATCAGCAGGCCGAGGCCAATGGTGAAATGCGGAATAAACAGCGGCGACAGCAGAATACTCTCCAGCACCTGTTTGCAGGGAAAGCGATAGCGCTCGATGGCAATCGCCAGCGTGGCGCCGATGACCACCGCCAGCGTTGACGCCCATGCTGTGACAATCAGTCCGGACCAGAAGCCGTGACGAAAATCGTCGTAGCTCAGCGCCCGCTCAAACCAGCGCAGCGACCAGCCTTTCGGCGGGAAGAACAGCACGGAGGTGCTGCTGAACGACGAGATAAACACCACGACGGTGGGCAACATGACAAACGTCAGAATGGCGATCACCAGCAGTTTGCCCAGCAGCGCAATCAGTTTGTCGTTGTGAGAACGGGTCATATCAGTGCCCTCCCATGGCATGCAGGAAGCGCGTCATGCGCTTCAGCGCCAGCAGCAGCAGAATGGTCAGCAGCAGGCCAGCAATGCTCAGCGCTGCGGCAAACGGGAAGTTCATCGAGGAGAAGCCCAGCTGATACACCAGCGTAGCCACGGTACTGACGCGTCCGCCGCCAATCAGTTGCGGCGTCGCGAAAGCGCTAAAGGTCCAGGCAAACGCGGTGGTCAGGCTGGCGATGATGCCGGGAATCGACAGCGGAATGGTCACCGTTAGCAGCGCGCGTACCGGCCCGGCGCCAAGGCTGGTGGCGGCTTTTTCGTAGTCCGGATTGATGTGTGACAGCGCCGTCGCCAGCATCAGCACCATGATCGGCATGGTGACATGCACCAGCGCGACCACCACGCCGGTCTGGGTAAACATAAACTGGATCGGCTGGCTGATGATGCCCAGCGCCAGCAGCAGGCTATTAAGAAAGCCGCTGTTACCCAGCACGATAATCCACGAATAGGTGCGCACCACTTCCCCCAGAAACAGCGGAGTAATCGCGATGATCAGAATGGTGGATTTGATCCACGCGGTGCGGGTGCGCACCAGCGCATAGGCCAGTGGGTAACTCATCAGCAAACCAAATAAAGCCGTTTTGGCGCTGAGCAGCACAGTATTGAGAAACGCGTCGCCGTAGATGCGTTTGAACAGGCCACTGAAATTGGCCAGCGTAAAGCCGCCGACATCCAGCGAGCCGGGGATGTATGCACGCACGCTGAACTGCATCACCGCAAACATCGCGACGACCAGCCCCATCGCGGTCAGCGTGGCGGGAAGAATGAACCAGGGTAAAAATGTCGGTTTTTTCGTCATGGACGTTACTGCCTGCATAGGTGTTACCGGCTACGGCGAGGCACCCGCCCCGCCGCAGCACCAGGACAATCAGTGAGACATGATGTTTTCAGAGAACCACTGACGCCACTCGGCAGTTTTCTCCGCACGCAGTTGGGGATCGGTATTGATGGTGGCATTCCACTGCGCCGGCGTGGTCAGCATGCCTGGCAGCTTCGCCAGCTCCGGATCGATATGCGCGTTGGTCACCGTGGGGCTACCGCGATAGATCTTCGCCACCTGCTGCTGTATTTCCGGTTTCAGCGCGATGTTGATGAACTTGTACGCCAGATCGGTATGTTTGCTGCCTTTATTGATGCCGACGGTATCCACGCCGAGGATCGCGCCCTCTTTCGGTATCGCCAGCTTGATGTTGACCCCTTCCGCAATCATGCTGTAGGCGTTCATCGACAGCATCACCTGCACCGGCGTTTCTCCGGTGGAGATCAGCTGCTGGCTGTTGGCATCATCGGTGTAGAACGATTTGATGTTAGGAATCAGCGCTTTCAGCTTCGCCTGGCCCTGCTGCCAGTGCGCCGCATCGCTGCCGGAGAGTTTGGCGGCCACGGCGATGATGTGGCTCGGATCCCAGTCGGGCAGCGCCAGCGTGCCTTTCAGCTCCGGCTTCCACAGGTCGTTCCAGCTGGTGAAGGTTTCCCCTTTCGGCACCAGATCCGGACGGTAGCCGATGGTGTAGACGTAGCCCCACACGCCAAGGTGATACGGGCTGACTTTCGCCTGCTGCACCAGATTGACCGCGTTAGGGATTTTGCTCATGTCGAGTTTCTCGAACAGGCCGCTGTTGGCATACAGATAGCCGACGTGCGCGGTGGTGAAGGTCACGTCAGTTTCCGGCGACCCGCCCGCCAGTTTGGCTTTGTTGAGGCGATCGATGGTGCCGCCGGTGACGAACTGCACTTCGACGCCGGTCTCTTTGGTGAACTCTTTGGCGATGGTTTGATCGATCAGATCTTTAAAGCTGCCGCCCCAGGTGCTGACAATCAGCTTGTCGGCGGCCATGGCATTCCCTGCGCTCAGAATTCCCGTGGTTAACAACGTTAAGGCACACATCTTACGCAACATATTTTTGTCCCCAGTGAATGAAAAGGCTGTTATCGCTGCTCTGAACCACCGTTGATTCGCCACGGCGCGCTGCGCCAAAACAGTGCGAAAGTGAAAAGCAGGTGTCACAGCGATTCTGCCGCTGGCCGCAGCTGCGGTAAAACAGCCTTTTCCTCGCCGTTGCATCGGAATTTCTGACGCTAAAAAAGTCGCTGCTTTGCAACGGATTTTCTTAAGCCTTAGTGAGGCAGAAGCGAATGGGCGTGAAGGGTCAGGCAGGGGATTATGCTGCTATTCGCTGTCCGGCATGATAAATGCATGGAAACAGGGGTAAATAGAAAAGCCGGCGCGACAAGATCGCGCTGGCGACACCAGGAGAATCTGCATGCTCAGTCGCATCACCCAGCGCCAGCTGGAATACTTCGTCGCGTCCGGCGAAGCCGGCAGCATTATTGGCGCATCCGAACGTATTCACGTATCGTCACCGTCGATCTCTGCCGCCATTACCCACATCGAATCCGAGCTGGGGGTGCAGCTGTTTGTGCGCCACCACGCGCAGGGCGTGTCGCTCACCGCCATTGGCCATCAGGTATTAAAAGAGGCGAAGCTGATTCTGGAACAGATGTCGAATCTGTATACCATCGCCTCAGAGTCGCTGAACAACGTGCGCGGCCCGCTGCGCGTCGGCTGTCTCGACACGCTGGCCCCGATGCTGACGCCGGAGCTGGTGTTTGGCTTTGGCCGTGCCTTCCCCGGCGTGCGCATCACGCTGGTGGAGGGCAATCATGAACAGCTGCTGAAACAGCTGCGCGCCGCCGATATCGATATCGCGCTGACCTACGATCTGGTGCCGGCCAGCGACATCGCGTTTCAGTCGCTGGCGCAGCTGCCGCCGTATGTGATGGTCGGCGAACATCACCCGTTTGCCAGTCAGTCTGCGGTGACCATTCAGGATCTCGCTACGGTGCCGATGGTGCTGCTGGATATGCCGTGGAGCCGCGAATATTTTCTCAGCCTGTTTAGCGAAGCAGGCGTTACGCCCAACATTGTGATGCGCTCCGGCAATATGGAAGTGGTACGCGCGATGGTGGCCAACGGCGTGGGATTTGGCATCGCCAATGTGCGGCCCAAAGCCAATCTGTCGCAGGATGGCAAACGGGTGATCCGCGTGCGCCTTGCCGGCGTGAACCGGCCGATGTTGCTGGGATACGCCACGGTGGCCCACGTGCAGCAGTCGATGGTGGTCAACGCCTTCGCCGAACGCTGCCGCATGTTCATCTCCGATCAATACATTCCCGGCATGGCCGCGCCAAGCTACTTCGACCCGCAGGTGGTGCGCGTCGCCTGACGCGCTCAGTAACCCCGCGCGGGAAACACCTGGTTGAGCACCGGCTCACCGCGCATCACCCGCTGGATGTTATCAGCCACCTGACGTGCGGCGCTGGCCGGGATCGCTACCGACGCCAGATGCGGCGTGATCAGCACATTTTCCATGCTCCACAGCGCATCGTCGGGCGGCAGCGGCTCACGATCGAACACGTCTAATGTGGCGTGCCCGATCTGTCCGCTCTGCAGCGCCGCGGTCAGCGCGGGCTGATCGACAATCGCGCCGCGCGACACGTTGATCAGCGCACAGCCCGGCGGCAACCGCGCCAGGCGCTGCGCATCCAGCAATCCGTGGGTTTGCGGCGTGAGCGGCAGCATCACCACCAGAATGTCGCTGCTGGCCAGAAACGCATCCAGCGCCTGCGCACCGCTGACGCAGTGAATGCCGTCCAGCGCTTTGGGCGACCGCGACCAGCCGCGCACGTCAAAGCCCTGACGCGCCAGTTCGCGCGCCGCATACGCACCCAGTTCGCCCAGCCCCAACACGCCCACGCGAATCGACGCCGGCTCGCGCGGATGCAGATAGTGCCAGCGATGTTCACGCTGTGCGCGCTCAAATGCCGGTATGTCACGCGCGTAACGCAGCACGGCAAACAGCACGTAACCGGCCATCATGCGCGCCATATCCGGGTCCGATAGCCGGACGATCGGGATGTCAGGCAGGTCGTCGCGCCCCACCAGCGAGTCGACGCCCGCGCCCAGATTTACCAGCAGTTTCAGCTGGCGATACGGGGCAAAAAAGCCGCGCGGCGGCTTCCACGCCAGCGCAAACTGCACGCTATCGGCATCCTCGACCTGGTCGGCACGGCAGATAGTGACATCCGGTAATTGTGGTGCCAGCAGCGCCGACCACGCCTCGAAGCTGTCGAACTCGCTATAAAACACCAGCGTCGTCATGCGCTTGGCTCCTGTAGCAGCGTCGCCAGCGCATCGATAGCCAGTTCATAACCCAGCGCGCCCAGCCCGGCGATCACGCCGGTGGCGGCTTTCGACACCAGCGACTGATGACGAAACGACTCGCGCTGCCAGATATTGCTCATGTGTGCTTCGATGATCGGGCCATCAAACATCAGCAGCGCATCCAGAATCGGCACCGAGCGATACGACAACCCGGCGGCATTGATGATCAGCCCGTTTGCCTGCTGGCGCGCTTCCTGAATCCAGTCCACCAGCACCCCTTCATGGTTGCTCTGACGAAACTGCAGCCTGAGGCCGTGCGCGTCGGCGCGCCGCTGACAGCGCTCACCGATGCTGGCGAAACTGTCGCTGCCGTAAGTACCGTGGCGATCCATGCCGTAAAGATTGGCATTGGGCCCATTGAGAAAGAAAATCTGAGACATGGCGGCTCCATTAAAGGTGCGGGCGCGTCGCGGCCATCGCCGGGTGCGCGTCAAAGAGGGCAAACCAGGCGGCGCTCTGCGGATGCGTGGCGCGCCAGTTGAGTTCAGCAAAACGGAAGTCGAGGTAGCCCAATCCGCAGCCGATGGCGATCAGCCCGAGATCGTCGGGCGTGCGGCTGAACGCCTCCGCCTGCTGCTCAATGGCCGCCAGCGCAGCCGCCACTTTGGTCAGCTGCGCATCGCGCCACGCTGACCACTGCTTTTCCAGCGGGCGGGCGCTGGTTTCGTAGCGCGCCAGCAGCGCGGCATCCAGCAGTCCATCACCCAGCGCCTGGCGCGTGAGGCACAGCCAGCGCGCCTCGCCGTCTGCCGGCAGCAACTGGCCCGCGGCGCGCTGGTTAAGGTATTCGCAGATCACACGGCTGTCGTATAAACATAGCCCCTGTTCAGTGCGCAGCGCTGGCACTTTGGCCAGCGGATTAAACGCGGCAATGCGCGCATCGCGCTCGACGGGGTGCGCCGCCGACGCCAGCAGGGTGATCTCCGGCGCCAGACCCAGCAGCTGGGCGCACACCATCACTTTTCGCACGTAAGCCGAGGTAGAAGCGTAATAAAGTTCCATCATGGCATGGCCTCCGCATCTGGCAGCAGCAGCACTTTGCCGATATTCGCATTGGCTTCAAGGATGCGGTGCGCCTGCGCGGCGGCCGTCAGTGGCAATCGCTGATGCACCTGCGGTGTGATGCGCCCGGCGGCCAGTAAAGGCAGCAGATGGGCGCGCACGCACTGCGCCAGACGCTCTTTTTCCGCCGCGCTTTTCGGTCGCAGCGTGGAAGAGGTCAGGCTTAAACCTTTGCGCATGATCAGCTGTAAATCGATCTCCACCGTGGCCCGCTGCATAAAGGCGAGGCTGACGTGCCGCCCGCCCGCTGCCAGCACGCTGAGGTTGCGCGCAATGTAGTCGCCGCCGACGTTATCCAGCACCACATCCACGCCGCGTTCCCGGGTCAGCGTCTGAACCACCGCCACAAAATCTTCGCTATGGCGATCGATGGCGCGCCACACGCCCAGCTGCTGCAGCGCGGCAATTTTTTCCGCACCGCCGGCGGTGGCAATCACCCGCGCGCCACAAGCCTGGGCGCACTGGATCGCCAGCGTGCCCACGCCGCTGGCCGCGCCGTGAATCAGCACGCTGTCGCCCGGCATCAGACGCCCCAGCTCAAACAGGTTGTGCCAGACGGTAAACGCGGCTTCGGGAAAACCCGCCGCGTGGCTGAGCGGCAGCGTGTCCGGCACCGGCAGGCACAGTTCGGCGCGCGCCACGCAGTATTGTGCATAACCGCCGCCGCTGAGCAGCGCCATCACCGCCATGCCCGGCTGCAGTTCGCTGACGCCGGCACCCAGCGCCACAATCACGCCCGCCGCTTCCAGCCCGAGAATATCGCTGCAGCCTGGCGGCGGCGGCATGCCGTTGCGCTGCAGAATATCGGGCCGGTTGACCCCCGCGCTGACCACGCGCAGCAGCACTTCGCCCGGTCCCGGCTGCGGCACCGGGCGCTGCACCGCAGTCAGTACGTCTGCGTCACCCGGCTGCGCGGCGATGATCGCCGTCATGGTTTCCGTTGCCATGCGTTATCCCTGTGCGTCACTGGCGAAGGCGCAAACGCCCTCGTCATCAAACGTCAGCCCCACCACGCTGCCGACCGGCCAGCGCGTCAGCGCCTCCAGTCCGGACTGGCGGGCAAACAGCGACGCACTGCCGAGCGCCGGAATATCAAGATGCACGTCAACGTGATCGCCCTGAAACACATGCGTCAGCACCGTGGCGCTGAGCAGCGCCTGCGGACCGAGCGGCGCCAGCTGCACATTTTCCGGACGCACATACACATCCAGCCGGTCGCCGACGCTGGCCTGCACCCGTTTGGCCGGCAGGCGCAGCGTGTTGCCGCCCAGCTCCAGCAGCGCGCTGGTGTCACGGCCGGCGTAGCGGCCCGGCAGTATGTTGACGTCACCGACGAAGCCGGCGACAAACGGATCCTGCGGGCGGCGATAGATCTCATCCGGCGGCCCAATCTGGCGCACGTGCCCGGCCGACATCACCACCACGCGGTCGCTCATGCTCAGCGCTTCGCCCTGATCGTGGGTGACGAAGACCGTGGTCACGCCGAGTTTGCGCTGAATCGCCTTCAGCTCGACCTGCATGGATAAACGCAGATTTTTATCCAGCGCGGAGAACGGCTCATCCAGCAGCAGCACTTTCGGGCGAATCACCAGCGCGCGTGCCAGCGCCACGCGCTGCTGCTGACCGCCGGACAGTTCACGCGGTTTGCGCTGGCCGTAACCCGCCAGCTTCACCAGCGCCAGCGCCTGTTCGACCCGCTCGGCGATTTCCGCTTTCGGCACGCCGCGCATGCGCAGGCCGTAGCCAACGTTTTTCTCCACCGTCATGTGCGGAAACAGCGCGTAGTTCTGGAACACAATGCCGATCTCGCGCTGATAGGGCGGGATTTCCGTCACCAGCTCGCCATCGATAAAAATCTCACCGCCGTCGGCTTCGGCAAAGCCGGCCATCAGGTTCAGCAGCGTGGTTTTACCGCAGCCGGACGGGCCGAGCAGCGTAATGAACTCACCTTCATAGATGGTGAGAGAAATTTTATGCAGCGCGATGGCATCACCAAAGCGCTTCAGGACGCCATCCAGCTGCACCGCCACGTTGGCCTTATGCGGCGCCGATGACAGCGGCTGCGGAAACGGGGTTACTTCTGCACTGACCATACAATCTCCGGATTCGGACGGGGTGGCTCGTCGCGGGTTCATTCGCACATCCAGGTCGCCAGCCGGCGTAACAGGCTGTCACAGGCGTCCAGCTGTGCGAGGGTGATAAATTCGTCGGGCTTATGGCCCTGCTCCATACTGCCGGGACCGCACACCACGCAGGGGATGCCGGCGGCGGCAAACAGTCCGCCTTCAGTGCCAAACGCCACGGTGCTGAAGCTGTCGCTGCCGCTCAGCCGGGCAATCAGCTGTGCCGCGGCACTGTGCGCGGCAGTGTCCAGCCCTGGATAGGCGCTAAGCGGCGAGAAGCGGATGGCGCTGGCGGGCTGCACCGCGCGCATCTGCGGTTCCAGCGTCTGCTGCGCATACGCCACCAGCTCCTCTGCCACCTGCTGCGCATCCTCCTGCGGCAGCGTGCGCACTTCGAAATCAAAACTGCAGGCGTCGGGCACGATGTTCAGCGCGCGTCCGCCGTGGATCACCCCGGTTTGCACGGTGGTAAAGGGCGGATCGAAGCGCGCATCCTGTCGTTCCGGCGCCGCCAGACGTTCACCGATGACGGTTAAGCGCTGGATCAGCTTCGCGGCGTATTCAATCGCATTAACGCCCTGCGGCGCGTACGCCGAGTGGCAGGCCGCGCCCTGCACTTCACAGCGCATTGCCAGCTTGCCTTTGTGGCCCAGCACCGGACGCAGTTCTGTCGGCTCGCCAATCAGGCAGATCGCCGGTCGATCGCTGCGCTGCGCCAGCGAATCCACCAGCGAGCGCACGCCGAGGCAGCCCACCTCTTCGTCATAGGAGATAGCCAGGTGCAGCGGCTGACGCAACGGCTGGGTGAGAAAATGCGGCACGGCAGCCAGCATACAGGCGAGGAAACCTTTCATGTCTGCCGTGCCGCGTCCGTACAGCTTGCCGTCGCGTTCGGTGAGCGCAAACGGCGGCACCGTCCACGTCTGGCCATCAACCGGCACCACGTCGCTGTGGCCCGATAGCATCACCCCGCCGCTGCCGGCTGGCCCGAGCCGCGCATAGAGATTGGCCTTGCTGCGTTCTGCGTTGTGCATCAGTTCACAGGTCACGCCCAGCCCGCTGAGGTAGCGCCAGCAGAAATCGATCAGCGCGAGATTGGATTCGCGGCTGGTGGTGTCGAAAGCCACCAGATGTTCGAGCAGGTTACGGCTGGTCAGCATCGCGTCTCCTCACGCTTATTCATCGCCCGGCACGCCGTAACGGGGTGCCAGCGTGGGATTGAGCGCGCGCGTCAGGTAATCCTGCATCTGCGGCTGATAGGCCAGCCACAGCTGATGAAGTTCCGCGATGGGATCGCCCTCCGTCCAGTCAACGCGCAGATCAACCAGCGGCCACGGCTGTTCGCCCACCACCGCCAGCGCCGACGAGTGAACCGGCCCGGCTTCGCCTCCGGCGGCCATCCCGGCCTGCATGGCCGCGATTAACCGTGCGGCCAGTTCGCCCGGCTGCTGCGTAAACGCGCTGACCATCGCCGAAATCACCTCGGGATTCGCCAGCAAATTACCGGCTGCCACGCAGTCGCTGCCGCACAGCGCGTGATTCACCCCCAGCGTGTGCGTTCCGCTGAAGCAGGCACTGCTGCCGTCGGCCGCTAGCACCGTAAGCTGGCGATAATCAAAAAAGTCATCGCTGGCAAGGCCGCTCTGCAGCGCCTGCTGCGCCGTCTCGCCCTGACTCAGACGATCAAGGATGCGCGACCCCAGCGCCGGCAGCGTGATGTTCTGCGTGGAGACTGCGCCGACACCGGCGCGCAGCCACGGACAGCGTGCGCCGACCGCAATACTCGACGAGCTGACCGCGATGCCCAGCTGGCCGGTTTGCGCGCAGCGTCCAACAATCGATAACGTCATGATGCGGCGCTCCTTATTGTGGCTGCCAGTCGTCGGGGATTACCGCAATCACGTCGATCTCCATCAGCCACTGCGGCTGGCCCAGTCCCGAGATCACCAGACCGGTTGAGATGGGAAACACGCCTTTCAGCCACTTGCCGACCACCTGATACACCGGCTCGCGATAGCGCGGGTCGATGATGTAGGTGGTGGTTTTCACGATGTGCGACAGGTCGCTGCCCGCTTCTTCGAGCAGTTGCTTCACGTTTTTCATCGCCTGCTCGGCCTGCGCTGCCGGATCGCCCAGCCCCACCAGGTTGCCTTCGAAGTCGGTGCCAATCTGACCACGCACGTAAACGGTGTTGCCGGCGCGCACGGCCTGACACAGGTCGTTGTCCAGCGACTGATTAGGATAGGTATCTTTGGTGTTGAATTTGCGGATGCGGGTATGGGTGCTCATGATGCCTGCCAGCGTTTAATTGGTTTCCGCAAGGTATACCGGGCTTAGCGCAGCAGGGAAAACAGCATTAACTGAGGTGTTGCTTTGAAAAATCCGAAGGAGTGCGGCAGGCCTGCTGGCCCGCCGGTGAGTGATTAATGCGCAGCCTTATTTAGCCGCATAAACCGCATCACAAAATGCTTTGCGCGCGCCCAGTTTGGCTGACAGGCGTGCAGCCGCTTCGCGCATCAACACACCTAACTCTTCATCTTTGCGATTCAGCGTCAGACGCGAAACCGGGCCGGTCAGCGCCAGCGCAGCGGTCAGCCGATCATTTTCGGCGAATACCGGCACGGCAAAGGCCGCGATGTGCGGATCGCGCGCGCCCGAACTGAATATTGGCAGCGACGGCAGCGCATCGAAGAGATTTTCATTCATGCCCCAGAAACGCAGCACCTTACTGATGGCTGAGTTATCGAGCGGAAAAATTGTCCCCGGCAGGCGCGTATGACGCAGGCCATCAGACGATTCAGCACGAAACAGGCACAGACGCTGGCCGTTATCCAGTACGTACCAGCTGGCGCTCTCGTTGGTCGCCGTTGCCAGCGCCTGCAATTCCGGCTGCACCACGCTGGCCAGATGGAATGATTGCTCATAAAGCTTGCCGAGGTATAACAGACGCGGGCCGAGCGTGTAGACACCGCTGTCACTGCGCACCACATAGCCCATCCTTTCCAGCGAGTTCATCAGACGATAGACAGTGGTTTTGTGATAGCCGGAAAGCTGCGACAGCGCAGTCAGCGACAGGCTCTCTTCGCCCGGCTTAAAACAATCCAGCAGGGACAACGCCTTCTCCACCGCATTAACGCCTTCATTTCCCATTTTTTCCTCCTGATTTGTGCCGTCCTGAGTGTACCTGAAAACTGTGAGTCACATCGTGTTTACATCACAAACACCTTCGTAACACTGGCATGCAGCGTCAGATCGTCGATATAGTTGTTTTATATTGTACAACATTGTTGTACCAGGTAAAACAAACCACGAGGTGAATTATGTCTGTGTCTGCAAATAACCTGATCAACCGCAACATCGAGCGCGTCAGCGCCCTGTCCGTCAGCCAGGCCGCCGCATTCCAGGCGGCGATTCTGGCCGATGTCGCCGGTCGTCGCGGCACCCTGCATGGCCGCGTTAAGCCGCTGTCGCCGCAGATGAAAGTCGCCGGGCCGGCCATCACGGTGGAAGTGCGTCCGGGCGATAACCTGGCGATTCACGCGGCGCTGGCTATCGCCCAGCCGGGTGATGTGCTGGTGGTGGACGGCAAAGGCGATATCAGTTGCGCGCTGCTGGGTGAAATCATGGCAACCCAGGCCGAAGCGTCCGGCATCGCCGGCATCATCATTGATGGTGCGGTGCGTGATGCTGACGCCCTCGCGCAGGGCAGCTATCCGGTGTTTGCTGCCGGCCTCAACCCAAGCGGCCCCACCAAAAGTATTCCCGGACGCGTTAACCATCCGGTGTCGGTGGCCGGTGCGTCGATTGAGCCGGGCGACCTGGTGGTCGGCGATGCCGATGGCGTGGTGGTGATCGCTAAACAGGATGTGGAACGCATCATTGCCCTGGCGGCGAAGAAGCTGGACGCCGAAACGCGCCGCATCGCGGGTATTAAGCAGGGCGATTTGCGTCCGGGCTGGCTGGAAGGTGCCCTGCGCGCGGCGGGTATGTTAGCAGAAGGAGAATCGCTGTAATGAGCAACGTAAAAACTATCCTCATCACCGGCAGCGACCTGGCTGCTGAAGCCGTCGAGCTGCTGCAGGACTATCAGCTGATTTATGCCGGACGCCAGCCACAGGAAGCCGATTTGATCGCGCTGTGTGAGCGCCATAATCCTCAGGCGATCATTGTGCGCTACGGCAAAATCAACGGGCGCATCATGGACGCCGCGCCGGCGCTGCGCGTGATCTCCAAGCACGGCAGCGGTATCGACGTTATCGATCAGCAGGCAGCGGCGGAACGCCAGATTGCGGTCCGCGCGGCAGTGGGTGCCAATGCCGCTGCCGTGTCGGAGCATGCCTGGGCGCTGATCCTAGCCTGTGCTAAATCCGTGCCGCAGCTGGACCGCCGGATGCGCGACGGACACTGGGATAAAGCGCAGCATAAATCGCTGGAGCTGGAAGGACGCACGCTCGGCCTGGTCGGTCTGGGTGCCATCGGCAGCCGCGTGGCGCGCATTGGCCAGGCCTTCGGTATGCAGGTGCTGGCCTACGATCCCTATGCGCAAACCTTGCCGGCTGGCTGTGAAGCGGTTGAATCACTGGATGAACTGTACAGCCGTGCCGATGTGGTGTCGCTGCACTGTCCGCTGACGGACAGCAATCACCAGATGATCAACGCGGCCGCCCTCGCCCGTTTCAAGCCTGGCGCTATTCTGGTCAATACCGCGCGCGGCGGACTGATTGACGATCAGGCGGTGGCGGCCGCGCTGCAAAACGGCACGCTGCGTGCCGCCGGACTGGACAGCTTCACCAGCGAGCCGCTGACTGCACCGCATTTGTGGCAGTCGCTTAACAACGTGATTATTACGCCGCACATTGGCGGCGTGAGCGACAATGCTTACGTGCGCATGGGCACCGGTGCCGCGCGCAACGCGTTGCAGGTTCTGCAGGAGCAGGAGGCGGTATCATGACCGTGCTCACCGAACCGGAGGTGCGCGAGTTAACGCTGTTTTCGCGCCTGCCTGAAGCGTTTCGCCGGCCGGACGCCGGCAATGTCTGGGCTGCCGCCAATCGCGGCGGCCAGCTTACCGACTCCTTTCTTGAAGGCCCGGTGTGGCATCCCACCGGCTGTCTGTATGTCACCGACATTCCCTATGGCCGCATCTTTCGCGTCGATATGAGCGGCAACTGGGAGCTGGTGGTGCAGTATGACGGTGAGCCCAACGGCATGAAGCTGACCGATCCGGACACGCTGATCATCACCGATTACCGTAACGGCCTGATGAAACTGTCAATCAGCAGCGCCACTATCACGCCGTGGCTGACGCGGCGTAACAGCGAAAGCTTTCGCGGCGTCAACGATTTAACGCCTGACAGTCGCGGCAATCTCTATTTCACCGATCAGGGCCAGACCGGGCTGCACGATGCCAGCGGACGCGTCTATCGGCTCAGTCCGGATGGCCGGCTGGATCTGCTGCTGGATAACTGCCCGAGCCCGAACGGCCTGGTGCTGTCGCCGGATGAGAAAATCCTCTACGTGGCGATGACGCGCGGCAACTGCGTGTGGCGCGTGCCGCTGCTGGCGGATGGTTCGGTGAGCAAAGTCGGACTGTTCTTTACCTCGCACGGACC
Source organism: Pantoea sp. SGAir0175 (assembly GCF_043547855.1). Taxonomy (NCBI): domain Bacteria; kingdom Pseudomonadati; phylum Pseudomonadota; class Gammaproteobacteria; order Enterobacterales; family Erwiniaceae; genus Pantoea; species Pantoea sp. SGAir0175. The sequence goes on from NZ_CP028082.1 coordinate 355,652, forward strand.
CAGCGGGCCGGACGGGCTGACCATCAATCAGCGCGGTGAACTGCTGATCGCCAATCCCGGCCTGGGGCGCGTCTGGCGTCTTAACGATCTGGCTGAACCGGAAGAGATTCTGCTCAGTCCGCTGGGTCGCTCCACCACCAACCTGTGCTTCGGCGGGGCCGGCCTTAACCAGCTGTTTATCACCGAATCGGTCAGCGGCAGCATCCTGACCTGCACCCAGAACACGCCAGGCCGCGCGTTGCCGGCCATCGATACCTCGTTTCTCTGACTACAACTCTGCGTCATCCGAACGCACCGGAGATTACTATGACCCTGCACTCAACATCCAGCCCTGCGCAGGCTCAGCCGGCTGCGGTGCCACCCCGCCATGAAACGCTCAGCGAACAGGATTTCTAGGACAGTGAGCAGGCGGCCGCCAAAGCCTTTCGTCGCATTCTGCCGTTTATCTTTATCTGTTACGTGGTCAGCTACCTTGACCGCACCAACGTCAGCTTTGCCGCGCTGGGCATGAACGCCGATCTCGGCATCACCGCCGAACAGTTTGGCTTCGGCGCAGGCATGTTTTTTATCGGCTATTTCCTGTTTGAAATTCCCAGCAATCTGATCATGCAAAAAGTGGGCGCGCGCATCTGGATCGCGCGCATCATGATTTCGTGGGGGTTGATTTCGATGGCGACCGCGTTCATCAGCGGCCCCGTCAGCTTTGCCGTTGCGCGCTTCTGTCTCGGCGTAGCAGAGGCCGGCTTTACCCCCGGCATCTATCTGTTCTTTACCTACTGGTTCCCCGGCAGCTGGCGCGCCAAAATCACCGCCGCGTTCCTGGTCGGCATTCCGGTGGCCAATATCATCGGCTCACCGATTTCCGGCGCGCTGATGCAGATCACCGGCCATGAGCATATCCGTAACTGGCAGTGGCTGCTGTTGATTGAGGGCTTACCGGCGGTGATCCTCGGTGTTATGTGCCTGTTTGTGCTGAGCGACCGGCCGGAGAAAGCGCGCTGGCTGGCGCCGCGTGAACAGCAGTTGCTGAGCCGGCGACTGGCCGATGAGCAACAGCAAATCGCGGCAACGCACGGTTCCCAGATGCGCGACGCGCTGCGCAATCCACTGCTGTATCTGCTGGCGTTTATTAACTTTTGCGGCATTGTGGGTTCGATCGGCGTGGGACTGTGGATGCCGCAGATCATTAAACAGCTCGGCGTGAGCCATACGGCAACCGGCTTTCTTGCCGCGCTGCCCTATGTCTGCGGTGCCGTGAGCATGCTGTTGTGGGCGCGCCGCGCTAATGCATCAGCGCACCGTATTCGCTGGATCAGCGGCGCGCTGGTGATCGCCGCCTTAGCCCTGATGTGCAGCGCGCTGAGCGATGCGCCGGTGATCAAAATGCTGGCACTGTGCTGCACCGTCAGCGGTATTCTGGCGTTTCAGGCCTCGTTCTGGGCGCTGCCTTCCGGCTTTTTGACCGGCAATGCCGCGGCAGGCGGCTTAGCTATGATTGTCTCGATTGGTAATCTCGGCGGCTTCTTCGGCCCGTCGCTGATCGGCTATGTGCGTCAGTCTACCGGCGGCTTTATGTGGGCGCTGCTGGCGGTGGCGGCAGTCCTGATGATTGGCGCACTGGCGGTCGCCATGGTGAAAGATCCGTGGCGCCAGCGCAGCGCTGAGCAGAGATAATAACGCCGCGTTTCCCGGTGTGCCTGTGGCGCATCGGGAAACGGCTGTTTTAAAGGATGAAAGCAGGATAACGTCAGACGTGATGAGCCAGATGCGTGCCCTCCCTGGCACAGGCTCATGAGATTATTTCCCGGTGCTGGCCACCGGCTGTTCCGCTTCAACGTGCAGCTTTTTGCTGCGTCCCATCAGCAATACCGCAATGCCGCCCGCCGCGCACAGCAGCGCCAGAGGAATCATCGCCATCGCATGGCTGCCGGTTTTCTCATTGATGATGCCGTAAACGTTCACCATCAGCCCACCACCAATCAGGTTGGCCATCGCGCCGATAGCAGCCAGACCGGCCGCAGCGGTGGTTGAGGACATCCAGCCCGAGGCCAGCGCCCAGAATGGCCCTTTCATCGAGTAGGCACCAATCAGCACCAGTGACAGAATCACCACGCTGCCCGCCAGCGTATCGGTCAGGAACGCCGCCAGCAGTCCACCGGCAATCAGGAACAGCGTCAGCGCGGTGTGCCAGCGACGCTCACCGCTGCGGTCAGAGCTGCGGCCCCAGACAATCATCAGAATCGATGCCAGACCGTACGGAATCGCATTCATCAAACCGGTGGTGAAGTTATCCAGACCAAATGATTTCAGCAGCTGCGGTGACCAGACGCTCAGCGTCGAACCCGCTGCCGACGCGCCGGCGTAAATCAGCGCCATCACCCAGATATGCTTGTGGCGCAGCAGCTGCCACAGCGTGATATGACCAATCGCTTTACGCTGTGCATTCTCTTCAGCCAGTTTGCCGCTCAGCCAGTTGCGCTGTTCGCTGGTCAGCCAGTGGGCATTTTCCGGACGATTGCTGAGCAGGAAGAATGCCAGCACCCCCAGCACAATCGCCGGGAACCCTTCGATGATAAACAGCCAGTGCCAGCCGCGCAGGCCGAACCAGCCGTCCATCGTCAGGATTGCGCCCGAGATCGGCGAGCCAATAAAGTTGGCTGCCGGGATCGCCACCATAAAGGTCGCAATCACGCGCGCGCGATATTTCGCCGGAATCCAGTAAGTCAGATATAGGATCACGCCGGGAAAGAAGCCGGCTTCGGCGGCGCCCAGCAGAAAGCGCAGCACGTAGAGCATTTCCGCACTGCTGACGAACGCGGTGCACACCGAGACAATGCCCCAGGTCACCATGATGCGCGAAATCCAGATTTTGGCGCCAATCTTCTGCATCGCGAGGTTGCTTGGCACCTCAAACAGAAAATAGCCAACAAAAAACAGGCTGCTTGCCAGGCCAAACACCGCTTTGCTCAGCCCGAGATCTTCATTCATTTGCAGGGAAGCCATGCCGATGTTGCCGCGATCGATAATGGCGATCAGATAGCAGACGATCAGGAACGGCAGAATGCGCCAGATGACGCGTTTTACGGTCTGCTGCTCAATATCGGGCACAGCGGCCGCGCGGGTTATCTTGTCAGACATAGAGTTCCTCACAGAGTCATGGCTTAACGCAAATCGGCCAGTGTTGTTGTTTTACTCTGTACAACATGCGTGTACATAGTAAAACTATTATGTTTGGCCGCGCGACCCTGCGCAGAAAAATGTGTCCGGGCTGCGTGATTTGTCACAAAAAGGTAGCCAGTTGATTATGGATATGTGATGCAGCTGTCAGTTTCTGCTGCAGCACGGGAAAATACCAGCATTCATTCTGCCAGGCGACAGTGGAATTACTTTGCAACATCTTGCCGTTTACCCGCGGCGTCATTCTGCGGTATACCCATTGCCTCACCGCGTAACGCGCTTATCAGGATGCAAAAATGTTCGTAAAGCACTATGACGTAGATGAAAGCCATATCGATTTTCAGGGCGTGGTCGACGGGCTGTACTACCCGTTTTACATGGAGTGGACGCGCCACGCTTACATGCGCGAGGCGCTGGGTATCGACATTGAAGAAGAGTTCAGTCAGGGCAAGATTTACATGGTGCTGGAGTACACGCTGCGCTTCCGCAAGAGCCTGGTGAAAGGCGATAAGGTGGAAGTCACCTGCGCGCTGGAGCAGAACGAGAAGCGCAATCGCGTGAACTTCGTGCAGCAAATCAAGGTCGACGGCGTGGTGTATGCCGAGGCCACGTTTGTTGCCACCTGTCTCGCCAATGGGCGTCCGTCAATGCCGGAAGCGGTAACGCGCGCGCTCGGCCTGTAACGTTACACACTATGTGGCAGCAGCCTGCTCTATGCCTGCTGCCACTCTGCAACCAGCGTCTCCACCAGCTGTGCCGCCGGCAGCGCGCGCACCCGCGCCACCCCCTGACCCGCCCACTGCGCACCGAAGCCGTCCTCGCCGTGTGCAGCAGCCGCTGCTGCCAGGGCTTTTCCCAGCGCATAGGTCAGCGGATAGTCAGGAATCTCCTCCGGCGTTACGTCATGGCATAATTCACAAAATGCGTTGCGCACGCAGCGCGCCTGACGCCCGGAGATCGCCGCCGTCATTACCGTGCCACGCGCGCCAGCTGCCAGCAGCGCGCGACGATAGGCCGCACTGGCCGCCGATTCGGGACACAGCACAAACGCCGTACCGAGCTGTACACCGCTGGCACCCAGTTTCATCATCGTCGCGATGCCGGCACCGTCCATCACGCCGCCCGCTGCCACCACCGGCAGCGCGGTGTGCTGACGAATCGCCTGCACCAGCGCAACGGTCGAAAGCTGCTGGTCTGGCGCGCCCGGATCAAAATGGCCGCGATGACCACCGGCTTCATAACCCTGCGCCACAATGATATCGATACCACTGCCTGCAATTGCCCGTGCTTCCTGCGGACTGGTGGCGGTCGCCAGCGTGACAATGTCACGTTGCTTTAGCCGGGTGATGGCCGTGGCATCGGGAATGCCGAAATGGAAACTGACCGCCGCCGGCCGCGCCTGCTCCAGCACCGTCAGCATCGCCTCATTGTGCAAAAAGCTCTGATAGATCTCCGTTAGTGCCGGCGGCAGCGCCGTCTGGTACTGCGCAAACTGCGGGCTGAACCGGCTGATCCACGCCGCCTCGCGCGCGGCATCCCGCCTTGCCGGCGCGTGGCAAAATACGTTGACGTTGATCGGGCCACGCGTCAGCGCCTGGGTGTGGGCAATCATTTCTGCCGCCTGCTGCGGTGTCACCGCGCCAACGCTAATCGATCCCAGCGCCCCGGCATTGGATACCGCTGCGGCCAGCTGCGGCGTGGCGACACCGGCCATCGGTGCCTGAATCAGCGGATACTGCAGTTTTAACAGCTGGCACAGCGCGGTCGTCATGGTGATTTTTCTCCAACCCGTCATCGGGCGTTGATTGCGTCACGTCTCGGGCATTAACATACATTTAACATGCATCTTTTAACAAGTCCGCTGGACACTTTTCTTACCCGCACGCGCGGTGTTGATCACTTTTTTCTCACATTTTTAACGCCACGGTCGATAATCAAAGTTGCATAGCAAAATCAGCTTTCAGCTTGCGCTGTAACAACATCAGGCAGGTAACACCATTACACACCCCACCTGCGCACATCGGTGCGCAGCGAGACAGCAGCCTGTGCCTGTGGCACGGCTGTAATGGACAACCGGGGAAATCATGCGGTGCCGTCCACTGGACGCGCCGAATGCGTTAGCACGCGCGCATCTGCGCCTGCATTTCGTTCAACAGCATACCAAGCGCCTGAGGTCTCTCATGTTCGGGGTGAAAAAATCGAGCCTTTCTCTGCCATTTGCCAAAAGTGGCGACATTGCTAAGGATATTGAAGCGATAAAGCAGCATGTTGCGTGGATTGAGTTTTCACCGGCCGGTGAAATCCTCAGCGCCAATGCACAATTTTTACAGGTCACCGGCTATCAGCTGCATGAAATTCAGGGACAGCATCACCGGATTTTCTGCAGCCCTGCTTACAGCCAGTCTTCCGACTATTACGCCTTCTGGCAAACGCTGGCCGCCGGCGAATCGGTGAACGGCATTTTTGAGCGTTTCAACAAGCAGCATCAGCGCTTCTGGCTCAGCGCGACCTATTTTCCGGTGAGCGATGAGCGCGGCAAAGTGTACAAAGTGATCAAGGTCGCGAGCGACATCACTGCGCGCCATCAGGAGCTGGAGCATAAAGAGGCGGTGATAACGGCGCTGGACCGTTCGATGGCGGTGATTGAATTCACGCCGGACGGTCACATCATTACCGCCAACGCCAACTTCCTCACCCACATGGGCTATACCCTGCCAGCCATCGCCGGCCAGCATCATCGCCTGTTCTGCTTCGACAATTTTTACCGCGAGAATCCGGACTTCTGGCGCAAAATCGGCAACGGTCAGCATTTTGTCGGTCGCTTTGAGCGTAAGACCGCCAGCGGCGAGCGCATCTGGCTGGAGGCGAGCTACAACCCGGTGTTTGACGGCGATGGTAAGGTCTACAAAGTGATTAAGATCGCCTCGGATATCACCGCGCGCGTCGAGGCGGCAAAGCGCGTGGCGGATATCGCGCTGACCACCTCTGAGCAGACCTCACAAATTACCGATAACGCTAATGAAGTGCTGGACGAAACGGTGCGTAACTCCGGACTGGTGGCGCAGCAGGTGAATGCCGCCGCCGAAATTGGCGCGCAACTCACCGCCTCGGCCAGGAGCATCAGCGACGTGGTGGAAACCATCAACCTGATTGCTTCACAGACCAACATTCTGGCACTGAATGCCGCCATCGAATCCGCACGCGCTGGCGAGGCCGGACGTGGCTTCAGCGTGGTGGCAGGTGAAGTACGCCGCCTGGCGGCCTCGACCGCCAGCGCCACCAAACAGATTTCCGTGGTCGTGGAGCAAAATGCCGACCTGATCCAGCAGATGTATCAGCAGCTGGATGAGGTCAGGCAATTTGTGGTGACCGAACAGGAGAAGATCAGCGTGCTGTCGCGCAGCCTGCGGGAAATCAACAGTGGCGTACACGAGTTTGTGAACGTCATTCACCGGCTGGATGTGTGACAGCGTACGCGGGAGCGCTGGCTCCCGCGCGTTTACAGCCCACTGCCCGCCTGCGGCGCGGGCTGCCGCTTCCACTTCAGCGCATTACGCAGCGCCGGTTCGGCATATTTACTGATCAGCCAGGCAACGAAATATAGTACGCTGGCCACCACCACCGGCAGCATCGTCATCACCGCCTCATTTTTGATATAGCCATTAAGCTTAATCAATATCGCGATCATTAAATTTTCATGAATCAGATACAGGGCGTAACTGACAAATCCGATGGCGGTGAAAAAGCGCAGGGAAAGCCAGCGCTCAATCTGTCTGGAATAAAAGCTGGCGATAAAAAACAGCATTACCAGTAGCAGCGGTATCACGGCGACCACGCCGCTGTTTTTAACGTAGTAGCTGAAATTAATCAGCAAGGCCAGCGCGGTCAGTGCGTAGTGATAACGTTTATCGCGCCCGTGCAGACGTTCATAAACCAGACAGCCGACCATAAACCAGGCGTAGTGAATAAAACCGAATTTTGAAATGACATCGATTAATAATGGATGGCCGAGTGATTTCAATACCGATGAGGCGGAAAGTAATAACATCGGCACAATCAGCGCCGGCAGACAATATTTACGTCCGAGGGTGAAATAAACCGCGCCAATAATCAGATAAAACAGCGCTTCAACATAGAGAGACCAGAACGATCCGGCCATGGAGCGGAATTCAATGCCGGTGAGCTGCGTCAGCGTCTCAGGATTAATAAATATCAGACCGGGCAGCAGGTTGCGGCTTTCCGGTGTCATCAGCGACCACTCCGGAAAAAAGCCGCCGGCAACGTACAGCAGCAGACTGGCTATCAGCATCGCCGGAAACAGGCGCAGCCAGCGTTTTTTGAGAAAGCTGAGGTAGCCGTGTGATTTATCCAGCGTCATAAATATGACAAAGCCGGAGATCATAAAAAACAACTGCACGCCGACCCAGCCAAATGCCAGCAGCGGAATATGCTGGGTAGTGGCGGCATACGGCAACAGTTCGGGCCAGCGAGCATAGGCGTGATAAGCAATCACCAGCAGGATCGCTAATCCGCGCATGCCATCAAGATGCGTGATACGTGGTTGCATAAGTGGTCTCTGGAAAGAGGAGCAGATGGGTTTCAGCAAATTAGCACTGACAAAGATTTACACTCAACAAGAATAGTCCTGGATAACGCACCATCATTTAACCAGGAAATTCTTTAAGTCCTGAACGTTAAATCACGCTCTGATAAATTATGGCTGTAATATATTTATCGTCATCAGCATGAAATAAACACTAAGCTATGAGCGCAACGGGAAAAATTTACCGGCATTCGCCGAATTGCCCTGGTGTAAACGCAGCGGCAGGGCCTTTTATTAACAGACCTTATGCAGATCTGATTGCGCCACGGCATCGTCGGTCTTCTGGCCGAATATGCGATCTGTTTTTGCCGCTCCGCTCACGCTTTTTTTACTTTTTCGCCCAGGTTCGGCGCAGTCATGCCGATACTCATAACGTACTTATGAAATATCATTTTACTGGTTTGTGATAAGTCTATGATGGCGAAACGTTCACTGATGGATTTCCCGACCGATGGTCGGATGCGCGGACTGATGCGCCAGCCGATGCTGCTGATGGTGCTGCTGATTTTTCTTTCCTTTATGGTGGCGCTGGTGACGCTGTGCTTTATCGCCAGCGATCTCAACCAGCAGGAGGCGCGGCAAAACCGCCTGCTGCTGGAGAAGGCGTTGCAGACGCGTCAGGAAGTGATGCAGTTTCACCTCTCCGATAATGCAGAATGGGGCGAAGCCTATCAAAATCTGCACCGCACGCTGAATACTGACTGGGCGTGGACGCGGCAGAATCTGGGTGAATCGCTGTTCCAGACCTTTGCCTACGAGGGCGTGTTTGTCATCGCGCCGCGCGGCGATACGGTTTACAGCGTGATCGACGGTCAGCTGCAGCAACGCGATTTCACCGGCTGGCTCGGTCGCCAGCAACTGCCCGCGCTGCGTCAGCAGTTACAGCACAATGACGGTAAGGCGCTGTCGCGCTTTGTGGTGGTAAACCAGCAACTGGTGCTGCTGTGCGCGGCCTGGATCACCACCGGTGGCGATAACAGCGTGCCGCAGGAGCCCGGCCCGCCATCGCTGATGATCTTTGCCGATCGCCTGACGCCGCAAAAATTACAGCAGCTGGGGCACGAGTACGGCATCAACGCACTGCGGGTGGAATTCGCTGCACCCCGTGCGCCAGTGGCGGAAAGCCTGCGCCTCGCCGCCGACGGCCATGACGCTACGCTGCGCTGGACCAGCAGCAACCCTGGCGGTAAATTGCTGGCCGCCCTGCTGCCGCTGCTGGTGATCGCCATGCTGATCACGCTGTATGGCGCCATCATGCTGATGCGCAACGCGCTGCGTAAAGCGCAGCTCAATGATGAAAATACGCTGCTGCTGGCGCAAAGCCAGCGGGCGCTCAGCGCCAGCGAACGCCGCTTTCGTGATATCGCCGAAATTACCACCGACTGGATTTGGGAGATGGACGACCAGCTGCGCTTCAGCTGGGTTTCCGGCCGTTTCCCGGTAGTGACCGGGTTTACCAGCGAGGAGTGGCTGCAGCGCACGCTACTGGATTTCCTGCTGTGCGATGAGCACCAGCGCGCCCGGCTTTTGCAGCTGGCTGACTCGGGCGGTCAGCTCACGCTGAACGGCTGCCGCTATCTCTCCGCCCAGCATCAGCCGCGCTACTGCAATCTGACCCTCAAGCGCGTCAGCCTGGCGCACGGCGTCAGCGGCTTTCGCGGCAGCGCCAGCGACGTAACGCTGGAAGTTGAAGCGCAGGCGCGCGCGCACTATCTGTCGCACTTCGATGAACTGACCGGACTGGCCAACCGCGTGCAGATGCGCGAATTCCTCACGGGGCAGCTGAGCCTGCCGCTGCCGGCGCAGCCGCTGCTGGCGATGATTATGATCGATCTGGATAAATTTAAACCGGTCAATGATCTCTACGGTCATGCGGCGGGCGATCAGGTGCTGCATGCGGTATCAGATCGTATCCGGCGCACGCTCAACGGCAACGGCCTGGTGGCGCGGCTCGGCGGCGATGAGTTTGTGGTGATTCTGCCGGAGGCGGGCAGCCGCGAGCAGGTCGACGCGCTATGTCAGCAGCTCATCGCCCAGCTCAATCTGCCGTTCCCGGTGTACGACAACGACATCCACATCGGCGGCAGTCTCGGCATCGCGCTGGCACCGCAGGATGCCGACAACGCCAGCGATTTGCTGCGCTTCGCCGACATCGCGCTGTATAAAGCGAAAAACAGCGGCCGCAACCAGTGGATATTTTTCGACCGTGACATGGAAGAGAAAATTGTGCAGCGGCGCGAAATGGAGCATGAGCTACGCGCAGCGCTGCAGGAGAACCAGCTGCGACTGGTCTATCAGACGCGCTATGACCTGATCGCGCAGCGCATCAGCGCGGTCGAGGCGCTGGTACGCTGGCAGCATCCGCGGCTGGGCTTACTGATGCCCGATCAGTTTATTCCGCTAGCCGAAGAGACCGGCCTGATCAGCGCGCTGAGCGACTGGGTGCTGCTCAATGCCTGCGAGGACATCGCCCGCTACCGGCCGGAAATGGCGGTTTCAGTGAATATTTCCGCCAGCGAATTGCAGGATAGCGCCTTAGCCGAACGCATCACCCGGGTGCTGCAGCTCAGCGGTCTGCCGAGCCAGCGGCTGGAAATTGAAGTTACGGAAAACGCGCTGCTGAGCGATCCGGACAAAACCCTGGCGGTGATGCAGGCGGTGAAAGCGCTGGGAGTGAGATTTCTGATTGATGATTTTGGCACCGGCTATGCGTCGCTGTGCTACCTGCGCGCCTTCCCGTTCGACGGCATCAAAATCGATAAATCCTTTATTTTTCCGCTGGCCGATTCGCCCCAGGCGCGCCAGGTGGTGGAAAACATGATTGGACTCGGCAAAGCCTATTCCCTCTCGGTAACCGCGGAAGGCGTGGAAACGCCGGTGCAAATGTCGCAGCTGCAGGAGCTGGCGTGCGATGCCATTCAGGGTTACTACATCGGACGACCGCTGCCGCTGCCGCAAATTTCGACCGAGCCGCCGCAGAGTGAACCGGCGCTGCACATGAATATTTGATAAAAGGTGGCGATCCTTCGCCAGAGGTGATTACAGCGACTGGTGCGCGGTTTCTTTGGCTTTCCATAAGGCAAACAGGGTGATCGCCAGCGCCAGCGTCACATATAGCGACACCCACAGCGTGCTGCCCAGCTCTTTATACAGCGAGGTAATGATCAGCGGGGCAAAACCGCCGCCGATGATGCCGGCCAGCGTATAGGCCAGTGACGAACCGGCATAGCGCACGTGACTCGGGAACTGCTCGGTGACAAACGCCGCCTGCGGACCGTACATCATGGCGTGAATCAGCAGGCCAATCACCACCGCCAGCACAATCAGCCACGGCTGAGTGCTGTCGAGCAGGACAAAAAACACAAACGACCAGACAATAGCCAGCAGCGCGCCGGCAATGTACACCGGACGGCGGCCGAGGCGGTCGGACAGCGCGCCAAACAGCGGCACCGTCAACGCGTTGCCAATCGCGCCGACCATCGTCGCCATCAGCGCCAGCGGACGCGGCAGCTGTAACACGGTGGTGACGTATGTCAGGGTGAACACCACCACCAGCGCGTACAGCACGTCAGAGCCGATGCGCGAGCCGCCGGCGATCAGCAGTTCACGTGGATAGCGCAGGAACACCTCTTTCAGCGGGGTGTGGCTGGTTTTCTCCGCCTGCTGCATCGCCACGAAAGTCGGGGTTTCTTCCACGCCACGCCGCAGCCACAGGCCAAACATCACCAGCAGCAGACTGAGCAGGAACGGGATGCGCCAGCCCCACTCCTGAAACTGTTCGCCGCTGAGTGACAACGTCACTAAAGTGATAAAGCCGGTGCCAATTAACGTGCCGCAGGAAGGCCCGACCTGGGCGAACGAGGCGTTACGCCCGCGCTTACTGGCTTCGCCGTGCTCCATGGAAAGCAACACCGCGCCGGCCCATTCGCCGCCCAGCGCGATGCCCTGCACAAAGCGCAGCGCCACCAGCAGAATCGGGCTCCAGATGCCCCACAGCGCATATCCGGGCAGCATGCCCATCAGCGCCGTGGTCACGCCCATGATCACCAGCGTGGTGATCAATACCGCCTTGCGCCCGGCGACATCCCCGAGATGGCCAAAAATAAAACCGCCTACCGGACGCGACACATAACCCACGGCGTAAGTTGAAAACGCCAGAATGGTGCCGACCAGCGGGTCGAAGCTGGGGAAAAACACATGGTTAAACACCAGCGCCGCCATGATGTTGTAAACGGTAAAGTCGTACCACTCAAGCGCGGTGCCGATGGAGCTGGCCGCAGCAAGACGGCCGGTGTGGGTTTTCCCTGCTGCGGCACGCGCGGCGTGCGGCAGAGTAGAATCAGTATTCGCCATGAGCCATCTCCTGTTTAGTGAGCTGCCAGCTGAGCGCATAAAATTCAGCGCGGGCATTGAGCGCCTGTGACGCGGCCGCCGCCAGTGTCTGGCAGGCATCGGCGCACGAACAGCTGAGCAGCAGCATCGGCTGCATGGCGCGCTGCGCCCGATCTTCCTGTGGCAGCGGCGTGCTCAGCGTGGTGTCCGGCGTGAGTAAGCGCGAGGCGATATAGCCCGGCACCGTGGCAACCTGCTGCTGCCAGGCGTTGAGCGTTGCAGTTTCAATGCCAGCCTGTAGCGTCAGCACCGCAAGGTGGCTGCCGCTGCCCTGACCGTGCTGCTGAGTGATGGCGCACACGCGGCGCATCGGTTTGATCATCCGCTCCAGGTTTTTTACCGACCACGGCGTCTGGCGCGTGAAGGCGGCGTAGTAATCGGCGCTGGTGAAGGTTTCCAGCGAGCGGGTTTCATACAGTCCGAGGTACTTGCGTTCAGCCTCCAGCGCCTGATAGCGCGTGCCGCTGAGAAAGCCGTCAATGGCAACGCGCTCGGCGACATGTTCATGGTCATACCATTGATTGAAATCAGCTTCGTTTTCAGCGGCGACGTTGGTGGCGACGAACAGCATGCCGTGAGGATGTGTCATTTTCAGAGACTCCGTTGCAGGATGGATTCAAGCGCCAGCGCCCAGCTAAGCAGCGCGGCATCGTTGCCATGGGTGGCGGCCAGCATCAGACCTACCGGCGCACTGCCGGGCTGATGACAAGGCAGGGAGATGGCGCAGCCGTCCAGCATGTTGATCACGCTGGTGTTGCGCAGCATCAGCAGGTTGACCTGGCGATAGCGCTCCGGGTCGTCGAGTTCGGCGATGGTCGGCGCAATCAGCGGCACGGTGGGCAGCAGCAGACCATCGAACGGGGCCACCGCCTGCTCCACCCGCTGCCGCCAGTCGGCGCGCTGCTGATACAACAGTTGTGCGTCGACCTCATTCAGCAACGCGCCGCGCTCAATGCGCATCCGTACCTGCGGGTCATAACCCGTAGCGTGCGACTGCAGCAGCGACTGATGCCACTGCCAGGCTTCCCAGGCGGTGATGCCGCCACGGGCGTTCATGGTTTCCAGTTCCGCCAGTTCAGACAGCGGCAGCTCGGTGAGCGTGGCACCCTGCGCGCGCAGCTGTGCCAGCGCGTAGTGCCACGCCTGGCTGACCGCGAAATCCAGCCCGTCCAGCACCCGGGTCTGTGGAATCGCAAAGTGCGCCCGCGTGATATCACGCTCTGTCAGCTGCAAAGGCCGATCGGTGATGACGCTGTCGAGCAGCCAGCAGCTGCGCACGTCATGGGCAATTACGCCAATACTGTCGAGTGCCGCCGATAGCGGTAGCGTGCCGGCCTGATTGATGCGGCTGGCGCTGGGTTTGAAGCCGGTCAGCCCGCACAGCGCCGCCGGTATCCGCACCGAGCCGCCGGTGTCCGTGCCGACCGCCGCGAGGCACATGCCGTCGGCCACCGCCACCGCCGCGCCGGATGAAGAACCGCCGGGAATGCGTTTTTCGCCGCGCTGCCATGGGTTAGCTGGCGTGCCGTAGTGCGGATTGATACCGAGCCCGGAAAAAGCGAACTCGGTCATGTTGGTTTTGCCGACGATAGCGGCACCGGCCTGTTTCAGCTGCTGCACGATATGCGCGTCGCGCGCGGCGGGCGGCGCATCCGCCAGCACGCGCGAGCCGGCGCAGGTGGGTTCGTCCGCCACATCAAACAGGTCTTTGATGCTGATTGGCAGTCCATCAATCGGGCTGCGCGGCTGCTGCTGTTGCCAGCGCGCATCAGCCTGCTGCGACTGCTGAACGGCGCGGTCGGCGTAGGTCCGCGTAAACACGCGTGCGCCTTCGCCCGATGGCTGCTCGGCGGCGCGTAGTGCCTGTTGCGTCGCGGCGCTTGCGGTGAGGTCTCCGGCGCGCAGTTGCTGGCTCGCCTGCCATAAGGTGGTCATAGGCGCCTCCTCAGGCAATCACCGGCAGCGCGCCGGTGACATAGTGGTGTTCCAGCGTGCGATTCAGCAGCGGATCGTGCAGCGCCATGCGGAACTCGCTGGCCGGACGGATGCCGCCGATCGCGCTCAACGTGCCGCATGACATCGCAAAGCCTTCGCTGACCGGGCGATCGCCGAAGTAGCGCGCCAGCAGATCCATCGGCGTGAGCAGAGAGTCGAGCGTGCCCTGCTGATAAGTCACCCAGTCGCCGTTGACTTTGATCCACGCGCGCAGCTCCAGCCGGTCCCAGTGCGGCTCAACCTCTGCCATACGCCACGCATGACCGGCGACCGGCTTAACGCAGGCCTGCTTCGACAGTGCCACGCTGAAGGTTTCCAGGTGACGGTCGGTGTGATCGGAAATCAGCGACACCCAGTATTCGCCGCGATGGAAAAACACAAACGGCTCGGCTTCGCCGGAGGTTTGTTCGCCCACCACTTCCAGCGGGCTGTGCTGCGCCAGCTGCTGGGTGGCTACGCGATAAAACAGCGGTACTGCACCAGGTGCGGGCACGCCCAGCGCCTCCAGCTCCCTGATATGGTGCAGCACCGCCGCCTGGTCACGGCCAACCCATCCGGCAATGACCAGCTGCTTAATGTCGACATCCAGCACCGGGGCGCCTTGTGAGTCGGTTGTAAAGCGTAAATGCATGCGATGATCTCCTGATGAAAAATGCGTGTGAAATTTCACTGCAATTTCAAGATAGCCATTTTCATGCCAGGTTTTTGTGTAAGATGTCTCAGTACCCAAATAAGGATCTGCGTGATGAGTGATTCAGTTGCTGAAAATGTGAAGTCACAGGCCGGACAAAAAAGCGTTTCATTGAATGAACAGGCCTATCTGGCGTTCAGGCATCGCCTGATTACGCTGCGCTATAAGCCAGGTGAATATCTCAATACCGCGCAGGTGATGGAGGATCTGGCAATGGGCCGCACGCCGGTCAATCAGGCGGTACACCGGCTGGCGACCGAAGGGTTACTGCAGATTATCCCGCGTAAAGGGGTGATGGTGGCACCGCTGTCGATTGACGATGCGCTGGAGCTGATTGAAGTGCGGCTGGTAAATGAAGCGCTGTGCCTGCGGCTGGCGTCGCAGCGCGTGAATCCGGCGCAGATTGCCCAGCTACAGGCGCTGAATCAGCGCATCGCCGCCGCCAGTGTGGCGCGCGATCGTGAGCAGATGATGCTGCTGGACCGCGAGTTTCATCAGGTGCTGGCTGACATCGCCGGCAACGGTCGTCTGTCAGATATTCTCAGCATCATCCACGCCCAGGCGCAGCGCTTCTGGGCAACCACCCTGTCGAGCGCGCAGCACATGCAGGAGGTGATTGCCGAGCATGACGCAATCATTGCGGCGCTGGCGCAGGGTGACGTAACACGGGCAGAAGACGCCGCGCGCGTGCACATCTATTCGTTTAAGCAGGCGCTGCTGAACGCCTGATTTCAGCCAGGGTAAAACGGGCCGGGACCGACGGATTCGCGCAGAATTAGCTCGCCGGCAAAGGTTTTGCGGTTACGCATTTCGCCGCCGTCGAGCATCGACACCAGGCGTTCAATGGTTTCCTCGATCATGCCGGTCACCGGCATGCGCACGCTGGCCAGCGCCGGAATGGTATAGGGCGCCAGCGGAATATCGTCGAAACCCAGCACCGCCACCTGCTGCGGCACGCGGATGTTATGCGCCGTCAGCGCTTTCAGCGCGCCCACCGCCATCTCATCGTTACTGGCGACCAGCGCGCTGAACGGTTTACCACGCGCCAGCAGCGTTTCCACCGCCGCCGCCCCGTGCTGCGCCTGCCATTTGCCCTCCACCACCAGCGCGTCATCTGCCACCAGCTGATGCTGCGCCAGTGCCGCGTGATAACCGGCCAGGCGCTCGCGCCCGGTTGGCGAGTCAAGCGATCCGGTGATAAAAGCGATATCGCGATGGCCGAGCGCAATCAGCTGCGCCACCGCCTCGGCGCTGGTGCGCTGCTGATCGGAGTAGATGCAGTAACTGTCGTGCTGACGCAGCCGCCGGTTGATTACCAGAATCGGATGGCGGTGCTGGGCAATGATGCTGTCCATCTCATCGATGGTGAGAAAACGCGGATAGATGATCACACCATCGCAGCGCAGATCGAGCAGAAACTGAATCGCCGCACGCTCCTCTTCGGCGCTGTGTTTGCCATCCACCAGCAGTAGCTGACGGCCCTGCTGCTCAAGAATACGCGCCGAATGCTGCATCATTTCGCTGAAATAGCTGCCGGTATACAGCGTGTTGGTGATCACCAGGCCGATGGTCTGGCTGGATTTAGTCGCCAGATTGCGCGCCAGCAAATTCGGCCGGAAGCCGGTCTCGGCAATCGCCTGGTACACCCGATCGCGCTTCTCCTGGCTGACGTAGCCGTTGCCGGACAACACGCGCGACACCGTCGCTTTTGACACGCCGGCCTTTTTTGCCACCTCAAGTATGGTTGCCATGCTTCACTCTGCTTCGCTGCTCATCGCCTCAGTGTACCTAAGCGATGAATAAGACGGGGAATTTTCTTGTCGCCCTGCGCCTGCGGGTGAAGATCCCGCCGCACGTCAGCCGATCAACATCACAAAATTAAAACGAAGATAGCGATTTTTCTTGTCTGAATGAATGAGCCTGTTCATGATTTTGTGAAACCGGTTTCTCATGAACACATAATAGCCAGACGAAACCGACGTTTCCTCTACCCTACAATCAGAGACAAACATTCATGGCGACCAACTACGCTGACGCCGCACGAGCCATTGTGGCCTCGCTCGGCGGATTAGAGAATATTGAAGCCGTTACCCACTGCATGACACGCCTGCGCTTCGTGGTGAAAGACAGCGCGCGCGTCGATAACGCCACGCTGAAAGCCATTCCCGGCGTGATGGGCGTGGTGCACACCGACAGCCTGTGTCAGGTGATCATCGGCAACAACGTCAATCTCGCCTTTCAGGAAGTGATGAAACTCGGCACGCCGGGCAACAGCGACAGCGCGCCGGTGAAACGGAAAATCACGCTGCGCAGTATCGGCGCGGGCATTCTCGATGCGCTGGTCGGCACCATGTCACCGCTGATCCCGGCGATCATTGGCGGATCGATGGTGAAACTGCTGGCGATGATGCTGGAGATGAGCGGCGTGCTGCCCAAAGGCTCGTCGACGCTGATCATCCTGAATGTGATTGGTGACGGCGCCTTCTTCTTCCTGCCGGTGATGGTGGCGGCTTCGGCAGCGCTGAAATTTAAAACCAATATGTCGCTGGCGATTGCCATTGCTGGCGTGCTGGTGCATCCCAATTTTATCGACCTGATGGCCAAAGCGGCGCAGGGTCAGGTGGTGGAATTCGCCTCGGTGCCGGTCACCGCGGTGAAATACACCTACACGGTGATCCCCGCGCTGGTGATGACGTGGATTCTGTCGCACATCGAATACTGGGTCGATCGCTTTACCCCGGCGGTGACCAAAAACTTCCTTAAACCGATGCTGATTGTGCTGATTGCTGCCCCCATCGCCATTGTCTTTATTGGTCCGCTGGGTATCTGGATCGGTAGCGGTATTTCGGCGCTGGTGTACACCATTCACGGTTATCTCGGCTGGCTGTCGGTGGCGATCATGGGCGGTCTGTGGCCGCTGCTGGTGATGACCGGCATGCATCGCGTGTTTACCCCGACCATCATTCAGACCATCGCTGAGACCGGCAAAGAAGGCATGGTGATGCCGTCGGAAATTGGTGCCAACCTGTCACTGGGCGGCTCATCGCTGGCGGTGGCGTTCAAAACCAAAAATCCGGAACTGCGGCAGACGGCGTTCGCGGCGGCAGCTTCCGCCATCGTCGCCGGCATTTCCGAACCGGCGCTGTACGGCGTGGCGGTGCGCCTGAAGCGCCCGCTGATTGCCAGCCTGATCAGCGGCTTTATCTGTGGTGCGGTGGCCGGCATTGGCGGCCTCGCCAGCCACTCGATGGCCTCACCGGGCCTGTTTACCAGCGTCCAGTTTTTCGATCCCACCAACCCGATGAGCATCGTCTGGTTGGCTGGCGTGATGGTGCTGTCAGTGGTGCTGTCGTTCATTCTGACGCTGATTCTTGGCTTTGAAGATATTCCGGTGACAGAGACCGCGCCGCGCCCCGGCAAGTCGGAAGCGGCAAAGCCGCTCAGCGCGAATTAATAATGGACTGTGATTGAGGTGAGTGATGTCTGAAGTGACATTTCCTGCGGGATTTTTATGGGGCGGCGCGTTAGCCGCCAACCAGTCAGAGGGGAGTTATCGCGCCGGCGGTAAAGGCTTGACCACGGTGGACATGATTCCACACGGCGAGCACCGCATGGCGGTTAAGCTGGGGCTGGAGCCGCGCTATGCGCTGCGCGACGATGAGTTCTATCCGAGCCACGACGCCATCGATTTTTATCACCGCTATAAAGAAGATATCGCCCTGATGGCGGAGATGGGCTTCACGGTGTTTCGCACCTCCATCGCCTGGAGTCGCATTTATCCCAACGGCGATGAACTGACGCCGAACGCGGCAGGTATCGCCTTCTATCGCAGCGTATTTGAAGAGTGCCGCAAATACGGCATCGAACCACTGGTCACGTTGTGTCACTTCGATGTGCCGATGCATCTGGTCACCGAATATGGCTCGTGGCGCAACCGTAAAATGATCGATTTCTTTGCCCGCTACGCCCGCACCTGCTTCGAAGCGTTTGATGGTCTGGTGAAATACTGGCTGACCTTCAATGAGATCAATATCCTGTTGCACAGCCCGTTCTCCGGTGCCGGTCTGGTGTTCGCGCCGGATGAACATCACGAACAGGTGAAATATCAGGCAGCGCATCATGAACTGGTCGCCAGCGCGCTGGTAACCAAAATCGCCCATGAGATCAATCCGCAGAATCAGATTGGCTGCATGCTGGCCGGCGGCAACTTTTATCCGTGGTCCTGCAAGCCGGAAGATGTGTGGGCCGCGTTACAGAAAGATCGCGAGAACTTATTCTTTATCGACGTTCAGGCGCGCGGCGCTTATCCCGCTTATGCCGCCCGGGTATTCCGCGAGAAAGGCGTGGAGATTGTCATGGCGGAAGGCGATAGCGAACTGCTGCGCCATACCGTCGATTTCATCTCCTTCAGCTATTACGCCTCACGCTGCGCATCGGCAGAGATGAATGAACAGAACAGCAGCGCCGCCAACGTGGTGAAGTCACTGACCAATCCGCATCTGGCGCGCAGCGCCTGGGGCTGGGGCATTGATCCCCTTGGCCTGCGCATCACCATGAATATGATGTACGACCGCTATCAGAAGCCGCTGTTTCTGGTGGAAAACGGTCTCGGCGCGCACGATGAAATCAATGCCAGCGGGGAAATTGCAGACGATTACCGCATCAGCTACCTGCAACAGCACATTCGCGCCATGGGTGAAGCAATTGCTGACGGCGTGCCGGTGATGGGCTATACCACCTGGGGCTGCATCGATCTGGTCGCGGCGTCGACCGGTGAAATGAGTAAACGCTACGGATTTGTCTATGTCGATCGCGACGACCACGGTAACGGCACGCTCAACCGGCTGCGCAAAAAATCCTTCTGGTGGTATCAGCGGGTCATTGCCAGCAACGGCCGGGATTTGGATTTTTAATTAAAAATATGCGGTGAATGGCGCTGAATGATTGTTCAATTCAGGGCCATTGCGCCACAAAGGGAATATCCGGCGGCGCCGGGCAAATCTTTTTGCGAAAAATCTCGCCGCTGCGCTAATTTTGCTGCGGGAATATCCGGCAGAAGCCAGCCTTAATACGCTTATTCTGCTGCGTTTTTATTCATTCCTCTTTTAACTCTCTATTTAAATCCGGTCCTGACGAATTTATTCTACCCTGCCCGATCGCGGTATCAGCGCCTGTACAGCGGTACTCTTTTGTACAGCGCGATGGTACTATTTCCCGGTTGCTGTTCAGAGATAGCGCTATGTTACAACTACAATTAAAGGTGAAGGGCGACAGCCAGCTGCTCTATTTATTGCAGGGCTTACGCGTATTTCTTCCCGTATTTTCTCTCATTTATCTCCTCTGTTTTCCTGCTGCTCAGGCGGCAAACAGTGCGGTTCAGCGTGACGATCAGGCTAACCGCATCGTCAGCGGCATCATCAGTTTTAGCCACTGGCCACAGTTAACACAGCCGCCACAGCTGTGCGTATTCGCTTCAGCACAGCACCTTGCGCAGCCTAAGGGCCCGACGCCGTTCAGCGTGGTGTGGATTAACCAGACCAGTGAACTCAGCCGCCAGCGCTGCGATGCAATTTACTTCGGCGATCAGACGCCGCAGCAGCAAACTGAACTGCTGGCGATGCTACAGGGTAAAGCCGTCCTGTCCATCGCGGAAAACAACCCGGACTGTGCAGTTGGCGCGGCCTTTTGTCTGATCTTTAACCGCGATCACACCGCATTTTCCGTCAACCTTGACTCGCTGGCGCGCAGCGGTGTCAGAGTGAGCCCGGACGTGTTGTTGCTGTCCCGCAAAGGAAGCAAATAAGATGAAGTTTGATAGCATAAAAAAAGATAAATCATCGATTCGCAATAAGTTGCGTCGTATCAGCACCGTCAATGCCGCCGTGATATTACTGCTGTGCTGGCTGCTGCTGACATCGACGTCTTTACTGTTTATTAAACGCTATGAGAAAAGAAACCTCGAACTCATTGCCGCCACACTCAGCACCAGCCTGACCGCCGCGACGGTATTTGAAGACAGCTATGATGCCCGCAACAAAATAGCCCTGCTCGGCAATGAAGGGATGTTTGCCTCCGCGAAGCTGGTCACGGCGGGCAATACCGTACTGGTGGACTGGCACGATCGCCAGCAAGAGAGCGGCTGGTATGAAACGCTACTGCGTAGCTGGATTTATCAGCAGCCGCTGGCGGTGGAAATTAATCACGCCGAAACCCAGGTCGGCCATTTAATGCTGGCTGGCACCGTCAGCGGTGCGGCCGATTTTATTCGCTATTCGGTAATGATTTTATCCATCGGTATGCTGTGCGTGCTGGTGATTTCCTGCCTGCTGAGTGAATTTCTGCATCGCGGTATTCTGCGCTCGCTGCGCAATATCACCAGCGCCATCCATTACGTGATTCGCTCTGGCGATTTCTCGACGCGCGTACCGCAAAATCCGACCAAAGAGTTTCAGCTGTTTTCTGAAGATCTCAACTCGCTGCTGAGTGAAATGCAGACGCTAAAAGCCTCGCTGCTGCGCGATAACCGTTCACTGGCGGCCAAAGCGCTGGAGGATCCGTTAACCGGACTGGCCAATCGCTCGGCGTTTGTTGGCCGCCTGTCGCAGTTGCTGGATCAGCAGCTGGCGCATGAGAATTTTGTGCTGCTGTTTCTCGACGGCGATCGCTTCAAGAGCATTAACGACAACTGGGGCCATGCCGCCGGTGATGAAGTGTTGAAGGCCATCGCGGCGCGCCTCAGCGCGCTGGCGTATCAGGATGATCTGGTGGCGCGGCTGGGCGGTGACGAGTTTGCCATGCTGATCACCAGCCGCACCTCAGAAGCCGATCTGCAGCAGCTGACGGAAGATATTCGTACCGCAATCGCGCAATCGATTGTGATTTCGGAAGGCACGCAGATCACCACATCGGTGACCATCGGCTACGCCTGGTCGCAGCATGGCGATTCGGTGGCGTCGATTCTGGAGCGCGCCGATATGCACATGTATAAAAACAAAGGAATGAGTAAGGTACGCGTATGAAACTGAAATCATGTTTGCTGGTTATGGTGCTGGCCTGTGTCGGCTGTCAGTCAACCGGGCGTTTTAGCGACGCGCAGATTAAAGCGATGCGCGACGCCGGCTTCAGCGAAAACACCGAAGGCTGGGGACTGGGCCTGTCCGATAAAATCCTGTTTGGCATCAATGAATCTGACCTGACGCCCGCCAGCAAAGCCAGCATTGCGCAGATGGCGAAAAACCTGGCCGCCACCGGCATCGAACATCTGCGCGTTGACGGCCACACCGATAACTACGGCAAAGCAGATTACAACCAGCAGCTGTCGCTGAAACGCGCCAACGCGGTGGCCGATCAGTGGGCCACCGGCGCGGCGATTCCACGGCAAAACATCGTGACGCGTGGGCTGGGCATGAGCGCGCCGGTCGCCAGCAACAACACTGCACAGGGCCGGGCGCAAAATCGCCGCGTTGCCATTGTGATCACGGCGCCGTAAGCGGGTAATCAGCGCGTCTGCGCATAGTCATACAGCCGATCGCGCGCGAGGTTCTTCATTTTGACTTCGCACATGATGTCGAAGCGATCAAACGACAGCGCCCAGTCATTCAGCGTCTGGTTGAAATAGTAGTCAGAATGGGCGCGCAGCTTCGGCTTTGAGGCGGCGAGTTGCTCCTGATCGGGAAAGCCGCTCTCCGGGATCAGCCCTTCCTGGGCGATCGAATAGTGCAGCACCGGCCGCACGCCGCGCCACGACTCCAGAATCAGCGCCACGCGCGCATCGCTGGCCTGAATAAACTGATTCTCTTTCACCCAGTGATGGTGAATATCCAGTACCACCGGACACAGCGCACGCGCCTGCAAAACGTCATCCAGCGAGCAGGAAATTTCGTCATTTTCCACCGTCAGCATATTGCGGGCTTCCGGGCTAAGGCGCATAAACGCCGCGCGAAAACCCTCAATACCGCGCTTGCCGTTCATGTGGATGTTGATTTTGAAATCCTGAAACTGCCTGCCGTAGCCCATCAGCGCCGCGCACAGCGTGTGGTACTCGACATCCTCCAGCGCCCGATCCACCACGTCATCATTATCCGAAGCCAGCACCGTATACTGGCCGGGATGGAACGACAGGCGAATGTTGTGCGCGCGGGCCAATTCGCCGCAGCGGCTAAACAGCGGCTGCAGCTCGGGCAGAATATCGCCATACAGTTCTGTGGCCAGCGGCACAGTGTACAGCGGCAGCAGATCGCTGCCGATACGCATCATGCGTAATGCATCCGGCTGCTGCGCCAGCTGTTCCAGCGTCAGAGAGAGGTTCTGCAGGTTATTTTGTGCCAGTGCCAGCAGCAGCGTGGCCGCCGCGTTACGCTCCATAGCGAGAAAGCGTGTGCGGGTGGTGGTTTTAAATGGAAATGGCTGTTTAGCCTCAGAATCAAAGTACTTACACGCAAAACCCAATTTCATTATGTTCCCCTTCAGGTCAGCTAGTGAGTCTAGCTGCCGCTGGCAATTATGCGAGGAACGCCGCGTGATAAAACGGGCAGCCGCCTTGCACGGCTGCCCGCACTGTTACACGCTCGGGTAAGTGATATTGCTGCCCGGCGCTTCACGGTGCAGATGGATAAAGTTCAGGTGACGCTCGTACTGATCGAGAATGTCGATGATCACCTGCTCCTTGTTGTAGTCCATCAGATCGTTGCCCTGGCTGCCCTCCAGCAGGAAGGTTTCCAGCCGGTAATAGTGCGACTTACCGCTGCGGGCGCGATAGGTAAAGCCCGGCACCGAGTACTGCTGCGGCCACACCTGATAGACGAAATCCTGCTCCTCGCCGAGGTGCACGCGCAGATCAAGGTAGCCCAGCGGCTGGCCCTCTTCCGGCGCAACGCTCTCCAGCGATACGCGACCGCCGCGCAGCTCCAGCTCTTTAGCGACATCCTGCATCGCCGGATAGATCACCGTTTCCATCATCTGCTGGGTATAGCGCGTGCCCGGGTAGTTCATCAGGCGCGACAGCCGCTTTTTCCAGCTCAGACGGTCATTGCTAGCCGGAATATAGGGCGCGGTATCACGGCTGGCGCTGGCGCGGCGGTGATCTTCCACTTTGAGTGATTTATACAGCCCGGCCATCACAAAGAAAATCACGAAGCTGAACGGCAGGCCCATGATCACCGTGGTGTTTTGCAGCGCAGAGATGCCGTTGGTCATCAGCATGCCCATGGTCAGCACGCCAATCGCCACCGACCAGAAAATGCGCAGCCAGTTTGGCGCATCGCTGTTGATGTCTTTCAGCTTCGAGGTGAAGTTCCCCAGCACCAGCGAGCCGGAATCCGCCGAGGTAACATAAAACAGCATGCCGGTAATGGTGGCGACCGAGGCGCTGAACTTAAACGCCGGATACTGCGCCAGCAGGCTGTAGAAACCGCGCTCGGCATGCGCCATCACTTCCTGGGCAAAACCGGCATCGCCGTGGATGATCTCGTACAGCGCCGCGTTACCGAACACCGACAGCCACAGCAGCGTGAAGGTGAACGGGATAATCAGCGTGCCGAGCACAAACTCACGGATGGTGCGGCCACGGGAAATACGGGCGAGGAACAGGCCGACAAACGGCGACCACGCCACCCACCACGCCCAGAAAAACAGCGTCCAGCTGTTCATCCACTGCGTCGGACGATCAAACGCAAAGGTGTTGAGCGTCATGCCCATAAAGCGGTTGATGTAATCACCGACGTTCAGCACCAGCGCGTTGAGCAGGAAATCCGTCTTGCCCATAAACAGCACAAACAGAATCAGACCAAGCGCCAGCGCGACATTCAGCTCCGACAGGATGCGGATGCCTTTATCCACGCCCGAGGTCACCGAAATGGTGGCAATCACCACCGACAGTACAATCAGCGCCATCTGCGCCGTCAGCCCTTCCGGCACATCAAATAACACTTTCAGCCCGTAGTTGAGCTGTACCACGCCGATACCCAGCGTGGTGGCGATACCAAAAATGGTACCGATCACCGCCGCGATATCCACCGTGTGGCCAATCGGGCCGTTAATGCGTTTGCCGAAGATCGGATAGAGCGCCGAGCGAATAGTGAGCGGCAGATTATAGCGGTAGCTGAAGTAGCCGAGCGCGATGCCCATCAGCGCATACATCGACCAGCCGGTCAGACCGTAGTGAAACAGCGTCCACACCATCGCCTGACGCGCCGCTTCCAGAGTCTGCCCGGCGCCTTCCGGCGGCTGCATATACTGCGTGACCGGTTCCGCCACCGAGAAGAACATCAGATCGATGCCGATGCCGGCGGCAAACAGCATCGCCGACCAGCTCAGCAGACTGAATTCGGGTTTGGACTGCTCCGGGCCCAGCTTGATGGCGCCGTAGCGTGAACAGGCCATATAGATGACAAAGACGATATACAGCGTGGCGGCCAGCATGTAGTACCAGCCAAAAGTGGACGATACCCAGTTGACGGCGCTCTGGATCCAGCCGGCAGCGAGATCGCTGTACAAAATGGTGACAAGTGAAAATGTCAGAATCAGTCCGGCAGAGGTGTAAAACACCACGGGATTGATTCTGTCTTTTTCACTGGCAGGTGGATTAATCATCGGTTACCTCTGGTTAATTTCCTGTAATTATTCAATGAAGTAGCAGGGCCGTAGCGATCGGCCTTATCGGTATCGTTCTACTGTTTTCCCTCCTGATTGTCCGGCACGGTTCAGCATTCACCATCCCGTTGCGCTTTTATAACAACCGAAGCACAGTATCCTAACAACTTTCTTTTTTATATTGAACGTGCAATCAAAAAAAGTTTTAATAGGGGTCTTACATTGCGGTGGAGCTGGAGTCATGCCAAAGGTGGGAATGCAGCCGATACGTCGTCGGCAACTGATTGATGCGACCCTGAGTACCATTAACGAAGTCGGGATCAATGACGCGACCATTGCGCAGATTGCGCGGCGCGCCGGCGTCTCGACCGGCATCATCAGCCACTACTTCAAAGACAAAAACGGTTTGCTGGAAGCCACCATGCGCGACGTGACGCGTCAGTTGCGTGATGCGGTGGCGGCGCGACTGAAACCGCTGGCGGGAGCCGGCACCGAAGCGCGCCTGCTGGCGATTGTCGAAGGTAACTTCGACGACACCCAGGTGCACAGCGCAGCGATGAAAGCGTGGCTGGACTTCTGGGCCAGCAGCATGCATCAGCCGCAGCTGGGTCGCCTGGAACGCGTCAGCAGCCGTCGCCTGTTTTCCACGCTCGCTGCCGAGTTTCGCCGCGAGCTGCCGCGTGAGCAGGCGCGGCTGGCCGCGCACGGTCTGGCCTCGCTGATTGATGGCCTGTGGCTGCGCGCTGCGCTGAGCGGCAAACCGTTTGATCTGGCGATTGCCAGAACGCTCACCACCCAATTCATTCGCCAGCAGCTGGCTGGCGCCGCGAATCACTGAGGAAGGAGCAACCATGTCCCGATTCACCGAGCAGCATTTATACATTGATGGTCATTACGTTGCCGCAGCAGCGGGCGACACATTCCAGACCATCAACCCGGCCAACGGCGAAGTGCTGGCCGAGGTCCATGAAGCCGCGCAGGCGGATGTCGATCGCGCGGTCGCCGCCGCGCAAAAAGGTCAGAAAATCTGGGCGGCCATGACGGCGATGGAGCGGTCACGCATCCTGCGCCGTGCGGTGGATATCCTGCGCGAGCGTAACGATGAGCTGGCGGCGCTGGAAACCCTCGACACCGGTAAACCGTTGAGTGAAACCCAGGCGGTGGACATTGTTACCGGTGCCGATGTGCTGGAGTACTACGCTGGCCTGATTCCGGCGCTGGAAGGCCAGCAGATCCCGCTGCGTGATACCTCCTTCGTCTATACGCGCCGCGAACCGCTTGGCGTGGTCGCCGGTATTGGCGCATGGAACTATCCGATTCAGATCGCGCTGTGGAAATCTGCGCCGGCGCTGGCGGCTGGTAACGCGATGATCTTTAAACCCAGCGAAGTGACGCCGCTGAGTGCGCTGAAGCTGGCAGAAATCTACAGCGAAGCCGGCGTACCGGATGGCGTGTTCAACGTGCTGAACGGGCGCGGCGCGGTGACCGGTCAGCTGCTGACCGACCATCCGGGCATCGACAAAATCTCCTTTACCGGTGGCGTGGCCAGCGGCAAAAAAGTGATGGCCAACGCGGCCGGCTCCACGCTGAAAGAGGTGACCATGGAGCTGGGCGGCAAATCGCCGCTGATCGTGTTTGACGACGCCGACCTCGATCTCGCCGCCGACATCGCCATGATGGCGAACTTCTACAGCTCCGGCCAGGTGTGCACCAACGGCACGCGCGTGTTTGTGCCGACGGCGTTGCAGCAGGCGTTTGAGGCCAAAATCGCTGAACGCGTGGCGCGCATCAAAGCTGGCGATGTCAACGATCCGGCCACCAACTTTGGCCCGCTGGTCAGCTTCCCGCATCGAGACAATGTGTTGCGCTATATCGAATCCGGCATCAGCGAAGGCGCGCGCCTGCTGTGCGGCGGTAAACGCATGAGCGGCGCGGCGTTTGATAACGGTGCCTGGGTAGAACCGACCGTGTTCACCGATTGCCGTGATGAAATGACCATCGTGCGCGAAGAAATTTTCGGACCGGTGATGTCGATCCTGACCTACGACAGCGAGGAAGAAGTGGTGCGCCGCGCCAATGCCACCGAATACGGCCTGGCGGCGGGTCTGGTCACCCGGGATCTGAATCGCGCGCACCGCGTCATTCACCAGATTGAAGCGGGCATTTGCTGGATCAACACCTGGGGTGAATCCGCCGCTGAAATGCCGGTGGGCGGTTACAAGCACTCCGGTATCGGCCGCGAGAATGGTCTGATGACGCTGCAGAGCTACACGCAGGTGAAATCTGTGCAGGTCGAACTGACCCGTTTTCAGTCGGTATTTTAATCAAGCTTAACCTGAGGAGCGACTAATGGAATTTGATTACATCATTATCGGAGCCGGATCCGCAGGGAACGTTTTGGCAACAAGACTGACCGAAGACAGCAGCGTGAACGTCCTGCTGCTGGAGGCCGGCGGTCCCGATTACCGCTTTGATTTCCGCACGCAAATGCCGGCGGCGCTGGCCTGGCCGTTACAGGGCAAACGCTACAACTGGGCGTACGAAACCGAGCCTGAGCCACACATGAATAACCGCCGCATGGAGTGCGGACGCGGTAAAGGGCTGGGCGGTTCGTCGCTGATCAACGGCATGTGCTACATCCGTGGTAACGCCATGGATCTCGACAACTGGGCGCAGCAGCCGGGTCTGGAAAACTGGACTTACCGCGACTGCCTGCCCTACTACCGCAAGTCGGAAACGCGCGATATCGGTGCTAATGATTATCACGGCGGCGAAGGCCCGGTGAGCATCACCACCTGTAAGCCTGGCAACAACCCGCTGTTCGCCGCGATGATTGAAGCCGGCGTGCAGGCGGGCTATCCGCGCACCGACGATCTCAACGGTTATCAGCAGGAAGGATTTGGTCCGATGGACCGTTTCGTGACGCCGCAGGGCCGCCGCTCCAGCACCGCGCGCGGTTATCTGGATACGGCAAAACAGCGTCCGAATCTGAAAATCATCACCCACGCCACCACCGATCGCATTCTGTTCGAGGGCAAACGCGCGGTCGGCGTGCAGTATCTGCACGGCGCCAGCGATACGTCGCACACCGTGCATGCGCGGCGTGAAGTGCTGCTGTGCGCCGGTGCTATCGCCTCGCCGCAGATTCTGCAGCGCTCCGGCGTTGGCGCGGCGGCATTGCTGAAGCAGCACGATATCCCGCTGGTGCATGATCTGCCGGGCGTCGGTGAAAACCTGCAGGATCATCTGGAGATGTACCTGCAGTACGAGTGCAAAGAGCCGGTATCGCTCTATCCGGCCCTGAAGTGGTGGAACCAGCCGAAAATTGGTGCCGAGTGGCTATTCAAAGGCACCGGTATCGGCGCCAGCAACCAATTTGAGGGCGGTGGCTTTATCCGCAGCCGGGAAGAGTTTGCCTGGCCCAACATTCAGTACCACTTCCTGCCGGTGGCGATTAACTACAACGGCTCGAATGCGGTAGAAGCGCACGGTTTCCAGTGTCACGTCGGTTCGATGCGTTCACCAAGCCGCGGTCACGTGCGCATTAAGTCGCGCGATCCGCGCCGGCATCCGGCGATTCTGTTTAACTACATGGCGCACGAGCAGGACTGGCATGAGTTCCGCGATGCCATCCGCATCACGCGGCAAATCATCAACCAGCCGGCGCTGGATAAGTATCGCGGCAAAGAGATCAGTCCGGGGCTGGAGTGCCAGAGCGACGAGCAACTGGATGAGTTTGTGCGCAACCATGCTGAGACCGCTTACCATCCGTGCGGCACCTGTAAAATGGGTAGCGATGAGATGGCGGTCGTGGATGGCGAAGGTCGCGTACACGGCCTGCAGGGGCTGCGCGTGGTCGACGCCTCAATCATGCCGCTGATCATCACCGGTAACCTGAACGCCACCACCATCATGATTGGTGAGAAGATCGCTGACAACATTCGTGGTCGCCAGCCGCTGCCGCGCAGCGAAGCGGACTACTTCGTGGCGGGCGATCGCCCGGTGCGCGGCGAGCCGCTGCGCGCATAAAGCAGTGATGTCTCAGGGGGAGAACGTACGGTTCTCCCCTTTTTTTCGCCCTCTTCTTTCTCGTCACCCCGCCTGCCATCAAGGCCTGTCAGACTTTGCGCCGCACGGTGCTGGCACCTGGGTTGATGTAGCAACCTAACAGTATGTTGTAACTAGAATACCTCAGCGCCTCCGCTAAGCGCCGGGCTTGTCCAGCGCCAGCGCCTGCAAAAAGCGTTGCAGGATGGCGTTGTGACGCGAGCCCTGGCGCGTAACGAGCGCGATTTGACTGTGGTAATGGAACTGCTGCGGCGCGAGGGCGCGCATCTGCTTTTTCTCCACCCACTGCGCGGCGTAGTGGTCCGGCAGGAAACCAATATAGCTCCCGGTGAGAATGAGAAATGCGATCCCTTCGCGATCGGAAGCGGTGGCGCTGCAGTTCAGCTGCTGATGCAGCGCAATCGCCTCCGCCGGCATGCGAAACAGCGGCGCTATCGCATCGCAGGCCGCCAGCGCGTGGTGTTCCGGCCGCTCCGCCTGGTTAAACAGCGGGTGCGCGTGGCTGCAATAGAGCTGCGCATTTTCATCATACAGCTGTGCGTACGCCAGCCCGGAGACCGGCGCCGCCATCGGCAGCGCGCCCACGTGCAGGCGTCCTTCCAGCAGGCCACGCTCGATGTCCGCCGCGGTTAACATACTGATGTTGATCCGGATCCCTGCCCCGCTCTCCCGCAGCGCCGCCAGCGCATGGGTGAGACGCATGCGCGGCTGCGTCACCAGATTATTGATGATGCCGATGTTGAACTCCCCGCGCAGTTGCTGATGCATCTGGTTCACCTGCTGGCGAAAATCTTCCACCGCCGCCATCATGGTCTCGCTGTGTCGTAAAATTTCACGCCCTTCCTCGGTGAGCGCAAACCCGGCGCGACCGCGCTGACACAGGCGCATGCCCAGCCGCTTCTCCAGATCGCTCATGTGCAGGCTGATGGCCGAGCGCGTAATGCCGAGCAGGCTTTCGGCAGCAGAAAAGCTGCCGCACTCGCTGACGGTTTTAAACACGCGCAGCAGTTTGAGGTCAAAGTCGGTGACCTGGGCCAGCGTTTTCTTTTTCATTCAGGTGAGTAAATCCATAACTGAAGACAAGTTAATTAGCATTTAACTTAACCGTGTGCGGATTGCAAACTCTGCTTATCACCCGCCGGAGGAAACCCGATGCCACAGCCAATCAATACCGCCGACCTGAATTTGCAGGCGCACTGGATGCCGTTCACTGCTAACCGCTATTTTCACCAGGATCCCCGTTTTATCGTCGCCGCGCATGGCCGCTGGCTGACCGACGCCGACGGTCGCCAGATTTACGATAGCCTGTCCGGACTGTGGACCTGCGGCGCGGGCCATACGCGCCGTGAAATCCAGCAGGCGGTGGCGCAGCAGCTGGGTACGCTGGATTATTCGCCCGGCTTTCAGTACGGCCATCCGCTGTCGTTTCAGCTGGCCGAGCGCATCGCCAGCCTGATGCCCGGCGATCTTAACCACGTGTTTTTCACCGGTTCGGGATCGGAGTCAGCGGATACCGCCCTGAAGATGGCTCGCGCCTGGTGGCGGGCCAAAGGCCAGCCCAATAAAACCCGGCTGATTGGTCGCGCGCGCGGCTATCACGGCGTGAACATTGGCGGTACCAGCCTTGGTGGAATCGGCGGCAACCGTAAGGCCTTTGGTCAGCTGCTGGAGGTTGATCACCTGCCGCATACGCTGCAGCCAGAGCTGGCGTTTACCCCCGGCCAGCCTGCCACTGGGGGCGAGGCGCTGGCGGATGAGATGCTGAAGCTGATTGAACTGCATGATGCTTCGACTATTGCCGCGCTGATTGTCGAACCGCTGTCCGGATCCGCCGGCGCGATTATTCCGCCGCACGGCTACCTGCAGCGCCTGCGTGAGATCTGTACGCAGCACGATATTTTGCTGATTTTTGACGAGGTGATCACCGGCTTTGGCCGCATGGGACGCTGGAGCGGCGCGGAGTATTTTGGCGTCACACCGGATCTGCTCAACTTCGCCAAACAGATTACCAACGGTGCCATTCCGCTGGGCGGCGTGGTGGCCAGCAGCGAAATCTATCATACCTTTATGTCTCAGCCGCTGCCGCAGCATGCGGTTGAGTTTGCGCACGGCTATACCTATTCGGCGCATCCGGTGGCCTGCGCGGCCGCGCTGGCGACGCTGGACGTACTGGAAAACGAGGCGCTGATTAGCCAGTCGGCCGAACTGGCACCGCATTTTGAACGTGCGCTGCACGGGCTGCGCGCGTGTCCGCAGGTGGTGGACATCCGCAACTGCGGGCTGGTTGGTGCCATTCAGCTGGCACCCCGTGACGGCGACGCGACCGTGCGGCCATTTGAAGCGGGCATGGCGCTGTGGAAAGCCGGCTTTTATGTCCGCTTTGGCGGCGATACGCTGCAGTTCGGCCCGATGTTTGATACCCAGCCGGCCGAACTGGACCGGCTGTTTGATGCGGTAGGTGAAGCGCTGTACGGCCTCAGATAATCTCTGTGCTGTAGCTGACCGGCTGCGGCGGGATGAATGCCTGCACCGGCGTCAGTTCGCCGCGGTATTTGCGCAGCTGCACCACGGTGATTTGTCCGCTACAGCCCTGCGCCAGCGATGACGTGCCGATATCCAGCGTCAGCACATTCGGATTGCCGTGGCGACACAGCGGTCGCAGCGCGGTGGGATCGACCGGATCGTACCAGGCACCGGTCGGCAACTGCACCACACCTGGCATAATGCTTTCGGTAACGCGCGCGCTGGCCAGCACGTGACCGCGCTGATTGTACAACTCGATAATGTCACCGTCGGTAATGCCGCGCGCGGCGGCATCGTGCGGATGCAGGCTGCACACCTCACGTCCTTCGCGTTTGCTGCTCAGACTGTAGTCACCAAAATCCAGCTGGCTGTGCAGTCGCGTGGCCGGCTGGTTGGCGATCAGCCACAGCGGATGTTCCGCATCCGGCTGCTGCTGCGGCGCGCGCCACACCGGATGGCCGGGGCAATTTTCATAGCCAAAGCTGGCGATAGTGGCGGAAAAGATTTCGATTTTGCCGCTCGGTGTCGGTAGCGGTGCCGCCGCCGGATCGGCCCGGAACGCGTTGATCATCCGCCCGCCATCTTTCAGCTGCGGCAGTTCAATCACGCCCTGCAGCCAGAACTGGTCGAAGTCAGGAATCGTCACCTGCTGCGCGGCCAGTTTCTCCTGCAGCTGCGCATAGTGATGGCGCAGCCAGCCGCGGGCGTCGCGTCCTTCGGTGAACGCCTCTTCACGGCCTAAACGACGCGCCAGTTCAGCAAAAATGGTGTAGTCATCCTGCGCCTGCGCGTAAGGTTGCGCCACCGGCTGCATGGCAAACAGATGACGATCGGTCGGCGCACCGCCGATATCTTCACGCTCCAGCGTCATGGTGGCAGGCAGCACGATATCCGCATGGCGCGCGCTGGCGGTCCACGCGGTCTCGTGCACAATCAGCGTATCCAGCTGGCAAAACGCCTGCCGCAGCCGCGCCAGATCCTGATGATGATGGAACGGATTGCCGCCCGCCCAGTAGGCCAGACGGATGTGCGGATAGGTCAGACGCCGGCCGTTGTAATCAAACTGCGTGCCGGGATGCAGCAGCATATCGGCGATGCGCGCCACCGGAATCAGCCGGTCAATACCGTTCCTGCCCTGCGGCAGCGCCGGGAAACTCACCAGATTATGATGCTTACCGTAATGGCCGAGTGCGCCGAGCGCATAGGTGTACCCACCGCCCGGCAGCCCCGGCTGTCCCAGCGCGGCCGCCAGCACCAGCCCCAGCCATACCGGTTGCTCACCGTGTTCCGCGCGCTGCAACGCGTGCGCCACGGTAACCAGCACGCGCTTGCCGTGCAGCTGACGGGCAAAATCGGTGATTGTTGCCGCGCTGACGCCACAAATCTCAGCCGCCCACTGTGCGTCGCGCCGCGTACCGTCCTCTTCGCCGCGAATATAGGCGACCATTTGCGGCCAGCCGACGGTGTAACGCGCGAGGAAAGCCTCATCGGTGCGCTGCTCGTCAATCAGCACCGACAGCAGACCGAGAATGAAGGCCGCATCGGTACCAGGACGCAGCGCCAGCCACTCTCCCTGCGCCTCATCGGGCAGATCGCTCTGCAACGGGCTCACCGAAATAAAGCGTGCGCCGCGTTCTGCCGCCTGCTGCATAAAGCCGCGTTCGGTGTGTTCGCTCAGACCTCCGCTTGCCACCTGCGAATTTTTTAGCGCCAGGCCGCCGAACGCCAGCACGATCTCGCTATGCCGGGCGATCTCTTCCCAGCTGACGCCGCGGCGGGCGATCTCATTCATGTCGCCAACGATATGCGGTAACAGCACTGAAGCCGAGCCGGAACTGTAACTGTTCACCGAGCGCACGTAGCCACCCATCACCGTGTTAAGAAAGCGGTGCACCTGGCTCTGCGCGTGATGAAAACGGCCGGCACTTGACCAGCCATATGAGCCACCAAAAATACCTTCCGGCCCATACGCGTCCCCGACGCGCTGCAATTCGCGCGCCACCAGCGTGTAAGCCTGCTCCCAGCTCACCGCCACATAGTCATCATTGCCGCGACGCGGATCCGCGCCGGGCCCGTTTTCCAGCCAGCCACGGCGCACCATCGGTTGCGCCACGCGCGCCGGATGATGCAGGACATTGTGAAAGTTTTGCAGCAGCGGGCTGGGATCGGGATCGCCGTGAAACGGTTCGATGGTCAGTCGATCGCCCTGCTGGCGGGCAGTAAAAGCACCCCAGTGGGCGCTGTGCATCACCGGTTTTTGCGTCATCATGCTTCCTGGAGTCAAAAATGAAAAACGGTGCTTACAGCACCGTTGCAATAAAGTTTCTTACCCGTCCGTTTTCCGGATCGTCGAGCACCTGCTGCGTCGGCCCCGCCGCCACAATCCGTCCGCCTTCCATAAACACGATGTTATCGGCCACCTCGCGCGCAAAACCGATCTCGTGTGTCACGATCACCATGGTGATGCCGGAGTGCGCCAGCTGTTTAATCACCTGCAGCACTTCACCCACCAGTTCCGGATCGAGCGCAGACGTGGGCTCATCAAACAGCATCACGCCGGGATCCATCGCCAGCGCACGGGCGATCGCCACGCGCTGCTGCTGACCACCGGAAAGATTCTGCGGCCACTCTTCTTCGCGCCCGGCCAGCCCCACCTGCTTAAGCAGCGACAGCGCTTTGCTGGTCGCCTGCTGGCGGCTCTGTTTTTTCACCCGCATCGGCGCATCGACAATGTTTTGCAGTACGGTGCGGTGCGGGAACAGGTTGAACTGCTGAAACACCATGCCGATTTCGGCACGCTGACGCGCAATCTCGCTGCTGCTCAGCTCGTGCAGCGCCTGGCCTTTCTGCTTGTAACCAATGATCTCGCCACCGATACGAATCGTGCCACCATCCAGTTTTTCCAGATGATTAATGCAGCGCAACAGCGTCGATTTGCCTGAGCCGGACGGTCCGAGGATCACCGTCACCGAGCCGGCCGGGATATCAAGATTAACTTCATCCAGAATAGTGACGCCGGAAAAACGTTTGGTCACCTTACGTAAGGCGATTGCTTCAGCCATTGCTGACGCTCCTTTCGGCTTTAGGCGCGGAAAAACCGGGCAGCGACTTGAGTAAACTGCGCTTTTCACGGCGCGTGACGCCCCGGCCAAAGTAGCGCTCGACGTAGAACTGACCAACCGACAGTACCGAGGTCATCAGCAGATACCACAGCGTCGCCACCAGCAGCAGCGGGATCACTTCATAGGTGCGCTGATAGATGATCTGCGCCGAAAACAGCACATCCTGCAGGGAGATCACCGATACCACCGCCGTGGTTTTCAGCTGGCCGATGATTTCGTTACCGGCTGGCGGCATGATGGCGCGCATCGCCTGCGGCAGTACGGTATGGCGGAAAATCTGCGCCGGACGGTAACCCAGCGCACGTGCGGCTTCCAGCTGGCCATTGCCAACGCTCTGAATCCCGGCGCGCACGATCTCAGCCGCATAGGCAGACTGATGCATTACCAGCGCGATCACCGCCGCGCTGAACGGGCTGACCAGCGCATTGGACTGAGTACTCCAGATTTCACCCAGACCCGGCAGCGACAGCGAAATGGTCGGGTACA
The DNA here is from genome assembly GCF_043547855.1 of Pantoea sp. SGAir0175. Lineage (NCBI taxonomy): Bacteria > Pseudomonadati > Pseudomonadota > Gammaproteobacteria > Enterobacterales > Erwiniaceae > Pantoea > Pantoea sp. SGAir0175. Next base: position 391,299 of record NZ_CP028082.1, read on the forward strand.
GCGCCGCGATGTTGTACCACAGGAACAGCTGTACCAGCATCGGCACGCCGCGGAAAAACCAGGTATAGAACCAGCTGACGCCGACCAGCACCGGGTTGGATGACAGGCGCATCAGCGCCAGCACCGTGCCAAAGGCGAAGCCCAGCACCACCGAAATCGCTGTCAGCTGCAGCGTCATCAGCACGCCCTGCAGGATTGACTCGCCAGTGAAGTTTTCCGCAATCACGCCCCATTCGAAGCGCGGATTGTTGATCATCGAATGCGCCATCGCCACCACGCACAACAGCACCACCAGCGCACTGAGCCAGCGTCCGTAGTAGCGTTTACCGACGATTTTCAGATCGTCGGTGTGGTCGTGAAAGTCACTCATTGAAAGATATCCTGATTACGTTTTGACTCTTTAACCGCGCCAAAGCCGATGCCCCAGTTATCCAGGATCTTCTGGTAGCTGCCATCTTTAATCAGCGAGTTCAGCGCTGCCTGTACGGCAGGTTCAAGCGCGGAATCTTTCGGGAAGGCGACCGATACCGGCGCATCATGCACGGTGATTTCGCCGCTCATGGTCAGCGGTTTGATCACTTTCACCTGCCACAGCAGGCCTTCGTACGGGCCGAGGAACATCGGCACACGCCCGCTCACCACCGCCTGAACACCCGCCGGGCGATCCGGGAACACTGACACTTTAATCGGTTTTTTCCCGGCCGCTTCACAAGCTTTGCTGGCCTCTTCCAGACGGGTCACCTGAGTGGTGCCGGAACCGGCGCCGACTTCTTTACCGCACACCTCGTCGAGGGTTTTGAACGGCGCGACGTTGGCGTCTTTCCGCGAAATAATGCCGAGACGGCTGGCGTCGTAGTAACTCACGAAGTCGATAATTTTGGCGCGCGCCGGCGTGGCGTTGATGTTGGACAAGGCCACATCGTAGCGGCCGGTTTTCAGTCCCGGAATGATGTTGTCGAAGCCGCCGGTATCGCGCCACTGCACCTGAATGCCGAGACGCTCACCGACCGCGTTCATGATGTCAATTTCACGACCGGCCAGCGTTTTGTTGTCTTCTTTATAGAAGGTGGTGGGCGGCGTGTTGGGGTTGGTTCCTGCCACAATATAGCCGCGCTTCGCCACGTCGGCGGGCACCAGGCTTTTCAGCGCGGCATCAGCCTGTACATGCAGTGAGCTGTCGGTTGGGACGGATTGTTCGGCGGCAAACGCGGTGTGCGCACTGAGAGCGAGTGCGAAAAGGGTGATACCTTTTGCGAATTTCACTGGAACCTTTCTCCTGATATTTAAAATGTTTCCCGGCAGGGAAAAGGCGTCGAGGTAGCGATGTATTTTTCCCTTTGCCCATGTCGCGTAAAGCCGCGCGGCGCAAAGGATTGTCATCCTCTGAACGTCCCGCAGCCATTCTCTGGAAGATAGGCAGCGATCACAAATGCGAAAAACAGATATCTATTGCCGAAATCCGGCAATAGGGTTCTTTGCTGGCCTGAATGCGGCCCTGTCGTCGCGCAAAAATCAGATTGTTACCGCAAATCAGGCACCTGCTTATGCTGCCATGCTGAATGATTTGCTTATTAGCCATAACGTTCCCGTCTAAGCATCTATGTTGCCCTCTTGACAAAAACTGACAAAAAAGCGGCGCGATGAGGCGATTTACGCAGGAATGTAAAGAAGTTGCACGCCAATATACAATGCAAACCATTCTCATTATCATGCGCATTTGCTTACAAATGTTAACGCATCAGGGAGATGATATAAGTGAATGTAACTGTATGTGGCAAAAAGCGTCCGGTCGCACTGTGCCTGGCGGGCCTGTTAACCTCACCGGTGTTTGCCGCTGAACCCACGGAGAAGCTGGCCGACGATGAGTCGATGATTGTGACGGCAGAGCAGGAGCTGAAGCAGCAGCCGGGAGTTTCCACCATTACCGCTGAAGACATCAAAAAAAGTCCGCCCGTTAACGACCTCGCGGACATCATCCGCAAAATGCCCGGCGTTAACCTCACCGGTAACGGCGCCAGCGGCAGCCGCGGTAATAACCGCCAGATCGACATTCGCGGCATGGGCCCGGAAAACACTTTGGTGCTGATCGATGGCGTGCCGGTCACCTCCCGTAACTCGGTGCGTTACAGCTGGCGCGGTGAGCGCGACTCACGCGGGGATACCAACTGGGTACCACCGGAAATGGTGGAACGCATTGAGGTGATACGCGGTCCGGCCGCTGCCCGTTATGGCTCCGGTGCTGCCGGCGGTGTGGTCAACATTATTACCAAACGCCCGACCAATGACTGGCACGGCTCGCTGTCGCTGTTCACTAACCAGCCAGAAGATGACAAGGAAGGTGCCACCCGCCGCGCGAACTTCAACCTCAGCGGTCCGCTGGCCGGTGAGGCACTCACCATGCGGCTGTACGGCAACCTGAACAAAACGGATGCCGACGCCTTCGACATCAATACCGCGCAAAATGGCGCTTACGCCGCCGGACGCGAAGGCGTGCGTAATAAAGACATCAACGGCGTGCTGTCGTGGAAAATCACCCCGACGCAGATTATCGATTTCAGCTATGGCTACAGCCGCCAGGGCAATATTTATGCCGGCGACACGCAAAACAGCAACAGCAATGCCAGCGCCAACGGGCTGGTGGAAGCGCTGTACGGCAGCGAAACCAACCGCCTGTATCGCCAGAACTACGGAGTGGTGCACAACGGCATCTGGGACTGGGGCACCTCTAAGCTTAACTTTAGCTATGAGAAAACCAACAACACCCGTCTGAAAGAAGGCTCCGGCGGCAGCACCGAAGGGATGATCAACAGCGATACGTACGCTACCAGCCGGCTGGAGAGCTATCGCGCCGGCGGCGAGATCAATTTCCCGCTGCAGCTGCTGGTCGATCAAACCGTTACGCTGGGTGCTGAGTGGAATCGCGATGAGCTTAACGATCCGGCATCGGTACAGGCCACCAGCGCACCGGGCGTCGATTTCGGCGGCGTTTCCAGCGACGGTTCGCAGCGTGACAGTAAAAACAGCGCCACCATCAGCTCGCTCTATTTCGAAGACAACATCGCCGCCACCGACTCCACCGAAGTGATCCCCGGCCTGCGCTTCGACTATCACGATCAGTTTGGCGCTAACTGGAGCCCGAGCCTCAACCTGTCGCAGGGCCTCGGTGATTACTTCACGCTGAAAGCCGGTATTGCGCGTGCCTTTAAAGCGCCAAACCTGTATCAGTCCACTGAGGGCTACATCCTGTCGACGCGCGGCAACGGTTGTCCGATTGGCCTGTCACGCTGTTACCTGCTGGGCAGCAAAGACCTTGATCCCGAGATCAGTGTGAATAAAGAAGTGGGCATTGAATTCAGTCATCAGGGCTATGTCGCGGGCATCACCTGGTTCCGCAATGATTACAAAAACAAAATCATCTCCGGCACCACGCCGGTGGCTTCAACCGGCTCGTATAACCTGCTGCGCTGGGAAAATGGCGGCAAAGCGATCGTCGAAGGGCTGGAAGGCAATCTGAGCATCCCGCTGATCGCCGACACGCTGGAGTGGCGCACCAATGCCACCTATATGTTCCGCTCGGAGAGCAAAAAAACCGGCAACCCGCTGACGGTAATTCCTGAATTTACCATCAACTCGCAGCTGGAGTGGCAGGCGACCGAGGCGTTCAGCGCCAACATCAACTGGACGCAATACGGTCGACAGAAGCCACGCCAGTATGCGGAAACCAGCCTCGAGGCCAGCCGTGGTCTGTCGCAGCGTGAAATCAGCCCGTATTCCATTGTCGGGCTGAACCTCAACTACGACATCACTAAAAACCTGAGCGCCAACGCCGGTATCAACAACCTGTTTGATAAGCGCGTTTATCGCGAAAATGCCGGGGCATCGACCTATAACGAACCGGGCCGCGCCTGGTACGCCGGTGTCACGATGTCGTTCTGAGGAATGGACGCGATTGGTTAGAGCGAGCGAACTTAGCTGAGGGGTTTAAGCACCGCCGCCTGTGTGGCTGGCCTGCGCGCCAGCCGGATGCTCAACAGCGCGCCGGCCGCCAGACAGATCGACATACACACTATCGCCACGATGAAGGCATGGGTAATCTCTCCTGGCCCCTTGCCCGTGCCCAGCACGGCATAAAAGATCCCGCCGATAATGGCCACGCTCAGCGCCGTGCTCAGTTGCAACGTGGAGCTGGCGATACCGGCAATCATCCCGGCCCAGGCGGGTGCCACGCGTCCGGTGACGATGTGCATCAGCGTCGGCAGCGCCAGCCCCTGGCCAAACCCCACCACAAAAAGCCCCACGGCCAGCGGCAGCGCCGCCGGTGACACACCGACCGGCGTGCTGGCCATCAGCCACGCCAGGCCCAGCAGGCCGACCACTTCCAGCACCATCCCAGTGGCGTTAACGTAAGGCCCAATCAGCCGTCGCGCAGAGGGCGTGGACAACGGCCCCAGCAGAAAACCCGCACCAAAGGGCAGAAAGATCAGCCCGGCGCTCAGTACGCCCTGATGCAGCGCGCCCTGTAAATAGATCGAGAACAGCAGGAAGAATACGCCAATCGAGTAGAACAGCAGCGCCAGCAGCAGGGACAGCCCCAGCCCCGGCACGCTGAAAATCGCCGGATCGATCAGCGGATCGCCGCCCTGCTTTGCCAGCCGGCTTTCATAGCGCCAGAACAGAGTGCCCAGCACCGGCACCAGCAGCAGTGATAGCCACGCCCACAGCGGCCAGCCCGCTTCCCGCCCTTCAATCAGCGGCACGATCAGCAGACCCAGCGTCATCATCGACAGTCCCATTCCGCCAAAATCCAGCTTGCGCGCGTGCTGAGCACGCGTCTCTTTAATCAACGGGATGCCAAACAGCACCACCAGCAGCGCCACCGGCAGATTGACCAGGAAAATGGCGCGCCAGCCGCTATTAAACAGGTTGAGTGAGATCAGGATGCCGCCCAGCGCCTGGCCAATCACCGAGGCCAGACCAAATACCGCGCCGTACAGGCTCAGCGCGCGTGATTTCTCCGCCTCCGGGAAAATAGCCTGAATCGAGGCCAGCGCCTGCGGTGCCATAATCGCTGCAGTGATGCCCTGCAGCACGCGGCCAGCGATCAGCGCGCCCGGTGACCAGGCAAAGCCACACAGCGCAGAAGCCGCTGCAAAACCGGTCAGGCCAACGAAGAACATGCGCCCGCGGCCAAACAGATCGCCGAGGCGACCGCCGGTGATCAGCGTGACGGCGTAAAACCCGGCATAAGACGAGATGACAAATTGCTCCGCCGAGCCGGACGTGGCCAAATCGCTCTGAATCGACGGCAGCGCCACATTGACAATAAAGAAGTCCAGCGGGGGTAAAAATGCGCCTGTCAGCAGGACGATAAACATCGCCCAGCGGCGTGGCTCGGGATTTAACGCGTGCGGTTCGGACATCACAACACCTCACTAAGGAACCGATTGGTTCCAATATGGATAAAAAAAATTAGTCGAGCAGACGCATCGTGCAGTCCACTACGGCGTTCATTTCTGCTTCCGTTGCCCCGGTTTTACCGAGGATGCGCATCCCTTCAATCTGGCAAACCAGTAAGCGGGCCAGCACCTGCTCATCACGCTCGGGCAGTTCTCCGCTCAGCTGACCACGCACCAGTGTTGCCGCATACAGCTGCTGCAAACGCCGGAACATGCGCCCCGTGCGTTCGGCAATCTGTTCATCATGCGCGGCCATCTCGGTGGTGAGCGACACCACCAGACAACCGCGCCGCCCTTTCTCACCGCTGGAGAGCGCGGCATAACGCAGCAGCGAGGCGCGAATCGCCGCTTTAACCGCGCCGGGCTGCGCCAGAATATCCGAGGTGGCTTTCAGACCTTCGGTCATGTAGATATCCAGCGCGGCCAGCAGCAGCCCTTTTTTATCGCCGAACGCCTTGTAGAGACTGCCGCGCGATAAACCGGTCCCGGCGATCAAATCCGGTAGCGACGCCGCTTCATAGCCGCGATCCCAGAAAACGTGCATGGCGCTGCGGGCGGCCTCTTCCAGCTCGAACTCGCGCGGGCGACCGATGACGGTCAGGTTCTTCATCACTGCCCTCCCCTGTAATTATAAACCAACTGGTTCCTATCTTAGCCGCAATGCAGTGGCTATTGCAAGTCAGCCGGCCCCCTTCACGGCGCGGCCGCTTACGCATGGATAGTCAGGGTTAAGTGATGCGTTACACAAAAAACTGACGTAACGCGTCGGCCAGCGCCTGCGGTTGCTCATCCGGGATAAAGTGACCACAGTGCGCGAGGCGAATCCCGCTGACGTCGGCAGCAAAGGCGCGCAGCGGCTGTGCCATATCGGCAATTGAGCCCTGATCGGCGCTTACCGCCAGCAGTGGGATCGCCAGTTTGCCCCGGGTTTGCAACAACTGACGATTCTGCTCCGCCGAGGTGCTGACCTCACGATACGCCGCCATGCCGGCGCGCAGCGCGCCGTTTTGCTGCAGCAGCCGCACATATTCCGCCATCTCTTCGTCACCAAACACCATCGGGCTGGCTGCTTTGCGCTGCAAAAACCACTGCAGATAGAGCGCTTCACGACCGGCGATCAGCGCTTCCGGCAGATCCGGCAACAGGTGAAAAGCAAAATGCCAGGTTTTCCATGCTTTGTCCGGCGTCGCAGGCAGCGCATCCGGCAGCGTCACGCCGGGAATGCCGGCATCCAGCAGCGCCAGTTTGCTGATGGCATCACCGTGCAGCATCGCCAGCGGCCAGGCAACCCAGGCACCCACGTCATGCGCGGCCAGGTAGTAACGCTCAACCCCTAACTGCTGCAACAATCCCTGCACGCTGTGCGCCAGCGAGGTGGTGTCATAACCGCTGGCAGGCTTGTCGGAGTCGCCCTGGCCGGGAAGATCCGGCGCAATGATGAAATAGTCTGCCGCCAGCTGCGCCATCACCTTACGCCAGGCAAACCAGCTCTGCGGAAAGCCCGCCAGCAGTACCAGCGTTGGCCCCTGCACATTGCCGCCGCTGACGTAGTGCAGCCGCACACCCGCCACCGTGGCGTAAGCATGGTTAAATTGCGGCAGGTGATCGACGGGCTGTGACCAGCGCGGCGCGGCGTCCAGGGCAGGCAGTGACATAAGCGTTCTCCGGTTATTTTGGTAAAGAGTGTTTCCTTATTGGATGCGATTCTGCGCTACCGCGCCGTTAACGCGGACTCATTAAGGAAATGTTTATTTCCTTAATATTAACGACAGCCACGCGCGCCTTGCAAGCGAGTCTGTGAAATAGATCCGGAAGCGAACGGCGGAGTGAATCGTCCCGCCGCCGCGCCTTAGTGATGTGCGGTTATCCCGCCTTCTTCGCCGTGGGTTTCAGCGATCGATTGAGATCCTGAATGCGTTTCATGGTTTTAACCGTGCGTGCCGAACTGGCGGAGGCCACCGCCAGAATCAGCATTTCGAGGCACACCAGCACCGTACCGTGCAGCGGCATGCGACCATTTTCACCGCCGCGCGGCACGTTAATCACCACATCCGCCTGCTGCGCAAACGCCGAATCCAGCGCGTGGGTCAGCAGAATCACCGGCATACCCAGCCGCTGCGCCTCTTTCAGCGTCGTCATGCCCTCACGGTGCGCCGATTTCTGCGCCATCATGATCAGTACATCGCCGCGCTGTAGCGTTATCAGCTGTTCTGCCAGCGCAATCCCGGCACGGTTAAGCGTCACCGCCGGCAGGCCGATGCGCCGGAACAGTCGCGCGCTGTACTCCGCCAGAATGCCGGAAGCGTTGATGCCAAACAGCGCCACCTGACGCGCTTCCAGCAGCAGTGTCACCGCAGCCGCCACCGCCTGACGGTTGACCGGTTCTGCCAGTACTTCGCAGGCGCGCTGATGGCCGCCCAGCACAAAATCGATGCCGGAGTTGATGTCACACGACAGTTCGCTGATGGTCGCGCTCATCTTCTCTTCCGAGTTTTGCGCCGGACCAAACCACGCGGCAAGCGTGGTTTTCAGATCGCGCAAACCGGCAAAGCCCAGCGCCTGCACGGTGCGCACCACGGTGGCGTCAGAGGTTTGGGTGGCCTGGGCGATATCCAATGCAGTCGCGTCTAATATAGCCTCACGATGTTCGTGGATATATCGCGCCACCGTTTGCAGGCTGGCCGATAATGTCGTGACGCGCGCACGGTAGCGTTCACCGAATACATCCACCCGATTTTTAATGTTATTTGCCGCCATTATGTTGCCTGTTAGTAATATCGCATTGTTGTGAACCGCATCGGCAGGCCGGTTTGTAGTGAAAATTCGCGCCGCTACCGCTGTCCACTCCCTTCACGTCTGGCTTAACCCGGCCAGTCTCAAACCACATAAAAATCATAATTAACTGTTTGTAAATAAATTTACTGACTGCTCCGGTTTAAAATCCCCTGCCGCGCTCTGCTGTAGTATCCACACCATCATTTACGTTTACTACTACATTTTTTCATGTTTGAATGATTCTCAATTACATCTCAGCCGCCTTTTTCCGCTGACTGATGGCATAAAAATGCCGGGCCGCGAATGTCCTGTTCGTCACCGGCAGCATTTTACTGATAGCTTCGTTGCGCGGAATAAATAATCCCGCAATTACACCAGGTTTATATTCGATGCAGAACAACTCACCGCGGGCGGTTAAATTACTGTGCCATCCGGCTATCCTTGCCGCTATTTACGGCGTAACGGCACTCAGCAGTACTGACAGCCTTGCCGCTGAACAAAACAGCACCCTCACCGTAACGGCACAGCAGCAAAACAGTGACGACGGCTATAGCGCCACCAGCAGTTCGGTCGCCAGTAAAACGCCGGTGTCGCGCCTCAATGAAGCCCAATCGGTGAGCGTGGTGACGCAACAGCAGCTGGAGGATTATCAGGCCGACAGCCTCGCCGACGCGCTGCGCTTTGTCAGCGGCGTAAGCGAAGGCAACACGCTGGCAGGTACCGAAGATGGCTTTGTACGGCGCGGCTTTGGCAGCAACTCGGATGGTTCCATCTATCGTGATGGGGTGCGCAGCAGTCAGGGGTTGAATTTCGACGCCACCACCGAACGTGTCGAGGTGCTGAAGGGCTCGGCTTCGCTGCTGTACGGTATCCAGAATCCCGGCGGCGTGATCAATATTGTGAGCAAAAAGCCGCAATACACCTGGCACACCAAAGTCAGCGGTCGCGCAGCCAGCGAGGGCGGCGGCGCCGGCACGCTGGACGTCACCGGCCCGCTCGGCAACGGTTTTGCTTTCCGCCTGATTGCCGAAAAGCAGAATCAGGATTACTGGCGCAATTTCGGCAGCGATAAACACACCTTAATTGCCCCCTCGCTACAGTGGTATGGCGAGCAGGCCAGCTTCCTCATCAGCTACGAAGATTATCAGTACGATATTCCCTACGATCGCGGCACGGCGTTTGTTAACGGTAAGCCGGTGGCGATTGGCTATAAAGATCGCCTGGACGATAAAGCTAATCATGCGTGGGGCCACAATAAAACCCTGAACGCGCACTACGACTGGCAGTTCAATGAGGCGTGGAGCACGCGCCTGACTTTTGGCTGGAACCAGCGTCAGTACGACAACAACGAAGTGCGGGTCACGGCGATCAACCCCACCACCGGCGTGGTGACGCGCCGCGCCGACGCCAACCGTGGCTTCAACCATAAAACCAAATACGTGGCGTGGGATGTGATCGGTTCGCCGCAGCTGTTTGGCATGACGCACGATGTGGTGTTCGGCACTGATTATGAAATGAACCAGACTTACCGTGCGCACCAGTATCAGGGTAAAGCGAACACCGGCTTCAACCTGTACGATCCGCAATACGATATGCTGGCACCGATCACCAACAGCAGCAGTGAAAACAGCGCCAACGCCAACCTGCTTAACCGCCTGCACAGTCGCTCGGTATACGCCAAAGACAGCATTTCGCTCACCGACGACTGGATTGCGGTGCTGGGGGGACGCTATCAGCACTATGAACAGCGCGCGTCAAAGGGCTTCGATCCGGTGGTGCAAACGCTGGACAGCGAGGGCAACAAGTTCCTGCCGCAGGCCGGGCTGATTTACAAACTGACGCCGGATGTCTCACTGTACAGCAGCGTGAGCAAATCCTTCACGCCGTCGACTGACGTCGACGATGACGGCAACGTCGGCAAGCCGGAACAGGGCACCACATGGGAAGTGGGCAGCAAGTGGCAGATTTCGCCCCGGCTGTTTGCCAGCGTAGCGCTGTACCGCATCGACGAACGCGATATGTCGCTTAATATCAACGGCAGCACGCGCGCCATCAATAAAGCGCGTTCGAGCGGCGCTGAATTTGAGCTCAATGGTGAAGTGCTACCGGGCTGGGATCTGAGCGCCAACTACAGCTACGATAAGGCTGAAATCGTCGACGATGGCGTCAATCCGGCGAACAAGGGCAACCGCCTGCAGAATGCACCGCGTCACGCCGGGGCGCTTTACCTGAGCCATAACCTGACGCTGAACGGCATTCCCGGTGACTTCCGCGTCGGCGGCGGTGCGCGCTACGTTGGCTCACGCGCCGGCGATCCGGAGAACAGCTTTACGCTGCCGGATTATGTGGTCGCCGACAGCTTTATCGCCTGGAATAATCAGCTGTTTGGCGAGAAAACCCAGCTGAAGCTTAACCTGAATAACCTGTTCAATAAGCACTACTACACCTCCAGCGGCGGCAACCTGCGCGTGCGCGAAGGGGAAACCCGTAACCTGATGGTCGAGGCCAGCGTTGAATTCTGATCGAGCGAAAAAGCCGCTGACGTGGCGAGCCTGGCTGGCTGCCCTCCTGCTGCTGGCGTTCAGCACCAGCGCGCTGGCCAGGGTGATCACCGATATTGACGGCAATCGGGTGGAGATTCCCGATAATCCGCAGCGCATCGTGCTGGGTGAGAGCCGCATGCTGTATACCCAGGCACTGCTGGCGCCGGATGACCCGTTCCGCCACATCGTCGGCTGGCCGCGCGATCTGCAAAAGTATGACAGCCAGACGTGGAACAGTTTTGCGCAGCGGTTTCCGCAGATGCTGAACATCCCGACGCTCGGATCGGGTGGCCCTCAGGCGATCAATCCGGAGCAGATTCTCGCCCTGCGACCGGACGTGGTCATTCTGCCGAGTCTGGCGCGCTACGATGATGCCGATCTGAGGCTGGTCAGCATCCTGAATGCTGCGCATATTCCGGTAGTGAAGATCGATCTGCGCGTACATCTGTTAAAGAACACCCGGCGCAGCGTAGAGATTTTTGGTGAGGTGCTGAATCAGCAGGCGCGCGCGGCGGCGTTCAACCGCTTTTACAGTGCGCATCTGCAGGTGATCGAGGAACGGCTGGCGCGCTATCACGGGCCGAAACCCACGGTGCTGTTGCAGTTGCATCTGGGACGGCGCAACGAGTGCTGCGTGACGGCGATTAACGGCAGTCTGGGCGAGCTGCTCAACGCCGCCGGCGGCGACAATATTGCTGGCAAAACCCAGCACGGCGTGTTTGGCCGTTTGAGTGAGGAGCAGGTGATCGCAGCCCAGCCTGAGTATTACTTTGCCACCGGCTTTGGCGATAACGCCAGCGCAGGCCTGCTGCGCCTCGGGCCGGACGTCGCGCCCGACGCGGTGCTGAGCAGTTTCCGCCAGCTCACCGCGCAGCAGAACGGCCTGCGTGAGCTGAAGGCGATTCGCAACGGCCATGCAGCGGCAATCTGGATGAATTTTTACCTCAGCCCGTGGCACATTGCGGTGACCGAGTTTATGGCAAAAACGCTATATCCGCAGCTGTTCGCCGACATCGATCCGCAGCAGACGCTGGAAACCCTGTTCCATGATTTCCTGCCGATCCCCTATCGCGGCACGCTGTTTATGCGGATTCCGGCGGTGGATTCATCCAGCCAGCACAAGCCATAGCGGCGCAGCGGTTGGATCAGCGCGATAAATCGCGCCGCTACAAAGCGTGCCAGCGAATAATTCCGTTATTACATACTGCACCAATCGTAGCGGCGCAATTTATTGCGCGAAAACACAGGGCGCAGCGGTTGGATCAGCGCGATAAATCGCGCCGCTACAAAGCGTGCCAGTGACCAGTACCGTTATCACATTCTGCACCAATCGTAGCGGCGCAATTTATTGCGTAAAAACACAGCTGCGCAGCGGTTTGATCAGCGTGATAAATCGCGCCGCTACGAAACCTGCCAGTGACCAGTACCGTTATCACATTCTGCACCAATCGTAGCGGCGCAATTTATTGCGTAAAAACACAGCTGCGCAGCGGTTTGATCAGCGTGATAAATCGCGCCGCTACGAAACCTGCCAGCGACCCGTACCGTTATCACATTCTGCACCAATCGTAGCGGCGCAATTTATTGCGCAAAAACACAGCGGCGCAGCGTTTAGATCAGCGCGATAAATCGCGCCGCTACGAAACGTGCCAGCGACCAGTACCGTTATCAAATTCTGCACCAATTGCAGCGGCGCAATTTATTGCGCGAAAACACAGCGGCGAAGCGTTTAGATCAGCGCGGTAAATCGCGCCGCTACGAAACCTGCCAGCAACCAGTACCGTTATCACATTCTGCACCAATCGTAGCGGCGCAATTTATTGCGCAAAAACACAGCGGCGCAGCGGTTGGATCAGCGCGATAAATCGCGCCGCTACGAAACGTGCCAGCGACCCGTACCGTTATCACATTCTGCACCAATCGTAGCGGCGCAATTTATTGCGCGAAAACACAGCGGCGCAGCGTTTAGATCAGCGCGATAAATCGCGCCGCTACAAAGCGTGCCAGCGACCAGTACCGTTATCACATTCTGCACCAATCGTAGCGGCGCAATTTATTGCGCAAAAACACAGCGGCGCAGCGGTTGGATCAGCGCGATAAATCGCGCCGCTACGAAACGTGCCAGCGACCAGTACCGTCATCACATTCTGCACCAATCGTAGCGGCGCAATTTATTGCGCAAAAACACAGCGGCGCAGCGGTTGGATCAGCACGATAAATCGCGCCGCTACGAAACGTGCCAGCGAATAATACCGTTATAAACACTTATTTATGCCTGCGGCTGGCGCTTAAACACCCAGAACGCCCAGCTGTGGTACAGCAACGTCAGCGGCAACACAATCAGCAGCCCCGTCACCACGAACCCCTGCGTCACCGGCGAGGAGGCCTGCTGGTGCATCTCCAGCTGCCACGGCAGCAACCACGGATAAAGTCCGCACGCCAGCGCCGCGACCACCACGCCCGTCTGTACCAGCGTGATCATCAGCAACGCCACCATCGCTTCCCGCCACAGCGTAAGCAGCTGCAGCAGCCACAGCGCAGGCAACAGGCTCAGCAACACTTTTCCCGGCCAGCGCTGCCAGCTCTGCTGCCACAGCGCCGGCTCCAGCAGCAGCACGGCGATAAAGCAAGCCAGCGTCACCACCCACCACAGCATGGCCAGCGCCCGCGCCCGCTCCACCACCGGCTCGCCAATGCGCCAGCACAGCCAGCAGCAGCCCAGCAGCAGATCAACCGCCACCAGCCCGAGGCCGCACAGTAGCGGCACCAGCGAAAAATCAATCACAATCCCGCTGGGCGGACGCGACACCAGCATCAACCCGCTCATCCAGCCTGGCAGAAACGCCGCCAGCAGCGAGCTGACCATCAGCAGCCGGTCCAGCCAGCGTCGCCCGGTCTCGTCAGGCTGACCGCGATACGCCAGCGCCAGCCCGCGCAAAAACAGCGCCAGCAGGAAGAGAAACAGCGGCACCTTCAGCGTCTGTAGCAGCAGACTGTACAGCGGCGGAAACAGCGCCAGCATGCCGCCTGCCAGCAACACCAGCCAGGTTTCATTGGCATCCCACAGCGGCAGCAGGCTATGCACCATCCACTGCCGTTCTTCTGGCTGGTCGAAACTGTACAGCAGCATCCCCACGCCGCTATCCGTGCCATCCAGCGCCAGATACATCAGCAGGGCAAACAGCAGGAGCACAGCAGAAAGTTCGACCAACATCCTCACCCTCCTCAGGCTGGCGTCTGTATGGTTTCCGCTACCGCCGTCACTTGCGGATCCGGCAGCGGCGCCGCCAGGTGGCGCAGCAGATAACCCAGGCCAAAGGCAAAACTCAGTGCGTAAATCACCACCACCGACACGAAAATGGCGACGCTGCTGCCGAGGGACATTGGCGCCAGGCTGTCGGCGGTACGCAGCATGCCGTATACCGTCCACGGCTGCCGGCCAACCTCCGTCACCACCCAGCCCGCCAGCAGCGCAATGAAGCCAGCCGGTGACATCAGCGCCAGCAGACGCAGCACGCGCTGCGACTGATCAAGACGACCGCGCCAGCGCTGCACATTGCCCGCCAGGCTGCTCAACAGCATCAGCAGCGCCAGTCCCACCATCAGGCGAAAGGCAAAAAACACCGGCAGCACCGGCGGCAGGCTGTCGCGCGGAAACTCACCCAGGCTTTTGATGTGGCCGCTGAGGTTATGGCGCAGGTAGAGCGAGCCGATAGCCGGGATCGCCAGCTCGGCGTGATTCCGCTGCTGCGCCTGATCGGGCAGCGCAAACAGCCGCAGCGGCTCGCCCTCCCCTGGCGCAGGCGGCTGCCAGCTGCCCTCGATCGCCGCCAGTTTGGCGGGCTGATAGTCACGGGTGTTTTCGCCGTGCAAATCGCCCACCACCATCTGCAGCGGCACGATGCACAGCGACACCGTCAGCGCGCTGCGCAGCATCAGCCGGCTGGCGGCCTCGCCAGCATTACGCAGCAGGCGCCACGCCGCGACACCACCCAGCAAAAACGCCACGCTGATCCACGAGGCCAGCAGCATGTGCGCCAGCCGCCAGCCAAACGAGGGCGCGGAAATCAAACTCCAGGCACTATCCGGCGTGAACTGGCCGGCGTCGTTGAGCGTAAAACCGCGCGGCGTTTGCATCCAGGAGTTAGCGGCGAGGATCCAGAAAGCGCTAAAAATCGCGCCGAGCGCCACCAGACAGGTAATGGCGAAATGCACGCCGGGTTTCACCCGATCGATGCCAAACAGCATCACGCCGGTCAGCGCCGACTCGAGGAAAAAAGCGATCAGCACTTCATACAGCATCAGCGGACCAATAATGCCGCCCGCTTTGCTGGCAAACACCGACCAGTGGGTGCCGAACTGAAACTCCATGATCACGCCGGAAACCGTGCCAATCGCCACGGTGAGCGCGAATACCTTGATCCAGAAGTGCAGCGCCTGATGCGCTTCCGGCCGCCTGCCCCATAGCCAGCGCGCTTCAAACCACACCAGAAACGGGGCCAGCCCCAGCGTCAGTGCTGCCAGGGTAATGTGCATGCCCATCGTCAGGGCAAACTGACCGCGCGCGATCAGCAGCACCCACTCCTGGCTACTCACGGCTCGGCTTACCGCTGTAGCGGGTTATCGGCTTCTCTTCGTCACCCTGCATTGCGCGCGCGAAGGTTTCCAGCGCCGCCAGCAGTGGCCGGATGCCCTGCCACAGCGCCTCATCATTCAGCAGTTTGAGCACGCCACTGACGCCCGGCGCGCTTTTCTCCTGCTGCGCCGTGTCGCTGGCCGGCTTCATCGCCAGCAGGGCATCGCGCAGCGCCAGCAGCAAATGGTTGAAACGCTCCGGCGGTACGGTGCTGAGGGTCATAAACAGCAGCGACAGGTTCTGCACCGCATTCTGCGTGCCGGGCCGGTTAAGCCCGGCGGCGACGATTTTGCCGATGTCATTGTTGGCTTTTACCATGTCATTAGCCAGGCGCAGGAAGCCGTGCTGATGCAGATTCTCCAGCAGTTCGTTCAGCGCCTCCTGCGCGCTGGGTTCGGTGCGCGTCGGAGAGGGTTGATAGTGCAGCGGTTCGGCCATTAGCTTTTCTCCGGATGCGAAACGTGTTCAGGTGGCTGGCGGTACTCAGGCTGCTGCCATTTTTGTTCAACGGGCAGATGATCCAGCGGCGTGCGCTGGCCGTGGCGGAAGTTGTGCAGCGGAATCGGGTGCGGCTGTGGCGCATGCGCCAGTTTGCGCATCATCACCGCAATTTCCTTGTAGGCGGGCGTGTTGACGTCGGGATCGTGATGTTCACCGGTCAGCCCGTTAATACCCGGTTTGCCATGGTGAATAGGAATGAACAGCACATTGCCGGCCATCCGTTCGGTCACCACCACCGGCACCTCTACGCTGCCCCGGCGCGAACGCAGTTCCACCCAGTCGCCCTGCTGTAATTGCCGCTCCTGCGCCAGCTGCGGCGAAATCTCAACAAACCAGTTGGGCGACAGCGATTTGATGCGCCCGCCCTGCCCGGTCTGATTAGTCGACTGGAAATGCTCCAGCATACGTCCATTGTTCAGCAGCAGGTCGTACTGCGTATCGGGCGCCTCCATCGGCGGCTGCCACGTCAGTGGATACAGACGCGCTTTGCCATCAGGAAAGGCGAAACGCTCGGTGTACAGCAGCGGCGTGCTGCTGCCGTCGGCGTTTACCGGCCACAGCTGTGACTGCCAGCCGACGAGGTTCTCATAGCTGACCCCGGCAAACAGCGTGGCGATACCCGCAGCTTCTGCCATGATGGCGCCGGGATTCGGGTAGTGCCAGTGATGGCCAAGACGCGCCGCGACCTCCGTCAGTATCTGCCAGTCGGGCCGGCTGTCGCCGAGCGGCGCAAACGCAGGTGAGAAGTGCTGAATGCGCCGTTCGGTATTCACGAAGGTGCCCTCTTTCTCCAGGCTCGGACAGCCAGGCAGCACCACATCCGCGAACTGCGCGGTACGGCTCATGAAGATGTCCTGCACCACCATGAAATCCAGCCGGCTAAAGGCTTCGTGCACTTTGGTCGAGTCCGCATCGGAAAAGGCGGTCTCTTCGCCGATGATGTACATGGCGCGCACCCGCTGTTTATGCGCGTCTTCCACCATCATGAAGTTATCCAGCCCGGCCTCTGAGGAAAGCGCTTCCGGCGCCACGCCCCAGGCGCGCGCCCACTTTTCCCGTACCTGCGCATCGGTCACTTTTTCGTAGCCGGGATAGACATTGCTTAAGCAGCCAAAATCGCTGGCACCCTGCACATTATTGTGACCGCGCATCGGATAGCCGCCGGTGCCGGGCCGGCCGTAGTTGCCGGTCACCAGCAGCAGATTGGAGAGCGCAGTGCTGGTATCCGCACCGTGGCTGTGCTGCGTAATGCCCATCGCCCACAGCAGGCAGGCGCTGCCCGCGTTGCCGATCATCTCGGCGGCCTCAGTCAGCTGCGCCACGCTCAGGCCGGTGACCTCACTGGCCATCTCAAGGGTGAAAGGCGCCAGCGAGGCGCGGTATTCCGCCACCTGATTCACGCGCTCGCGCAGGAATGCTTCATCAGCATAACCGTGGTCAAACATGTAGCGCGCCATCGCCGACGCCCACACCATGTCGGTGCCGGGGCGGATGCGCAGATAACAATCGGCGCGCTCGGCCATTTCGTGACGGCGCGGATCGACCACCAGCAGCTTCTGTCCGCGATGTTTGTGGCTCTGTTTGATATGTGAAGCGAAAACCGGATGATTTTCCGCCAGGTTGCTGCCAACGGTGATGATCAGGTCGGTCTGCTGCAGATCGCGCAGCGTACCGGCATCGCCACCGTAGCCTACGGTGCGAAACAGCCCTTCCGTCGCCGGGTTCTGGCAATAGCGCGAGGAGTTGTCCACGTTATTGGTGCCGAAAATCAGACGGGCGATCTTCTGCGTCAGGTAGGCTTCCTCATTGCTGGCTTTACTGGAACCAATAAAACCAATGGCATTACCACCGTGCTGGCGCGCCACCGCGCGCAGGCCGTCGGCCACGCGCTGTAGCGCCTCTTCCCAGCTGGCCGGGCGGAACTGGCCGTTTTCTCGAATCAGCGGCGTAGTCAGCCGGTTCGGGCTGTTCACAAAATCCCAGCCAAATTTGCCTTTGACACAGGTTGAGATGCCGTTAACCGGCGCATCGGCCACCGGCTGGATTTTCAGGATGTGGCGATCGCGCGTCCAGACTTCAAAACTGCAGCCGACGCCGCAATAGGTGCAGACGGTTTTGGTTTTTTTGATTTCGACTTTGCGCAGCGCATCATCGATCAGCGAAATTCCGGTGATCGGCTCCATGCCGATGCTGTTTTCCAGTGATTTGACGAAATCAATCAGAGGCCGCTTCAGGTCTTCATCCATCGCGGTGAAGGGACCGGCGTCGGGCTGCATGGTTTTTTCCAGCAGCGCGTTGCACGGGCAGACGGTCACGCAGTGCCCGCAGCTGACGCAGCTGGAACCGGCAATCTGCGTTCCGCCATCCCACAGCACGCGCGGGTGATCGGCGCTGTAATCAATCGACAGCGTCTCATTTACCTCGACATTCTGGCAGGCTTCCACGCAGCGTCCGCACAGAATGCACTGATCCGGATCGTAGGTATAAAACGGATTACTGTGGTCTTTGCTGTCCGGTTTGCGCTGGTAGGGGTAATACTGAATCGGAATGTGCATGTCCGCGACGGTGTTATGCAACGTGCAGTCGCCGGTATTGTGTTCACACACCGTGCAGTAGAGTTCGTGGCGATTGAGGATGCGGTCCATGCCCTCCTGCTGTGCCGCCTGCAGCACCGCGCTCTGGCTGACCACGCGTAAGCCCTCGGCGCTGCGTAACGTGCAGCCGCGCACCGCTTCGCCATCCACCTCCACCCAGCAAACATCACAGGTTTGCAGCGGCGGCAGCGCCGGGTGATAACAGACATGAGGCAGTTTTTTTCCCTGCTCCTGCAGAAAATCAATTAACGGTTGATTTGCGGTTCCGCTTAAGCGCTCACCATTAAATATAATGGTACATTGTGCTTCGCTCATTTAACGCCTCGTTTAAGCCATCGCTCATAATTATTCGGGCCGGCCAGCGCCGGTTATTATGTAAAGTTATGCTTAGAGCTTAGAAACAAATATCTTTCGTGCAAGCAGGCCGATTCGCTTAATAACTCGCATGGCTTACGCAGTGTTAAAATAATCATTACGTTAGTGATTTTGTAACTAAAAATATCATTTCAGTTACGCCCGTCCCGCTTTAATAAATCGCGACTGCTTATTTTTTGACGTGACAAATATCACATCTCTGCCAGGCTTAATTTACACGTTCCACTGTACAAGGAGATAGGTATGACTTCATTTACTAACAAAACGCTGATTACCCAGGAATATCCAAAGCCGCCATTCAAAAAGCAGCATCAGCCCATTCCGGGATTAGCCAGTAAGATGGAACCCCGTCCCGATCACGGTGAAACCAGCTATCGCGGCACTGGCCGTTTAACCGGGCGCAAGGCGCTGATTACCGGTGGTGACTCCGGCATTGGCCGCGCGGTAGCCATTGCGTATGCCCGTGAAGGGGCAGACGTGGCGATCAACTACCTGCCGGAAGAGGAGCAGGACGCCGCTGAAGTGGTGCAATTAATCGAAGCGGAAGGCCGTAAAGCGGTGGCGATTCCGGGTGATATTCGCTCAGAATCTTTTTGCCAGCAGCTGGTAAAAGAGGCAGCAGAAAAACTCGACGGCCTGGATATTCTGGTGAATAACGCCGGTCGCCAGCAATTTAATGAGTCTATCCGTACGCTCTCAACGGAAGATTTTGACGCCACCTTTAAGACCAATGTTTATGCGATGTTCTGGATCACCAAAGCGGCACTGGAATATCTGCCTGCCGGATCATCCATTATTAATACCTCGTCGGTTCAGGCGTATGAACCGAGCGCCATCCTGCTGGATTATGCGCAAACCAAAGCCGCGATCGCCGCCTTTACTAAAGCGCTGGCGAAGCAGCTGGGCGAGCAGCAAATTCGCGTCAATGCTGTAGCACCAGGACCGTACTGGACCGCGCTGCAGGTGTGCGGCGGTCAGCCGCAGGAAAAAATCGAGAAGTTTGGTGCCAGCGCGCCACTGGGGCGTCCGGGTCAGCCGGCTGAAATCGCGCCGTTGTACGTGACCTTCGCTGAAACCACCAACAGCTTCACCTCAGGTCAGGTGTGGTGCTCCGATGGCGGTACCGGTACCGTCTGACCGGGGAATTCCACCCGAATTACGTGGCTGCCAGCAGGCGGCCACGCTGCCGTTTCTGCTGACAGGGAAGATCCATGAATAATCAAACGTTCCAGTCGCCGGTGCGCGAACGGGGCTTCGCGCGTCTCGGTGACTACGCGGCCATCGGCGAGGGCCGGTCGGTGGCGCTGATCGCGCCCGACGGCGCGATTGACTGGTGGTGCGCGCCCAACCTTGACTCCGCCCCGCTGTTTGATCGCCTGCTCGATCCCGAGATCGGCGGTTTTTTCCAGATCGAACCTGATGCCCCTTATCGTACCGAACGCGCCTACCGTGCTGACAGCAACGTACTGGAAACCCGCTTTTTTACCGATAACGGCAGCGTACTGCTGACCGAATCGCTAAACAGCACGCTGGCTGGTCGTCTGCCGTGGAGTGAGCTGGCGCGGCGCGTGGAAGGCGTTGACGGCGAAGTGACGCTGCGCCTGACGCTGCGCTTTGGCACCGTTGCCGAAACCCGCTCGCCGTGGCAGGACAGCACCGAACAGGGCGACGTCTACCACGTTGGCGATCTGCTGGCGATGCTGCGCACCAGCGAGGACTGGCAGATCGAACAGCGTGACGATGAGCAAATCAGCGCTACGCTGCGGACGGCTGCGGACAGTCGATCGCTGGTGGCGTTGCTGGTCACCGAGCGCGAACCGCTGGCGGTGCCGCCGCTGGAGGCGATCGATACCCGGATTGAAACCAGCCATACCGCCTGGTGCGACTGGACCCGCAGCCTGAGCTATCAGGGGCGCTTTGCTGAGCACGTGCGCCGCTCGGCGCTGTCGCTGAAATTTTTATGGTATTCCCCCACCGGCGCGCTGGCGGCGGCAGCCACTACCTCGCTGCCGGAAGGCATTGGCGGGGAAAAGAATTATGACTACCGCTATGCATGGGTACGCGATGCCTGTCTGATCATCAAAGCCTTTGTTTTTCTCGGTGCGCTGGAAGATTGTAAAGCGGCGTTCTCCTGGCTGTCGAAAACCATTATCCGCCACGGTACCGCGCTGCGCACCTGCTACACGCTGGAGGGTAACGAAGTGCCTGCCGAACGCTTTGTGCCGCTGCGTGGCTATCATCATTCCCAGCCGGTACGCGTGGGCAACAACGCCCGCGACCAGCTGCAGCTGAGCATGTACGGCGATATGCTGGCGACCGCCGAGTTGTTTATACGCGCCGGGCACGTACTGGATTTAGCCACCTCGCGCATGCTGGGTGCGCTGGCCAATCACTGTGCCGATCGGTGGCGGCTGAAAGACAGCGGTATCTGGGAACTGCCGGAGCAGCAGCACTATACCCATTCGAAAATGGCCTGCTGGCTGGCGCTGGATCGCGCCGTCGCGCTGGCCGAAGCACGCCACATTGAACCCACGTGGCTGAAACGCTGGCAGCGCGAGCGCGACCGCATCAGCAGCTGGATTGAAGCGCACTGCTGGAACGAAGAGAAACAGGCGTATGTGTTTTATCCCGACAGCAACGGCCGGCTGGACGCTGCGCTGGCGCTGGTGCATCCCTACGGTAGCCGCGTCAACCCGGCACGTATGCAGGCCACCTACCGTGCCATTGAGCAGGAACTGGGCCACGGCAGCGCCATGCTGTATCGCTACAGCGGCACGGAACAGGAAGAGAGCACTTTTATCGCCTGCTCGTTCTGGCTGGTGGAAGCCTGGGCGGCGCTGGGCGAGACAACGCGTGCCGAAAGCGCTATGCAGCAGATCCTCGACAAGCTGTGCCAGCGCGGCAACGTGGAAACCTTCAATGAAATGTTCGACGTGCGCAGCGATGAGTGGCGCGGCAATATGCCGCAGGGCCTCAGTCATCTGGCGTTGATTTGCGCCGCACAGGCGTTGACCGATCATGGCTGAAATGCCCCGCCGGCTGGCGGGGCATGATGTTAACGCGAAGGCTGTGGCGCACGAAACACCAGCAGGATACCCGCCAGAATCGCCGCCATGCCCAGCAGGCTCAGCCACGGCAGTCGGTTACCCAGCAGCAGATAGTCGAGCAGCGCGGTAATCACCGGCACCAGATAAAACAGGCTGGTGACGTTAACGATACTGCCCGCGCTCAGTAAGCGATACAGCAGCAGCTGGGCCACCACGGAGATCATCACGCCGAGGAACAGCGCGGCCAGCCAGAAATGCAGCGTGAAACTGACATGAAACGGTTTAACCGGCAGCAACAGCAGGCACAACAGTAAACTCACGCCGTACTGCAGCGGCAGCACCTGCGCCGGATGCTGCGTCACCCGCTGCTGCATGATGGCACCGAAGGTCATGCACAGCAGCGCGGCCAGCGCAAACAGCACGCCGCTGAGCGGCAGCTGCGACGCCGCCAGACTGCGCCACACCAGCAGTATCAGCCCCGCCAGCGCGACCGTTAAGCCCAGCAACCGCCTGCCCGGCAGACGCCGCTCCACCAGGCACAGCGTCAGAATTGGCTGGATGCCCATGATGGTGGCGATCAGCCCTGGCGTCACGCCCTCCGCCATCGCCTGGAAATAACACAGCGAATAAGCGCCGATCAACACCAGGCCGGTCAGCATTACGCGCGGGCGCGTACCGGGCTGCGGCAGCCAGCGGCGGCGAAACAGTCCCACCAGCAACAGCGCAACCAGCGCGATGCTAAAACGCACCACCAGCAGTGCCAGCGGTGAGGCATTATCCAGCCCGAGACGCGAGAAAATGGCTGCGCTGCCCCACAGCAGCACAAAGCCTGACGTCGCTGCCTGCGAAGTCAGCGAAGAAGAAGAACGCATAGCATTGCTCCTGAAACAAACGTTGTTAGCGCGCTCGCTTAGCGAGGCGCAGGAAGTTCGATACTTAGCGAATCACAACGCGTGCCGGAGGTGGCGGGCAGCAAGGCGCATACAGGCGAAAGTCAGATGACGATGCGGAATCAGCAGAGAGTGTCATAAACGCGCCTGTAGGATGGGGTTGAGGCCAAACGTTAACAGATTGTTTACACCCTGTCATCCATTTAGCCGTTGCGGAAACACCTCACGCAGCCAGTCGATCAGCACCCGCAGGCGCTGGGTGAGATGGCGGCTTTGCGGATAAACCACGTGGAACGGATAGTCGGACGGACGCCAGTCGGCGAGGATCTCCACCAGCCGTCCGGCCTGCAAATCCGCGGCCGCAGCGTAACGGAACGTCTGAATGATGCCCAGACCCGCCACCGCCGCGGCAAGGTGCGCGTTGCTCTCATTGACGCCAACGCGATGCGCGGTCTTGACCTCGATTCGCTCTTCGCCGTGGCGGAAGCGCAGCGGAAAGGCGCGCCCGCTCTGCGGCGACAGATAGCTGATGATGCGATGGCCGTTGTTCAGCTCCTGCGGATACGCCGGAATGCCGTAGGTCCGCAGATAGCCGGGCGTGGCACAGGTGATCATTTGCGCATTGCCTAAGTGCCGTGCCACCAGTGACGAATCGCTCAGCGGACCGCCGCGCACTACGCAGTCCACGTTATCACTGATGAGATCCACGGTGCGATCGGACACGCCAAGGTCCAGGGTGATGTCGGGAAACCTGGCGACAAAATCGGGTAGCGCCGGCAGCAGCACATCGCGCGCCGTTGAGCCGCCGATATCGATACGCAGCTGACCGTGCGGTTTCGTCGTGACGCTATTGAAAGCACAATCGATATCTTCCAGATCGCGCACGATGCGCAGCGCCCGCTCGTAGTAATCGCGCCCTTCTGCCGTCACCGTGACCCGGCGCGTGGTGCGCTGCAACAGACGCACGCCGAGATGCGCTTCCAGCTCCTGCACCAGCTTACTCAGGGTGGCGTTAGGCATATCCAGTGAATTGGCGGCCCGGGTAAAGTTGCCTGCCTCAACCACGCGGGCGAACGCCCGGATTGCCAGCAATTGATCCATTGTCGCCCCTTACCTGATTATCCACCCAGAGAAATAGTCCTTTCGATTTTACACCATTTATCCGTAAAAGCGGCAGCGCTACAGTGCACTTCAGCGACGGCAAGGCCGTCACCACTTAACCTGATCAACTGTGGAGTACATACTATGAACCTGATTCTGAAAGACAAAATCGCTTTAGTGACCGGCGGCACCTCCGGTATTGGCCTCGCCACCGCCCAGGAACTGGCGGCACAGGGCGCACGCGTATTTATCACCGGTCGTCGTCAGGCTGAGCTGGATGCAGCCGTCGCCAGCATCGGCGGCGGCGCCACCGGCATTCGCGCCGATGCGGCACAGTTAAGCGATCTGGATGCCGTCTATGCGCAGATTGCGCGCCAGGCCGGCCGGCTGGATATCCTGTTTGCCAACGCCGGTGGCGGCGACATGCTGCCGCTGGGGGCCATCACAGAAGAACATTTTGATCGTATCTTCAGCACCAACGTCCGCGGCGTGCTGTTCACCGTGCAAAAAGCGCTGCCGCTGCTGAGCGATAAGGCGTCGGTGATTCTCACCGGCTCCACCGCCGCGATTCAGGGTACGCCGGGCTTCAGCGTTTACAGCGCCAGTAAAGCGGCGGTGCGTAACTTTGCCCGCTCGTGGGCGCTGGATGTGAAAGATCGCGGCATCCGCATTAACGTGGTGAGCCCTGGCCCGGTGCAGACGCCAGGCTTAGGCGGCCTGGTGCCGGAAGATCAGCGCCAGGGGCTGTTCGATGCGCTGGCCGCGCAGGTGCCGCTCGGTCGTCTGGGTGAGCCGGGAGAGATTGGCAAGGTGGTGGCGTTTCTCGCCTCCGACGCCGCCAGCTTTATTAATGCAGCCGAGCTGTTTGTTGATGGCGGCATGGCCCAGGTGTAAACGGCTATCTGACAGGTGCGCCGCCTGGCGCACCGGCTTTCTGCCTGAAGCATGGCTGCGGTTACCGCAGCGAATGCTCACCTGCCACCGCAGCCGGCTCGCCTGCGGTGAGCTGCTGCTCCAGCAGCTCCAGCGATATGCCTTTGGTCTCCGGCACGCGACGCAGCACAAAGACAAAGCCCGCCGCACAAATCACGCCATACAGCATAAAGCTGCCCGCTGCACCAAGTCCGGCATTGAGGATGGGAAAGGTATAAGTCAGCACAAAACAGGCAATCCACAGCGCCAGCGTGGCGACCGACATCGCCAGACCGCGAATCCGGTTAGGGAAAATTTCCGCCAGCAGCACCCAGGTGACCGGCGCCAGCGTCAGCGCGTAAACCGCAATCGCCGCCAGTACCAGAATCAGCACCGGCCAGCCGGTGATGCCCAGCGTGTAGGCACCGGCAATCAGTGCATAACACAGCGTCAGTCCTCCGGCACCGATCAGCATCAGTTTGCGGCGGCCGAGCCGGTCCACCAGCGGCAGCGCCAGCACTGTTGCCAGCAAATTGATCAGGCCGGTGGCCACGATCGACTTCAGCGTGCCGTTGATATCGAAACCAGCCGAAGCAAAAATCTCCTGCGCATAATTGAAAATCACGTTGATACCGCACCACTGCTGGAAAATCGCCAGCACGATGCCGGTGATGACAATCGGCAGCGTGCGCGGTGCCAGCAGCGAGCCGGCGCGGGCGCGCGTTTGCTGGCGATCCTGTTCCAGCGCGCGGGCAATCTCGCGCTGCGTCTGCTGCGCATAAGCAGGCGAACCAATTTTATTCAGCATCGCCAGCGCGCGCTGCGGCTGGCCCACCAGCATCAGCCAGCGCGGTGATTCCGGCACCCACATCATCAGCAGCAGAAACGCCAGCGACGGCACGGCAGCCGAGGCGAACATCCAGCGCCAGCCAACCTGACCGTTCCAGGTTTCACGCAGCGCCGCATGGGTTGATGCGCCGACGACCGGATCGGCAATCATCAGGTTGACCAGCTGCGCCGCCAGCACGCCAATAACGATTGTCAGCTGGTTAACCGCGACAAACTTGCCGCGCTTGTCTGCCGGGCTGATCTCCGCGATGTACATCGGGCTGAGCGCCGAGGCGATACCAATGCCGACGCCGCCGATAATGCGCCACCAGACAAACAGCGTAAAGCTGCTGGCCAGCGCGGTGCCGATCGCCGACACCACAAACAGCAGTGCGGCGACAATCAGCGGCAGCCGCCGCCCCAGCTTGTCCGCTGACCAGCCGGACACCAGCGCACCAAACACGCAGCCCACCAGCGCCGAGCTCATCGCCCAGCCGGATGCCGCCGGATCGGTGACGTTAAACCAGGCCTCATAGAAGGGTTTGGCCCCGCCAATCACCACCCAGTCATAGCCAAACAGCAAACCGCCGCAGGCTGCCACCAGACAGATGCTCCACACGTAACGCATATTCAGATGTTGATGATTGTTCACGGCCACTCTCCGCACCAGGGTCAAAGTGCGGCTATCTCACCACCGATACCGCAGGGTGAAAGTTCAGCCTCTCACAGATTTTAGTAACAGGAGTTTAGTAAACTACGCCGTACCGGGATCGGCCTCGACATAGAGATAACCGATGCCGAGGACCTGACGCGCGCGATCCAGCTGGCCGAAATGCACGTTGGTGGCTTTGCTTTTCAGCGCATCGCGCGGATCGAAGGGATTGAAATCAATCTGGTGCACGATGGTCTGCAGCCAGCTCTCACCAAAAGTACAGCTGCGACCGTACAGCCAGATTTGATTGATATTCAGCGTATTAAGGAAATTGTACAGACTCATGCCGATGGCTTCCGCGCTGCGCAGCGCCCACTCGACGATCCACGGCTCGCCGGCCTGCCAGGCGGTCAGCAGCTGACGGCTGGTGGGCTGCACCGTCTGCGGCGCGCGCTGATGCGCCAGCCGCTTAAGCGTGCTGAGCGAGGCGACCGTCTCCAGGCAGCCCTGCCGTCCGCAGTTACAGCGCTCCCCGTGCGGATCAATAATGGTGTGGCCAATCTGCCCGCTGCCGTACAGGTTGCCGCGAAAGATCTCGCCGTTGATGACAAATGATGAGCCGATGCCGTAATCGACATTGATGACGCAGAATTCGGCCAGCGCATTGCGGTTCAGCCACTTTTCCGCCAGCGCCAGCATCACGCAGTCGTTATCGACGCGGACGTCAACTGCCAGCTTCTCCTCCAGCAGAAACTTCAGCTGCAGCGGGCTGCGCCACGCCGCCTGCGGCATATGCTGCGAGACGCCGGTTACCGGATCGACCTGCCCGTGCACCGCCAGCGCCAGATTAATCTGCCGCTTCGGCCAGCGTTTACAGGTCGCGCGCCACACCGTTTCAATCTCCGCCAGCAGCTGCTCTGGCGTCTGCGCGTTGATGCTGATTTGCTGATAGTCGCCCTGCGCCACCAGCTGCGCATCCGCCAGCTGCAGCTCAATGCTGGTCGGCTTGACACACAGGCACAGCGTCCACGCGCCTTGCGCTGGCAGCTGAAAACTGCCGTTGCTGTTGCCGCGCGTGCTCAGCGTGGCGCTGGAGTGCTGCACGTGGCCCTGCTCCAGCAGCTCCTGCAAAATCTTGCTGGCTGCCGGTATGGTCAGGCCGCTGAGCTGCGCCAGCTGCGATTTGCTCAGACGTTTATGACGCCACATCAGCTGCATAAACAGCGCTTTATTGTGCTTACGCACCTGGAAATTATTCAGTCCGACGGTTTTCACGCGGCCTCCTTTCGCTTCATCCGCGCTCATCTTACTAAACAGTGTTTACTGACTTCTGTGATGGTTGCGCCATCCTGCGCGCCTGCCGTGCTTTAGAGTCCCTGCTCATAACAACCTGTTCGCGCTATTCCGGTAAAAAACGTTCTGATAATGCCGGGCGAACGCTTTATCTGGCTGTGCTGACACCAACCCTACAGAGAAAACATAATGACAACATCACCTGCAACCCATCCGTGGCTGATCCGCCTCGGCATTCCGCCCGCGCTGGCCTGGGGCTATCTGGCAGTCCTGCTGTTTATGATTGGCGACGGCGTCGAGTCCAACTATCTCGCGCCCTATCTGCACGAAAACGGCTTCTCCCTGAATATCGCTGCCTGGGTAATCGCCTTTTACGGCGTCACCGTCACGCTGGGCTCATGGCTGGCCGGTTCGCTGTCAACGCTGATCGGCCCGCGTAAAGTGATGCTGGCGGGCGGCCTGATCTGGATTGTGTTTGAAGTGCTGTTCCTGGCCGTGGCGCTGCCGTCGCACAGCGTGCTGCTGCTGGCACTAACCTATGGCCTGCGCGGCGTGGCTTATCCGATGTTTGCCTACGCCTTTCTGGTGTGGATTCAGTCGGCGGCCCCGGCGGAGATGCGCGGCTCCGCCACCGGCTGGTTCTGGCTGGCATTTACCGGCGGGCTGCCGACGCTCGGTTCGCTGGTAGCGATCTTCTCTATCCGCCTGGTGGGCGAATACGCCACCTTCTGGCTGTCACTGGGTCTGGTGGCGATCGGTCTGCTGGTGATGCTGCTGGCGCTGAAAGAGCGCAGCGGTTATCAGTCGCTGCTGGATGCCGAACATCGTCAGCAGGGCACGCTGCGCACGCTGATGGGCGGCATCGATATTCTGTGGCGTGAGCCGCGCATCGCTGCCGCGGCAGTGGTGCGCATCATCAACACCACGCCCTACTTCGGCTTCTTTATTTTTTTGCCGGGCTTTTTCACCGAACAGATTGGCTTTTCCCAGACCGAATACCTCAGCCTGATCACCATCATGGGACTGGTGGGCATGAGCTTTAATCCCATCGTCGGCAAGCTGAGCGACCGCATCGGCTGGCGCAAAGTGCTGACGGTGTTCGGCGGCCTCGGCTCCGGTGTCTCGATGCTGCTGATGTACTTTGTGCCGCAGTGGAGCCACGGCAGCTTTGTGCTCAGCGTGATCTGCGCGTGCCTGTACGGCATCACGCTGTGCGGCTACGTGCCCGCCGCCGCGCTGTTCTCCTCGCTGTGCCAGCCGAAGGACAAAGGTAACGCCATGGCGATTTACTGCTTCGCCGCCGGTTTGTCCACCTTCTTCGGTCCGGCGCTGTACGGCGCAATCAATGCGCTGCTCGGCACACTCGGGGTGGTTTGGGGCTACGCCTTCCTGTATCTGGTGAGTGCGTTTATCTCGTGGCGTTATCTGCTCAGTCCGCTCGATCCGGGCGAGCAGCACAACCCGGCGGCGCAGCGCCTGCGCCGGTTAGATTCCATCGCATCGGAGTAAACGGAGCGTTATGAAAGAGTACGATTACATTGTGGTGGGCGGCGGGAGCGCGGGCTGTATCGTTGCCGCGCGCCTGGTCAGCGAAGGAAATGCGCGCGTGCTGCTGCTGGAGGCCGGGCGCGACGAATACCATCCGGTGCTGAAAATGCCCGCCGGCTATATGAAGTTTCTCGCCAGCGACCGGTTTCTGACTATGCATCAAACCGAAGCGCAGCCGCAGCTCAACGGACGCGGCGTGATCGTGCCGCAGGCCAAAGTGCTGGGCGGCGGTTCGACTGTCAACGCCATGGTCTACATGCGCGGTCATAAACAGGATTACGCCGACTGGAACCAGGCGCTGGGTCATCAGGGCATCGACTGGTCGTGGGAGGCGCTGCTGCCGCACTTTACCGCCATCGAAGATAACGATCACCTCGGCGCACCCAATCACGGCGTTGGCGGCCCGATGAAAGTGTCGCATCTCGGCCACTTCAGTCCGCTGAGCCGCGCCTATGTCAAAACCCTGCAGGGGCTGGGTATTCCCTACACGCCGGATTTTAACAGCGGCAATCCGTCTGGCGTCGGCTTCATGCAGCACACCATCGACGGTCAGACGCGGCAACGCTGCAGCGTGGTCGATGCGTTTATCAACCCGCTGCGCCATGACGCACGGCTGACGCTGGTCACCGGTGCGCAGGTTGAAGAGGTGCTGTTTGACGGCACCTGCGCCAGCGGCGTGCGCTATCGTCAGGATGGCCAGCCGCAACAGGCGCGCGCCAGCCGCGAAGTGATTCTGGCCGCCGGTGCCTATCAGACGCCAAAACTGTTGATGCTCTCCGGCATCGGTCCGCAGGAACAGCTGAAACAACACGGTATTACCGTGCGCCATGCCTTGCCGGGCGTGGGTAAAAACCTGCAGGACCATTACGAAGTACCGGTGGTTGCCAGCACGCGCGGTGCGTTTGGCTACTACGGCCAAGATCGCGGCTGGCCGATGGTCAAAGCCGGACTGCAATATCTGCTGTTCAAAAGCGGCCCGGTGACTACCACCGGCGTGGAAACCTGCGCCTTTTTCGATCCGCTCGATTTCACGGCGACGCCCACCATTCAGATGTTCTGCGTGCCAACGGTATATCTCGATCGCGATGTAATGGGTGCCGATCCCGGTGACGGTGTCACGGTGAACTCCCTGCTGCTGCGCCCTAAAGCCACCGGTGAAGTCACGCTGCGCGATAACAACGCCAGCAGCCTGCCGGTGATCGATACGCAGATTTTCGGCCATCCGGACGATTTAGCCCGCACCCTCGCCGGTTTTCGCTTTGCGCGTCAGGTGCTGGCGGCCGCGCCCATCCGCGAGATGGTCGATCAGGAGATCTTCCCTGGTGCGGAAGTCACCAGTGATGAAGCGATTGGCGCCCACTGCCGGCGCATGGTGAAAACCGGCTATCACCCGGTCGGCACCTGCCGCATGGGACACGATGACGATCCGCTGGCGGTGCTGCACGACGACTTGCGCGTGCGCGGCGTACAGCGGCTGCGCGTGGTGGATGCCTCGATGATGCCGAATACTATCAGTGGCAACACCAATGCGGTGGTGATGGCCGTGGCGCATCGCGCTGCGGAGCTGGTTCTGCAGTCGCAGATCGTTGAGCACAAGGAGGCCGTGTATGAGTGACAAACTGGCGCGCCTGCAACAGGCGCTGGCGCACTGGCAGCTGGATGCGGTATTGCTGACGCGCCGCGATAACATCGCCTGGCTTACCGACGGGGCCAGCTATTATGTGGTAGAGCGTGCCGAGACCGGCGTTGCCAGCCTGCTGATCGGCCGCGACAGCGTGCTGCTGCTGGCACCGGGCAATGAATTACCGCGCATTCTGGCCGAAGAGCCCCTGCCGTTCAGCTGTGCGACCCGGCACTATCCGTGGTACCAGTCGCTGAGCAGCGTGCTGCCGGCGGGCAATATCGGCAGCGATACGCCCATGGCAGGATTGAGCGATATCCAGCCGCAGATGATCACGCTGCGCCAGGGGCTGAGCGCACCGGAACAGCAGCGCTTTCGCACGCTGGGACAGGAGACGGCGCAGATTGTCGAAACGGTGGCGCGCCAGCTGCGCGCGGGCGTCAGCGAATGGCAGGTCGAAGCCGACATTGCCGCCGGCTGTCTGGCGCGCGGCATTCGCCCAATGTGCACGCTGGTGGCCGCCGATGAGCGCATCGCCGCATTTAAACATCCGGTACCGACGCGCAAAACGCTGCAGCGCATGATGCTGATCACCCTCGGTGCCGAACGGCACGGTTTGCATGTCAGCCTGACGCGCCTGGTGCATCTCGGCGAACCCGACCCGGCGCTGCGCCAGCGCATTCTGACGCTGGCGGAGATCCACGCCGATATGCTGTATGCCACCCAGGCGCAGCGCAGCTGGTCAGCGGTTTTTGCCGACATCACTCAGGCTTATCAACGCCACGGCCACGCTGAGGCGTGGCGCGATCATCATCAGGGCGGACCGGCTGGCTACGGCTGTCGCGACTGGATTATCACCCCGGAGAGTCGCGGCGAGGTACAGCCCGACACCGCCTTGGCGTGGAACCCGACGCTGAGCGGCGTGAAAAGCGAAGACACTTTTTTGCTCAGCCGCAGCGGGCTGGTGCCGCTCACGCGCAGCGACAGCTGGCCGCTGATTCGCCTGCAGCGCGGTGATAATACCCTTGAACTGGCCGACTGGCTGATTCTCCCGACATCCTCATAAGGAAGCGACTATGTCCCCACGTTTAGCCAATAAAACCGCCATCATTACCGGTGCCGGTAGCGGCATCGGCAGCGCCATCGCCACCCTGTTTGCGCGCGAAGGCGCCCGCCTGGCGCTGTTTGATCGCGACGCACACAGCAGCGAAGCGCTGGCGGCGCAGCTACAGCAGCAGTCCGGCCAGCGCTGTCTGGCCTGCGCAGCCGATGTCACGCAGCCGCAGCAGGTTAGCCACGCGGTACAGCAGGCGCAGCAGGCGCTGGGAGATATTGATATCCTGATCAACTGCGCTGGCGTAAACGTTTTTCGCGATCCGCTGACGCTGGACGAGGATGACTGGCAGCGCTGCATGAACACCAATCTGAAAGGGCCGTACAACCTGATACGCAGCGTCCTGCCGGCGATGCTGGCGCGTCAGTATGGCAACATCGTTAACGTTGCATCGGTGCACGGGCACAAAATCATTCCCGGCGCGTTCCCTTATCCGGTGGCTAAACACGGGCTGATCGGCCTGACGCGTTCGCTGGGCGTGGAGTACGCCGCGCAGGGCATCCGCGTAAACAGTATTTCGCCCGGTTTGATCATGACGCCAGCCGCTGAAGCCTGGCTGGCGAGCTGTCCGGATCCGCAGGCCGAGCGCGCGCGTCAGGCGGCGCTGCTGCCGTGTAAACGCATCGGCGAGCCGGATGAAGTGGCTTACACAGCGCTGTTTCTCGCCAGCGACGAGGCGCGCTTCATCAATGCCACCGATATCCTGATCGACGGTGGGCGCAGCCAGATGTATCACGAGTAAAGCGGAATCGCCGGTTACGGATGCACGCGCCGGCAACGATCGGCCCCCTCTGCCACCGGATGGGCGGCGATATCAGCGCGGTCAGTGCGGATTGTCGCAGTATCGACGTCAAAGCGCTTGTCGCGGTCAGCCAGCAGCGCCGGATTGAGCTGACCGTCGGCGGTAAAGCCCATCATCAGCGTCGGCGCGCCCAGCGGCAGCGTTTTATCGCGGTCGGTATGCCAGGTGTGCCAGGTTTTTCCGTAGGTGTTGACGATTTTGCTCATCAGCGCGTGCTCCGCGGCCGGCGGCAGGCCGGGCGCAATCAGCGTACCGGATTTCACTTCATAGCGATGGCTGTGCCAGTACTGCTTTTCCTGCGCCGGCAGTTGCTTAAATAAACGTTCGCTGATGATATATTCCACGCCCATTAATTTGGCGTCTTTTTTGTTACCGTCATAAATAACCGCCTGCATCACATCGTCATTAAGAATGGTTACGTAGTGATGGGCCTCCATCTGCCCCTGCTGATTCCCGCAGTAATAATGAAAACCATCCAGATACGTATTGATCGCCTCAATCGGCGGCCGCGACTGCAACGCCGCCGCCCCGCTCTCCAGCAGCGCGGTTTTCCCCGCTTCCGGCGCACCAGGTGCCGTAACCGGCGAGGCGCTGTTATTCGCGCCACAGCCGGATAATAACAATAACGCCAGCGCGCTAAATACACGGTTTCGCATTTCATCACCCCATTCTTATATTGAGTGATAAACATAGTTAATCAGCGTCAGGACGCGAGCGCAGCGGGAACCCTATCCGGCGGCGGATTAAAACCGCCACGCGGTAAATAACCAACCATTCAGCTGGCCGCCGATTCAGTGATGAATGTGTCGGCCACTGTCAGCAAAGTGACAGGCTGTGAGGCTAAACTGGAGGGTGGGTGAATAAGTTTCGTGAGCGAACAGACGATTCCGCTATCATGAGTGAACGCTCATAAAACAAGGCTGCACCGATGAGAGAGTTACCGCCTACCGCCATGCTGCGCGCGTTTGAAGTGGCAACGCGCCATCCGACCTTTACCGCCGCCGCGGAAGAGCTGTTTATCACCCAAAGCGCCGTCAGCCATCAGCTCAAAAACCTGGAAGAGATCTGGGGCGTACAGCTGTTTCAGCGCGGCAAAACGCTGAGTCTGACGCCGGCCGGTGCGGCGCTGGCACCGATCGTGCGCGAGTTTTTCAGTAATCTGGAAACCACCTTAGCCGACTTACGCGAGCAGAAAGGCCGCGTGCGGCTGCGCGTGAATACCACCTACTCGTTTGCGCTGAAGTGGCTGTTGCCGCGCCTGCCGGGCCTGACGCGCCAGCACCCGGAAATTCTGGTAACGCTGGAAAGCACCGATGATGCGATTACCTTCTCGCGCCAGGATTCTGACGTGGCGATCCGCTTTGGCCATGGCAATTATCCGGCGCTGCACAGCGAATTTATGTTTCGTGAAAAGTTGTTTCCGGTCGCCAGCCCGGCGCTGCTGCAGCGCTTCGGCACACCGCAGGAACCGGCAGAGCTGCTGCGTTACCCGCTGCTGATGCGTGATGGCGCCGATCTGGTGCCAAAGTGGGAGATCTGGTTTAAACAGGTCGGCCTGACGCTGGATGCCTTACAGGAGAGCGTACGTTTTGCCGACACCAATATGACGCTGGAAGCCGCGCTGCTGGGGCAAGGCGTGGCGCTGGCGCGCAGCGGTCATGTTGAAAAAGAGCTGCGCGACGGCAGCCTGGTACGGCTGTTCAACGTCGCGTTTTCCTCGCCCGCCGCCTACTATTTCGTCTGTCCGCAGGGCATTGAAAGCCAGCCGCATATTGTTGATTTTCGTCGCTGGCTGCTCGCTGAATCACGTCAGGCGCAGCAGGATTATCAGTGAAGCATGAGTATTTACTCATAGCGCAATGATAAATCTTCGCTTTCCAATCCATTTGCGGCTGCATAGCATCAGCCTATGCCTGATTACATTATTGTCTTAACGCTGTGCGCCGCACTGCTGCACGCCAGCTGGAACACCTTACTGCGCGGCGGATCCGATCGCCTGTGGTCGATGACCATTATGTGCGTGGCGATCGCGCTGGTGTGTGCGTTCAGTACGCTGTTTCTGCCGCTGCCGGCGCGCGCCAGCTGGAAATATGCGCTGCTGTCGGCGCTGCTGCACGTCGGCTATAACCTGTGCCTGGTGCGCAGCTACCAGAGCGGCGATCTCGGCCAGACCTATCCGATTGCGCGCGGATCGTCGCCGCTGCTGGTGACCTGCGCCGCCGCGCTGTTTGCCGGCGAGCACATCGCCTTTACTACGCTGTGCGGCATCGTGCTGGTGTCCGCTGGCATTGTGTCGCTGGCGCTGCGCGGCGGCAAACTGGCGCTGCCGGGCCTGCGCTACACGCTGGCGACCGGTGCCTTTATCGCCGCGTACAGCGTGGTGGACGGCATGGGCGTGCGCGTTGCCGGCAATGCATTTGCGTATACCGCGTGGATGTGCAGCTTGTGGGGCATATTAATGCCGGCGGTCTACATCGCGCTGCGCGACAGCAAAAGCCTGCTGCAGTGGCGACCGGGCGTGCTGAGCGCCGCGGCGGGTGGCCTGGTTTCGCTGCTGGCCTACGGCATCATCATTTACGCCATGACGGCAGCGCCGATGGGCGCGGTGTCGGCGCTGCGTGAAACCAGCGTGCTGTTTGCCGCCGTGCTGGGCGCGCTGTTTATCGGTGAAGCATTAACGGTAAGAAAAATGCTGGCGTGTGCGGTGATTGCACTCGGCACGCTGATGATCGGTTAAGCGATGAGGAGATGGCAGCATGTCTGAACGTTGTAAAATCGCCCTGCTGGGCCCCGGTGCAATTGGTACTACCGTCGCGGCGGTACTGCATGAAGCCGGGCGCACCCCGCTGCTGTGCGGCCGCACGGCCCATGCCCAGTTAACGCTGCGCCACGATGCGGGAGAAATCAGCGTGCCTGGTCCGGTATTGCATGATGCCTCGCACGTGACACAACGCTGCGATTTGCTGTTCGTGGCGGTTAAAACCACCCAGGTCGCGGACAGCGCCGCGTGGCTGGCCACTCTGTGCGATGAAAAAACCGTGGTGTGCGCGCTGCAAAATGGCGTCGAGCAGCAGAGTCAGCTGGCGCCTTATGTCAACGGCGCCACGGTATTACCTTCGGTGGTGTGGTTCCCGGCGCAGCGCGAGCCGGATGCGTCAGTCTGGCTGCGCGCCCAGCCTCGCCTGACCTTGCCGGATGTGCCGCAGGCCGCGCGCGTAGTGGATGCGCTGCGCGACACGCGCTGCGAGGTGGCACTGGCCGCGGACTTTCTCTCCATCGCCTGGCGCAAGCTGTTACAAAATGCCGCCGCCGGTTTGATGGTGCTGGCCAACCGTCGCGCCGGCATGTTTAGCCGCGGTGATATTACGCAGCTGGGATTAGCCTATTTACAGGAGTGCCTGACGGTGGCGCGCGCGGCCGGTGCGGTGCTCGACGACAGCGTGTCGCAGGAAATTATCGATGGCTTTCACCGCGCGCCGCCCGATCTGAGCACTTCGATCCTCGCCGATCGTCAGGCCAACCGCCCGCTGGAGTGGGATACCCGCAATGGTGTGGTAAAGCGCTATGGCCGTCAGCATGCTATTGCTACGCCGATCAGTGATGTCGTGGTGCCGCTGCTGGCAGCGGGCAGCGAAGGGCCGGGCTGATAAAATAGGTTGCCTGACGCGCGGGGGAGAAACCGGTATGCTGCGAATTGTTTATACAACGGCCAGGTTTTGATTGCGCCGCTACCAAGAGGGTGCGATGTTCAGCTGATTTAAACCATCGCCTCCGCGGCATAATCACGATCACAGCAACAGGACGCACTTATGACAGATTACGTTTTTTATCGCAAACAACAGGTTATCGCCACGCTGGAACGATCGGATTCGGAACGTGCCCGGCTGCTGATGGCGGACGGTTACAGCAAGATGGATGAAGAAATTAATGCAGCCAGCGCGCAGACGGCGCTGCGGCGGCTGGCTGATATTCGCCATGAAGAGCACATGACCGAACACGCTTTTGCCACCGGTTCGGTATTCAGCGCGGTGGTCAGCGCCCTGTTCAGACACTGACGTTATGCGCCAAACGCCCCATCAATGGTGTGCATGGCGCCGGTGACGAAACCGGCTTCGGGTCCTGCCAGCCAGGCCACCATGCCCGCCACCTCTTCAGAACGGCCATGGCGTTTGATGGCCATGAAGCTGTGCATCAGATCTTTCATCGGACCATTTTCCGGATTGGCATCGGTATCAATCGGGCCCGGTTGCACCACGTTAATGGTGATGCCGCGCGGGCCGAAATCCCGCGCCAGGCCGCGCGCCAGCCCCTGCAAAGCGGATTTACTTAGCGCATAAGACGCCATACCGGGAATCGGCATGCGGTCGCCATTGACCGAACCGATGATGATGATGCGGCCGCCGGCTGGCATCTGTCGGGCGGCTTCAACCGCAGCATGATACGGCGCGTGAATGTTAATGCGGAACAGGCGATCGACCGCGTCCGGATCCTGTTCCAGCGCATCGCCAAACAGGGCGATACCAGCATTAACCACCAGCACATCCAGCGGTCCGCTGTCGCGCACGGTGGCAATCACCGCATCGCGCTCTGAGCTGTCGGTATGAACGGCAGCCGAACCGGTTTCGTGCGCCAGTTTTTCGGCGGCCTCGGGCGAACCGGAGAAGGTGAAGGTCACGCTGGCACCCTCATCAGCAAAGCGACGCACGATAGCCGCACCAATACCGCGACTGCCGCCCAGAACCAGAACCTGCTTATCTTTAAATACGCTCATTTGCATCTCCACGTGTGATTTCTTAGTATGCATTACAAAATGAGCCCGATTTAATGTCAATGTAATTTTGTAGCGAGCACTATAAAATATGAAATCACCTGGTCGTCCCCGCAACTTTGACCCCGAACACGCCGTAGCGGTTGCGCAGGGGTTATTCCATGCCAAAGGTTATGACGCCGTCAGCGTCGCCGATGTCACTGACGCGCTGGGCATCAATCCGCCGAGCTTTTACAGCGCGTTCGGTAACAAGGCCGGATTGTATGCCCGCGTTCTCGATCGCTACGCCGCCACCGGCTCGATTCCTCTGGCTGAGATACTGCGCGACGACCGCCCGGTGGCCGAATCCCTCGATGCATTACTGAAAGCGGCGGCGCTGCATTATGCCCGGGATGAGGTGTGTGCCGGTTGCCTGGTGCTGGAAGGGATTCGCTGTCAGGATCAGCAGGCGCGTGAGGCGGCCAGGGTGTTTCATCGCGCCGCTGAGGATACCATCCGGGGCTATATTGCGGCCCGCTACCCACAGGACGCGCAGCGTCTGACCGATTTTGTCAGCACCGTGATGTCCGGACTTTCTGCCAGAGCGCGTCAGGGTCACAGCGTTGAGCAACTGCTGGCCAGCGCGGAGCTGGCGGGTCTGGCGGTGGTTGCAGCGCTTGAGGCGTGATCGCTTTTCAGCGATGTTCTGACTGCGAAGTGATGCCGATCAACTGGCTGAGTCGGTGTCCGCCACCGACCGCTGGAACATGCGCATAATGCCGCCAAGATGCCAGTGCAGAAGTTCCAGCGCCTGTTCATCCTCGTAATTAGTTAACCGCGCCACGATCGCCTCATGATCGTTTTGCGAACCCTGGAACTCATCCGGCGTGCGCGTCAGGTGATTGAGAAAGGCGCGAATGCGGTTGATGCTGGTTTTGTAAAAACCGACCAGCTCGCTGTTCTGGCTGCTTTCAATCAGTGCCATATGAAACGCCGCATCGGTTTCGCGGTAGGTCTCCGGCGCGTTTTGTAATGCATCGCGTCCACGCGCCAGCTGTTCGTTCAGGCGCGCGATCAGCGCCTGACGATCGTGTTGCAGTGCCAGCTTTAATGCGCCTGATTCCAGAATCTGCCGCATCTCACAGGTTTCGCGCATCTCCCGCTCATTGAACGAAAACACAAAAGTGCCGCGCTGCGGGATAATTTGCACCAGACGCTCCATCTCCAGCTTTTGCAGCGCCGCTCTTACCGGCGTCCGGCTCACGTTAAGCTGGGTGGCAATATCGTTCTCGGAAATTAATGCACCGGGTGCAATCTGGCAGTTCACGATCAGGTCACGAATATGATCGGCCAGAATGCTGCTCAGTGACTGCGGGCGGAGGATGTTTTTCGATGACCAGTCAATGATGAGTTTATCGGCGGGCATAGCGTGGCGAGCGTCCTTTAAACAGCGAGCATTTAGGGGGTCAGAATGACGGTGGGCACTGTGTTTTGTAGTATACAAGAGACAGATCCCCCAAACAATAACGGGCCTGTTTGAGGGAGCGTTGGGTTATGAGGTGAACAAGTATGTCTGCTGCTGAATATGCGCTGGATTAAGTGCCATGCCCATGCCGGGTCCCTGCGGTACCGGGATTAACCCGTTCTGCGGCACCAGCGGATCGCGCAGGAAGTACTGATGAATATCGTTCCATTTCACCAGATACTCCTGATAAGGCGTGTGGATCGGCGATTGCGTGGTGCTGAAATGGGCCGTTGCGATGCTGGAATGACCGTGCGGGATCACTTGCAAATCGTACAGGGTGGCGATAGCGGCAATTTTTAGCGTTTCTGAAAGCCCACCGCACCAGTAGATATCGGGCTGAATCACATCCAGCGCCCCGGATTCAAAGAAGCGTTTAAAACCCCAGCGCGTGTACTCATGTTCGCCTCCCGCCATCGGGATGGACAGTTTGTCTTTGAGTCGTTGCATACTGCCGATTCTGTCGGCCATTACGCACTCTTCCAGCCAGCGCGGGCGATACGGCTCAATGCCCTTCGCCAGTTCAAGCAAATACGTCACATCCATCGACTGCCAGCAATCAAACATCAGATCGTAATCATCCCCCACGGCTTCGCGCAGCGTTTTTGCCAGTTCGATGTTTTTCTTCAGCCCTTCTCTGCCGCTCATCGGGCCGTGGCGGAAAAACCATTTTTGTCCGCGATATCCCAGCGCCTTATACTCCAGCGCCCGCTCGTGCACCCGCGCCATATCCTGCACCGCAAAGCCCAGCATCGATGCGTACGCCGGAATTTCTTCCCGTAACGACCCGCCCAGCAGGCGAAACACCGGTTGCTGCATCCATTTGGCACGCAAATCCCACAAGGCACAATCCACCGCGCTGATCGCCAGCATGCCATCGCCCTGACGCCCATGAATCTGCGCCCGGTACATCTGATCCCACAAACGCTCGGTGTCGCGCGGATCCTGACCCAGCAACAACGGCCGCAGCTGGCCATGAATGATTGACGCAACGGCATGCGGCACCGGTCCTGCCAGCCCGTCCACGCCCTCATCAGAAACGATCTCAAGAAACACAGTGGTAATGGCAAAACCGTTTTCCAGCTGAACGCCACCGTCATGATTATTCACGGTACGAAACTGCGCATAGACATCGGTGGGACGTGCGAGACGCTCCTCCCAGAAATCGCCCTCTCCCGGCATCACGCCTTTCACCTGAAGTAACCGGACATCAATAATCTTCATACTACTGCCCCTCACGTTGTTCATTGCTGGCCTGGTAAGCCGGTAAACGCTGACGACGGAAGATGATGCTCAGGGTAATAATCGAGAGCATGGCCATCGCCGCCAGCCAGTAAAATCCGCCGTTATAACTGCCGCTGCGGTCGCGTATCACGCCGATGACCCACGGATTCACCACACTGGCAATACTGCCCAGCGCATTGATCAGGGCGAGGCCGCCCGCCACCACGGACGCCGGGATAAACTGCGCGGGCAATCCCCAAAACACCGGCATCGCGCCGAAAAAGCCAAATGCCGAACAGCACAAAAACATCATTTTCACCAGCGAGTTATCGAACCACGCAACGCATAACAGCCCGACAAAGGAGAAGATCAGCGCCAGATAGTTGGCCAGCAGACGCGACCCGGGACGATCGGCTATGCGTCCCAGCACCAACATGCCGGCCAGAC
Organism: Pantoea sp. SGAir0175; assembly: GCF_043547855.1. Lineage (NCBI taxonomy): Bacteria > Pseudomonadati > Pseudomonadota > Gammaproteobacteria > Enterobacterales > Erwiniaceae > Pantoea > Pantoea sp. SGAir0175. Next base: position 431,927 of record NZ_CP028082.1, read on the forward strand.
CAAATACGTAAGGGATGATGGTGATGAATCCGGTCTGAACATGACTTAAGCCGGTTTCGCTGATGATCAGCGGCAGGAAAGTGCTCACCGCGCCGTTGAGGTTCGCCAGTCCGTAATAGGTGAGGCTGAACAACAACACCAGCGGGCTGAACAGCGCTTTCAGCAGACCGCCGTGGCCGCGCGACGGCAGTTTTTGCCGCTCAGCAGCCAGTGTTGTCACCAGCCAGTGCTGCTCATCTGCGCTGAGGAAGCGGGCATCTTCCGGCCGATCGGGCAACGCAAAAGGGACGATCAATCCCAGCACAATCGCCGGAATGGCCTCCAGCAGAAACATCAGCTGCCAGCCGCGCAGCCCCAGCCATCCGTGCAGTTCTAACAACAGGCTGGAAACCGGTGTGCCGATAATCAGCGCAATCGGGATGCCGGTCATAAACGAGGCGATGATGCGTCCGCGCCACGCCACCGGAAACCACAGGGTGAGATAAAACACGATGCCGGGGAAGAAACCAGCTTCAGCTGCACCCAGCAGCGCGCGCATCACATAGAGGCTGTTTTCACTCCACACAAACATATGCGCACCGGAGATGATGCCCCAGGTCACCATAATGCGGGCGATCCACCAGCGCGCGCCCACCCTTTCCATTAGCAGATTGGAGGGCAGTTCGAGGATGGCGTAAGGCAGGAAAAACAGACCGGCGGCGAGGCCAAAACTGGCGGCGCTGATGCCGAGATCGGCATTCATGGTGAGGGCGGCCACGCCGATATTGGCGCGATCGATCACCGCAATAACGTAGCAGCCAATCAGCAGCGGAATCAGTCGCCACGACAGTTTACGGATCACCCGCTTTTCAATTTCAGTATCTGTACTTTGCATGGTCTTTCCCGGTGTTGGTGACATGGATAAAAAATGCACTTGTATACAAGTTCTGTTGTATACATCCGCTGAACACTCTTCAATGGGCTGAGTACGGAAATGAGATATGAAACGTTTCAGCGTGAAGCCGCTGGTAAACGTTTATAATAGGGGCGAGCCGGGCGAAGATGAGCTAAAAACGTGGTGATTAATCGAAGTGAACAGAGTGCGCTGGCACACTCCGGGCAGGGTTATTTTATGCGAAGCCATTGTATAAACGCGCGCATGGCAGGTGACATGGCTTTACCCGCTATCCAGCAAAGTGAATAACCCGGGAATTCCATCTCCCAGGGTTGCAGAAGGCGACAAAGCTTGCCGGCGGCCAGCGATGCACTGACCCGTTCCGCCGTTAACTGAGCAATACCTGCGCCAGCAATAGCGGCCTGCCGCTGCCTTTCGCGATCGTCTACCACCAGATTTCCATGCACGGGAATATCAAAAATTTTCCCCTCATTTAAAAACTGCCAGGGCTCTACCCTGCTACTTCCCGGCCAGCGCCAGCCGATGCAATTGTGATTGAGCAGATCTTCCGGCACTTCAACCGCACCATGCTTTGCCAGATATGCTGGCGCAGCGACCACAATCTGATGGAGCGGCTTGCCTAATGGAATAGCAACAAATCCCGGTTCCAGCACCTCGCCTAAGCGCAGTGATAAATCATAGCCACCGCGGCTCAGATCGACCGGCGCATCGCTGGTTGTGATATCCAGCTGCACGTTGGGATAATCAGTAAGAAACCCGGCAATATTGTGATCAAGAAACATTTCAGCACCCGATCGAAAAGCATGAACGCGAATCAGCCCCTTAATATCCTGGCTTCTGGCGTGTGCCTGCTGCAGGGTTTCATACAGATTAGCCATAATGGGTGCAGTCTGAAGAAACAGGGACTTGCCATCATCGGTAAGATATACCGCCCGGGTGGTCCGGTTCAGCAAACGTTGCCCGAGTTGTGCTTCCAGCGCGGTGATTTGCTGACTGACGGCTGACGCGGATACCCCGAGTATTTCCGCAGCGGCTCTGAAATTCAGTTGCTGAGCAACCACGACAAAAGCCCGTAAAGCCAGATACTCCGCGCTGTTAATCATTATTGATGTCCTTTATTAATTGCCACTTAACACACCATTAAGATACAGGAACTTCACGCCTGTAAGTATCTCGTTATAATCACTCAAATCATAATTAATAAATAATATCAGGAGCGCTTTATGCTGCAAGAAAACCTTGAATTAGCGCAGAGATTACAAATTATCGAAGACAAACTGGCTATTTATGAATTGATTGCGTCACATCCTCCCAGCGCAGATACTGCAATGGCGGAATATACATTATCGGTTTATCTGGAAAAGAGTGAATTCAATCGTGGCCCTCATCTTGATGGTGCGGAGGGTGCAGAGGCGATAGCCGCCTTTATTTTGCGGCCTGAGCATGAGGAAGCACTGGCTAGCGGATTAGCGCATTTTACCGGATTACCCTTGATTGATCTGCGCGGAGACAGCGCGGTAGTCACCTCTTATTTACAGTTAATTTATCTGGATGATAAAGGCGAATCACGCATGCTGGCCAATCACGGCAGCTCTCCTGGCTATCGCATACACCGTGTTGTAGTGAATCGCTGGGAGTTAAAACGCATTGCGGGCCAATGGAAAATTCATCGCAGGACGTTGATTCCTGTGGACGGTAGCGGTTTATCACGCGCATTGCTTTCCCAGGGTCTCAAAGATGTATTCAGCCGGCAATCACGATAATTAACGCGACAAGACAGTCATTGAGCCAGACCACGCTATGCAGCGACGTCATCAATGATAATCCGCTACGAGACTGGCGGCGCAGGTTGGTGTCCAGCATGGCAACAGTCTGGCTATTCCTTTCAGCCAAATTCTTTGATGATGTACTTGCCTGTAACGTATGAAATTTATCAAAGCCGACATTCTTATCCTGTAGCAATGCAGCATATTCCCCTATAAATCATCGCCTCACCAAAGAATATCATGTGCAGAATGCTATCAGCCTTAAACATCAGCATAATGGGTTATTTCAGCCGCTGCGCCTTTTGACAGTCTCATACTCTAACGCTACGCTTAATTGCAAGGATATATGTCGCAAACTTGCGTAAAGATAAAATATTTCCTAAGGTGACCGCCTTTCAGCCTCTTATAGCTTTCATTTCCCTTTGTGAAGTGCCGGCTGCGAAAGCTATAAGATCGCTCCAATTTTACTCATGGGGAGTTTATGAGCACCGGAACGATGACCAATAAACCTGATTTGACCGTTGACGATATTACCGTCATTGACAACAAATTATTGAAACGCGCCGTCAGCGCCGCAGCGCTGGGTAATACCATGGAGTGGTTTGATTTCGGCGTTTATAGTTACCTTGCCGTGATTATCGGCCAGGTATTTTTCCCGGACGCCAGTAATACCGCGCAGCTTATTGCGTCGTTTGGTACTTTTGCGGCCGCGTTTTTAGTGCGCCCGATTGGCGGCATGGTATTTGGTCCACTCGGCGATCGCTTTGGCCGGCAGAAAGTGCTGGCCTTTACCATGATTATGATGTCGATTGGTACCTTCTGTATTGGCCTTATTCCCAGCTATGCCAGTATCGGTATTGCCGCGCCGATCCTGCTGTTGCTGGCGCGTCTGGTGCAGGGCTTTTCCACCGGCGGTGAATATGGCGGTGCCGCCACCTTTATTGCGGAATACTCCACCGACAAACGCCGCGGCTTTATGGGCAGCTTCCTGGAGTTTGGTACGCTGGCCGGTTATCTGCTGGGCGCCAGCCTGGTGACCGGTATGATTGCGCTGCTGCCGCATCAGGCGATGATGGACTGGGGCTGGCGCATACCGTTCTTCCTGGCCGCGCCGCTGGGGCTGTTTGGCCTGTATATCCGCCTGAAGCTGGAAGAGACACCCGCGTTTAAAGAGCATATGGATAAGCGTGAAGAGGCCGAACATAACAAGCCGCAGCTCACGCTGTGGCAAATGCTGCGCACGCAGAGTAAGCCGCTATTGAAGTGTATTGGTCTGGTGCTGCTGTTTAACGTGTCTAATTATATGCTGACCGCCTACATGCCAAGTTATTTAACCGGCATTCTGGGGCTGAGCGAAATATCCGGCCTGTTGCTGGTGATGGTGGTGATGTTTATCATGATGCCGCTGACCTTAATGTGGGGCCATTTTACCGACCGCATCGGCCGTAAACCGGTGATTGGTTTCGGCGCGCTGGGATTATTAGTGCTGGCGATCCCGGCGTTCATGCTGATTGGTTCTGGCAACATGCTATGGGTATTTGCCGGTCTGGCCGTGCTGGGCTTACTACATACCTGCTTTAGCGGCACCATGCCAGCGACATTACCGGCACTGTTTGTCACCGATATTCGTTACAGCGCGCTGGCTATCGGCTTTAATTTGTCAGTCTCGCTGTTCGGTGGCACCACACCGTTAATTACCGCATGGCTGGTCGACACTACGCACAATACCATGATGCCGGCGTATTACATGATGGGTGCCGGCGTGATTGGTTTGTTAACGGTATTGACGCTGAGTGAGACAGCACGTAAGCCACTGAAAGGTTCATCCCCTGCGGTGGCGACTAAAGCCGAGGCGCATAAACTGATTGATAAACTGCGTAAACAGCGCAGCCGTAAAAAACAGCAGCCAGCATAGTCTTCGCAGATATTCACATCAGGTGCGCTCAATGCGCACCTTTTTTTGTGCCCTGCGTCAGACTTATAGCTCAGATAATCTCCCCGGGCTGCGGTAGACTGCCCCTCTCTGACTGTTTTTTACTCATTAAGGGATAATGATGTCATCTGCCGTGGCTCCCGCCGTTAATCAAAAGCGCGTACTGATTGCCGGATCCGTCGGCAATTTTATCGAGTGGTATGAATTCGCCGTATACGGTTTCATGGCCACGCTGATCGCTAAACATTTCTTCCAGCTCGAAGGAGAAAGCGCCCTCACCAGCCTGATCCTCACCTATGCGGCCTTTGCGGTGGCGTTCTTTTTTCGCCCGTTAGGGGCGGTGCTGTTTGGCCGCCTGGGCGATCGCTATGGCCGTAAACCGGTGCTGATCGCGGTGCTGGTATTGATGACGCTGGCCACCGTCGCCATCGGTCTGGTCCCGGTTTATGCCAGCATTGGCGTGGCTGCGCCGCTGCTGATTACACTGCTACGCATTTTGCAGGGGCTGTTTGCTGGCGGAGAATACGGTGGCGCGGTCTCGCTGATGACCGAATCGGCGCCGCCTGGCAAGCGCGGATTTTATGGCGCGTGGCAGTCGCTGACGGTGGCGCTCGGACTGCTGGCGGGCGCGGGCGTGGTGGCAGTACTGCCGCTGCTGCTGGGAGACGCCGCCATGAACGCCTGGGGCTGGCGCATTCCCTTCCTGCTGGCGCTGCCGCTCGGCGCAGTGGCGCTGTGGCTGCGCAGCGGACTCGACGAATCACCGCAGTTCAGCCAGACACCGGCTGCACCACAACAGCAGGCATCGCTGGGTGTCACGCTGCGCGCTATCGGGCTGGGCATTGGCCGGTTAATGGTATGGTCGGCCGCCGGTTATACCTACCTGGTGATTATGCCTACCTATCTGCAGGCTGCGCTGCATACCGGCTTTAACCAGGCGCTGCTGATTGCGGTGATCTCTAACCTCGGCTTTGCCGCCACCATCCTGCCGGCCGGCATACTCAGCGATCGCTATGGCCGCCGCACATTAATGCTGCTGGCGACGTTTTTGCTGCTGGTGCTGGCTTTCCCGCTGCTGAAAGTGCTGCAGCATCCGGAGAGCGGTATGGCGATCAAAGCGCTGGTGGTGTTTATCGCCGGTGCGCTGGTGGGCATGCTGGCCGGACCGGGACCGGCGATGCTGGCCGAGATGTTCCAGACCCGCGTGCGTTATACCGGGCTGGGGCTGGCCTATTCGCTCTCCAACGCGCTGTTTTCCGGCTGCGCGGGTCTGATCATTACCGGCCTGATGAAGCAAACCGGCAACGCCGACATTCCCGCCTGGTATGTGATGGCCACCGCCGTAGTGAGTTTTGTCGCGCTGCTTTCGCTCAATAAGGACGATCACCGCAGACCCCTTTGAGAAAAAGCGTTTGTGCAGGTAAGCACCTATCATTGGTCGCCATCAATGGCGACCCTACAGGGGCCGAAAAATTTTTTTTACAGGAGTGATGAATACATAGGCATATATATGTCTAAAACAACATAGAAAATAAATCAAGACATGCCTGATATTTTATCCAGCTCAAAAACAGTGCCATTATAAATAACAAAACCCCGGCACATCAGTGTACCGGGGATAACCAACACTACCAGTTAAATTTATTACTATCTTCCCACTCTTTGACTTCTTTCTCTGCCTGATCTTTACCGTAGCCGTAGCGCTCCTGTATGCGGCCGACTAATTGATCGCGTTTCCCTTCGGCTACGTCTAAATCGTCATCTGTAAGCTGGCCCCATTTCTCTTTCACTTTTCCTTTGAACTGCTTCCAGTTTCCGCTGATACGATCTTCGTTCATCAGTGTTCTCCTCATTTAGGTGACAGTGCCGCCTGGCATTATTTCGCGCAGCGGTTAACTACGCAGAGATAAGCGTAGCCTATGACTGAGATTAAAAGGTGCTTAAGCGAACAAATCGGAAAATTTACGTAACGGTACTGTTTAAAGCGCAGCGGGAATTAAATCTGAAAATATAGGCTATGATTTTTCAGGGTACTCAGTGATTTATCTGCGTACCCGTTTGCTACCAGGGCATTTAGTCTTTTGTATTCAGAGAGTAAATGGTTTTAAGGAACGCGAATCGCTTGATGTCGTCCATTCCCCGTGCGGGGCTTAACGAGGCAATAGAATGGAATCCACAACGTTGGAAAAATCCTGGGGTGCTGAAATCCTTGCTGACGGCAGCGTGCGGTTTCGCCTTTGGGCACCCGGTCAGCAGCAAATTACCCTTCACGCCGATGGTCAGCAGCATGCCATGCAGCCGCAGCAGGATGGCTGGTTCAGCCTGACGCTGCGCGGGCCTGGTCACGGCAGCGCATATCACTACGAGCTGGCCGATGGCAGCACGGTGCCCGATCCGGCCGCGCGGGCACAACGCGCCGATGTCAACGGCCCTTCTCTGGTTATCGACCCTCACCATTACGACTGGCAACAGCGTGACTGGCAGGGACGGCCATGGCACGAAACGGTGGTCTACGAGCTGCACATCGGCACCTTTACCGCCGAAGGCACCTTCCGCGCGGCTATCGCAAAACTCCCTGCGCTGGCTGACCTCGGTGTCACCATGATCGAAGTGCTGCCGGTATCGCAGTTTGGCGGCGCGCGCGGCTGGGGCTATGACGGCGTTCTGCTGTATGCGCCGCACTCGGCTTATGGCTCACCGGATGATTTCAAGGCCTTTGTCGATGCCGCGCACGCGCTGGGACTGTCGGTGGTGCTGGATATTGTGCTCAACCACTTTGGTCCGGAAGGCAATTACCTGCCGCTGCTGGCACCGGCCTTTTTCCACGAAGAGCGCATGACGCCGTGGGGTGCCGGGATTGCGTACGATGTCGATGCCGCGCGGCGTTATATCGTCGAAGCGCCGCTCTACTGGCTGAAAGAGTTTAACCTCGACGGCCTGCGCTTCGATGCCATCGACCAGATTGAAGATACGTCCAGCCAGCATGTGCTGATCGAGATTGCCGAACGCATTCGCAGTGAAATCCACTCTCGCCCGATCCATCTCACCACCGAAGACAGCCGCAACGTGATCTTCCTGCATCCGCGCGATGCGGACGGTAACGCGCCACTGTTCAGCGGTGAATGGAACGACGATTTCCATAATGCCATTCACGTCTTTGCCACCGGTGAGACGCACGCGTATTACCAGGATTTCGCCGACGTACCGGAGAAATTAATCGCGCGCATTCTCACCGAGGGCTTTGCTTATCAGGGCGAGCTGTCGCCACAGAGTGGCCAGCGGCGCGGCGTACCCAGCGCAGGCCAGCCGCCGGTGGCGTTTGTCGATTTCATCCAGAACCACGATCAGGTGGGCAATCGCGCCCAGGGCGAACGCCTGATTAGCCTGGCCGGTGTCGATCGCACCAAAGTGCTGCTCGCCACCCTGCTACTGTCACCGCATATTCCGCTGCTGTTTATGGGCGAAGAGTACGGTGAAACCAACCCGTTCCTGTTCTTTACCGATTTCCACGGCGATCTGGCGAAAGCGGTGCGTGAAGGACGGGCGCGCGAATTTACCGGTCACGCCGGTCATGACGATACGGTACCGGATCCCAATGCTGAAGAGACCTTCACGCGTTCGAAACTGGACTGGAGCAAAGTGGAAAATCCCGCAGGCCAGGCGTGGCTGACGCTTACGCGCCAGCTGCTGGCGTTGCGCCAGCAGCACATCGTGCCGCTGCTGCCGGATGCCCGCAGGCATAACGGCCAGGTGCTGCGCACCGCACCAGGCTTTGTCGCCGTCAGCTGGCAGTTCCCGCAGGGCCAGCTGTCGCTGGCGCTGAATATTGGACAGCAGAGCCAGCCGCTGCCCGCTATGCCCGGCGAGACGCTCTTTGCGTGGCCACAGGAAAGCGGCGAGCTGCCGCAGCACTCCCTCATCGTGCGTCTGGCAAAAGGAGCAGCGCAATGAGCATTCCAACCGCGACTTACCGCATTCAGTTCCGCAACGGCATGACCTTTGACCGCGCAGCGCAGCTGGTGCCCTATCTGCAGCAGCTGGGAATCAGCCATCTTTATGCCTCGCCGATTTTTACCGCCACGCGCGACTCGACGCACGGCTATGACGTTACCGATGCCAATGAGATTGACCCGGCGATTGGCGGACGCGCCGGTTTTGACCGCCTCAGCGCGGCGCTGCAGCAGGCCGGGATTGGCCTGATCCTCGATATTGTGCCTAACCACATGGCGGCGTCGCTGGAAAATGCCTGGTGGCGCGATGTGATTGAACACGGGGAAGCCAGCCGCTACGCGCGCTACTTTGATATCGACTGGTCGCGCAGGCTGACGCTGCCGTTCCTCGGCGATGATTTTGACCGCGTGCTGGCCAATGATGAACTCAGCATCAAGGCCGATCCGCACAGCGGCAATCCGGCGCTGGTCTATTACGACAGTTATTATCCGCTGACGCCGGCCAGCTGGCAGCAGCGTAAAGAGGACGTGCTGGCGCTGCGCGATCGCGCGGCCATCGCGGAACTACATGCGCAACAGCCGTGGCAGCTAATGAACTGGCGTGAGGCGCGCAGCGCGCTCTCCTACCGCCGCTTCTTTGAAATTACCGGGCTGGTCGGCGTGCGTGTCGAAGATGAAGAGGTGTTCGCGGCTTCGCATCGCCTGATTCTTGAACTGGTACACAGCGGTGTGGTGAGCGGGCTGCGCGTCGATCACGTTGACGGGCTGGCCGATCCGCTCGGCTATCTGCAACAGCTGCGTCAGGCCGCGGGCGACGCGTGTTATATCACGGTGGAGAAGATTCTCGCTGACGGTGAGCAACTGCCCGCCGACTGGCCGGTGTCCGGCACCACCGGTTACGAGTTTATCGCCGCGCTGTCGCATGCGCTGATTGATGATAATCAGATCGATATGCTGCATCTGGCCTATGAAGCGGTATCCGCCGAACGTAACGACGTGGCGGCTGGCCTGCGTGCGGCACGTGAACTGATGGTTGATCGCAACTTTGCCGGGGAATTCAGCCGCCTGCTGGCGCTGGCTACCGAGGCAGCCGATCTGGTGCATCGTAACTTCAGCGAGGCTGAGCTGCACGTGGCGCTGCGCGAACTGCTGATCGCCTTCCCGGTGTATCGCACCTACGGCCGGAAAGCCGGTATGCCGCTGGAAGGCGAAGCGTTGCTATTACAGGTGCTGGAGCAGGTTAAACACAGCGCCTCGCCTGCGGCGCTGAGCTTTTTGCAGGCATTACTGCTGGGGGCGATCACTGAACAGGGCGAGCAGGATGCGGCGGAATTCCGCGCCCGCTTCCAGCAGCTGACCGGCCCGCTGATGGCGAAATCGGTCGAAGACACGCTGTTTTTCCGCAATCACGTAGCGCTGGCGATCAACGAAGTGGGTGCCGAACCACTGCCACACGCGTTTTCGCTCGAACGCTTCCACAGCGAAATGCAAACCCGACTGCAGCATCAGCCGGATGGGCTGTCCGGCACCTCCACGCACGACACCAAGCGCGGCGAAGATGCGCGCGCGCGGCTGTATACCCTGAGCGAAGCGCCGGCGCTGTGGGCGGAAAACGTCACGCGCTGGCGGCAGATGAATCAACCACACGTAGTCGCGCTGGTGGACGGCCCGGCGCCCGAACCGCCGGTCGAGTGGATGCTGTATCAGGCGCTGGCCGGCGTCTGGCCCACCACGCTGCAGCCGGAGGACACGGCGGCACTGGACGCGCTGCGCGATCGCTTTTTGCCGTTTGTGGAAAAAGCCCTGCGCGAAGCGAAGTTACGCACCGACTGGGCGGACAGCAACGAAGCTTATGAAAATGCCGTGCTGGAGTATGCCCGCCAGCTGCTGTCACCCACCAATCCGGCGTTCCTGCAGGACTTCAGCCACGCACTACAGCCGTTTATCCGTGCCGGACTGGTTAACAGCCTGAGCCAGACGGTGATCAAACTGACCGCGCCGGGCGTGCCGGATATCTATCAGGGCTGCGAAGCGCTGGATTTCAGCCTTGTCGATCCAGATAACCGACGCGAGCCGGATTTTGCTCAGCTGACAGCGCAGCTGGATGTCCACGCCGCGCCGGATTTCGCCAGCCAGCAGGACTGGCTGAGCGGCCGGCTGAAGCAGCAGATGGTTGCGCGCCTGCTGCATCTGCGCCGCGACCATGCGCAGCTGTTCCGCTTCGGTGATTATCAACCGCTCAGTGCATCGGGCGAACATGCGGAAAAAGTGATCGCCTTTGCCCGTCAGGACAGCGACTACGCGCTGCTGGTGATTACGCCACGACTGATTTTCAATGGTGCACAGTGGAGTCATACCCGACTGGCACTGCCGGAATCGCTGGCGCATCGCCACTATCGCAATGTGCTGACCGGCGAGACCGTAGTGATTAATGACGATGTTACGCTGGACAATGTGAGCTATAGCGCGCCGCTGGTGCTGATTAGCCAGTAGCGTCCCCGATAAACCTTTTGTTTTACATGACTATCTATTCACTGGATGGAGAGGATTGAATGTCTAACGGTAAACCTTTAGAAATCACCGCTGGATCGGGGCACCAGCTCGGCGCCAACTTTGATGGGGACGGCGTCAATTTTGCGCTGTTTTCAGCACACGCGGAACGGGTCGAACTCTGTCTGTACGATGAGAGCGGTCAGCATGAAATTGCCCGCTTCGATCTGCCGGAATATACCCACGAAATCTGGCACGGCTACGTGCCCGGGCTGAAACCCGGCGCGCTGTATGGCTATCGCGTTCACGGACCCTTCGATCCGGAAAACGGTCACCGTTTTAACCCAAGTAAATTACTGATTGATCCCTACGCCCGCGAGCTGCAGGGCAACATCGACTGGAATGAAGCGCACTTCGCTTACGATTTATTGCACGAAGATAAAGATCTGACGCTGGATACCCGTGACAGCGCGCCGTTTACCCCCAAGTGTCGGGTAATTGATACCAATGAGTTTGACTGGCAGGACCATAACCGCCCCAGCATTCCGTGGTCCAACACGGTGATTTATGAAACCCACGTCAAAGGTTTCACCCAGCTTAATCCGGCCATTCCGGCAGAGATGCGCGGCACCTATGACGGCATGAGCCACAAATCTACCGTCGATTACATCAAAAGCCTTGGCGTGACCTCAGTGGAATTGCTGCCGGTGCACTGGTTCCCGGACGATCAGCATCTGCTGGATCGCGGACTGAAAAACTTCTGGGGCTATAACTCGCTGGCCTTTTTCGCGCCTGCCAGCCGCTATTTTGGCCCGCGCGGTATTCAGGGCTTTCGCGACATGGTGCGCGCTTTCCACGATGCCGGCATCGAAGTGATTCTCGACGTGGTGTATAACCACACCGCGGAAGGCAACGAACTGGGGCCGACGCTGTCGTTCAAAGGGATTGATAACTTCTCCTACTACCGCACGCTGCCGGATCAGCACCGTTATTACATCAACGATACCGGCACTGGCAACACGGTGAATACCTCCCATCCGCGCGTGCTGCAGCTGGTGACGGATTCGCTGCGCTACTGGGCAGAATCGATGCATATCGACGGTTTTCGCTTCGACCTCGGCACTATTCTCGGCCGAGAGCCGGAAGGGTTCGATCAGCGCGGCGGCTTCTTTGATGCCATGACGCAGGATCCGGTGTTGTCAAAGCTGAAGCTGATCGGCGAACCCTGGGACATCGGGCCTGGTGGCTATCAGGTCGGTGGCTTCCCGCCCGGCTGGGCTGAGTGGAACGACAAATATCGCGACACGGTGCGTGAGTACTGGAAAGGCGACAACGTCTCAACCGACTTTGCCGCGCGCCTGCTTGGTTCCGGCGATCTGTACGATCAACGCGGCCGCCGCCCGTGGGCCAGCGTCAATTTTATCACCGCGCACGATGGCTTTACGCTGAACGATCTGGTCTCGTACAACGACAAGCACAACGATGCCAACGGGGAAGATAACAACGACGGCCATAACGATAACCGTTCTTACAACTACGGTGCCGAGGGCCCCACCGACGACGAAGGCATTAACGCAGTGCGCGAGCGGCAGAAACGTAATTTCCTCGCCACGCTGTTTTTCTCGCACGGCACCCCGATGCTGCTGGCGGGCGATGAGTTTGGCCGCAGCCAGATGGGCAACAATAACGGCTATTGTCAGGACAGCGAGATTTCCTGGCTGCACTGGGAAGATCTGCCGGCTTCCGCTGATGCGTTACGCGATTTCACCCGTCAAATCATTGCGCTGCGCACGCAGCAGCCGCTGCTGCGACGTGAAAGCTGGCGCGACGGCATGGAGATTAAATGGTTTAACGCCGGCGGCGGTTTCCAGCAGGCGGAACAGTGGGATGAGGGCTCGACGCTCGGCGTGTACATCGGGCGTCCGGACCTGCAAACCGAAGAGGGTATCTGGCACGATGTGCTGATGCTGTTCAATCCGTTTGAAGGCAATGTGCCGTTCCGCATCCCGCAGTTTGGTGAAGGCGGCTGGGTGCTGGAGCTGACCACCTCCGACAGCGCCAGTAAGGGATTGGTGATTACCAAAGAGAAGGATTTTGAGCTGGAGGGCCGCAGCCTGGCGCTGTTCCGCCGGCCGTGAGTTGTGCGCGGGGTGCCGGTTTCCAGGTGCGCATGAATGCGCACCCTACGGAAACAACGGGACATGCACTCCCGGTATCCAGGTGCGCATGAATGCGTACCCTGCGGAAATAACGGGACATGCACTCCAGGTTTCCAGGTGCGCATGAATGCGCACCCTGCGGAAACAACGGGACATGCACCGTAGGGTCGCCGTTCACGGCGACCGGCTCCACTGTTAACCCGCCAGACTCTTCTGCTACCCGGCACTAAAATTTCATTAACTAAAAACCACAATCTGCCGATGTTCTTTAATCTGCCCTTGTACCCGCCGCGTCAGGCGTCGGGGTGCGTTTAGATTAAGGATAATAAGATGAACATCTCCCAACGATTGTTACTGACCTTTACCATGCTGTTTGGCGCCATCATTCTGCAAGCCGTGCTCGCCATCTCACTGCTGTCCGGCTTTCAGGAGCGCTTTGAGTACGTGCAGACTAACGCCATTCCGTCGATTAAAGACCTCAATACGCTGATTGACCGCAGCAATCAGCTGGCGCTGACGCTTTACAAACATCAGACTCAGCTGCAGGACAGCAATATGCCTGCGGTTGAAGCGGACATTGATAAACAGATCGGCGGCCTGAAATCGCTCACCGATTACTACCTGACTCACAACCTCTCCAGTGACGAAGATAAGCGCCTGACCGAGCTGGCCTTTGCCAATATTCAGCGCGTGAGCGAGCGGCTGCCGGCGTTTCTCACTGCCTCGCGCGCGCATCAGAACGCCATCAGCCTTGATCTGATCGAGGGGCAGAACGGCATTGGTGCCGCCATTCGCCAGCTGGTCACCAATTACCAGCAGCAGCTGATGCTGAATATTTCTATCGGCGATGAGTTACGCGCCACCAACCTCAGCACCTTCCATGAAGTGCTGTGGACCACCATTACCGGCGTGATAGCCACAGTGATTATTTTTGGCCTGTTCGCCCTGTTCACCGTGCTGCGCATTCGTCGCAGTCTGTCCGATGTCGGCAAAGTCATGATGCGCGCCAGTGAAAATCTCGACCTGACGCTCAGCGCCGACGAAAGCCGTCGCGATGAGGTGGGCACCATGGCGCACTCTTTCAATCAGCTGATGCGCAGCGTGGCCGGTTCGCTGAGTGCCGTGCGCAGCGCGTCGCATTCGGTAAGCAGCGCATCGGTGCAAATCGCCGCCGGCAATGAAGATCTCTCTGCGCGTACCGAACAGCAAGCCGCCTCGCTGGAGCAGACCGCGGCCAGCATGACTGAACTGAGTGAAACCGTACGTCAGACCGCCGATAACACGCGTCAGGCCAGCCAGCTGGCGGCTAACGCCAGTTCGCTGTCGGAAAAAAGTGGTACCTCGCTCAGCACCATGCTCTCGACCATGGATGACATTCGTGGCAGCTCGCGCAAGGTCACGGACATTGTTTCGATGATCGAAGGCATCGCTTTCCAGACCAATATTCTGGCGCTCAACGCCGCAGTCGAAGCCGCACGCGCCGGTGAGCACGGCAAGGGCTTTGCGGTGGTGGCCGGCGAAGTACGCAGCCTGTCTCAGCGCTCCACTTCCGCCGCACGCGAAATTAAGGGACTGATTGAAGAGTCGCATCGACTGACTGAAGCCGGGGCCGCCCAGGCCAGCGACGTCAGCAGCAATATGCAGGTGATGAATGACGCTATCCATCAGGTCAGCGAACTGATGAGCGAAATCGCCGCGGCCGCGGTTGAGCAGAGTCAGGGCATCAGCCAGGTGCAGCAGGCGGTGAATCAGATGGATGATGTGACGCAGCAGAACGCCGCGCTGGTGGAACAGGCCTCAGCCGCGTCGCAATCGCTGCAGGAGCAGGCCGAAACCCTCAACCAGCTGGTCGCCAGATTCGTGCTGGCGGAATCCGGCGCAACGCCGGCGATCAGGCCTGCGGCAGTCAGCCACAAAGCGCCACAGCCTGCGCGCCTGGCAGTGGCCAGCGATGCCGACTGGCAGAGTTTCTAATTCCCTCCTCCTCCGCGTCGCCGCGCGGAGGGGCTTTCTCCCACTGACGAATTCTCCCCGGCGCGCTGACGCGAGCGACATTGCCTCAACGAGCGTCAGCAAAACTGCTATTCTGTGAACCATACTAATGGTAATCAGCAACGAAAGCGTTTCACCTCCGCATGCCCGCCGCTCCCTAAAGGAATCTTATGCACCCTCAGCAACAGACACGCGGTAAATGGGCCATCTTTGGCCTGATGTTTATTCCTGGCTTTACCTGGGCTTCCTGGGTTAGCCGCACCCCCTTTATGCGCGATGTGCTGCACGCCTCGACGGAAATGATGGGCCTGATTCTGTTTGGCTTCTCCTGTGGCTCCATGCTGGGCGTGCTGCTGGCCGGTAAGCTGGTCGCGCACTTTGGCACCAGCCGGGTGATGCGCTCGGGTTACCTGATCCTGCTCGGTGGCCTGGTGCTGATGACCGTCGCGTTAACGCTCGCCAGTAGCGGGCTGGTGTTTACCAGTCTGGTGTTGCTGGGCGGCGGAACCGCGCTGATGGATGTGGTGGTTAATGTCGAAGGGGCAGCGTTTGAGCGGCGCATCGGCAAGTCAATCATGACAATCATTCACGGCTTCTTCAGTTTCGGCACGCTGATCGGCGCACTGGCGGGGCTGGCCATGACCGCAGCCGATATCAGCACCCACTGGCACTTTAGCGTGGTGCTGCTGGTTAACCTGCTGATTGCCGCCCTGGCGCTGCGCCATCTGCCCGCCACCAGCGACAGCGAACGCAGCGAACAGCCGCATCATGGCGGCTTTCTGGCCCAGGTTGGACGTGAACTGCGTGACCGCCAGCTGCTGGTGCTCGGCGTGGTGATTCTGGCGATGGCGCTGGCGGAAGGCTCAGCTAACGACTGGCTGCCGTTACTGATGATCGACGGCCATAACCTCACTCATACCCAAAGCACGCTGGTCTACGCGGGCTTCACCGCCGGCATGACGCTGGGGCGCTTTCTCGGTGGGCTGGTGGTTGATCGTCTGGGCCGTGTCTGGGTACTGCGCGCCAGCGCATTCTCCGCCGCGCTGGGGCTGACGCTGGTGATTTTCTCCGATAACCCATGGCTGGCGGCGGCGGCCGTGCTGTTCTGGGGCGTCGGCGCGTCGCTCGGCTTCCCGCTAACGGTCTCGGCGGCGGGCGATGGCCATAACAGCGCGGTGCGCGTCACGATTGCCGCCACGCTGGGCTATCTGGCGTTTCTGGTCGGCCCGCCCGGACTGGGCTTTATCGGCGAACATGCCGGATTGCGCATGGCGATGCTGCCGGTACTGATCATGGTGCTGCTGGCGCTGGTGTGCGCCGGTGCGGCTGGCCGCCCGCGTCAGGCAAAAACACCGGCGGAACAATAAATCTCAGGGCACGCGCCAGCTGCCCTGCCAGCCATCCGCAGTGGCCTCAAATCGCGCGCGTTGATGGGGCTCGCGGCTGACATCCTGCCACTCCACGCTGAGCAAGGTGATCTGCACCAGCGCAAAGTGCTCGTCTGGCCCGGTGCCCGCCTTTTGCGCGCTGGCAGGCAGTGCGTCATCAGGATGAGCAATCACGCTGCCCGGCCTGACCGGTGACAGAAACAACGCGTGCGAATGTGGGCGCAATGCATGCCAGGCTGCGGCACGCTGTTGTGCATCGTCAACGCGCTGAGCCGTGCCTGCCAGCCTGAGCTGAACGCGACTGGCGGCATCATAAGCCAGTAACGCCACCTGCGGCTGGGCTGCAATATCCTGCATTTTGGCGCTGCGCCGATCGGCGGTAAAACGCAGGGCCGGCAGCGCGGGCAAAAACTGCCGTATCACCACGGTGCGCAGGCTGGGCTGACCGTCGGCACTCACCGTTGCCAGCTGCATCAGGGTGAAAGCTGAACGCGATGTGGTGGCAGTGCTAAGCAACTGCCAGATAACTTGCAGGCGGTCGTCGAGCGAGATCATGATTCCCTTCCTTAGCGGGCGTGAAGCGGGTTGCTGCCCGCACGTTTCAGCGCCGACAGCGCCAGCGCGCTGAGCAGTAACCCAATGACGATCAGCAGCGCGTAGCTTAGCCACTGCAGCAGCAGAATGCCCAGCACGCCGCCAGCGAGAAATGCCAGCACGGTGTAGCAATGCAGTTTTAGCCGCTCAATGTACAGCGGCGCGTCTTTCGGTGACTCTTTGCGACGCAGCACGTCGAACAGCATCGCCAGCTCAATGCCGATATCGGTTGACGTGCCGGAAACGTGCGTCGTGCGCACGCGGGCATTGGAGATGCGCGTTACCACGGCATTTTGCAGGCCCATGAGAAAGCTCAGGCTGAGAATCAGTAATACGCCGCCCTGGCTGAAATGAAAGCCGCTTTCGACAATCCCCAGCACCAGCAACGCAATGCCCTCCAGCAGAATATTGATGGCGTAGATGCCGCGTATCTGCCGCCTGCGGCCGGAATTAATGATCAGCGTGGAAACCGACGAACCGGCGATGAATAACAGCACAATCAGCAGGAAGAACAACCCGATATGCAGATTGGCTTTCGCCAGATGATCGGACAGGGATGAGACGTTACCGGTCATGTTGGCGGAGAAGAAACCAACCGTTTCGAACGCCGCAGTGTTCAGTGCGCCCGCCACGGCGGCCAGCGTCGCCGCCAGGCGGATGTCGGTGTTGAAAGTGCGCGTATCCTCAGTGGAGATCAGCATGAAAAGGTCCCGGCCCGGCAAAAGGTTTATCATCCTCCGGCGGTCAAAAATTCTCAACTAGCAGGGCTGAACATTAACGCGGCTCGCTGTCGATCAGCGCACGCCGGGCCAGCCGTTTGGGCAGGATTTGACCCTGTCACCGATAAGCCGGATAATTTGGAAACGATTCATTCTAAATAGCACGCATTATGACCAGTAAACCCAGTCCGGCGCCGGCTGCCAGAGAGCGCGGCAGACCGCGCAACTTTGATATCGACGAAGCGCTCGACAGCGCTATGATCGTGTTCCGCCAGAAGGGTTTTCATGCGGCCTCGATTGCCGATTTAGGTGAAGCGATGAACCTGACGGCGGGCAGTATTTATAAAGCGTTTCAGGATAAACGTTCCCTGTTTCTGCGGGTGTTTGAGCGCTACATCCTGCTGCGCAATGTGGACCTGCGCACCCGTTTGCAACAGTACCCGACCGGCCGGGCGCGCATTGCTGAGCTGTTGCAGTTTTATCTCGACTCAGCCAGCGAGATCGAGGGCAGACGCGGCTGCCTGGTGGTTGGCAGTACCGTGGAACTGCAAACGCTGGATGAAGAGTTATCCCAGTTGGTGCGTGAAGCGGTATTACGCAACCGCAACTTCCTGACTTCGCTGGTTGAGCAGGGGCAAGAGGACGGATCGATTTCGCCACGACTGGATGCCGACACCGCCGCCGGACTGCTGCTTTGCGTGGCATTTGGTATGCGTGTGGTAGGCAAAATTCAGGATGTGACTAATGGCAAAGAAACCATTAATATGGTGCTCAGCATTCTGGACTGATTCGTCTGGCCTATTAGGAAATAGGCGTTTCCTAATTAATATTCGCCGCGATAACTTTTTAAACCCTGGAATCGCGCGCTTAATAATATTTATCAGTCAGTAACATATTACTTAGATTTATGTTTATTTGTTCCGGGGGTTGAGTGAAGCACGATGAATTAGAAGATGCCGATGAGATCTATCTTTTATTGGGCAAAGTCGTCACACAGATTGTACAACCGGGTGAAACCTTATCTGTTCAGCAAATAATTGGCGCGCTGTATCGCACGGGCTTGCGCTCGGAGAATCCGGCCATCCAGCAGGCCTGCGATAATGCGATCAGGCTGCTGGCCAAAAAGCTGAATTAACGCACTGCTATCAGGGTAATGATGATGCGATACGATCCTTTTCATAATAATTCTGAAGATGCATTACCATGGACTGGTGGATCGCTGCAGGCAAAGCAGCATGAGTTACTTGGCACGCTGGTGCAGGAAATTTTGTGTAGCGGCAAGTTGCTGAACCGAAAAACCCTGTTTGTCGCGCTAATAGCACGTCTCGACCAGTGCGACGATGTGATATTGAAAACGCATTACGAGGCTATTTTTTCTCTGCTGCTTGGTCGCCTGGCCGCTGAGTAATATCGCAACGCTATCCTGCCTTCCCAATATACGCGGCGAAACACATTAGCCGCGCCTGGTAATTTCCTCCTCATCAATTGCACGCTAAACCGCATTAATTGTGCAAAGAAAGCGGGTCAGGTCAGACCAGAATCCGGATTTTGTTCTACGCTTATAGCTGGACTTCAGACCAATCAGGGAAATTACTATGAAAAAACTGACTGTAGCGGCTGTGTTATTGACATCGATTTTTGCCATCGCCGGCTGTTCATCGAATCAGGCGATTAAAACCACCGACGGACGTACTATCGTCACCGATGGTAAGCCACAGGTGGATAGTGATACTGGCCTGGTCTCTTATAAAGATGCGCAAACCGGTAAAACAGAACAGATTAACCGTGACCAGATCACCAATATGAGTGAACTGAACAACTGATCTACTCGATAGGGAGAGCGACATGAAAAAAGTGATTTTGTTACCACTGGCAGCCATTGTGGCACTGAGCGCCCTGACCGGCTGTACCCGTACCAGCTACGCCATTCATACCAATGATGGCCGTACCATTGTCAGCGATGGTAAACCGCAGGAAGCGGAAAGCGGACTGCTGGGCTACGTTGATGCCAATGGTGTCAAACAGCAGATCAACAAAGCGGATGTCAAAGAGGTCTCTGAGATTCCGCATTAATCGGTTCTTATCAAGCCCGCGCAGCGGGCTTTTTTGTGCCAGAATTTTGTGATTGAACCCATACGCAGGGCCGTCGTAGGAGAGCAATCCGGCCCAACGCGGCGCCTTTGGTCAGGGACGCACGACGGTGAGTTTAAACGGCCCGCTGTTTTTCGCAGCATGCGCGACTGAATCATTCACTCTCTCAAGCGGAAACTCGGTTACGTCATAGTGGCTCAGATCAAGCAGTCCCGCGCGTATAAGGCCGCAGAGCGTAGGGACTGCCGAAGGTTCATACATCCACTGCCCTTTTACGGTAATGAGGTTACGCATTATCCAGGGATAAGGTAGCGAAAGATCGTCCCCACCCAGCATGCCAACACCGCCCATAAGGACTGCACGACCATAAGGTCTGACTGACATAATCGCATTCCGGGCGACAGAGGCCTGCGCAGACGGCGGAAGGAAATCAAGGACCGCATCAATGGGTCCCCCGGCCATGTGCTTCATGGCAGCAATATCGATCTCTGCTGTGCCTGTGAGCTTTACTGTTTCCACACGCGATCCAAAACGTTTTTTCAAATCGTTCAGCACCCGTTCACTACGGCCCGGTGCGATGACTTTATGGGCTCCCATGGCCAGGGCAGCAAGCACAGCAGAGCTGCCGAAATTACCGGTTGCACCACTGACCAGCAGGCGCTCTCCCGCTTTCAAATCCATAGATAACAATCCGCCATAGGCTATAAGCAGCGTATTGATGGCACACCACCGCCCCGCTTCTGCAGGCGATATGTCGCCAATGGGCACTGCGTTTTCAGTCGGAATGCGTATTTGTTCAGCAAGACTGCCATTCAGGTGATATTGCTGGATTTTTTGTCCTCCTTCACCACGGGCACTCCATCCCTGAAGGACAATTTCTGGCGACAGCGCGTTGTCACGGGAACGCACCGTCGGATCGCAAAATACCCAGTCTCCTGGTTTCAGCCAGGCTGCGTCAGGGCCGGTCTGGCAAACCTTTCCGATGGCACCACAGCCCGGGATGACCGGCACAGGTAAAAGATATTTTCTTTCCCCACTCAGTACTTCATTCGTGTAGGAGAGAACGGGCGCCGCAACCACATCGACAATGACTTCCCCGGTTCCCATCACCGGTGCAGGCACATTCTTAACGTCTAGCGGGTGGCCAAAGGCAGTAAGCACAGCAGCTTTCATGGTCATATTCTCCTGAGGGCATAGAACAATATGAAACCATCATAGGGCCACCCAAAACGGCGTAAAATACACTAGTTTTATACAGGTATAATTTACTACCAGGTTCAAAAAATGGTTAAGAATACTGAGCTCAGTCAGTTTTTACGTTCACGACGTGCCAGGGTGAAGCCTGAGCGCCCCTCCTCTGCCGTGCCAGAAAGACGGCGAACGCCCGGGTTAAGGCGTGAGGAAGTTGCGGCGATGCTGGGAATAAGTACGGAATGGTATACCAAAATCGAACAGGGACGGGTCAGCACGCTTTCCGAACGGATAGTTAACGCCCTGGGTAAAGCTCTGCAGCTGAACGAGGCAGAATTACTGCACCTGAGAACACTGACAGGCCGGAAAAAAAGTGCAGATATCGAACAGGAAGTCCCGGCTAGCTTATCGCATCTGGTCAGGGCGCTGAATGAGCCTGCCTACATCACCAATGCCAGATGGGATGTATTGGTGTGGAATTCTGCAGCAGAACAGGTCATCACGGACTTCAGCCTGTTGGCTGCAAATGAGCGAAATATCATGGTTTTCATGTTCACTACAGAGGAGGCCAGATACCTTTTTGGCGACACCTGGCCTGCAGAGGCACAGAGAATGCTTGGCCTGTTTCATTCCAGTTATTCACGAAATGCAGACAATGAGACCTTCACTGCGCTGGTAGAACGCTTAAGCCGTGAATGCCCGGAGTTTGATACATGGTGGAGTGAGCATGTGATAACGGCGCCGGTTTCCGGAGAGAAAAAACTCACAGGGAAGGACGGGATAACGCGGACATTCTGCTATTCAACGTTTACGTCAAATGACTCCCCTGCACTCAAGCTGGCAATTTATGTCCCGCTGTTATCTGCATCGGGCAGCAAGGTTATATGACATCATGATTCCGCCGGAGCAGTGTTAACGGGGTTTAGCTGAGTCTGCCGTAGCCTATAAAGAGCGATCTAACCTGCCGGTGTTCCATGACGAAGTGGAGCGGCATCAGCGTGAAGAAATACGTTATTACCTCCAGGAGCGCCGACATTATTACGGGGTATGTCGACTGCTGGACTGCACAAGCTGTACATACCTAACCCATCTGCTATTCAGTACAGGTGACAGGCTGTTTCATATTGCGTCCCGCAGGCTACCAGCGGGGTGTAGAAAACCATGAAGTCAGCCAGTCTGTTAATGCACTGATTTTTGCCGACTGCAACTGGCTTGAAGGTTTCATTAACCAGACACCATCCTCGCCTGTTGCCTGCCAGTCCGACAGCACTGGCACCAGTGAACCCTCAGCCAGTTCTTTCTGTACCAGCCAGTTGGCCGCGAGTAATATCCCCATACCCGATTGAGCGGCCAGTATAAGCCCATCCATTTCGTCACTCTCGTAACGCGTCTTAACTGGTACCGCTATCTGTTGACCGTCTTTCTCGAGTCGCCATTCGGGCCAGCTGTGCATGGGCGTGAAACCCAGGCAATCATGCTTACGAAGGTCCTGAGGGTGTGTTACAGGAGAATGGCGCTCCAGGTAATCCGGCGCGACACATAAAATGCGACTTGTATTTGCCAGCTTTCGGGCAATTAATCTGCTGTCCTTCAGAACACCAATACGGATTGCCATATCAAAATTATCACCCAGTAAATCTACGTAGCGATCGCTGCAGTGCAGCACAATACGGATGTCGGGATAGGCTTTTAAAAAGAATGGTAAGGCCTGTACGACCCACTTTCGTCCGAATGAGGCTGGAACGGTAAGGCGAATCGTCCCGGCCGGACGCGCTGCCAAATCACGGGCTTCCTCTTCCGCTTCCCGCAGCAGTTCATCTGCCAATTCAATTTTTTGCCGATAGCGTAAGCCCTCTTCTGTGGGACGTATGCGGCGGGTGGTGCGTTCCAGCAGGCGAATTCCCAGACGTTTTTCTAATGCAGCTACACGCCGGGAAACGACAGAGACATCTCTTCCCAAATCGCGCGCACCAGCACTAAAGCTGCCAGCGCGCACTACCGCAAGAAAAGCTTCCCGCTGACGATAATCGTCATCATGCATTATTGCACCTCATGCAACAGTTATTTGTTTTTCAGGCTCATTATAGCGTCAGTTCTGCCTCAAAATGATCGTATTAACTGAACCGGGGGACACCATGAAAGCTATCCACTTATCCACTGCAGGCATAGACGGCTTAAAAATATGTGATATTTCACGACCACAACCAGGGTATGGCGAAGTGCTGATTCGTCAGCATGCTGTGAGTCTGAATTACCTTGATTTGGCGCTGGCCACTGGTAAATTCGGCGCTGTTTCGCAGCCGGTTATTCCTGGTGCAGACAGCGCGGGGGAAATTTTCGGCGCTGTTTCGCAGCCGGTTATTCCTGGTGCAGACAGCGCGGGGGAAATTGTTGAGTCTGGAGAAGGAGTTGAAGGCTGGCAAATTGGCGAACGTGTGGTACCGGGTATGATGTCTCACTGGCATGCTGGAGCAATACGATCCGAACATCATCAAACATTACGCGGAGTTACAACCAACGGTGGGCTGGCAGAATACGCTGTAGTGCCTGCTAAGTCACTGGTGCGTATACCCGACTTTCTCAACTGGCAGCAGGCAGCGACGTTACCCATTGCCGCAACGACCGCATGGAACGCTATAGTGCGCGGTAAAATACAGCCCGGCAGCACAGTTTTACTGCTTGGCACGGGAGGGGTGAGTCTGTTTGCATTGCAATATGCGAAGGCAGCAGGTGCACGGGTGATCATCATTTCCTCTTCTGATGAAAAACTGGACAGAGTGAAAGCCCTGGGTGCGGATGATGGAATTAACTATCACGAGGTGCCCGAATGGGATCAACGGGTGCTTAAGCTGACTGAGGGGCATGGCGCTGATCTCGTACTGGAATCAGTGGGTGGCTCAACATTTGCGAAATCGATTAACGCAGCAGCTCATAACGGAACCATTTTCGTTATTGGCTTTGTTGGTGGTGCTGAAGTCAGCATGCCTGTTCTGCCCGTAATGCAAAAGAAGTTGAATATTGTGGGTAACAATACGGGTTCGACTTCAGATTTGCGCGCGGCGGTCAGGGCGATTGAAACCTCCACGATTTATCCCGTAATTGATCGTATTTTCACTTTTGCCGATACACGGAAAGCTTATCGCTACCTTGAGGCTGCCGGACATATCGGGAAAGTGGTTATTAGTCTGGATGCATAACGCTGAATCAGCCGGGGAGTTCATCATGGGGCCTGATACCGGCTGATTACTCCTGTCCAGTAATGATGGACACTATTTTCCAGGAAAGGAAGCCCGCTGCGCAAAAGCGCTGAATGAAACGCTGGCATAAGAGTGCAGGATTCATTTTTTTCCTGAGAAGTATTGATAGTCCGATTTTCCATCAGGTGATAAGGTCAGGTTTCCCGGGAATTCTTAAACAGGATTGAGCGTGACTATTTCAGAGAACTATGAGTGGCATAAAGATAACTACCTGATAAGTACAGACAGAAAAAAACTGGATGTGCAGGCTATCCATCTCTATCTCACGAGATCAACCTGGGCTAAAGGGATTGATCTGGCTCTTGTCCGTGCATCCGTTGAAAACAGCCTTAATTTCGGTGTTTATCACGATGACGCCCAGATTGGTTTCGCGCGCTTAATAACAGATTACGCTACGTTTGCTTACCTTTGTGATGTTTATATCCTGGAGGAATATCAGGGAGAAGGGTTGGGTAGATGGGTGATGCAATGCATACATGATCATCCGGTTTTTGAGCGGCTTCGCAGGATCATGTTGTTTACAACCACAGCGCCCTGGCTCTATGAAAAGTTTGGCTACGAGCCTGTTAATCGGGAAAACTATGCATGGAGTATCACACGTCCTGATATTTACACTCATGCAAAAAAGACTGGCTGACCTGCGCTCCTGTTTGTCTCCAGTCTGGCGTATACACTCCAGATCTGCAATCTCCGCTTCTGGCACTGAGCGGACGAGTTTATTGAGCTAAGGGCCGCTGTGAGCGAGTAGCTGACTTTGATAATTGATGTATATCTCAGGTAAAGCATGCTTAATGACTGAATTCGTCTTTTAACAATCCAAAAACCCAGTCATCCTGCCAGCGATCCTGAAGAAAATAGTTTTGCCTTAATGTGCCCTCATGTTGAAATCCTACCTTAAGCAATGTCCTGCGTGAGGCTTCATTACCCGAGGTAACTGTCGCTGTTAGCTTGTGATATCCATGTGTGTTAAATGCAAAACGAGCAATATCTTTTAGAGACTCGCTGCCAAAACCTTTGCCATGAAATTCCGAAGCAAGTATGAATCCTACTTCCGCAATGCCCTCACTACGCTCAATAAAGCCAGTTACTCCAATGGGTAAATGTGTATTCTTTTGACTGATAACGAGACACAGCCAGTGTTCACTGCCTTTTTGCCACGGTTGCAAGCGCTTCTCAAAGGAGTGGGTTCTGATCTCCTCTTCCGTTCGTGAATCGCTAATGAAATTCATAACATGGCGGTCCTGATTTAATGCCAGATAAAATGGCCAGTCAGTGTGGCTGAGACAGCGATAATTAAGTCCGGCAGAGGGAACATAATGCATTGGCATTCTCCATATTTTTCTTTAAGTTCCGTTAGATTTGAAGATTTCATGAGCCGGATTTCAACAACCTTACCAACGTTCGTAACGTCCACTTTTGGCACAGGAATGCTGTTGCAGCCCTCACAAATTAAACTTCAATAGACTCAGCTATCTCCAGAGCATCATCCACTTCAATACCGAGATAACGGACTGTGCTTTCCAGTTTCTTATGACCCAAAAGAAGTTGGATCACCCGGAGATTCTTAGTTTTCTTGCAGAACAGGGAAGTTTTTACTCTTCTCATTGAATGTATATTGTAAAAATAAGTGCATCTGGCTGAGTTAGTTGATGCAGAATCCTCTCCGCTAACAGCGTTATGCCACGATTCAAGTCAGTCACCCTCTAGAGGCCAGTCAGCAGCGCTGTTCAGACGCTTTTTGATATAATCGATGGTCACTGGATTGCCTCCCTGTAGGATAGCTCTTGGCTTGTACCAACCCATTTTCATCCATTCAAATACCGAAGGATGGAATGTTTGTCGTTCAGTGATTTTACGCACTGTCATCCCCCCTTTTAGGGAAGCAAGAACAATTTTAAGGCCACTGTAAAATTCTGAATAGGAGTCACGCATTTCATGTGCTGGCTCAGCAGCCTCGGCAGGGTATTCTGGAGCTTTTTCCAGGCGCCCTGGAAACCCTGAGGCTTCGGCAAGCTCACGGAGCATCCATATATAGGAGATATTTGACAGCCCCGCACCTGATATCCTCCACCAATATTACTGTGGACCCCACAGAACCAGACTTCCTTAACAATCTGTTCGTACTCATTTAAGTTGTTCCAGTACATCGGCGAAAAATGTGGGCGAACTTCATCGAGGGCGAGGGCATGTCGAACATGTTTTATTCCTTTAGGCGAAATCTGGTGAAATTTGTTAAATGTGTCCTGAAATACCAATGAACCTACTGTATCCCAAAGTCCCAGAAACTCGATCTCCACCGAGTCATTCCCAGTTAAAGATGACGACAGTCCACCGCTGTAGGGAAGGTTATTGCGGTATGATGCCCACAATGCCGGCAATTCCTTCTCGGGAATAATCCTTCTAGCCAATGGCATTCCCAAATGACGTATAAAACTGGCTAGGCTCCTCGCGGAAAAAGCCCCGCGGCTGAACCCAAAGAGATAAATTTTGTCACCAGACGTATAACGTTCTGCTAAAAACCGGTATGCATCGAGAATCCGTGCGTTTGTCCCAGAGCCCGTTGCACCCTCATACTTCATTTTTTCTTGATCACCCTGAGACCCCACTCCATTTATATATAAAGCTTCTCCCAAATATTCATCACCAATTTTCAGAGAAGAAATCAGTCCATAATATTTATATTCCTCACTATCAATAAGGTCAGTTGGTTTGTATTTTTCTTTATTTCCGGTTAGAGCGCACCATATTTTTAGCACGTTACTTTCGACACTACTGAGCGGGGATTTATTTCTGACAATGTACTCTATATCGGTTTGCCCTGGGCTATTTCCCGTACCATCGAGACATACAAATAAATGGCGCATATCACAACCTCGCAATTTGAAAGGTGGGAATGGTAGTACAGATAACTAATTTTAATCCATATTAAGCGAATTAGCCATAGTCATGGCTGTCTTATGTAACAGAGAGCATTTTAGATTATAGAAAACTGGGAGAGTGTTTGATCTGATCCCTGCCAATTAATGCATTGCAGACTTAACATCGACTGCTTTTGGCACAGAACGGAGATTCAGCATGCATTTTTACAAAGTACCAACATCCCAATGGTCAGTATGTGAAAGCATGTAACTCTTCACTCGTCCCGTGTTATAAGCCCCATACTCCACACCTGTTTTTTGAGAATACCTGCTTAGCCCAGTGCTGACGCGCATATGAGCATGCCCGCACTTTCTGGGCATATACAGGGAAAGGTAGGGTATGGCACGATTTATACGGCTGTAAGCGGCTACGCCGGGCGTACGGCGCCATCCAACTTCACACCTGAACGCTCTGCATGCCCAAAAAAATGAGGTAAAAAATTGTTCATATTGAGGAAACCTATTTTTTTCAAGATGCTCAATCAGGAGTGCTGATACGGGGGAATTGTCATTCAGCTACCGTATTTTTATTGTGGGAGTTGCGATCTGCTTCAGGGCTCTGGTCGATATTTATTGCCCTGGCTAACTCCTCCATTGCCCGTGTTGCTGACCGGAGTCGGTCATCACCCATCATAATGGATAACTTATCTTTAGCTGATTTCCATACAGGCAAGGCTTCTGCCATGAGCTGGTATCCGGAATGCGTCAGATTTAGCCGCTTTCCTGCGCGGCCGCGTCCACCTTCGGAACGGACTAAACCTCTCAATTCCATGTTCTGAACATTTCGGCTCAGGGTTGTCGCATCAACACCCGCGCTGGCCGCAAGATCAACTATTGTGGCGCCCTCGAAAGCTCCAATTCCAACCAACAGGCTGAATTGCTCAGCGGTCAGACCGAGCGATTTGAAATAGACATTGTAGTAGCGCGTGACTGCGCGCGCCGTGGCACGTGCCTGAAATCCCGGACATTCAGCTGCTACATCCCTGAAATATTTTGGATCAAAACCGCTCATGAGGTACCTCTTGAAATCCCGATCAACGAATAATACTGTATATGCATTATTTAACAACAGGAGAAGCATTATGCCAGCGTACGTGCACATCAATCTGCGTGTTATCGACCCTGACAGGCAGTCTAAACTCGCTCCCCGGTTTCAGGCAGCTCTGAAAGAAGCCGGCGGGCGAATTCTGCATTTTGGCTCCGTGTCGGAAGTTCTTGAAGGCGATGAAGTGCCTCTGCCATTAGCTGGCGTATTTGAGTTTCCAACTCTCAACCAGGCGTTAGCCTTCTACAACTCTGAAAAATACGCACCTATCAAGGCCGAACGCCGGGAAGCTCAGGAAGCACGGATGTTCATCGTCGAAACCGACTGAGATCCTTTCCCAGGGTACAGACAGATTCTTTTGAGTCCATCCTGTGCCTCATAAGGCTTTGCCAGGAAACCAAAAATATCCTGCGCAGAGCCTGTTTATTATGAAGACAAAGCCAACATCCCTGGGTAGAGTTTAAAATAAGATTCATATAAATCAGTCGTTAAGTGCAACTCTTGATTCCAGATCACAAAAAACTGTTGCCGTTTTCAGAACGCCATAGCACCGGTGAACCCGTTTTCGCATCAGTACATCGATGGCTACCATTTTAGGTTTGCCCCTGAGACATATTTCCTTGTAGATATTACGCATCCGTTAATTTTTCCGCACAGGGCAGACATGCAGAGCTTTGCTCTGAGCTGAGGCGGCCGATTTTAGACAAGCGTGGCCTTCCCCGAACGTTTTTCAAGAGGCACCACGCCCGGAAAAGCCGCAGCCTGATCTGCTGATTCAACGTTATGGCTGCGCAGCACAACCAGCATGTGCATCCCCAGTTGGGGCCAGACAGATTTAATCGACGTCAGCAGCGCACAATCCCGTTTCAGAACTGAGCTGGCCTGAATGTCCGCTTTAACCTGCCGTTCAATATTTCTCACTTCTTCATGGAGCAGCTGCGCCATTCTGATTCATGAACCGATGACGTCTGCAGGCGTGTCAGTAGACTGATATTTTTCGAGCCGGTTTTCCCCCCGCATAACGTCAGCCAGCAGCTCGTCCCAGCAATACCGACTGGAAACATGATTTCACTCCTCTCACATAGTTTCTGAGCTGCAGAACCTGATGGCTTCATTTGTTGCCCCCCTGGTGAAAGACGTTCTGATTTCCGCAATGAGCGGAAAGCGGAGTGCTGCAGAGTCTGAAAAACTCATATTTGATTGAAGATCATTCATCTGAAATCCGGCATTCCATGGGAATACCGAATCTCAGTTAACTTTTGATGGTTGTATACTCAGACCGGGCGTTCTTTTGGTGTTAGCAGTGAATGAGCAGGAAAATCACTGTAGCCCCGCTCACCTCCGCCAAAGAAAGCGTCACGGTTGTACGCAGCGAGAGGAAAAGCGTTTCTTATACGCTCTGGCAGGTCCGGATTGGAGGTAAAGAGACGACCAAAAGCAATCAGGTCGGCCTCACCTTTTTGCAGCGTAATTCCGGCATCCTCTGGTTTAAAGCCGCCCGCCGCAATAATTTTCCCATGATAAAATGCGCGCAAATCGCGGCTGGCTACCGGCTCCGCATAATAGCCAGCCTCCCTGTCTTCCGGCCCCACGATGCGGGGTTCGATAACATGCAGATAGGCCAGGTCAAACAGGTTCAACTGCCCGACCAGATAACGGAAAGTGGCTATCGGATCGCTGTCATGCATATCACCGTATATCCCGCTGGGAGAAATGCGCACAGCAACGCGCCCCGGCCCCCAGACATCAGTCAGTACGCTAACGGACTCAAGCAGAAAGCGCGCACGGTTTTCAAGGGAGCCGCCACAACTGTCAGTGCGCTGATTGCTGCCATCCAGCAGAAACTGTTCAGGTAAGTAACCGTTGGCGGCATGGAGCTCAACGCCATCAAATCCTGCAGTTCTGGCCCGAATGGCTGCCTGCCGTAACTCCTCCATGAGCTCATGAATTTCATCCAGTTCCAGAGCGCGAGGAACAGGAAAAAGCTTGCCCTCATAGGATCCCCGTTCATTTTTCACCACGCCATAAGTATCTCTGGCGATGAGCGCTGAAGGCGCGACGGGCTGACGTCCCGCTGACAGTTCAGGCAGGGACTGACGACCCGGGTGCCACAACTGCAGTACAATCTGAGCGCCTCTGGCATGCACGGCTTCAACCAGGCGCTGCCATCCCGCCTGTTGCTCGTCAGTAAAGATTCCCGGTGCATCTTCATAGGCATTCGCATAGGGCGAAACCGCCGTGGCCTCAGCGATAAGGAGCCCTCCGAGACTCGCTCGCTGGCGGTAATATTCTTTCATCAACTTGCCGGGAACACCGCCCGGTTCGGTCCTCATGCGCGTGGTGGGCGCCATAACGACGCGATGGTTCAGATGCAGTTTTCCTGCAGTCACAGGTGAGAATAAAGGGTTCATTAAATCTACCTCACGTTGAGCCAGAGCACATGGGCCCTGGCGCAATATCAAATGAATTCAGTAATGCCAAATAATCTGAGTCAATATCCGACAGGCTTACTGCCGGGCCAGTGTGTGGGCAACCTGCGCGGCACTGATACCTTCCAGCGCCAGGCCATAACCCAGCCCCTCATCTACCAGACGCTTAAGACGCTGAGTCAGTGCAATCCGGGTGTAGTGCGAGGTCAGTGGCGGAAGTGCAGCAATCCCGTCGGCAATTTCGTGAGCGCGGGCCAGAAGCTTATCAGCGGGCACAATTTCGTTTACTACGCCCCAGTCTTTCGCCGTTTCCGCATCAAGCACCTGACGGGTCAGCAAAAAGTGGCGGCCCCGGAGCGATCCAATAACTTCTGGCCACAGAATGTGCACGCCGTCACCGGGGACGATCCCGAATTCGAAATGCGGTTTATCCTGAAAAACGGTTTCCGGGGTGGCCAGAATGGTATCGGTCAGCAGGGCATATTCACTGTGAAGCAGCACCGGGCCGTTTAGCGCGGTAATCATCGGAACTTCGATATCCAGAATGTTGTTCAGCACCTTTCTGCCTTCGCGCAGAATTTTGTCGAAACCTGCCGGGGTGAAGAAATCAAATCCTTCCGAACTGATCGCGTCCATAAAGGCATCACCCGAACCGGTCAGGATCACTGCGCGGTTTTCACGGTCTTCGCCGATGGCATGGAAGAGCTCGACGAACTGCTCGTGGGTATGGCCATTGAAAACCAGTTTTTCACCGGCAGTATGGAATTTAACCTCCAGTACGCCATTGGGTTTACGGGTCAGGCGGGCATTAGGAAAGGCATAACGATAAGTTTCAAACGTAGACATAGTGGCGATCCTTGTTGTTACCAGACCGGAGTGGCTGGACATGAAACAACACTATTCCATTCCAGTTACATTGGGATCACCTGGAAATCAGATAACAACTATTCCTGAATGGAATATCATGTTCTACTCTCCCCCATGATGGTTTCAACAAAACCAGCAAACTGCCGGGCTTTGGCACTCGCTAGTCGTCCGTTTGGGAATACGGCCCACAGGTCGATGGAAGGCAGTTGCCATGACGTCAGCACCTTCTGAACGGTTCCGTTTCTTAATTCCTCGGCAAACATCCAGTCGGAGGCAATACACAACCCCATATGGCTCAGCACGGCAGCTCGCTGTCCTTCAGCGGCGCTGACGCGGATGCGACCGCTCACGGCGGTGGACACAACGGCACCCTGCCGGGTAAATGACCAGAGGCTGGGCTGTGAGTTATAGAGAATTGCCTGATGTTCTGCGAGTTCAGCTGGCGTTTTCGGCTCCCCCCTTTCTGAGAGATATTCCGGCGTGGCAATCACTGAGCGGGGTCCTGTTGCCAGCTTTCTGGCGACGACACCTGAGTCGGGCAGATTTCCCATGCGCAGTGAGATATCAATACCTTCAGCAATCAGGTCGATCACTCTGTCATCCAGGATCACGTCCACATCCAGTTCCGGATGCTCATCAAGGAACGCCGGAAGGCGGGGAATGATATGCAGCCGTGCAAAAGTGGTTGCGGCTGAAATCCGCAGCTTTCCGGACAGGCCTTTTCCTGCTCCCCGGGCGGCCAGTTCAGCCTCTTCGGCTTCCTGCAGGGCGGCACGCGCACGCTCATAATAGCGCTGCCCGGCCTCGGTGGGCGTCAGGCCGTGGGTCGATCGGGTCAGCAAACGGGTCTGTAATCGCGACTCCAGCTGAGCAACAATTTTGGAGATCGCAGGCTGGCCCACGTTTAGCTGTCTGGCAGCTGCAGAGAAGGAGCCTGTATCCACAACACGAATGAAAGTGGCCATTGCCTGAAAGCGATCCATTTTATTCCTCTGAAGAATAGATGTTATCCGTTGAGCATATCTACCATTCCTGTCTCATGCCAGCCATTATCATTTCCAGCTTGCCGGGGCTGGCCCGGCAAAACTCTCAGCAGGAAATGATCATGATTGATATTCATGCTTTCGCCACGCCTAACAGCATCAAGGTGCCTGTCGCGCTCGAAGAACTCGGTTTTGAATATGTTTTACACCCGGTGAACGTCCGTAAAGGGGAACAGAAGTCAGCTGAATTTCTGGCCTTAAACCCCAACGGCAAAGTCCCTGTGCTTGTTGATACTGATGCCTTATCTGAGCCGCTGGTACTGACGGAGTCGGCCGCCATCCTTATCTATCTTGCTGAAAAAACGGGGAAGCTTTTACCGGCTTCAAGCCCGGCCAGGTCACGGGTATTTGAGCAGCTGTTCTTTCATGCTTCAGGACTGGGACCGGCTTTCGGTCAGGCAGGTTTTTTCCAGCGTCAGGCATCCGAACCACAGCCGCTGGCAATTCAGCGTTTCACTACTGAAGCAGACCGCACCCTTAAGGTGCTGGATACCCTTCTGGCTGACCGCCAGTTTGTTGCCGGAAAGGAATACAGCATTGCTGATATTGCGCACTTCGGCTGGCTGTGGCGTCGGGAGTTTGCCGGGGTGAGTTTTGAAAACACACCAAATGTGGCTCGCTGGTTTGATGAAATGATTAACCGGCCCGCCGTACAGCGCGCCACAGAACGCATTAACGCGCTTGTCCCCCGGTAAGTGACTGTTGTAAAGCCGCCCGGAAATTAAGAGATCACCCTAAATAACTTTTCAGAGAAAACATCATTATGCTGCAGGCAAAGCTTGACGCTTTTAAGGCGGATTTTGAAGCAGGTAAGCCCCCCTTTAATATCCCTCAACCGGTGGCGGAAATTATGCGCCGCGCGACGGATGAACTGATTCAGTCCGGCGCCGCTACGCGGTAAGCCTGAACATCCATAGGAACCTCAATTTACGGGCATGAAAAACCCGCCGGAGCGGGTCTGTTTGCGGAGCTCAACATACAAAAGGGATACTGAACTTTAACGTTTAACTGTCGATAATTGGCCTGGACCCAATTATAGGAGCCTCAGGCTATGGATAAGCTCTCCCGGTTATTCGAAAAATCCCGAGATGTTCAGTCGCTTTATGAGCGAACAACTGACACTCAACTCAACTTTATCGCGACAAAATGCAATCGAGATGAAGTGGCGGCTATCCATATCAGGCTGAAGCTATTTCGCTCTGAACTAGCAGCTTGCCCCGAATGGGACGGTGACACTCAAGACCAGATATGGGATGCGATCGAGACACATAAGCGCCTACTTCTGCAGATTGATTTGCTAAAGA
This sequence comes from Pantoea sp. SGAir0175, assembly GCF_043547855.1. Lineage (NCBI taxonomy): Bacteria > Pseudomonadati > Pseudomonadota > Gammaproteobacteria > Enterobacterales > Erwiniaceae > Pantoea > Pantoea sp. SGAir0175. The sequence continues at coordinate 465,958 of NZ_CP028082.1, forward strand.
AGCCATAAACAGTGCTCATTCACACTGAATAATTAAGGTTAAGTGCCGATACTGAAGGCATGCAACTCAAGGAGAACGCTTAATGGAACAACCAAACCCTCTCGCAGTCCTGTCGTCAATCATCTGGTTTTTAATGTTTATCCCATGCTTCCGCATGGCTCAGAAAGCTGGTTTCGGATGGAAGATGGCCTTATTACTCTCGTGTCCCGGTCTTCACTTTTTCATGCTTTTCGTCTTCGCTTACAAGAAGTGGCCGAACGCTCCTTATAGATAAGCACTGATCATTTGTCAGGATGGGCGGAGCATCAAAGCTAGGTTAGGATTGTTCTTAATCGAATAGTCAGATTCTACCTATAAAGAAAAAACAGCATTAATGCTCTCATAGGTAATGAGAAAAGGTGCATGGATGGATAAAGTCTGTTTTCCCCCACTACTACCACCCGGTTTTCATGACTTGGATGACATTGGATTAAAAGATCTATGTGTAAATGCTTTCCCTACTTCAGTTAGGAGGAGTACGCTACACTGTAATTTTGTACAGCTAATAGGACTGAATCGCCACGGATAATCTAGACACTTTCGAGCCGTTGATAATATTTGTTTTCGTATTCAGTTGGTGGCATCTGATCGCTCGAGCCATGCCGACGCTTACTGTTATAAAACATTTCGATGTAATCAAAAATATCACTGCGGGCTTCTTCCCGTGTTCCGTAGATCTTTTTCTTAATCCGTTCGCGTTTCAGTAGCTGGAAAAAGCTTTCCGCAACCGCGTTGTCGTGACAGTTACCGCGACGACTCATGCTGCCTTCCAGACCGTGTGATTTCAGGAACGATTGCCACTCATGGCTCGTGTATTGACTGCCCTGATCAGAATGAACCAGTACCTGTTTTTGAGGATTACGCCTCCACACCGCCATTAATAATGCGTTCAGGACAATCTCTTTTGTCATGCGGGGTTGCATTGACCAGCCGACAACTTTCCGGGAGAACAGGTCAACCACCACGGCCAGATACAGCCAGCCTTCGTGAGTTCGGATGTAGGTTATGTCCGTCACCCAACGCTCATCTGGTGAGTCCGGATTGAACTGCCGCTGGAGCCTGTTCGGTACCACGATGCTGGCTTCGCCTTTACGTGCCCGTGGGCTACGGTACCCAACCTGAGCTTTTATACCGGCACGCTTCATCAGCCGCCAGACCCGGTTCACTCCGCACTGCTGCCCGCTATCCCGCAGGTCCAGATGGATCTTGCGATAACCATAGACGCAGCCAGACGCAAGCCAGAACTGTTTGATCTGCCCGGTCAGCATCTGGTCTGCCTGGTGACGCTGTGAATGTGGCTGCTGAAGCCAGACATAAAATCCACTCGGATGGACGTCCAGAACCCGACAGAGCAAACGAACAGGCCAGCAACGGCGGTTGTCGCGGATAAAGGCGTACCTCAGTCGGACAGTTTTGCGAAGTAGGCCGCGGCTTTTTTTAGTATGTCTCTCTCGTCGGTAACCCGCTTCAGCTCTTTCTGGAGTCGGCGGATCTCGGCCTGAGCATCTGACTGTTCTTTATTAGTGGATGAGTCCGGGCCGTACTTCTTTATCCAGGCGTAAAGACTGTGGGTGGTGATATCGAGACGTGTTGCAACGCTGGAAACAGAATGACCGCGATCAACAACCTGTTTGACTGCTTCGATTTTAAACTCTTCGGGATAACGCTTACCGCTCATGGGCACCTCTCTTTAAGCCATCTTAAATGACTCCGAGGTGTCTGTTAAAGCCGTGGCGATTCAATTCTGCGCTATGAGGCGCGTTTAAATAACCAAACCGCCGCTTGGGAAAAAACATTTACTCTTGAATATTCTTACAATTACAATGCGGGCTGTCATTTCAATTCCTGAAGGCTTGAGGGAGTTTTTTATAATGCCGTTGAAAAGCCCTTCTCATTCTGGCTGAGTTACCGAACCCGCAGCATCTGGAAACTTTTTCTACGGAAAGCCCTGATGTTTCCAGAAGAGACTTTGCTGAATCCAGACGAATTTTTTCAACCGCTTTGGCAATGGTTTCACCTGTTTCTTTAGTAAAAAGCCTGGTGAGTTGCCTTGAGCTAAGGCAAGCAACCTCAGCTAAACTTTCAACTCGCAAGTCATGATCTAAATGCGTATGAATATAATTCAAAACAGCTTTAATTTTTGATGACTGAGGTTCTAAAAATAAAACAGGTGAAAATTGCGATTGTCCCCCTGTGCGGCGCTGCGCGACAACAAGTTCCTGAGCAACTTTTAATGAGACTGCAGTGCCAAGATTATCCTCAATTATCGCAAGCGCGAGATCGATACCGCTGGATATTCCTGCTGATGTCCAAACGCCACCATCTTTCACGAACAGAGCATCAGTGGATAGTACTACATCAGGGTATAAATCACTAAAAATATGCCTATATTTCCAGTGAGTAGTAGCGGTTTTCCCATCCAGAAGACCCAACTCAGCGAGGACAAAAGCTCCTGTGCAGATACTGCCAAAACTTTTACTGGATAGGCAGGCTTTCTTCAGCGCTCTACCTTCCTGGCTATCTCTTGAGATATTCCGGCCTCCCTGACCTCCTACAACCAACAGTAAATCGAAGGATTGCTCCGGGTAGAGTTTTTGAGATTCAATTGAGAATCCAGCTGTACACGTAACAGCACCACCCCTCATGGATAAAACATGTTGTTTATAAACAATATGATGCCCCGTGAAGCTCACGAACTGAAAAGCAGCCAATGGCCCACTAAGATCTAAAAGTTGAAAATCATCAAAGATGTAAAAACCTATGTTCATAATGTCCTTTTTTGAATGATTAATGTCATTTTGGCCACCACTATAGATGGTAGGCTCATTTCAGGCCATTACAATCTTAGGGATTCATCATGTCTAATTTCTTCAAAGTATTGATTCCAATCTATAACGGCGTAACGCAGCTTGATTTCACCGGTCCTTACCAGTTCTTTTCCCGTACACCTCAGTTCGAAACAATTCTCGCATCAGTAGACGGTGAAAATGTTTATGCTGACGGCATGCATTTCACAGGGCTCAGGGATCTCATGTATGAGAAAGAATGTGACATACTGTGTGTTCCAGGTGGAAGTGGAAGTACGGATGCTATTGAGAACGATAGATATATGGAATCAATAGTAAAACTGGCTCATACAGCATCTTATATAACCTCTGTTTGTTCTGGTTCATTAATACTCGGCGCTGCCGGTTTACTCTCAGGAAAGAGAGCAGCCTGCCATTGGGCATGGCGTGATCAGCTCAGCTTGTTTGGCGCGATACCGGACGAAGGCCGAGTGGTAAAAGATGGAGATGTCATAACGGGTGGAGGCGTTACCGCAGGTATTGATTTTGCTCTGGTATTGATTGGAGAGCTTTGCGGTGAAGATGCAGCCATGCAAGTTCAGCTGGGGCTGGAATATGCACCACATCCCCCCTATGAAGCTGGACGTCCTGAGACAGCCCCAGCCTGGATTGCTGCCAAACTAAAAGAAGCATCAGCCACAAGAGTAAGCGAGCGTTTGCATATTTTAGAAAATGCTGCCAGAAAAATTAGCAAAACAATGCATTCCTGACTCTTTAATTAGTGGATATGAAGATCTTTTATGAATCGTAGAGAATTTATTTCATCATGTTGTTGTGTGCTGTGTGCATCTGCGCCAATGTTCAAAGCAATGGGTAAGACTACCCAAGCCATACCTCTTTCCAGATTTAACGGCGAATTGCCAGCAACATTGGCAGGGGTTACTATACCCCATACACGCTTCACTGATGGGGCTACTGAGCTTGTTGCTTCATGCTCATCAGCTCCCCTTTTCAATCATGTTGTAAGAACATATTTATTCGCAGCTTCTATTGGAAAAAAACTTGGTAAAGCTTTTGATGAAGAAATGCTTTATTTAGGTTGTATAATGCACGACCTGGGGCTTACCGAAAAGTTCATCAAAGATGCCAGATTCGAACTGGATGGAGCTGATGCGGCACGGCAGTACTTAGTCGATAACAAATTCCCTGAGGAAAAAGCAGAAGTTATCTGGGATGCAATCGCTTTACATGCAACAATGGAATTGCCGGAACGAAAAAGGCCAGAGATTGCGCTTGTCCATTTAGGTGCTTTTATGGATGGGGGGATGAATGCAAATATTTTCCCCTTGTCATTCTTTGAAGAAGTATTTGAGGAATTTCCGCAAAATGGAAACAAAACGCACTTTATCGAACTCGTTGCTAATGTTTTGAGAAAAAAACCTCATACTGCCTATCTTTCCTTTGAAAAAGATATTGGAGTAAAAATGGTAGAAGGCTTCCCAACAGTTAACTATTGCGATATTAAACCAAACTATCCTTTTAATAGATAACAAACCTTTTATTGCCTGTTATAACACAGCGTTTACGCAAGGAGCAGCGGTCGTGTCGAAAGAGCGTCATTCACCTACGCCGGAATGAACCGATAACGCAGATTACGCTTAATTCTGGATTTTAACAAAACCTGCCCGGCCACAAAGAGCCGGGCTCTAAAGATACAGCCCGGCTCTCCATGTCTCCCGGCCCTGAGCTGAGCATAGTGGCGCCGTTCTGTATCTGCCATGCTGACCTTAATAAAAAATCTCCCGGCGAGTCAGTCAGATGGCTTCGCTTCTGCACCAACCGTTTCAATCCCTCTTGCCAGATAATTCCGCCCCAACAATACTGTATGCATGAACAGTAAAATAACAGGAGGAATTTTATGCGCGATTTACTCAGCTCTTTCGCAGTCACACTGCAGCATGGCAAGGGCATCAGATCATGAACCCAGTAGCTGTACCGCCGGCCTGACGCTCCTCTGGCCACCCATTTTTACGCCCCGGGTCCGGGTGCCGCTTTATGCCGATCCGTGCGCCGCCGGCTTTCCCGCCCCTGCGCAGGATTACGTCGAGAAAGAACTTGATCTGAACGAACTGTGCATCCGCCGGCGTGCATCAACCTTCTTCGTGCGCGCCAGCGGCAACAGCATGCGGGACCTGGGCCTCTGCGACGGCGACGTCATGGTGGTTGACCGGATATTTACCTGATGATAGGCGTGAGTGACCGGCAGGTCGATCTCGTACAGGAGGGAGTCGACTGCGTGATCAGAACAGGTGAGCTACTAAACTCCACGCTTGTTGCCCGTCCACTGGGGAAGTTCCGCTGGATAACCTGCGCCTCTCCGGACTATCTCAGGGAGTACGGGATCCCCCGTTCTCCTGGAGATTTATCAAATCATCGGGCTATACACTACTTTTCCGGGCAGGCCCGGCGTACCAGCGAGTTACGTTTTGTCCAGGGGACGGAAGCGCTTTCTGTATCGGTCAGCGGTCAGGCAGCCGTTAACGAGACGGGACTCTATATAAAAATGTGTCTGGAAGGTTTCTGGCTTGCCCAGCTTGCTGAGAGCGTTGTATCAGAGCACCTTCAGAAGGGAGCGCTGGTTGAAGTGCTGGCCGACTGGCAGCCGTCATCAGTCCCGGTCAACTTACTTTACCCACATCAGAAATTCCTTTCCCCTGCCGTAAGCGCATTTGCAGACTGGATAAATGAAATTAAGTGACACCTCAGTAGACAATGTATCGACTCTCAAATGCTTTTGAAATTTAAATAGATTATCCATTGCACTTACGCCAAAGTATGTCGCAGCGCATAATGACCACCCCGGAAGAGCTACGCCCCGCGCTGAGCAGTATTCCATTGACGAAATGTCCCTGGACCTGACCGGCATTGATGGCAGCGAGGACGGTGAGCATTTCTGCCGGCGCCTGCACTGGCCAGACTGACACCCAAAAGTTTCCAAAATCAGCAGATGAATCTGTAAAGCTCCCCTACCCTCCCCTGAACCCTTCAGGTATTTCATAATCCATCCCAGATACCAGCATGCAGTCTCGTCTTTCTCTGGAGCGCTTAGAGGAAAGGTGTTTGCGCCCCTTTTCAATATAGCGTGCCAGTTTCAATTCCCACTGACTCTGGTAGTACGCCACGCTTTCTGCTTTCCAGTAATTCACGAAATCAGCCAGCTGCAGCCTGTCAGGTGCAGCTGAAATCTTAATATCTATACGATTGGCGGTGTCACTAAACGTTGCTGAAGGCTGCCACCCGTCAAACATAACAAATTTATTTTCAGGTAATTCTGGGGTAGTAGCAGAGCGGAGACCCGGTCCGGTACGCCCGGAAAATCTGACGCAGGCATTTACGCGCGCGAACCCGCTGCGGTCTGGATGAGGCGGACAACCCGCCCACTTTCCATGAGATCCGCAGTTTATCGGGAAGGTTATATGAAGCGCATTAGGATGAGGTGTTTACACAGCGGTTAATCTCTCCATGACACCGAAGTATCCTGACCCCCGTGGCGATGAGTACGTACTGGTATGAGGCATAGGCAATTACGGACAAATTCCGCAAATTTACGTACAGCTGAAAATCTGACCTTGCAAATCATGCCGTTGTGGATATGCTATATACATATCATATTTGTTAAAAAACGCACATTTAATCTAGTAAATTCAAAGAGATATGCGCTAACCACCAGCTTATGAATGGTAGCAATACTAATCAAAGCATCTCTTTATAATCAGACAGTTAGAATTTTTTCGGCCTCTATTCGGACAGATTTCGGCCAGCCTATACCAGCCAGAATAAAGTTTACCTGGACTGAGAAGAAAAAAGTATGGCGCGACTGGCAGTGGTCAATGTCAGGTTGTGATGAAGCGTTCTGGATACCATGCAAACGGGCCTCAGTGTCCGACAGATTGCCGGTTTTGTAATGCAGCGATAGCGTTTATTTAGGGTAAAATCTTAAGAAAAATGTCTGAGTGAGGTAACTGACAGGAATAAGTTTTATGCGAAAGGCACTTATGATAGGGGCTGTCACTACAGATTCGCAGATAATGCTTTTTACGACCGTCTCACCCCCAGCCGTAGAAACCGTGTCCCTTCCTTCGGCACGGTGAGCATCAGTGCGCTGCAATATCACTTAACTCCAATTCACACCCATGCGTTGCAACTCGATCGGCACGGTAATAGCGCACCACATCGCCCACAATCAGTAACGACGGCGACACCGGTTTTTGCTGTTCAACAGTTTCAGGCAACCCGGCCAGCGTGGTAATCAGCACCCGCTGGTTCTGACGCGTACCGTTTTCAATGATCGCCACCGGCGTCGCCTCGCTGCGGCCATATTCCCGTAACCGGGCGCTAATCACGCTGCTCCAGCTTAATCCCATGTAAAACACCAGCGTCTGATTGGTCGCGGTCAGCGCCGCCGCATCCAGCTGCGGTTCGCCGCTGCGCCCGTGTCCGGTGATAAAGCGCAATGACTGGGCACAGTCACGGTGCGTCAGCGGAATGCCGCTGGCAGCCGCACAGCCCACTGCGGCGGTAATACCGGGCACCACTTCGCAGACAATATTCGCCTGCTGCAGGCTGACCATCTCTTCACCGCCACGGCCAAAGATAAAGGGATCGCCGCCTTTTAAACGCACGACATTGCGCCCGCTGGCAGCCAGGTCCACCAGCAGTTGATTAATCTGAGTCTGCTTCAGGCCGTGATGACCCGGCTGTTTACCCACGTCGATACAGAGTGCACTGCTGGCGACTTCCGCCATCACCGCTTCGCTGACCAGGCGATCATAGACCACGACATCCGCACGTTGCAGCAGGCGCAGCGCCTTGACTGTCAGTAGATCCACATCCCCCGGTCCGGCCCCTACCAGCCAGACTTTGCCAGGGCTGGACGCGTTGTCCGGCGCCAGCAGTTTATCTAAAGGGTTGATCGCAATCATCATTCTTCCTCCGGTACAGCAACGGAAAGCAAAAGGTGTTTTAGCTCCGGCAGGCAGGAGCCGCAGTTGGTACCACAGTTGAGTGCGTTACCCAGTGCCTGAGTGCTGTGACAGCCCTGTTTAATCGCCTGTAAGATGGTGTTTTCCCCAACGCCAAAGCAGCTACAGATCGTCCGGCCAGCCACGGCACGTTGTGCCGATTGTCCCGCCAGCAGAGCATGCCGGTCCGCCGCATTCACAGGTGCCTGGCGAAAAGCCTGCGCAACCCAGTCATGATTGATCTCGGGTAAAGACGCGCCTGCATAAAAGACCAGGTGCAGCTCACCGTTACGCCAGGCCAGCAGGCGGTAATGCGGTTCCGCCGCATGAGCGGTTTGCAGTTGCAGCCCGGCCAGCGGGATCGTTGCCATGAGCCACTGTTCTGGTGAACCGTCTCCAGCCACGCTAAAGCGTTGCACGCCCTCATAGGGTGTTCGCGCCCAGTAGCGCAGCGCATCAGGCGGGCTTGCGTCGCGCTGCCAGAGCCAGCCCTGCCAGCTGGCGTTGAGCGGGTGGATACGCACAGCGGTTTGTTTAAATGCAGGCTGTGCCGAGACTGGACAGCGGGTTGAAGCCACCAGTCCGCCAACCGTGCCCTGCAGGCTGAACTGTCGGTTCCAGTGCATAGGGACAAAGATCTCACCGCGCCGCAGACCGCTGTCCAGCGTCACACGCACCGTCACCCAGCCCGCGTCGGACTGCACCCGTGCCAGTGCGCCCGCGCACAGGCCATAGCGTTGTGCGTCCTGCGGATGCAGGGCTGCAAATGGCTCATCACAATGCTGCATGAGCCGGGGAACCAGGCCGGTACGCGTCATGGTGTGCCACTGATCGCGGATCCGTCCGCTGTTCATTAATAACGGGTAAGCCGTTTCGCACACCACTGGCTGCGGCGTGGCCGGTGGCAACAGGCGGGCTTTACCATCAGGATGGTAAAAGTGCCGGTCGCTAAACAGCCGGGCGCAGCCCTCGGGATAACGAGCGTTGATTGGCCACTGTACCGGCTTCATCGCATCCCACTGTGCGTCGCTCATACCGGCCAGACCGCTGATATCAAAGGCGCGCTGGCCGTTGTTCTCAAACCCCGACAACGCCGCATGCTCGCGGAAGATGGCTGCCGGATGCGTCCAGGTAAAGCCTTCATGAAAGCCCAGACGCTGGGCGACCTGCGCGAGTAACCACCAGTCCGGTTTAGCTTCTCCGGCCGGAGGCATAAACGCGCGCTGACGGGAAATCCGGCGTTCAGAATTGGTCACGGTGCCGTTCTTTTCCCCCCAGCCCTGCGCGGGTAGCAAAATATGCGCAAAGGCGGTGGTATCCGTTTGCGCCAGCACGTCTGACACAATTACCAGCGGACAGGCAGCCAGCGCCCGGGCAATGCGATTGCCTTCTGGCATCGAAACCGCCGGATTGGTGCCCATAATCCACACAGCTTTGATTGCTCCACGGTCAATGGCGTCAAACAGATCAACCGCCGTCAGGCCGGGCTCACGCGCCATACGCGGACTGCGCCAGAAACGCTGTAAACGGTCGCAATCTTCTGCGGTGAAACTCATATGCGCCGCCAGTTGGTTGGCCAGCCCCCCTACTTCCCGCCCGCCCATCGCATTCGGCTGTCCGGTCAGCGAAAACGGGCCGCAGCCGGGTCGGCCAATCTTGCCGCTCAGCAGGTGCGCATTGAGAATAGCATTGTTGTTGTCACTGCCGCTTTGTGACTGGTTAATGCCCATGCACCATAAGGTCAGTACGCGCTCATGCCGGGTAAACAACCCGTAGAACGCGGCGATCGCTTCATGGCTGATATCACAATGGGCTGCCACCGCCGCACCATCCCACTGCCGCGCGGCCCGTAAGGTTGTGTCTACACCGTCCAGATGCGGCAGCATCGTGACGTCAATGCCGTCATGCTGTTCCAGCCAGTGCAGCAGGCCCGAGAACAGGGCCGGATCGCTGCCCGGCCGGAGCGGTAAATGCAGATCGGCGAATTCACAACTGGCCGTGCGGCGCGGATCGATAACCACAACCTGCATCTCAGGGCGCTGCACTTTTGCCTGTTTCAGGCGCTGAAACAGCACCGGATGGGCCCAGGCAGCATTCGAGCCGACAAGAATGACTACCTCGGCCTCATCCAGATCCTCGTAACAGCACGGTACGGCATCCGCCCCAAATGCCCGTTTATAGCCTGTCACCGCGGAGGCCATACACAGGCGCGAATTGGTATCGATGTTGGCGACGCCGAGAAAGCCTTTCATCAGCTTGTTCGCCACATAGTAATCTTCCGTGAGCAACTGGCCGGAACCGTAGAAAGCCACCGCCTCCGGGCCATGCGCATCGATAATCCTGCGCAAACCATCAGCCGCGGCATCCAGTGCCGTCTCCATGCTGACCCGCTGGTGATGAAGCTGAGGATGCAGCAACCGTCCGGCCTGTGTCAGGGTTTCGCCCAGTGCCGCGCCCTTTACGCATAGCCGCCCGGCATTCGCCGGATGACGGGTATCGCCACTGACCTGAGGCGACGCGCTCTGCGGCTGCGTGACCTCGACGCCGCAGCCCACCCCGCAATAAGCGCAGGTAGTTTTCATGATGCCTGCGCCATCAGGTTAAGCGGACGGTTTGCGACCCAGACCTGGCCGTCCTCCAGTTTAACCGGCCAGCAACGCAGCTGATGCTGGGGATTATCAAGGCTCTGTCCGTCACGCAGGCGTACACGCTGTTTGTAAAGCGGCGAGATCACCACCGGCTCCCCCGCAACATCACCAAGGATACCGCGTGACAGTACGCTGGCTTCGCTGCCCGGCTCACGATCCTCCAGCGCATAACAGTCATCACCCATGCGGAATAAGGCAATACGGACGCTGCCAAGACGGGCTCCGATGCCGGCCTCTGGCGGAATGGCCTCCAGTGGGCAGATTTCGCTCCAGGGTTCGGCGGGCAGATGCATCAGGGGAATACCACTAGCCTTGTGTGGCTGGCGCTGTCCGCGCACGCGTGCATAGTGCAGCGTTTCATCCGGCTGATCGCTGTTCACTGTGGCGGTAAACAGCGCACGTCGCGAGGGATCGGCCAGCGTGGTCTGCCATTCGCATTGCCAGGTGTCCACCACCTGTTGCATTTCCTGTTCCAGCGTGGCGGCGATCCCCAGGCTGTCATGAATCACCACCTCACGCAGGTAGTCCAGCCCGCCCTCCATGTTATCCATCCAGACGCTGGTACGCTGCAGGCGATCCGCCGTGCGCACGTAGAACATCAGAATCCGGTCGACGTACTGGATTAGCGTGTCATCGTCCAGATCGCTGGCAAACAGTTCCGCATGGCGCGGCTTCATGCCGCCATTGCCGCAGACGTACAGGTTCCAGCCGTTTTCCGTGGCGATGACCCCGATATCTTTACTTTGTGCTTCCGCACATTCGCGGGTGCAGCCGGACACCGCCATCTTGATCTTATGCGGTGCGCGCAGACCCTTATACCGGTTCTCCAGCGCGATGGCGAAGGCGGTAGAATCCTGCACGCCATAACGGCACCAGGTCGAGCCGACGCAGGATTTCACCGTACGCAGGGATTTTCCGTAGGCATGACCGGTTTCAAAACCGGCTTCCAGCAGGGTTTCCCAGATAGCAGGCAGCTGGTCCAGCCGCGCACCAAACAGATCGATACGCTGGCCGCCGGTAATTTTGGTATAGAGATCGTAACGCACGGCCACTTCGCCGATGGCAATCAGGCCCTGTGGCGTGATCTCGCCCCCCGGCACGCGCGGTACGACCGAATAGGTGCCATCTTTCTGGATATTGGCAAAGTAACGGTCATTCGTGTCCTGTAACGGTAAATGTGCCGTTTTCAGCAGGTAATCGTTCCAGCACGAGGCCAGTAGCGACCCCACCAGCGGTTTGCATACCTCGCAACCACAACCCCGTCCGTGGCTGGCCAGCAGATCGTCAAAGGTTTTGATGCCATTAATACGGATCAGGTGATACAGCTCCTGACGGGAATAGGCGAAGTGCTCACAGATGTCTTTTTTAACAGCGACGCCCAGGTTTTCCAGCTGAAGCTCCATCACCTGTTTTACCAGCGCGGCGCAGCCGCCACAGCCTGTTGCGGCTTTAGTGCAGCTTTTTATACTGGCCATATCGCCACAGCCACTCTGCACCGCATGGCAGATATCGCCTTTACTGACGTTATGGCAGGAACACACCTGGGCACTGTCCGGCAGCGCAGCGACGCCCAACCCTTTGGCCGGCGCGCCATTCAACGCAGGCAAAATCAGCGCTTCCGCTGCCGTCGGCAGCGGCATGGCGTTTAACATCATTTGCAGGAGCGTGGCATAGTCGCTGCTGTCTCCCACCAGCACGCCGCCCAGCAGTCGTGCATTGTCGGCGCTAACCACGATCTTCTTGTAAATGCCTTTTGGCCCGTTGGCCCAGTGGTAGCTCAGGCTGCCCGGCGTTTTGCCGTGCGCATCGCCAAAGGAGGCGACTTCTACGCCCAGCAGCTTCAGTTTAGTGCTCATGTCGGCACCGGTGAACTGCGCCGGTTCGGCCGCCAGATGCCCGGCCAGCACACGCGCCATCTGGTAGCCAGGCGCTACCAGGCCAAAAATCTGCCCGTTCCACAACGCGCATTCGCCGATAGCATAAATGTCGCTGTCACTCGTCTGGCATTGATCATTGATGGTAATGCCGCCGCGCGGCCCCACGCTGATGTCGGCGCTCCGGGCCAGCTCATCACGCGGGCGGATACCGGCAGAGAACAGCACCAGATCGGTGGTCAGCTCGCCGCCATCGGCAAAGTGCAGCACCAGACTGCCGTCAGGCTGGGTGGCAATCTGTTCGGTCTGCTTCGAGGTATGCACCGTCACGCCCAGCGAGTCGATCTTTTGCCGCAGCATCAGCGCCCCGCCGTCGTCCAGCTGCACGGCCATCAGGCGCGGCGCAAACTCAACCACGTACGTCTCCAGCCCCAGCTGCTTCAGCGCATTGGCGGCTTCCAGCCCCAGCAGCCCGCCGCCGATCACCACGCCGCGCTGACTCTGGCGGGCACAAGCTGCGATGGCATCCAGATCGTCCAGCGTGCGGTAGACAAAGCAGCGCCCGGCGTCATGGCCGGGTACCGGTGGTACAAAGGCGCGGGAGCCGGTGGCCAACACCAGCTTATCCCAGGCCAGCTCACGTCCCGCGCTGTCACGCAGGCTGCGCTGCTGGCGATCGATCGCCTCTACCCGGCAATCGCTGCGCAGTTCAATTGCGTTCCGGGCAAAAAAATCCTCGCTCACCAGCGACAACTCTGTTGCCGTTTTACCGGTGAAATACTCAGAAAGGTGAACCCGATCGTAAGCCTGATAGCGCTCTTCGCCGTAGACCACAATGTGATAATGCTGATGCAGGTTACGGGCGACCAGCTGCTCCAGAAAATGGTGGCTGACCATGCCGTGACCCACCACGGCTAATACAGGTTTCGTTTGGCTCATCACAGGGTTTCCTGCAGCCAGCGGCTGCGTTTCAGGTTCATCAAGGCCGAACAGCGTATTCACAGAAACCGGTCCGGCATTATGGAGTTGGTTCAGCAGCGCGCCACTTTGCTGGCAGTCGCCATACAGCAGCACGCCGTTCAGTCGGCCGTCTTTGAGGAACAGGCGGCGATAGTGCCCGGCGATCGGGTCAAAACTGGTGACAGACGGGGCTTCGCGAACGTCACCAGCGCTAAACAGGGAAATGCCGCTGACTTTGAGACGGGTGCCCGTGGCCGCACTGTAGAAATCTCCCTGAGGCCGATCGGCCAGTTGCGCCGCCAGAATCTTTGCCTGGGCCAGACAGGGCGCGACCAGACCGAAGGTCTCGCCGCTGATTTCACAACATTCGCCTACGGCATAAATTCCGGCGTGCGCAGTGCGCAACTGGCGATCCACCAGAATGCCGCGCTGACAGGGAATACCGGCGGCCTGCGCCAGGGCGATCGCCGGCTGGACACCAATGGCCATCACCACCTGCTGCGCCGCCAGCACACGGCCATCGTGGAGGATCACGCTATCCGTGCGGATCGCCGCAAGGCTGGCATTCAGTTCACAGCGAATGCCGCGCGCCCGGAGCTGAGCCAGCAGTAATTCCCCTGCCCTGATATCCAGCTGTCTGTCCAGCAAACGTGACTGACGATGAATCAGCGTGACCTGACGTCCCTGCGCCTGAAGTCCGGCGGCGGCTTCAATACCCAGATAGCCCCCACCGACCACCACTACCGGACCGTGCCCGGCCAGCAAAGTGTTCACATCCTGCAGCGTGCGAAACGTGCTGACATGCGGCAGGTCGCTGCCTGGAACAGACGGCCTGCAGGGCTGCGATCCGGTCGCCAGTACCAGGCGGTCCCAGTGCAGCAGGCGCTGGTCGGTGCGTAAGGTCCGCTCAGCAATATTCACCTGTTCCACCGTCTCTCCCACCCGCAATGCTATGCCGTGACGGTGATACCAGTCAGGGTCGTGGATCAGCGTTTGCTCAACGGTGGTTTCTCCGGCCAGCAGCGGCGACAACAGCACACGGTTATAGTTGCCGTGCGGCTCACGGCCAATCACAGTGATGTCGTAACGCATCGGCGCCAGCTGCAACAGAGTTTCTACCATGTGCATGCCCGCCATCCCGTTACCCGCAACCAGCAGCCGTTGTCTCATGGTGTCGTCCTTATGCCGCCGAAGTCTGTTTTTCGTAGAGAAAATGCAGCACTTTCTGGCGCAGCTGGTGATAACGCACGTCATCCGCCAGCGCCACGCGTGAACGCGGCCGGACCAGGTCGATCGTCAGGATATCGCCCACCTGCGCCGCCGGACCGTTGGTCATCATCAGTACCCGATCGGACAGCAACACGGCTTCATCCACATCATGGGTAATCAGGACGATGGTGGTGTTCAGCGCCTGCTGGATGCGCATGACGCTGTCCTGCAGATGCGCGCGCGTTAAGGCATCCAGCGCACCGAAGGGTTCGTCGAGCAGCAGCACGCGAGGTTTCATTGCCAGCGCGCGGGCGATACCGACACGCTGCTTCATGCCGCCGGAGATCTCGCCGGGGCGTTTATGCATGGCATGACTCATTTGCACCTGGTTCAGGTTGTGCTCGATCCAGTCACGCATTTCCGCCTTGTTCATCTTGCCTTTAAACACCTGCTCTACCGCCAGCTCAACGTTCTGATACGCCGTCAGCCAGGGCAACAGCGAGTGGTTTTGAAACACAACGGCGCGCTCAGGGCCGGGGCCGGTGACTTCGCGGTTATCGCATAACAGGACGCCGCTGGTAGGTCGGGTTAAACCGGCGATCAGGTTGAGCAGCGTGGATTTACCACAGCCGGAGTGGCCGATCAGGCTCAGGGTTTCCCCCTGATGAATATCAAAGCTGACATTATCGAGCGCCAGAAAATCGCCGCCGGAAGTGGTAAAACGCTGGCTGACCTGCTGTACACGAATGATAGGTTGCATAGTGTTCCCCTTATTTATCCCAGCTAAAGCGACGCGCCAGCAGCATCAGTCCCTGCTCCAGTAGCAGGCCGACGACGCCAATCAGCAAAATGGCAATCAGGATGTTTTCAACATTGAGGTTGTTCCATTCGTTCCAGATCCAGAAGCCGATCCCCAGGCCTCCCGTCAGCATTTCGGCAGCCACGATCACCAGCCAGGCGATACCAATCGACAGGCGGACCCCGGTCAGCACCGCAGGCAGAACGGCGGGAAACAGGATGCGGCGCAGGATGGTCCATTCCGACAGTTGCAGCACGCGCGCCACATTGAGGTAATCCTGTGGAATGCGCTGTACACCTTCTGCGGTATTAATAATCATCGGCCAGATAGAACAGATAAAAATGGTCCAGCTGGAGGCCGGTTCGGCGCGCTGGAACAGCAGCAGGCCGATAGGCAGCCAGGCCAGCGGGCTGACCGGACGCAGTAGCGCGATAACCGGATTGAACATGCGTGCCACAAAGGCAAAACGCCCCAGCAGAAAGCCTGCGGGAATCCCCACCAGCGCGGCCAGGCCAAAGCCGATAGCGACGCGCTGCAGCGAGGCCAGCACATTCCAGCCGATGCCCTGATCGTTAGGGCCGTTGTTATAGAACGGATCGGCGAACAGGATTTTCGCCGCTTCCCAGGTGGCGTACGGGCCGGGAAAGCCTTTGCTGGAAAGGGCCGCGATCTGCCAGATCAGAAGCAGAAGCATCACACCGCACAGCGCGGGAATGGCACGCTGCAAAAACGGACGCAGGCGCGCAGGCGAGCGCATCTTTTTTGGCGTGACCTGAAGGGGCACCACCGTGGCCCGGGTGGGCAGCGTCTCAGGCTGCGTCAGGGAGCGAGTCTGGCTTTTCATCACGACCTCTCTTTGTGGTTAATGGCAAAGCTGGCGGCGTAAACGGCAGGATTCGTGCCATCCCACACCTTGCCGTCGATCAGGGTGCTGCTGCGCATCTCACTGCCGGGCAACGTGATGTTGCCGACGGCGCTCGCTGCCTGTTTGTAGATATCAATTCGGTTGATCTGCTTTGCGACGCCCAGATAGTCCGGATCCTCGGTCAGCATTCCCCAGCGCTTAAGCTGGGTGAGGAACCACATGCCATCGGACAGATACGGGAAACTGACGCTGCCGTCATGGAAGAAGCGCATCGCATGCGGGTCTTGCCATTTGTGTCCCAGCCCGTTTTCGTACTGGCCGAGCATGCGACCCTGCAGAATCTCAGGTTTGGTGTTGATCCAGGCGCGTCCGGCCAGCACCTGCGCCGTTTCGCGGCGGTTATCATCGGAGGCATCGATCCAGCGTGCCGCCTCCAGGACAGCCGCCGTCAGCGCGCGCGCCGTATTGGGGTTTTCTTTCACCCACGCGGCGCGGGTGCCAAGAATTTTTTCGGGGTGATCGGGCCAAATCTGCTGACTGGTAGCGACGGTAAAACCAATATCATCACTGATGGCGCGCTGATTCCACGGCTCGCCCACACAGAAGCCGCTCATATTGCCAATCTTCATATTCATCACCATCTGCGGCGGCGGCACGACGACAGTGCGCACGTCATCAAATGGATTGATACCGGCATTCGCCAGCCAGTAGTAGAGCCACATCGCGTGGGTACTGGTCGGAAAGGTATGCGCAAAGGTGAGACTGCCTTTGGCCTTGCTGTCGATGGTCTTTTTCAGGCTGGCGGCATCGGTGACCTTTTGCGCTTTAAGCTGGTTCGACAGGGAGATTGCCTGGCCATTGTTATTGAGCGTCATCAGGTTCGCCATCGCATGCTGAGGGCCGGCAACGCCCAGTTGCAGGCCATAGATCATGCTGTACAGGACGTGTGCCGCATCGAGCTCACCGGAGATCAGTTTGTCGCGGACGGCTGCCCAACTGGCTTCTTTACTGGGCTGTAGCGTCAGACCATATTTTTTGTCGAAGCCTTTCACCGAGGCCATGACGACCGGCGCACAGTCGGTCAGTGGAATAAATCCCACCCGCACGGTGGCTTTTTCTGGCGCATCGGAACCCGCCGCCCATACGGCGTTGCGCAATCCCGGCAACAGCCACAGCCCGCCAGCGGCGGCGCTGGATAACAGCAGTTGACGTCGAGACAGTGAAACTGGCGATTTGCTCATTTTTTGCCACCCTCAGGAAATAAAAAAAGGCGTCCTCTCCACTGCTTTCACAGGGAGATGGACGCCTTTATCCAAAAGCACTCGCTTTACCGCCGTTGGCAAAGCAAATGCATACACTTAATAGGGTAAAGCAAACTGCATGCCAGCTTTGAAACGGCCCTGCGCGTGGCGATCAGGGCTTTCGCCGGGCTGGTTTTTTAACCGATTTTGCACGTTTGTGACGCAGACCACGCACAAGCATTGTGCAGCTAACGCTTTAGAGTTATCTCTTCATTGTGGCTGCCACCGTGACGATCGCCTGGGCGATTTCCGGTAGCCGTTTATTCTGATCCATCGCGCTTTTACGCAGCCGTTGCCAGGCGTGCTCTTCACTCAGCCCATGCTGCTGCATCAGCCAGGTTTTGGCCTGGTCGAGCAGTTTGCGCTCTTCCAGCGTGGCGCGCAGGGTGGCCAGCTCATTGGCCTGATGCTGTAAACGCTGAGACTGCTCCGCGATCAACGACAGCAGTGAACGACCCAGCTGGGGTGCCAGCCCGTCGCTGTTCAGCGCACCGGACTCGGTGGGCAGCCAGTCCACCCCGGAGACATATAATGTAAAATCGCAGCCCGACTGCGCCACATGCAGAGGTTCAGCTGCCTGATGCTGTGCCAGTGCGATCGCCTCGCGGCAGCGCAACATCAGCGTGGCTGACAGCCGATCCTCCAGCAATTTCATTTGGTCGATGCGCTGTGACAGCAGCGAAAACCAGTGCAGCGCGCCACTGTCGTCCCGCCGACCGTCGGTACAGGCAATGCGTCGCAGTCGTTCAATTTCACGACTGGCCTGCGCCAGCGGCTGCCAGTGGTGTAAAACCGCCTCATCGGCAAACTGCTGGAAGGTCGAAAAGCTTTGTTCCTGTGCTTCAATTAAGGCCACCATGGCGCTGCGCTGCTCCGCGCTGAATTGTCCGGCAGCAAAGCCGGCCGCTCCCAGGGCGCGTTCCTGTCCCGTCAGCTCTTTGCCCTGCATAAAGCTGAACAGCGCAATGAGCGCGCGGGTAATGTCAGGATGGCTGGCGGTGTCGGCGGCCTCAAAAACCAGGTTCAGTAAGCTACGGATAATGGTACTGAACGCCGCAACGGCCTGCGCGTGCGCGATCTGCTGTTGCGTAATCTGCTGGCGCAACGCCGGTAATCCGGCCAGGGCCTGCAGCGCGGCGGCGATCAGGTTGCAGAAGCGGCTGTATCCCGGCTGGGCTTCAACCCTGGGTAAGGCCTGGCAAAAATCCCGTTGGCAGCGCGTCACATCCTGCTCACTGGCGAGCCGCTGCTCGCCGTAAAGCCTGCCTTCTGAACATATCCACAGATTGCTCGCCCCCCGCTCGCGCTGAAGCTGATGCACCAGCTCGCTGACGGTGGTAATGAGTTTGCCGGTCTGGCGAAGGCGTTGCAGGCTGGCAATATCGCTTTGCCTTGAGGCCTGTAACCAACTCAGTGCGTCATCCATTGCTCCCCCACCCTTTGATGCCAAAAAGTGAGTCAAGCAAAAGCCGTGCCGTTTTCGTATCACCTCATTTCTCTTCACGAGAATCGCAGCGGCTGCCCGGTCATAAAAATCTTTCTATGACCAAAAAGTATCCCGGTCCGCGTGGAGACGAGAACGTAGTGGTCTAAACAATGTATTTGATTTTCTGACAAATTTCGCAAATTAACGCACAGCTGAAAATCTGAACTTGCAAATCATGCCGTTGTGGATATGCTATATACATAGCATATACGTTTCATATAAAGGCCAGTCATGGGTATCGTCAAAATTTCGGATTTAATGCATGAGAATCTGCGCATCGCCAGCACGGCGCTCAGTCGTTCGATCAACGCGCAGGCGGAGCACTGGATGAAAATCGGCATGCTGGCCGAACTTTATCCGCAGCTCAGCCATCAGGAACTGACACGCCTGCTGATGCGGGTCGAACGTGATGGCGGCGCTGAACTGGCGCAGCTGCTTGACCAACCTTCCTTTATTCCGCAGGGAATCGCGCAATGAGTATTAAACTGCATACCGCTGAAGAAATTGAACGGGCGCGCGCCGCCGGTCACGCCGCCGCCAAAGTCCTGGAGATGATCGCGCCCTGGGTGAAACCCGGCGTTACCACCGATGAACTGGATCGCCGCTGTCACGACTATATTGTCAATGAGCTAAAGGTCATTCCGGCTAACATTGGCTATCAGGGTTACACCCGTACCGTTTGCACCTCGGTCAATCACGTGGTGTGCCACGGTATTCCGGGCGAGAAAAAGCTCAAAGACGGTAACATCGTTAATATCGATGTGGCGATCATCAAAGACGGCTGGTACGGCGACACCAGCCGCATGTATTTCGTCGGTCAGCCTTCGGTACGCGCTAAGCGCCTGGTTGACGTGACGTATGAATCAATGGTGGCAGGCATTCGGGTGGTGAAACCCGGAGCAACGCTGGGCGATATCGGTGCGGCTATTCAGCAGGTCGCTGAAAAGGCCGGGTTTTCCGTGGTACGCGAGTATTGCGGTCACGGCGTTGGCGAGATCTACCACGGCGATCCACAAATCCTGCATTACGGCACGCCGGGCCAGGGGCTGGCGCTGCAGGCTGGCATGATTTTTACCATTGAGCCCATGATTAACGCCGGCAAAGCGGGCACCAGCGTACTGTCCGATGGCTGGACGGTGGTGACCAAAGATCGCTCCCTGTCCGCGCAGTGGGAGCACACTGTCGCCGTCACGGATACCGGCTTCGATCTGCTCACACCCTGGCCGGAGGGTACCGGTGATTACGCCGCGATCGTTTAACGCCTGCCAATCGTCCAATCTGTGATCTCTATTGTAGTACAATCAAAATAGATTGTACTACACTGCTTACTCATGACGATTTATATCGCTCATGTGCAATATCACTATCGGCATAGTTAATGCTGCCGTGTGGCCGAAATAAAATGATTTTTATTTTTCGGCTGCACTTCATTTATTGCTTAGCAAGCGAAACAGATCATTCATGACATCGCTGCCCTTGCGCCCGTCTGCCGGCGCGGAGTGGCGTAATGCTGCGTGACGAGGTGGATATGATAAGTTCCGATGTTTCTGGTTCTACGTTGAGTCAATTAAATAAGCGCATCATCCCGTTTATCGTGATCTGTTATTTTGTCGCTAATCTCGATAAAACTAATATCTCTATCGCTGCGCTGCAAATGAATGCCGATCTCGGGCTTACCACCAGCATGTACGGCCTCGGTGTCGGCATGTTCTATATTTCCTACATTCTGTTTGAAATTCCCAGTAATGTCATAATGACCAAAGTCGGCGCCCGGCGCTGGATAGCGCGCATTATGATTACCTGGGGTATTGTCAGTACCGGCATGGCGCTGGTTCATAGCGCCAATCAGTTATATGTAATGCGTTTTTTACTCGGCATGGCCGAAGCCGGTTTTGCGCCGGGTATTATCTATTATATTTCCTGTTGGTTCCCTAAAAGTAACCGCGCACGTGCAATGTCTTTCTTTTATATGGGATCGGTGGGCGCGTCGATTATTGGTCTGCCCATTTCCGGTGCCATTCTCAATATGCATGGCATTGCCGATATCGCAGGCTGGCGCTGGCTTTTCGCGCTGGAAGGCATTCCCGCGGTGGTGCTTGGTTGTCTGGTGCTGTGGCGCTTACCCGATAAGCCCGACGATGCTGTCTGGTTAACTACACCGCAAAAACACTGGCTGCGTCAGCGCCTCGAACAGGACAATCTGGGTGTTACCCTGAATAAGAACCACTCCTGGCTGCAGGCATTAAAAGATCGCACGGTGTTATTGCTCAGTCTGGTGTGGTTTTTACAGGCCTTTGGTTCGATCGGTATTACGCTGTTCATGCCGTTGATTATTAAAAGCATGGCCGCAGAGCAGAGCAATTTTATTATCAGCCTGCTATCCGCCCTGCCCTTTGTGATGGCCTGCGTATTTATGTATTTAAACGGACGCCATTCCGATCGCAGCGGTGAACGCGCCTGGCATATGGGCTTGCCATTAATTTTATCGGGCCTGGCATTAACCGGCGCGATTTATTCGGGCAGCCTGTTGCTCGCCTATATTTTGCTGGTCTTCACCGTCGGGCTTAACTTTGCCCTGACGCCAATATTCTGGGCCGTGACCACAGAAAAATTAGCTGGCGTAGCCGCTGCGGCATCGATTGCCTTTATCAATACGGTGGCAAACTTTGTCGGACTGGGTTTACCGCCGCTGCTGGGAAAAATGAAAGATGCGACGCAAAGTTATCACTCAGGATTGCTGATTGTGGCGATGGCGCTGATTGCCGGCGGTATTCTCGGTATTATTATCGCCCGTCCATCGGGCGGTGCCGGTGCCAGCAAAACCCGCGCGCCGCATGCCGAAACCGGGCACTGAGCGTGATTACGGCCCGCCTGCGGGCCTGACACTGGCCATCGCCTCTATCACCTCAGTCATGCGCTGAATCACCATCTGCGCCGCCCGCGATAGCTGGCGCGACGGCGCAGTACACAGCGCCAGGGTCAGCGGTCGCATCACGCTGTGCCTGAGCGGTACAAAGCAGAGCTGGTTCTCCTGCACCTCGGTCATTACGTCCAGCAGGCTCAGTACGCTGATGCCGGTGCCCTGCGCGATCAGGCTGCGAATCAGGCGGATGTCGTTACAGGCGATAATGTTTTCCGGCGCCAGGCCCTGCTTGCGGTACAGCGCATCAACACGTTCGTGGACCACCAGCGCGGCGCCAGGCACAATGTGTCGCTCATGACTGAGCTCACTGAGCGACAGCAGCGGCCTCGTGCTAAGCGGATGGTCGGCGGCCATCACCACGCCCATCTCCAGTTCGGCAAACGCCAGCACTTCCAGTCCGCTCTGCCCGGCGGGATCGAGAATCAGGCCAAAATCGATTTCCGACTGGCGAATCATCTGGCTGATGCGGTGGCTGTTGTCCACCGTCAGCTCCAGCCGCAGCCACTGATGCTGACGCGCAATATCGGCGATGGCGTCTGCCACGCTGCCTTTGGTCAGCGACTGCACCAGCCCGGCCGTGACGTTACCGCGCTTGAGTCCCTGAATATCATCGAAACGCTGCCGCGTGACGCGAAACTCACGCTGCCAGCGCATCACATCGTCATACAGCAATTCTCCAGCGGTGGTCATGCGCAGCCCTTCCGGCAAACGCTCAAACAGCGGCGTACCAAAACTCTCTTCCGCCTGCAGAATCTGCCGGTTAATGGCAGAAGCGGAAACGTGCAGCTGCTCAGCGGCTTTGCGCAAACTGCCGCTGCGCGCCACTTCGGCAAAATAGACGGCAAAGCGGGAAAACGGGCTCATTTATCACCTGTACGGTTTTTTGCAACACCTGGCTGCATTCTTGCTGATGGATTTGCACAGGCAAGCATATTAACAATGTCCTGACAAAAATGAAGCCTTCTATTACGCCTTGTGTGAGCACATGACAGGACAACAGCATGAATAATATTACGCCTCCCGCACACTGCACGTTTGAACCTGATGACTGGCTGCGTCTGGCGCGACAGTGGCATCCGGTTGCCCGTTCCTGTGATATCGCCGGCGCACCGACCAAAGCGGTGCTGCTTGACGAGCAGCTGGTGCTGTATCGTCTGCAGGGTCAGGTGGTAGCGGCACGCGACGTTTGCCCGCATCGTGGCGTCCCGCTGACGCTCGGTTTTCATGATGAAGAGGGTATCGTCTGCCCTTATCACGGCTTGCGCTTCGGTGCCGGTGGCCGCTGCAATCGCATCCCGTCCAGTCCCGACCAGCCGATTCCGGCCAAGCTCAATCTGATCAGCTATGCGGTGGAAGAGCGCTTTGGTCTGATTTGGGTGTGCCTCGCGCCGGATGCTGACCAGCCTGCGCCGCTGCCCACCATGCCGCACTGGGATGATGCCGGTTTTCAACAGATCAACTGCCCCGGTTTTGACGTCAACGGCTTTGCCGGACGCCAGGTGGAAGGTTTTCTGGATGTGGCGCACTTCGCCTGGGTGCACACGGAAACCTTCGCCGATCCCAATAACCAGCTGGTGCCTGCCTATAACCCGGTCGAGACCGAGACCGGTTTTGCCGTGGATTACTGGAGCTCAGTGAGTAACTTTGCCGCTGACAGTCCGCAGCAGGCGCCGGAAGGATTTAGCTGGCTGCGTCATTTCGAGATGCATCTGCCGTTTACCGCCACGCTGACCATTCATTTCCCCGGCGAATCGCGCCTGGTGATCATGAATGCCGCGTCGCCGGTATCAGCGCGCAAAACGCGCATGTTTGCGCCCATCGCGCGTAATTTTGACCTGCACATCCCGGTCGAAGAGGTGCACGCCTTCAATCAGCGCGTGTTCGAAGAAGACCGCCTGATGGTGGAAACCCAGCAGCCGGAGCGTTTGCCGCTCGACCTGGCTCTGGAAGCGCATATTCCTGCCGATCGCAGCTCCATTGCTTATCGCCGTGGCCTGAAGCGCATGGGCTTCGGCGAATTTTTCCTGGTGTAAGGAGGCAACGATGAGTGATCTGCTGAATGTGGTGGTGGATGGCCTGTATCGTCAGGGACGTCACAATCTCAGCGTGACGCTGGTGGCGGAAAATGGCCAGCCGCTGCCGGACTGGCAACCGGGTGCGCACATTGATGTCCACCTGCGTGATGGCCTGATACGTCAGTACTCACTAACCGGACGCTGCGATAACGCGCGCGGCTACCAAATCTGTATTGCCCGCGACGGGCAATCACGCGGGGGATCGCGCTACGTGCACGACACGCTGCGCCCCGGCCAGACGATTGCGATTTCGCCACCGCGCAACCTGTTTCCTCTGCAACCGGCCGCTAAAGTCATTTTGCTGGCGGCCGGAATTGGCATTACGCCGCTGTACGCCATGGCGCTGGCGCTGGAGGCCGCCGCCGTGCCTTTTGTGCTGCATTACTTCGTGCGCCAGCGCGGTGATGAAGCTTTTGCCGCCGAACTGGCGCAGCGTTTTCAGCATGGATTTTGTGAAATCTGGTATAGCAGCGAAGGTCGCAGCGCACGTGATTATCCACCGGCGGAACTGCTTGATGCTGCCGCCGACACGCATCTGTACCTGTGCGGGCCGGAAGGGTTTATGACGCACATGCAGCAGCAGGCGCTGGCGCGCGGCTGGGACAGCGCCAATATTCACGCTGAAGCGTTCAAACCTGCCGCCCGCACGGCTGGCGCGGAAGAGGGCTTTACCGTGACGCTGGCACGCAGTGGGCAGCAATGTACCATTCCGCCTGACAAAACCATTGCCACGGTGCTGCTGGAGCATGGCGTCGACGTTCCGCTCTCCTGCGAGATGGGCATGTGCGGCGCCTGCCTGACGCGGGTCACCGCCGGAGAGATCGATCACCGCGATACCGTGCAGTCTGACAGCGAAAAAAGCGCCCCGGAGCAGTACATCGCCTTATGCTGCTCGCGCAGCAAATCGGCGGAACTGGTGATTGATCTCTAGGGCGCGCCGCAGAATGACTTAATCCGTGCCGGAAAGCTCAGGTTCCGTACGTAGCACAATGGCTTCCTCTACCGCCTGTGGCAGCAGTTGCAGCAGCCAGCTGGCCATCTGGCTTTCCTGCTGCAGAATGCGCCGCACAATCCTGACATCCTCCCCCTCTTCCGCCTGCTCTGCGGCCACCAGCAACGTCGAGTAGGTGGCGATTTTATAGTTACAGAACACGTAGCTGCTGACGGCCACACGGATGCCCTCTTCATCCTGCAGCATATCGCTGGCGGCCTGACCGACCGCCGACATCCGGCCTAACGACTCCTTCAGCACCGACCAGCTGCTGTCATACTGGCGCAGCAGCGTTTTCACCTGCTGCTGCTGGTCACGGCTCTGCTCAAGATACTGCTCAATACGCGCCTGCAACGCGGGATGATCCGTCAGACGTGATGCAGCCGCCTTCAGCAGGCTCTCCGCATGTTTCTCCATAGCATGCGCATCGCGCAGCCAGTCCAGATATACAGATTCCTTCGTCATGGTTTGCTCCAAAGTGAATGACACGGGCGATCTACCTCAACGGCGTCAGAGAAGGATCCCTGATCGGGCAGCACGCTTTGACCTCATCGCTTTCAGGCTGGTTATCTGAAAAATAAGCGAAGCGCTAATTAAGTCCAGGTGAACAACTTAATTAAACGTAGCAAGCAAGCCGGGCTGTGCAAGAAAGGTTTTTAAGAAATGCGACAGCGGTTAATTGTCACAACGTCATCAATTCACATTAGCGCCGCTAAAAGAACGCTTCCCTTTATGAAAGTAAAATGTTAACAATTCCCCCCCAAATGATTTGCCGGAATAAATCAGCTGAAATTGACTCATCGTTAAACAACCAACGTGCTGTAAATTAAAAGTTAAGATTATTCCTGGCTTGATTATGGTAAAAACATCGCTACATTTATTTTTGCTTCATGCGGGTATGAACAGAGAGGAAAAAATGAAGGATCCAAAGAAGAAACCTGAAGAGGAAGAAAAAGTGACGCAACGTCGTGGGGGTTCAGGCAACTTCGCCGCCGATAAGGAGCGCGCGGCTGAAGCAGGCCGCAAAGGCGGTCAGGTCAGTGGTGGTAACTTCAAAAATGACCCACAGCGCGCCATTGAAGCCGGCAGGAAGGGAGGAAAGATCAGTCGTCGTAAATAACTACTCCCCATCTTTGTATTGATTTAACCTCGATAACTTTTTGCACTGTGCTCTCCTGACATCGCGTTTACGCTTCGCTTAAACGCACGTCTAACCTTGTCAGGAGAGTAATTTTCCCATCCGAAAACAATTAATCGATCAAATCTTCAGCGATCCTGCGTTATTTACCGCTTCGCTTATCAGCGACCGCTTTTCAGTTTATTTATCCCAAAATTAAATCATTGATTATCTAACTATCAGCTTCAGGCACCCTATATTTGTACAAGCCACGCAGAGTTGTACACTTTTATTTAATCTGCGTTAATTACCCGGGCTGATATATATACACAAGCTTACAATTGGCTAACTCCGCAATATTTAAGGAATTATTGCATACGCAATGCACCTTACATGGATTAATTACCCGCTATCCGCTTGATATCACCCCGCTTTTAGCTAAATTCTCCATTCACGCTCACTATTGCGTCGCTATTAACCTGACGCTAAGGGAAACGCATGAACGCTGAACTCAATGACTGTATCGCGCTGTGCTATCGCTGCGCGACCGCCTGCGACCACTGTGCGGCGGCTTGTCTGCTGGACGCTGACGCCAGTGAGATGAGCGTCTGCATTAGCCTGAATCAGCAGTGCGCGGCGCTGTGTCGCTTAACCGCCCAACTGCTGGCTGCCCAGAGTGAACTGAGCGAGCAGCTCTGTACCATCACGTCGATGGCCTGTCAGCTGGCTGGTTGGGAGTGCCAGAAGCACCAGCATCCACACTGTCAGACCTGTGCGGAAATTTGCCTGCAGTGCGCAGATAGCTGCATGACGGTGGGCATGGCGGAATAACGGATAGAGGTACCGGGAGGGCGGTGGCAGGTCGCCAGTGCGGCGACTGGCGGCCTGGCTTAATGGTCCTGCATCACCAAACCGCCATCGACATACAGCGTCTGGCCGGTGACAAATTCGCTCCATGCTGATGCCAGAAACAGCACTGGCCCGGCGACATCCGCGGCGCGCGCCAGTCGTCCGAGCGGCGTTTGCGCCGTCAGCGCGTGGCGGACCGCTTCTGGCGTATGCTGACTGGCATCGGTGGGATACACCAGTCCCGGCGCCACACAGTTCACCCGAATGCCCAGCGCCCCCAGTTCGGCCGCCAGCGTCCGGCTAAAGCCCGTCAGCGCGGCTTTTGCGGTGATATAGTCGTGATAAGCCACCGCTGGCCGGGCGATCAAATCACTCACAAGATTGATGATACTGCCGCGCGCGCGGCGGCGCATCAGCGGCAAGGCCGCCTGACACACGTTGTAGCAGGCGTTCACTGCGCCATCAAACTGCGTCTGGTAAGCGGACCAGGACGTTTCCCAGAAGCGCTGGCGCTGGTCCGGATCGAAGCGATAAGGTGCGAAGGCATTGTTCACTACCACATCCAGTCGGCCGGTGGCGGCCTCGATCTGCTGCATCATATCAGCTACCTGTGCGGCACAGGTCACATCGGCGGCAATCGCCAGTGCACCCCCGCCCTGTGCTTCACAGGCCGCCACCACCTGCGCAGCGGCGTCGTGATTACGTAAATAGTTGACCACGACAAACGCGCCTTCGGCGGCAAAGCCCTGGGCAATGGCGGCGCCAATACCGCGACTGGCGCCGGTCACCAGCACGGTGTGATTGCTGAATTTCATTGCGTTTCTCCACGCCCGCTCAGTCAAGATAGGGCGCATAGTGTTCAGCGGCGGTTTCCGCCGCCTGTTCGATTTCGCACAGGGTGACCAGATCCAGCAGGCTAAAGCGGCCATCGTGATGCCAGCCCGCCTCCGGTGAAGTCATGTTACCCAGCGCCGTGATGCGCGTGACGCCCGCCGCCCCGAGTTGCGCCGCCAGCCGAAACAGCGTCTCGGGCGCGGCCGCGAGGCCAACGCTTTGCAGATACGCGCGCTGCGCGGCTACCCAGCTTACCGTCTCCTCCAGCATATCCACGGCAATCACCTTCAGCGTACGTCCGAGCGCGCCCGGTTGTAACGGCTCCGGCTTGTCGACGTACACCACCGCCCAGGCATCGTGTTCATCGCCGTACAGCGTGCGGTCACCGCTCAGCGCATGCATTTCCTCCGCGTTACGCCACGCGGCCATAGCCTGACTTTCACCCAGCGTCAGCGTCGCGCGCGGATAGCGCTGTGCCAGCGCGGCAAGTTCATGGGCGAGGTAAGCAGCAAACTCCTGCGGCGACACCCGGCCGCCGCGCTCAATAAACAGCGCCTGCGGCGAGTAACAGCCGGCCTGGTCATAGCGCATCACATCGTAAGCCACCTGACGCGCCAGCGCCGGACCGCGCCGCACGTCCAGCGCCGACCGCGCCACCATGCCAAAACTGATTTTGTGGCCGTGCGGCAGAAAGCGCGTGGCTGGCGGCAGACGCCGCTGCATCGCCGTCAGCGCGGCTTCTCCGCCATAAGCCATCACCACGTCTGCCTCGCGGAACCACTGCTGCTCAGTGCGTTCATCACCGCCCTGCCACCATAAGACGGCCAGACAGTCGCCCAGCTGCGGATCGATCTCCGCCAGCAGCTGGGCGAACCAGCCCGCCATCAGCGGCTCTGCGCTCGCCACTTTGCCCACGCTTCCCGCCTTCACCAGCAGGCCGGCAATCAGGCTCCACAGCGGCAAACCCGGCACATTGCCGGCCCAGACCTGCAGCAACAGCTGTGGACCAAACGCGCGGGCCAAGCCGCCTTTTGGCCGCGGCTGAAAATCGTCCAGCATCTGCACGTTGCCGAAATCTTCCGCCAGAAAACGCCGCAGCTGCGGTTCACGGAAGGTTTTGAGATAGCCGGTTAAACCGAGCCGCAGCATCCCGGCGTCATAGCCGGTAACCAGCGGCAGCAACCGCTCCGCCTGCTGGCGCAACGGGTGCGAACGGTCAAGCAGGCGCGAGATGGCTTCATCAATCAACGCGGTGATGCGCACTACGCTCAGGGTGTGCAGGTAGCGGCGCGCGTTATCGCGAACGCTGGCCGCCAGCGTGGCAATCTGCGCCTCGGACAGCACCGGCACGCACACTTCCAGCGCGCTGCCCTGCTGGCCAAAGTGCAGGCTGTGCCACGTCACCTCGCTGTGGCGGATGCCCGGCAGATGGCCGGCATACACTTTCATGCCCGCGCCTGCGCGGCAGCGAGAAACGATTCCATCGCCAGCGAGCAGCCTTTGGCATCGGCGCCCGCGACGCGGCCCAGCAGCTGAAACCCGCCGGGCACCATCACGCCGGCATCTTCGGTCAGAATGGCGGAAACAGAATTGAAATGGGCGAGATCGTGATGCACCAGTACGCCTGTCTCCCCTTCCGGCACGTCCGCACCGGTCAGCGGATTGACCACGCGCGTGCGGATCCAGTGCGGTCCGGATTTCACCGGCGGGCAGATTTCATTGCCGGCATCGTAAAACTGGGTGCTGAGTTCAGTCATGCCGTACATATTGATGCAGTGTGAACGCGGCACGCCGAGCGTCTGCTGCAGCGCGCTATAAAACGCTTCCGCCGCCACTTCACGCGACTGGCCCTTAAAACCCCCGGTGTCGAGGATGCGGCTGCCCGGCGGCAGCACGAAACGTCGCTGCTGACGTGCCAGTTCGTCCAGCAGATGGACAAAACTGTAGCTGGCGCCCAGCAGGGCATAAGGCTGGCCGCTGGCCTGCGCCTGCTCCAGCGCGGCGATCAGACGCGCGATTTTCAGGCCCTGCGCATCGACCATCACTTCGCTGTCTGGCGTGCCGCATTCGTGCATCGCCAGCGTCAGATAGTGGGCCAGCGAAGAGTTGGGCAGCGCGCTGCTGGGCGGAAACAGAATTGCCATCGGCAGGCGCGAATGTCCGGCCATAAAACGCTGGCGGAAGTTGATCAGCATCGAGCGATCATAAACCGCCAGCGTCGGGTGATAGCTGCGCCCCCGGCCGGTACCCGTGGTGCCGCTGGTCATAAAGATGTGGGGAATCTCCGCCACCGGACGGCAGCTCAGCGTCAGATCTTTAAACGCGGTGATCGGCACCGCCGGAATCTGCCGCCACTGTTTGACCGTCAGCGGCGTGCGGCCGCGCTGGCGGGCGAAACGGGCGTAAGGGAGATTGTGTTCGAATTGCCACGCGAACAGCTGCAGCGCCAGCTGGTTGAAATCCGCTTCCGTGGTTTCTTCGCGCTGCATAAACGCCAGCAGCGCGGCAATGATTGACGTTTCGGTCATGAAGGTGCCCTCTTTGGACTGCGGCATAACGGCCAGCCAGGGCCTGAGAAATGCGCAGGATTCGCAGAAAGGCGCAAAGAGGGAATGAGGGCGTGCAGTGACCCCGGTTCCACATCCCTACGCCGGTATTAGCCGGATCAGGTTCAGAGGGTCACTACGTTGCCGGCCGTGACAGCCGCGCGGGTAGAATCTCAGCCCTCTAACAGGGCACCCCTTGGAACAAGCTGCATTCTGGGGTCGGAACGGAGGGCGTGTCAAGGCGGGAAGGCGCAGAACCCCCCGCTTCAGCAACGCGATTATTAACGCGCAATATCACTCACAGGAGCGCGATCAGCCCGGCTGACGCAGGCAAAGCGATCGCTGAGCAGCGGATAGTTTTGCGCATCCGGCAGTTCAAAGTGCCACCATTCGGTGGGCATCCCGACAAAACCGCCGCCGAGCATGATGGCGTTCAGCAACAGGCGATGGCGCTGCGCCTGCTGCGGCACGTTGGGATGGAACGGGTGCGACTCAGCAGACATGTCGTCAAACCCGGTCCCCATCTCCAGAATATTGCCCGCCTCATCCACCAGCGTCACATCGATCGCCACGCCACGGCTGTGATTCGAGCCCCGCGCCGGTGGCACCACATAATCCGCGTCCGGACAGGCATCCCACAAGTGCCACTGCGCCTGCTGCGGACGATACGCGTCCAGCACCAGCAGGCGAAATCCCGCCAGCAGGGCGATGTCGCTGCTGCGGCGCAGCGCGGCGGCGGCATCCGGATGCAGCAACGCCTGCGCGTCGCGATAAATAGCATACCCGGCGATGTTATCGGCGGTGGCGTACTTCAGATCAAACATCAGGCCCGGCAAGGTGGCAGCCAAATCGATTAATTCAACGTCCTGCACTGTACATCATCCTGTTAATTGTTAGCCGGCAGCGTAAAGGGCTGGCGCGGCAGCGTGGTGAGTCGCTCTGCGCCCTGTGCCGTGACGCGCACGGTTTCACTGAAGGCGAGGCCCTGCGCTGAAATATACATGTGAAACACCATGTTTTCCTCCAGTAACCACGGCGCCTGAGGATGAAAACAGCAGCTGAAATCGCTCGGACGCGGAGTGCGCGTATACAGACCCAGCGCATAACCGGTGATGTTGCTGTAATCCTCACGCAGCCCGGCGCTGAGCACCGCCTCACGCGCGACGGCATCCACCGTACAGGCCGCAACGCCCGGCTTCATCGCCCGTAGCTGGCGATCCTGAATGGCGATCAGCTGTTGTGCCAGCGCCGCGCGCGCCGCAGAGATTCCACCGACAATCAGTGGACGCATCAGGCGCGCGCTGTAGTGCCGCACTTTTGGGATCAGCTCAACGTGCAGCACATCGCCCGCTTGCAGACGCTGCTCATGGCCGCTGGCATGCAAAAAGCCGCTATCGCCGCTGGCGATGACAATCGGTCCGGTTTCACCGCTGTCAGCACCGAGCCGCAGAAATTGTGCCGCCGCCAGCGCGGCGACATCACGCACACGCCAGCCGCCCTGCACCTGCGCACTCAGCTGGGCCAGCGTGGCATCGGCAATGCTGGCGGCCTGGTGTAAGCTGGCGATTTCAGCCTGAAATTTAACGCTGCGCAACCGGTCGCTGATGCCGCTGACATCACACCAGCGCACCCCGGGCAGATGGCGCGCCAGCTGCTGCCAGCTATGCACCGTCATGCCGTAGGATGCATAATCCGCGCCCAGCCGCGCCCGCTGATAGCCGCGCCGCGTCAGGCTTTGCGCCACTGCCAGCCACGGATCGTCTTCATCACGGTACGCGTCAATCGCCAGCTGCGGTGACTGCGCGCGGCACGGCGCGGCATCCAGCTGGCGCAGCACCATCCACGGTTCGTCCTGCAACGGCACCAGACAGGCACGATAACGCGTTTCCGACACGGTATAACCGGTTAACCATGCCAGCAGTTCGCCATGATCGATCAGCATCACCTCAATGTCGGCGGCGCGCATGGCGCTGCGCAGCCGTGAGAGCGCGTCGGCGATCATGACGCCGGTTCAACCGGCTGGCAGATGTCGAGGATCGCCAGCAAATAGATACGCACCATATCGAGAAATTCACTGATCTCAACGCGCTCGTCCGGCATGGTGTTGTACTTGCCGCCGGGCCCGCACACGATGCCCTCCATACCCGCATGCTGATACAGGTGCGCCGCATCGGTACCGTAGAAGGCGGGCGGCGTGATCACCCCGGTGGGCTGCGGCGTGCCGCGCACGGTCTGCCAGCCGCGATTGACCGCTTTAACGATTGGCGATTCCGGCGACACCTCAAACGGCAGCATGGTGGGTTTATCGCGCAGGCCGTCATCGAACAGCTGCGCCTGCAGGCCCGGATAGCGCTGGCACAGTGCATCCAGCAGGGCCTGCAGATCGGCCAGCACGCCGTCTACCGTTTGCCCCGGCGCAAAGCGGGCGGAGCCTTTCAGGCGGACAAAATCCGCGACCTGCGGCGGCCGCCACTCCTGCAAATCACGCCCCAGCGCACCGTGTACGGTGCCAATATGACCACGGTTAATTTTGCGGTGTTCTGCGCTTTTCGCTCCGCTGAAGGTGATGTTATTGATCTGTGGAATCAGTTCAACCGCCGCCGCAATCGCGTCGACCGCCTCCTCACGCTTTGACAGATGGCGCGTATCGCCGGTCAGTTCAATGGTGAACATCAGCGAGCCGGCATGCATGGTCAGTGCCTGTAGATCCGTGGGTTCGGCATTGATGAAATAGTCGGCGCGTATGCCCTGCTCAATCGCCGCCAGCGTACCGATGCCGCCCTGTAACTCGCCGACCACGTAAGTGAGGATCACGTCGCCCCTGAGCTTCACGCCGGCATCAATCAACGTCTTCAGCGCGCAGAAATAGGCGGCATCGCCCGCTTTCATGTTAGAAACGCCGATGCCGTAAATAAACTGCTCGTCGATTTTTCCCGCCCAGGGATCGACGGTCCAGCCTTCGGTGACCGGGTTAGTATCAAGATGGCCGTTGAACAGCAGGCTGTGGCCGCCCCCGCTACCGGCCAGCCGCCCAATGGCGTTCAGCCGATCGCCAGCCACCGGCTGCAGCTCGGTTTCCAGCCCCAGCTGCGCCATCTGTTCTGCCATATAGCGGGCTAATTCGCGTTCGCCCTCGGTGGCACTGTAACTTTTGTGCTGCACCATTTTTGCCAGGAAAGCGAGGCAGTATTCACGATCGATGTGATGAATTAACTGTTCAGGGTTCATGCGCTTCTCGTTATGCCACGGATTGGGTCAGATCAGGGATGTGCACGGCATCAAGCAGTGCACGGGTGTAAGGATGCTGTGCCTGCGCCCGCATGTTCTCGCCGGGCAGCACTTCCACCACATCGCCGCGATACATCACCGCCACGCGATGCGCGATCTGGCGGATGAGATTGAGATCGTGGGTGATGAACAGATATGCCGTGCCGTAGCGACGGCGCAGCTCCAGCAGCAGCTCGATAATGGTGGCCTGCACCGACACATCCAGCGCCGCCGTGATTTCATCGCAAATCACCAGGTCCGGCGGGTTAGCGAAGGCGCGTGCAATCGCCACGCGCTGTTTTTGCCCGCCCGACAGCGCGTGCGGATAGCGGCTGGCAAATTCCGCAGGCAGCCGCACTTCCTGCAGCAGACGCGCCACCGCCTGCGCCTCGCTTTCTCCCGGTGGCAGTCCATACAGCCGCAGCGGACGGGCGATAATTTCGCCGACGGTCATGCGCGGATTGAGTGACGCATCCGGATGCTGAAAAATCATCTGCACGCGGCGGCGATACGCCGGGTCCATCTGCGCGCGGCCATATAACGTCGCGCCGCAGAAGTCGATGCTGCCACTGAACGGCACCAGGCCGGTTATCGCCTTGCCGAGTGAAGATTTACCCGAACCGGACTCGCCGACCACGCCGAGAATTTCGCCCTGATGCACCGTCAGCGAAACCGCATTGGCGGCCCGCGTCGTGTTCGCTTCGCGTTTCAACAGCCGATCGAGCACGCCGTGCTGGCCATAATCAATCGTCATCGCCTGCAGGCTGAGCAGCGGCTGACGGCCGGCCGCATCCGCGACCAGCCGATGCTGCGGATCCGGCACCGCGGCAATCAGTTTGCGCGTATACGGATGCGCGGGCGCGCTGAACAGCGTGCGCGTCGCGGCCTGCTCGACGATGCGGCCCTGCTCCAGCACGCACACGCGGTCGGCCACTTTCGCCACCAGCGCCAGATCGTGTGAGATATACAGCGACGCGACGCCGGTCTCGGCGCGCAGTCGCTCGTAAAGGTCGAGGATTTGCGCTGAGCTGATGACGTCCAGCGCCGTGGTCGGCTCATCAAAAATCAGGCAGTCCGGCTGGCAGGCGAAGGCGGTAGCGATCAGGATGCGCTGCTTCTCACCACCGGAAACCTGATGCGGATAGCGCTGCATCATGCGTGCCGGGTGCTTCAGCTCGACATCGCGCAGCAGCGATTCCCCCAGCTGCTGCGCTTCGCGCGCTGACAGCCCACGATGACGGCGCAGCACTTCGGTGACCTGTTCACCCAGCGTCAGTGTCGGGTTCAGCGACGCGCTGGGATCCTGAAAAATCATGCCAAGCTTTTTACCGCGCAGCGCCATCAGTTGGTGCGCTGGCAGCTGCAGCAGGCTTTCGCCGTTCAGCCGGATATCACCCGCCTGCTCGCGTGCGTTACTGGCCAGCCAGCGCATGATCGCCCAGCCGAGGGTGGTCTTGCCGGAGCCGGACTCTCCTACCAGCCCCAACACTTCGCCCGGCATCACCTGCAGGGTGATATCGCGCAGTACCGGCAGTGAATGGCCGCGCGCTAACGCATAATCGAGGCTGTAATTGTCCACCGACAGCACCGGGTTGTGCGGACTCTTCATTTGTGGCTCCCTGGATTTAACACATCACGCAGGCCATCGCCCAGCAGGTTGAAGCCAATCGCCACCAGCGCGATAGCCAGACCGGGGATCATCATCATCCACGGTGCTTTAAAGAAATAACTGCGCGCTTCGGACACCATCAGCCCCCACTCCGGCTCGGGCGGCTGCGCGCCGAGGCCGAGAAAGCTCAGCGTGGCAAACAGCATGATGGCGAATGCCACGCGAATGGTGGCTTCCACGATGATCGGCGCGAGAATGTTCGGCAGCATTTCGCGCAGAATGATGTAGTAACCCGCTTCGCCGCGCGCGATGGCGGCGCTGATGTAGTCCTGCTGACGCGCCGCCAGCGCCACGCTGCGCGCAATGCGCACCATACCCGGCACGAAGGCGATAGTGATAGCCAGCACGGCGTTCATGCTGCTCTGCCCCAGGGTGCTGACAATCAGCAGCGCAAACAGCAGGCTGGGAATCGCCATCACCGCATCCATGGTGCGCATCAGGAATTCATCCACTTTGCCGCCAAGGTAGGCGCTGGCGGTGCCCAGTACTGAGCCAATAACCATCGCGAGCGCGGTCGCCAGCAGCGACAGCAAAATGGTGGACCGCGCGCCGACCAGCACCCGGCTGAAAATGTCGCGCCCCAGCTGATCGGTGCCGAACCAGTGTTCCGCGCTGGGCGGGCGATAACGCGTCAGAATCGAAATCGACTCCGGATCAAACGGTGCCACGTGCGCGCCGCCCGCTACCATCAGCAGCGCCAGCAGCAGAATCAGCACACCCGCCGCACCCTGCGGCGAGCGCAGTAATCGTTTCAGTATTTCAGGCATAGGAAATCCGCTTATCGAGCATGACGTAGGCCAAATCCGCAAGGAAATTCACCACGGCATAGGTTGCCGCGAGGATCATCACGCCGGCCTGAATAGTGGGCAGATCGCGCGCCTGTACCGCGACAATCAGCTCCCGGCCAATACCGGGAATGGCAAAAATCTCCTCCACCACCACAATCCCGCCCAGCAGATAGCCGACGTCGAGCGCCACAATGGTGATGGTGGGCAACAGGCCATTGCGCAGCGCATGGCGCCACAGGATGCGCCGGCGCGACAGGCCTTTCAGCCACGCGGCGCGAACGTAGTCGGTGTGCAGCACGTCAACCATTTCCGAGCGCACCATGCGCGAAACGTGTGCCACCAGAATCAGCGCAACGGTGATCGACGGCAGAATCAGGTGCTGAATACCGCTGATAAAATTTTCGCTGAGCGGCACGTAGCCGGTGGCGGGCAGAATCTGCCAGACATCGGCAAACAGCAGCAGCACCAGCGTGGCGGTGACGAATTCCGGAAACGAGATGCCCATATACGAGATCACGCTGACCAGCACATCGGCGGTCTTACCGCGCCGCACGGCCGCCCAGATGCCGAGCGGAATGGCGATCACCAGCATCAGTAACAGGGCGCACAGCGCCAGCAGCAGCGAGCGCGACAGCGCGGTCAGCAGCGTTGGCCCGACCGCCAGGCCATTGCGCATCGACACGCCAAAGTTGCCCTGCAACGCCTGCGTCAGCCAGTGCCAGTATTGCAGCCAGGCGGGCGCATCCAGCCCAAGCCGCGCCCGCACCGCCGCCAGCGCTTCCGGCGTGGCGTTTTGTCCCAGCAGCGTGACCGCGGCATCGGCGGGCAGCAGTTGAGTGATGCCGAACACCAGCAGCGACACCACCAGCAGCGTGTAAATCATCAGCAGCAGGCGTTTAAGCAGGTAACTTGCTGTCACGGTCGCTCCTTACAGGCTGCGCTTTGGCGCGTTAGCGGTCAGCCAGACATGATCGAGGCGGAACACCGCACCGCGCGGATGCAGATGATAGCCCGCCACGTGCTCACGACTGGCAGCCAGCAAATCAAAGAAGGTCGGGATTAACGAGGGCACCTCGTCGTGCATCAGCTGCTGGGCTTTGCCGTACAGCTGGGTGCGCAGCGTTTCGTCATTGGTTTCGCGCGCCGCCATCACCGCACCGTCGAAAGCCGCATTGTTCCAGCGCGTTTCGTTCCACGCCGCTGTTGAGGTATAGAGCAGAGAAAACACCGCATCCGGCGTCGGCTGCATGTTGTAAAAGCCGACGTAGAAATTGCCCTTCTTCCACACCTGATCGAGATAGGTGCTGTGCGCCATGGTCTGCACATTAATACGGAAACCGCCCGGTTTCGCCATCTCCCGCAGGGCAATCCCTAGCTGGGTGCGGGTTGACGGCTTGTCTGAGGCGATAAGCGTTAAATCCAGCCCATTCGGATAACCGGCCTCCGCCAGCAGCGCTTTGGCTTTGCTGTAGTCCAGCGCTTTTTGCGTCAGCTGCGCGTAATACGGATAAGCGGCGTTGATTGGCGTGTCGTTACCCGGCGATCCCAGACCGTCTGCGACAAAATCTACCGATGCCTGACGATCCACGCACAGCGCCAGCGCCTGGCGGACGCGCACATCATTAAACGGCTTTTGATCGCAGCCCATGTTGACGTTAAGAAACTGACCGGATGCCACGCGCAGCGGCAGCACGCCCGCCGATTTGGCTAAGCGCGCAAACTCGCTCGACTGCGCACTCAGCATCAGATCGGTATCGCCGGCGATCAGCGCGGAGCTTTCAGCGATAGCGTCGGGATACACCACCACTTCCACACCATCCAGATACGGCCGCGTGGCGTCGTAATAGTGCGGGTTGCGTTTCACCACGATTTTGCGTTCCGGATCGTAAGACACCAGCTGGAACGGCCCGGCCCCCAGCGAGGCGCTGCTCAGCTTGTCGTACTGCCCCTGCGCGATATGCGCCGGGATAATTTTGGCATCCGGATAGGCCAGCATCACCGGCAGATCGGCATAAGGCGCCTCGGTCTCAATCAGGATGGTGTTATTGTCTTTGGCGCTTACCGTTTTAATCGGGCCGATGTTGTGCAGCGCCGGTGAGGCGTTTTTCGGGTCCAGCAGTGCCTGCAGGCTGGCGACCACGTCCGCTGCGGTGAGCGGCGAACCGTCGCTGAAGCGCAGATCGGGCCGCAGCGTGAAGGTCCACTGGGTTAAGTCGTCGTTCGGCTGCCAGGACTGCGCCAGATCGCCTTCCGCTTTCATCGCCTGCGTCAGGCGGGTTAAGCCGCTATACAACAGCTCTGCCACCAGATATTCCGGATTAACCCGCACCTGATGGGGATTGAGCACGCTGACCGCCTGGTCAACGCTGATGCGCAATACGCCACCTTTACGCGGCGTGCCGCCGGGGGTCGCGCTGGCAACGGCGGCAGCCGAGGCACTGAATGACCAGGACAGCAGCGCCGCTCCGGTCAGGGCGGTTGAACTGGCGATAAACTGTCTGCGGTTTAACCCTTTCATGGCGCACATCTTCTGTTCCTCGTTGGTTTATTAATTACCCTGGGTTGGCTGAAAATCATTGGCGAGATACGCCAGAATCGACTGCGAAAGTGCAATAACATCTGCCATCGTGGTGTATTCATCGGCGGCATGAATGCGGTTATCGGGACGGGCAAGTCCGCCCAGCAGAATTTCCTGAATGCCGGCCTGCTGTACCCAGCCCATATCCGAGCTGGTGGCGGATCCCCAGGCTTTGAATTCTGCTGGCGGGAAGCCGAAGCCCTGGCTGAGCGCCGCCTGCCAGCGCGGCCAGTGCGGACCGGTGGGATCGGCGACTGGCGCCAGATGGCCAATCAGCTGCAGCGTGACGTCGCTGGCGGCGCTGCCCTGCATCGCCTTATCCACGCACTGCGTCAGCTCCTGCCACACGTCGGCAAACGGCTCTTCCGGCGCATAACGGCGATTAACCAGCAGCTCGAAGCGTTCCGGAATGGTGGAGCCTTTACTGCCGCCGTGCGCGGCGGCCAGCGTCAGTAAAGCGGTAAGCGGTTGGCCCTGATAGTGCGGCGGCGCGGGCATAGCCGAAACCCGCTGTTCCACCTCGCCTTTCAGCTGATACAGCGCATTCATCAGCGGAAGCGCAGCCTCAATGGCGTTAATACCCTGCAGCGGATCGCCGGAGTGCGCCGAGCGGCCGCTGACGATAATTTTGATATCGATACTGCCAAAGCAGCCGGCCCAGATGCGCGGCACCGCGCCGCCGTTAAAGCTGAGCAGGTGACCGTGGAATAACTGCTGCTCCGCCAGATAACGAATACCGGGATAAAGGCCGCCCTCTTCATCGGTACAGAGTAAAAACACCGGGTTATAGCGCAGGCTGAGCTGATAGCGCTGCGCGGCCCGCACCGCAGCCAGCGCGGCCACGATGGTGCCTTTCATATCCGCGGCGCCGCGTCCAAACAGCTTGTTTTCCGCCACGCTGAGCGCCAGCGGCGGAAAGCGCCAGCCATCGCCGGCCGGAACCGTATCGGTGTGAAAGTAGAGATTGCAGTTTTCAGCCGCGCCGGCATCCAGCGCGGCCAGCAGATTCACCCGCTCGCCCTGCGCGCTGCCGTCCGGCGTCTGCCACAGCGCGTCGGGCACCGAAACGCGCTGCAAATCAAAATGCATCGGCTGCAGCATCGTGCTCAGCAGGTCGGCGAATGCTGCGTAACCCAGTCCGGGCGGGAAGCAGGTATCCACCGCCAGCATGCGTTGCAGATCGTCAAGAATCTGCGCCTGATCGTCGGCGATATAGGTCAGAGCGCGCTGTAGTGATGAATTTTCCTGCATAAACTGTTCACTTATTGTATTTCTATATAGTTTATAGATAATGCAAATGAACAGCTGGGGTCAATCGGTAATCGGAAACATGCAAAAAAACTATGACGCGCACGACGTTCCTCAATTCAGTCGCCTGAACGAAGGCGAAGGCGCTCCGCTGTACGAAGTAGTGAAGCGCCATATCAGTGAATCCATCCTGCAGGGCGAACTGCCGGCGGGCACCATTTTGCCCAGTGAAAACAGTCTGGCGGCGAAGTTCGGTGTCTCGGTCGGTACGGTGCGCAAAGCGCTGGCGGCGCTCACGACGGAAGGGATGCTGATGCGCCGGCGCAAAACCGGCACGGTGGTGACCGGCTGGGCGCCGCTGCATAACCTCAGCCATTTCTTTCATTACTTTCGACTGCATGACAAATCGGGCGGTTTGCTGCAGTCGGAAACGCGACTGCTGGAGTATCAGCACAGCCGCGCCAGCGCCGACGAGGCCGATAAGCTGCAGATCGCACCAGGTGACGCAGTGATTCGCCTGAAACGCCTGCGCCGGGTGAAGGGCATTGCGGCCATGCATGAAACGCTGGTGCTGCCCGCCGCGCGTCTGCCCGACTTTCCACCGGCGGAACAGCTACCGCAGTTGCTGTATCGTTACCTGTTTGAGCAGTACGATGTGCGTGTTGCGGCGGTACGCGAGCAGATCAGCGCCACGCTCGCCACGGAAGAAGATGCCAACCTGCTGGAACTTGCTCTGCCGCACGCGGTGATGGTGATCGATGAGGTCTCATTTGATCAAAGCGCCACGCCGGTGATTCTTGCGCATCACCGTTTCAGCACTGAACACTTTATGTATGTCAATGAGATACGCTGATTACGTAGATGTTTTACTGTAAGGTGTTTCAGATGCGCATCGACGCGCACCTGATTAATTTGCACCAAAACGTAGCGAACGTTGTGAATAACAACCGCTAAGGTGATCTCACTGAACAGGACATTTCCCATGGCAGCACGGCAGCACCATTACCAGATTCACCTTCGCTGGAGCGGCAATCGCGGCGATGGCACAGCTTCTTATACCGCTTACGATCGTGACAGCGAATTACAGGCACCCGGTAAAACGCCCATTTTGCTGAGTGCCGATCCGGCATTTCGTGGGGATAAAACGCGCTGGAATCCTGAGGAATTGCTGCTGGCGTCTGCGGCGGCCTGCCATAAGCTGTGGTATTTACACCTGTGCGCCGATGCCGGCATTGTGGTGGAGGAGTATGAAGATGCTGCCGAAGGGAACATGGTCGAGGGGGCGCGTGGCCGCTTTACCGATATCACGCTGAAGCCGCGCATCAAACTGCGCGACCCAGCGGATGCCGATCGCGCGCGGGCATTGCATCATCAGGCACACGAAGCCTGCTTCATCGCCAACTCGCTGAATTTTCCAGTAAACTGCGATCCTGAATTTTTCTGATTATGATGCGCGGGCCAGCGGCGTTTGCCACAGCCGCACGCCGTTGCGCCCGGCGCGCTTCACTTCATACAGCGCTTCATCCGCATGGCGCAGCCAGTCGCTTAACGATTCGGCGCTGACCGCAGGCGCAATACCGATACTGACCGAGCAGCGAAACTCTGCCGAGGCCGGTAAGCGCAGCTGGGCAATCTTCTCTTTTAGCCTTTCGGCCAGCTCCACCACCGATTCATCGCTGGCCTGATGCACGATAACGCCCAGCTCATCGCCGCCAAAGCGCGCCGGAATGTCCTGCAGCCCGACATAGTTGCGCAGCAGCGCCGAAATCTCGGCCAGCAGAAAATCGCCCGCCTCATGGCCCCAGCTATCATTGACCACTTTGAAGTGATCGACATCCAGCAACAGCAGATAGCCGCTGCTATCGCCGCGCCGCGTGCTGAGAAACTCACTCTCCAGCCGCCGCTCAAACAGGCGGCGGTTAGGGATTTTCAGGCCGGGATCCATCAGCGCGATGCGCTCCAGTTCACGGTTGCGGGTGCGTAAATGCCAGGTGAGATTGTACGAAGCCACGCTGAGTACCAGCATGTAACAGGTAGCCAGCGGCAGCGTCAGCCAGACGGTTTGCGTGCTGAACGCCAGATTTACGCTGGTGCCATCCAGCAGCCACACCATAATAAACCCGCACAAAAATGCCTGTATGGCGGCAATCAGCTGCGCGCCGCCGCCAGCGGCATAGCGATCCGATGCCAGCACCGCCATGATGACAAAAGAGGGCATCGGGCTTAACGCCATCAGCGCCACCCAGATTCCGCCAAAGGCGGCATCCAGCGTCAGATTCTGGCGTTCGGTACCGGTTGAGTCTTCAGCACGAAGCGCACGCTGATACGCCAGCCATGGCCAGAAAAAAGCGTTCACAAACAGCAGCGCGCTGAATGCCAGTCCGCGCTGCATTTCCAGTAGCACTGAGAGAATCGGAAAGAAACAGAGGATCGTGCCGAGCTGACGCATGATGAACATACGACGAACGAAGCGTTTTGACCGGCGCTTCAAATGGTTTTCATCAGGCGAGTAGTAATTCATTCACGGGAAAATTCAGGTCGACAAAAATGGCAGTGTATCGGGAAAAAGTCGCCCTGCGGCGACTTTTTTTAAGAATTTTCGCCTTGCACATTGGCGCACACGCAAATAACAGCGCTTTGCCGCCAATAGCAGCAGCGGCCAGCGGGTGAAGTTCGCTGCCGCTGTGCGTGTTTTTAGCTTACAGCGCCTTGCAAACGGAACTGGCTGACCAGCCGCTGCAGCATGAATGCCTGCTCTTCCAGCGCCTGTGCGGAATGGGATGACGCGCTGACCAGCGACGCATTTTGCTGGGTAGTACCGTCCAGCTCACCTACCGCGCGCGCGATTTGCTCAATGCCGCGGCTCTGCTCATCAGAAGCAGCCGAGATCTCCGCCATGATTTCATTTACGCGTGCGATGCTACTGACAATCTGCTCCATCGTTTCACCCGCGCGCGCCACCTGCTGATGGCCGTTGCTGATTCGTCCCACCGATTCGCCAATCAGTCGTTCAATATCTTTCGCGGCTCCGGCACTGCGCTGGGCCAGATTACGCACTTCGCTGGCGACCACGGCAAAGCCTCGGCCCTGCTCGCCGGCGCGGGCGGCTTCAACCGCCGCGTTGAGCGCCAGGATGTTGGTCTGGAAGGCGATGCTGTTGATCACCGCAGTAATCTCGGCAATTTTCTTTGAACTATCAGAAATCTCGCCCATGGTGCTGACGACGTTGTGCACCGCGATACCGCCCTGACTGGCGTTATGCGTCGCTTCCGCCGCGATCTGGCTGGCGAGACGTGCATTGCTGGCATTATTTTTCACCGTGGCGGTGAGCTGCTCCATGCTGGCGGCGGTTTCCACCACCGCAGCCGATTGCTGGGCGGTGCGCGACGACAACTCCAGGTTACCCTGGTGTATGGTGCTGGCAGCCTGCGACACATTGCTGACGCTGTGCAGCACCTCGCCAATCATGCCGCGCAGCCGCGCATTCATGCGTCCCATGGCAGAGGTGAGCTGGCCGAGCTCATCCTGGCGATTAGTGACAAACTGCGAGCTGAGGTCGCCGCTGGCAATGCGTTCCGCCAGCGCGAGGTTGTGGAACACCGGGCGCGTAATCTGCCGGATAATGGTCCCGGCCACCAGCACGCCCAGCACTATTGCCAGGCTGCCAATCAGCAGCGAGAGCGCCGCTGACCCGTTAGCCAGTTCATCGTTACGCGCCTTAACCAGGGCGATGATCTGTTTGATCGCCGCGCTGCTGTTATCGCCCGCCACTTTGACGGTGTTTTCCGCGCCGCGCAGCTGGCCGTAAACCGCTGCCGCCTGCAGGCTCAGATCTTTGAAACGTTCGGTATCCTGCCATAGCGCGTTAAATCCGCCCTGCTGCTCCGCTGGCAGCTGAGTCAGTAGTGTGTTCATGTCCTGCCCGGCGCGCTGAAAATCATGTTCCAGTTTATTGCGCAGTGCCTCGCTGACGTTGAAGCGCAGCGCCCAGGCCTCTTCGCGCACATTACTGATGGCAAACAGCAGCTGATAAATCTGGTTGGTGACTTCGGGTGTGCTGACGGGGGTCCGGATTAGCCCGGTATAGCGCGACGTCATGTCCTGCTGGCTCAGCGCGTCCAGCTGGCTGCGCAGCTCGTTGAGCTGTTGGGTTGCCTGTGTCATGGCGGTGATGCTGTGCTGGAAACGGGCAAGATGGCTGGCGACATCGTCGAGCAACCCTCTGGCGTCCGCCGTCCACGGCAGCTGCTGGGCCTGCTGCGTCAGTTGCTGAGCGTGCGTGACGTAATCCGTCATGGTGCCGCCCGCTTTGTCCTCGCCGTACAGGTATTTAAGACGATTGATTTTGGCCTGAAAGACTTCAATGTTGATGTCATAAATCAGATTGGTTTTCTGATAGATGTCGTGAATCTGATTGAATCGTTGCACGCTGAGCGCTGTGGCCAGCGCCACCAGCAGCAGGACGGTGCCGAAGCCCGCCGCCAGCTTGCGCGTAATGCGCACATTCCGTAATCGGGAGACCAGTCCCATGTCTCGCTCCTGTCATTGTTGTTTTTGTTGAGTCTGCAGAAGGAGTTATCGGACCGTACCGGGAATTATTTACTGTTGCGGGGCGAAAATGTGCTGTGTCATAAAAGCGGTCCTGCCAGAGTAGCCTATTCATAGCAAAGCCGGCGATTTCAGCCTGAAATCGCCAGCCATGGTGGGCAATTACCAGCGAGTTGCCAGCATATCAATGACGAAACGGTACTTCACCTCGCCCTTTAGCATACACGTGAAGGCCGTTTCGATCT
The DNA here is from genome assembly GCF_043547855.1 of Pantoea sp. SGAir0175. Classification (NCBI taxonomy): domain Bacteria; kingdom Pseudomonadati; phylum Pseudomonadota; class Gammaproteobacteria; order Enterobacterales; family Erwiniaceae; genus Pantoea; species Pantoea sp. SGAir0175. The sequence continues at coordinate 510,624 of NZ_CP028082.1, forward strand.
CTTCACCGGCGATCAGCTCAATATCTGCCGTGATGTTATGCTCGCCGCAGAAATCCAGCATCTCCTGAGTCTCTTTGATGCTACCGATGGATGAACCGCTGATGCTCAGACGGCGAAACACCAGCGGCGTGACGTTCGGCGACTGATGCGGTTGGTCAGGAATGCCGACCAGCACCAGACGGCCATTGGTCTTCAGCGTCGCGAGGTAAGGATCGAGATCGTGCGGTGCCGCCACGCAGTCAATGATGAAATCAAGCGAGGTCTGGCATGCCGCCATCTGCGCGGCATCACGCGACACCACCACGCGCGTCGCACCAAGACGACGTGCGTCAGCGCCTTTTTCCGGCGAGGTAGTAAACAGGGTAACCTCAGCGCCCAGCGCGCTGGCCAGTTTTACCGCCATGTGGCCCAAACCACCCAGCCCCACTACCCCGACGCTATCGCCGGCTTTGACGCCAAAATGGCGCAGCGGTGACCACACCGTCACGCCCGCACACAGCAGCGGTGCCACGCCCGCCAGCGCCAGATTTTGCGGGATCGACACGACAAAATTCTGATCGACCACCACATTCTGCGCGTAGCCGCCCCAGGTGCTGTCGCCGGTGTATTTATCGATGCCGTTGTAAGTGGCGGTGAAGCCCGCTTCGCAGTACTGCTCTTCCTGCTGCTGGCAGAAGTGGCAGGCACGGCAGGAATCCACCATCACGCCCACACCGACCACATCACCGGCTTTGAAGCGCGTAACCTGAGTTCCGGTCTCCAGCACGCGTCCAACGATCTCGTGGCCCGGCACCAGCGGATAACGACTGACCGCCCACTCATTGCGTGCCATGTGCAAATCGGAATGGCATACGCCGCAGTAAAGAATTTCAATTTTTACGTCCTGCTGCTGCAGCGGACGCAAAGTAATCTGGCCGGCAGCGAGCGGTTGCGCTGCATCCTGTGCCACCAGTGCGTTAATTTTCATGATGCCTTCCTCAAATTCTGATGTGGGCTGAATGAAGGCGGCAGACTATAATCAACGCGGTGCAGAATTGATAGTAGTCACCATTTGGTGACCATAAAGGAGAGTGCGATGCCAGCCTGGGTTGATGGCAAACTGGTTTTCTATGCGGATTCGCCACCGCGCCGTCTGATGGATCTGTTTTCGGTGAAATGGAGCACGATGGTGCTGCACGCGTTGTATCACTGGCCGGGACAGCGCGCCCGTACCGGTGAACTGCAGCGTAGCCTGCAGGGGATTTCGAAAAAAATGCTGTTTCAGACACTGAAAGAGCTGGAGCAGCGCGGCTTAATTGCACGTCAGGTCTACGAAGTGATTCCACCGAAAGTGGATTACCGGCTGACCGCGCTGGGGATGACCTTCGCCCGGCCAATTGAGCAGATGTATCAGTGGGGATTAGAAAACCAGGCGGCACTGGATGAGATGGAAGCTAACCTTCGCGCGGCAGGCGGCACGCCGGCGGAAAACGCCCGCCCTGCAGCGTCATCCGCCAGTGAATAACCACGCGCGGGTCGCATACTGTTCGTCGCGGCGCGATTTATCCCACACTAAATAGCGCCGCGGTTCGTGGATCGATCCGGTGACCGTTAACCAAATGGCGTTTCGCGTGCCAGCAGGCGGGCGATGACGTTGAGAGCGCCCTCGTCGTTATTACTTTCCGTCCGATAACGCGCGACGGCTGCCACCGGTGCAGCGGCGTTGGCCATGGCAAAGCTGTAACAGGCCTGGCGCAGCATTTCGATATCGTTGGCGCTGTCGCCAATCGCCAGCACTTCACAATCATCAATGCCCCACTTCTCCTGCAGCAGCGCGATGCCGTGCGCCTTATGACAGCCGGGAATGATTAAATCGACAAAGCCAAATCCGCTGGAGACCGGATGCATGATGTTTTCAATCGCGTTCAGTTCGCTGTGCAGACGCGCCAGCAGCGCCTCGACACCTTCGTGTGCCAGATTCAGCGAAAACTTGAAAATGGTGTCGTCGATATCGTACAGGCTGTCGCGCTTCTCCAGCCGGCGATAGTGATTCGCCAGCATGGCGGCCACCTCATCCGGCATTGACTTGTGCACATAAGCGCCGTTGCGACCGCACACCACGGTGCTGATCTCCGGCTCTTTGGCGAGAATATCCAGCACCTGATGAACACGCTCCGGCGCCAGTTCGCCGCAGAAAATTTCTTCGTTGCTGTCGGACACCCAGGCACCATTTTCAGCCACGAAGGCGATCTCATCTTTGATAGCGGGAAAATAGTGCTGCAACTGATAATACTGATTGCCGCTGGCGACCACGAAACGGATGCCTTTCTCCTTCAGCAGCGCGTACTGGCGCGCAAAACGCTGCGCGTTGTACTGCTTATTGTCATCGAGAAATGTCCCATCCATATCCACCGCAATCATTTTTACTGCCATCATGCTCTCCCGTCTCTGTGTGCCGTCAATCCATCCGGCTTTACCAAGGTTTTATCAAGCTTACTCGCGGTGTGGATTAATGAGAATGTGAATAATGAGTTTGTTAACCGCTTTCAGAGATTTCCAGCCCATTTTTTACTGCAATTCGGCCCCTTTTTCTCTGATCCAGGCACAGAACATGTCTGCCATATCGCGTGCGTAAGCCTGAATTTCTGCTGCGCTGCGCGGCGATTCGGAAAAATGCTTGCCGACGTCACCCAGCGTACTGTTGATTAAATCCGCCGCCCGCGCCACCTCAGCCGCGTCCCGCTGCGGCAGCAGCTGTTGCAGAAATTCGCACATCACATTCTCGCCATTGGCGCGCGCGGCCTGCACTTCCGGCGCATCCCGGTAAAGCGGCGCGGCATCATTCAGTGCGGTGCGCATCGCCGCCTCTTCACACTCTGAGTGCAGGAACGCCCAGGTCAGCTGATGCAAGCGCTGACGCGGCGTGGATGCGCTGTCGCGCAGAATCGAACCCAGCAGATCGCCGGTTCGCTGCCACTCTTCGCTCTGCAGACGGAAAAGGATAGCGGCCTTGTTGGGAAAATACTGGTACAGCGATCCAATACTAACGCCCGCCCGTTCGGCCACGCGGGCAGTGGTAAAGCGTGTGGCACCTTCCTGCTCCAGAACCTGAGTCGCCGCCTGCAAAATGGCTGCCACCAGCTCACTGGATCGCGCCTGCTGCGGCTTTTTTCTTTCAGAAATCTTAGCGTTACGTTGTGCGGCCATCATCTGCTCCTGAACGCGAATAGTGAAATGCGAGTAATTCATCGTATTCTGTTCCTGACGCAAAATCCATCTTCTGATGCAGGAACCCCGATGATGAACACCCTCACTTCCGCGCCGCTGGCGCCGCTGCTTAACTATTTATTTGAGCTGGCGGATAACATGGCGCATCCCACCAATGAAGCGTTTCGCGTGATGTCCGATGAGGAGCAAACGCGTCTGCTGCAGAGCAAAACCGATTACCGCGAACTCTACGGTCATTTAAAGGATGTGCCGCTGGCGGTCTCACGGGAAACCGGCAAACTGCTGTACATGCTGGCGCGCAGCAGCCGGGCGCAGCATATCGTTGAGTTTGGCACTTCGTTTGGTCTCTCCACCCTGCACCTGGCGGCGGCGGTGCGCGATAATGGCGGCGGCCGCATCATCACCAGCGAGTTTGAAACGGGCAAAGTGGCGCTGGCGCGCAATCATTTTGCCGATGCTGGCGTCAGTGACCTGATTGAAATTCGCGTGGGCGATGCGCTGGACACGCTGAGTCAGGACCTGCCAGCCAGCGTTGATATGCTGGTGCTGGATGGCGCGAAGGCGATCTATCTGGAGATTTTGCAGCTGGTGCAGCCCTGGTTGCGTCCGGGGGCCCTGATTGTGGCCGATGATGCCGATTTCAGCCCTGAGTATCTGGAAATGGTGCACGGCAGCCGCCTCTATACCTCGCTGCCGTTTGCTGATGGCGTCGAAGTTTCAATGTGGCTGGGATCGCCACATAAAGGCGCTTAACAGCGTCACGTTTATGTTATATCGTTACAATCCCGTGCTCTGATTGAGGTTGCTGCGATGAAGGTTACAGTTCCACTGTTAGTGATTGCTTTTGCTTCGGCGAAAGCGGGAGCATTTCAGGCGAAAATCGATCCGTTAAAGCTGGCGCTGAAACCGGCTAACGCACTTGCCAGCACCGATCAGGCGCAGCCGCTGGCGATTGCCGAAGCGCATGCGCGCCTGGCGACGGCGGTGAGCGGCTGTCAGTGTCCGTTCTGCACCCAGATGCGGCTGATGAATACCGGATTATGATGATAGGTTCGTCGCCGCACAGCCCGCTGCGCGGCGACGCATCAGTCAAACCATGGCTGAAACGGATCAGGCAACTGTGCCCAGCCGTCTGGCCCCAGCGCCATTTCCTCATCGGTCAGTAACGCATGGTGCAGCTGCTGACGCAGCACGGTTTCATCCATATCGATACCGATGATCACCATCTCCTGCCGCGCATCCCCCGTGCCTTCATGCCAGTTTTCGCGGATGTAATGCAGCGTGTCTGCGTCCTGCGGCCAGCGATCTTCAGGCACGCAGGCCCACCACATCCCGGCCAGCCCCTGCCGCGTGACGCCGCCGGCCTGCGACCAGGATCCGGCGTGACGCGGGCGGGTTGCCAGCCAGAAATACCCTTTCGACCGCACCACGCCCTGCATGTGCTGCGTAATCACCTGATAAAAACGCTGCGGATGGAAGGGACGACGCGCGCGGAAAACAAAGCTGCGGATGCCGTACTCTTCAGTTTCAGGCGTGTGCTCGCCGCGCAACTCTTTCAGCCAGCCGGGGGCCTGTGCCGCAGCATCGAAGTCAAACAGGCCGGTATTCAGCACCTGATCAAGCGCCACCTGACCAAACTGCGCGCGAATAATCCGCGCACGTGGATTGAGCGAGTGCAGAATCGCGGTCAACCGTGTCTGCTCCGCCGTATCAATCAGGTCGGTTTTGTTGAGAATCAGCACATCGCAGAATTCAATCTGATCGATCAGCAAATCGACCACCGTGCGCTCATCCTCATCGCCAAGCGATTCGCCGCTCGAGCGGACGCTTTCACTGGAATCATAGTCACGCAGGAAATTGTAGCCATCCACCACGGTCACCATGGTATCCAGCGCCGCCACGGCGGACAGGCTTTGCCCCTCTTCATCGGCAAACGTAAAGGTTTCCGCCACCGGCAGCGGCTCAGAGATGCCGGTCGATTCAATCACCAGATGATCAAAACGCCCCTCTTTTGCCAGCCGGTTGACCTCCAGCAGTAAATCTTCGCGCAGCGTGCAGCAGATGCAGCCGTTGCTCATTTCCACCAGCTTCTCGTCGGTACGTGACAACGCCGCCCCGCCCTCGCGCACCAGCGCGGCATCAATATTCACTTCCGACATATCGTTGACGATCACCGCCACGCGGCGGCCTTCGCGGTTGTTGAGAATATGGTTAAGCAAAGTGGTTTTTCCGGCACCGAGAAAGCCAGAGAGTACGGTGACCGGCAGCCGCCTGAAGCCGCCGTTTGTGGATAAAGCTGACATAATCACTCCTGAATAATGACATCACGCGCACCTGAAAGGGTGCTGATATTGATATGTTATAACATAACAATATGCAGTGTCATGACCGTCGTGCTTTTTTTGTGGGGTTTTGCTTTGGGCAGGATGGGAACAGCGGGCCGGGCGCCCGCTGCGGGCAATTACTGGTTGTCCGGATAGCTCAGTTCGATGGCATTGTCCGGCAGTTGAGTGAAGGTTTTCACGAGGGTATGGAAATCCGCCACCGGTTTGAGATCGGCAAACTGCTGCGGATAGAGATCCTTCGCGAGGATTTCCATGCCGATGATGTTGTACGGGTGATTGTAGAAGTGATGATACACCCCATACACGCGCCCCTGCTTCACCGGCGCGATTTGCGCCAGTCCGGTACGCTGCAATAACGTCTGGAACGTGGCACGTACTTCCTGCGGCTGCACGCCGTAACCAAACGGCAGCACGTTGCTGTTTGGCCGCTTTGAACCGGTCATGATGTAAACGTCCGGTTTCATGGCGATGATTTTTTCCAGCGCGACAAAGCCGGCATTACCTGGCAGCAGTGCCGAACCAATATTTTTGCCGCCGACCGCTTCTACCAGGCCACCCCAGCCATTATGACTGTGGGTAAAGCAGCAGTTATCGCTGTTACCGGCAATGGGTTCGATAAATACCGTGGGTTTGTTTTTGACCTTCGCAACGGCTTGCGTGATGCGGTCGAAGCGCTGCTGGTAAAAATCGGTGTAGGCTTTGGCTTCGCTTTCGCGGTTCAGCACTTTGCCCAGCAGCGTGACGCTCGGGGCGGTGTTTTGTGCCGGATGCAGTTCATAATCGACGAACAGCACCGGGATATGCAGGTTGTTCAGCGTGCTCAGCACGCCGGATTGTTCCAGCGCCGGCTTAGCGCGCAGCTGCGCAATCATCAGATCCGGTTTCTGCGCCAGCACGCTTTCCAGATTAACCTGGCCCTGATCGCTGAAACCCATATCGACAATTTTTGTCGCTTCAGGCCAGCGGCGCTTTAGCATATCCCAGGTTTGCGTATCCTGCTTTTTCGGCAGATTGTTCCAGGCCACGACACGTTTAAACGGATTGTCGCGATCGAGCAGCGCCAGCGTCAACACATCGCGGCCATCCTGCAGAATGATGTGCTGCGGTTCTTTGCTGATTGTTTGCGTGTGACCATCCATGTCGGTGACGGTGAGCGGATAGTCAGTCGCGCAGGCTGCGGTTGAGACCAGAATCCCCATTGCCAGTAACAGGCGCGTTTTCATGCCAAAACTCCGTGGTAAAAGAAATAGTTATTATTATCAATTACCTTAACACAACCTTAATCACGGCAAAATAAACCCGACGGCACGCGGTTGTAAGCGAATAATACGGCGCCGGGAGCCCGCCGCATTACGCTGTGGCGAAGCAACGGCTCAGGTGAAATCAGACAATTTCTGCCCAGACGCGATCAGTTCCTGCAGCAGCATCTGTCGGCGTTCCGCCGGAGTATCACGGCTGACCATAAAGCAGATTGCCGCAACCGCCTGGCCGCTGCGCGAGCGAATCGGTGCAGCCATACAGCAGGTAAAGCTTTCGGACAGACCTTCGGTCATGCAGTAGCCCAGCTGGCCGGCACGGTGAATCTCTTCGAGGAAGGTCTGCTTGTCGAGAATCTGACCGCTGGCCAGCCGATAATCCTCCTCCGGAATCAGGTCGAGAATGGCGCTGTCCGACCAGTTACTCAGCAGTAAACGACCGGTCGCCGTCCAGGTGATCGGCACGCGCACACCGATATCAGAGGTGATTTTAAACGGATGGGCGTTACTCTCCGACAGCACCACGGTGTATTTGTTACCTTCCAGCATACATAGCTGCACGGTTTCGCCATGACGCGCCACGATCTCAACCATAAGCTGATGTGCACGACGGATCAGATCGTTGTGGGCCATGTAATCCGCACCGTAATAGTGCATTTCACGACCGAAAAACACGGCACCTTCCGCATCAAGCTCAACCAGGCCCGCTTCACTCAGCAAACTGACCAGCTCATAAATACTGGAGCGCGGTGCACCGGTCGCTTCGATTAAATCCCGCATCGCCATAGGCTGACGCGCGATATGCAGCTGGCGAAAAATATCAATAACCCGGTCAACACCGCGTGCCCGGGACGTTTTTTCATCCGGCATACGCTCACTCCCCTGTCGTTATGGTGCTACTCACCTGCGTTTAAAAAGAGCTGCATGATACACCCGGCAAAAGAAATTACCCATCCCCGCAATAATAAAAATCTTTCCGGCGACTTTATTTATCATGCGCTATTTTCGGGCCCCATTGTGGCGCATAAAAAAGATGGGACTCGCTGTTAAATTCGATAGCGGTCACATTTCCATTCAAAAAAATCACGCACTGGATTTTATTTTGCGATCGCACCAGCACGGCAAAAAATTAATTGCCGATTGCCATATTGCAAAAAAGCAACAGCTGTGCAAATCTCGTCCTATCCGGTATTGCAGATAGCAGTCTGGTATATCAGACAGAAACGGTAGTGTGCAAAGGAGCAGAAAGACATGACGATCAAACGTTATGGCATTGAGGGCGGTACCGGTACCGGCGGGCAAAAACTGCCGTTCGCCCGCGCCGTTGAGGCCGATGGCTGGCTGTATATCTCAGGCCAGACGCCGATGCGCGACGGCGAAGTAGTAGAGGGCGGCATCATCGAACAGACACAGTTAGCGTTCGACAACTGCCTCACTATCATGCGCGAAGCGGGTTACCGCGTGGAGGATGTGGTCCATGTGACGGCGGTGTTGACCGACGCGCGTTATTTCAGTTCTTTCAACAAAGTATTCAGTGAGATATTCAGTGGTCATCCACCGGCGCGTATTTGTAGCGTGCAGGATTTAGTGGTCGACTGCAAAGTCGAAGTGGACATGAAATGTTTCCGCGCCGACCGTAAATAAGTAATACCGTTCAACCAGGCTGCGATGTTCATTTTCTTCGCCAACACCAGGCCAGCCTGATATTAATTAATGCATTTGCTTTTTCAATAAAATAACCCGAAATACGCGGTGCGGCCGCTGCGCTGGCTATCGTCTATTAAACGGGTGATGCGGAATAACGCCGTCTCGTCAAACATTTAAAGAGAGCATAAAGATGAATGCAACATCGCTGAAATTAAGTGCCAAAACCGTGGCCGGTGCGCTGGTCATGCTGGCGATAGCAGGCTGTACGCCCACCGAAGAGAAAAAAGAGGCTGGCGCTGCGCCACAGTCGGCGCTGCAAACCGTACTGCAGCGCGGCACATTGCGCGTCGGTGACTGCCTGAGCTTCGCACCGTTCGGTTTTTATGACAAAGACGGCAACCCGGATGGTTACGACGTTGACCTGGCGAAAGCGCTGGCCAAAGAGATGGGCGTGAAGCTGGAAATGGTCAACACCACCAGCGCCAACCGCATCCCTAATCTGCAAACCAACAAAGTCGATGTGGTGTTTTGTAACTTCACCCGCAATCTGGAACGTGCCAAAGAGATTGGCTTCACCCATCCGTACGTAGTAGCCAGTGAGGCAATGCTGGTGCGCAAAAACAGCGGCATTCAGTCTGCGCATGACATGGCCGGCAAAACCATTGCCACGGTGAAAGGCTCGACCAATGGCGACGAAGTGCGCAACCTCGGCATCGACGTGAAAATTCAGGAGTACGACTCATCCCAGGCGGCGATTCTGGCCGTCAAACAGGGTCAGGCCGATGCGATGATCGAGGATAACAACTTCCTCGCTTACCAGGCGAAGCTCGATCCGTCACTGGCCGTGACCAACGAAGCGCTGGTCCCACTGGAGTACAACGCCTTTGGGGTGAAACAGGGCGACCAGGTATGGACCAATTACCTCAACGAATTCCTGTTTGAAATCAACGCATCCGGTGAGAACGCCCAGCTGTATGAGAAATGGTTCGGCAGCAAACCGCGTTATCCGCTGAATCCGCAATACTGATTGTCCGCCCACGGCGCAGTCGCACAGGCTGCGCCGCCTGAAGGAGTCATACCATGAGTTATCAATGGCTAACCCTGTGGCGTTACGCCGACACCTTTCTGGAGGCCGCGTGGCTCACGCTGCAGGTTACCCTGCTGGCGTTCGCGCTGGCGGTGGCGCTCGGTCTGCTGGCCGCACTGGCGAAATCTTCACCGCTGGCGCCGCTGCGCTGGATCAGCCACTGTTATGTTGAATTCATCCGCAATACGCCGGTGCTGCTGCAAATTTTCATCATCTTTTTTGGCCTGCCGTCGCTCGGTATCACCATGAGCGCCTTTACCGCCGGAGTGCTGGCACTGGGGATTAACGTCGGTGCCTATTTGTCGGAAACCTTCCGCGCCGGTATTCAGTCCGTGGCGAAGGGCCAGCTGGAAGCGGCGCATATCCTCGGCATTCCGCGCCACCAGATTTTCCTCAGCGTGGTGCTGCCGCAGGCGGCTCGCGCCGTCTGGCCGGCGATCATCAATAACCTGATTCAGCTGCTGCTCGGTACGTCGCTGCTCTCGGCGATCGCCCTGCCGGAGCTGACCGGTACCGCCACGGTAATTAACGCGCGCACCCTGCTTTATATTCAGACTTTCAGCGTCGTTGCCCTGGTGTATCTGGTGCTGAGTAACCTGTTTTCATGGCTTGGCACCGTGGCCGGACGCCGGCTGTTCCACCCGCCGCTGGTGACGCCGGTAAAAAAGTCCGGCTGGCGGTGGGCAAAAAAATGGCTGATTAATCCAGTGAAACGGGAGAATGCGTTATGAGCGAACTTATCATTAGCTCGCTGCCAATCCTGCTGAAAGGGCTGGTCATCACCTTACTGCTGTCCATCGCCGCTATCGCCGGCAGCACCCTGCTCGGTTTACTGGCCGCGGTGCTTCGCACCAGCCGTCTGCCGATCGCCAGAGAGATTGCCGTGCTGTACACCGAGCTGTTTCGCGGCACGCCGGTGCTGATCACACTGATGTTCATTTACTTCGGCGTGGCCTATTTTGGTTATGAAATCAACTTGTTCGCCGCCGGCATTCTGGGCCTGAGCATTTATCAGGGCGCTTACATTGCTGAAGTGTTCCGGGCCGGCATTGAAGCCGTGCCGAAAGGGCAGTGGGAAGTGTCGTGGATCCTCGGATTATCAAAACGCCAGACGTTTCTCAGCGTAGTGTTGCCACAAACGCGCGGCATCGTGCTGCCGCCGCTGGTGGGTCAGTATCTTTCACTGATCAAAGATACGTCAATTGTCAGCATGATCGGCATGTCGGAGCTGATGCACCAGGGGCAGGCGATTGTTGATCGCATTGGCCAGCCGGTGGTGGTTTACGGCCTGGTCGCCCTGCTCTACTTCGCTGTCTGCTTTCCGCTTTCCCGTTGGGTTCAACATCATCAAACCAGGAGCCAGTTATCATGAGCAAATCCGCCATTACGCTGAGCCGTATTACCAAATCCTTTGGCGCAACTCAGGTACTGAAAGAGATCAGCCTGGACGTGTCGCCGGGCGAAGTGCTGGTGCTGATTGGCGCCTCCGGCTCGGGAAAAAGTACCGTGCTGCGCATTATGAGTGGTCTGGAAACCGCCGACGGCGGCGAAATCTGGGTCAATGAAGTACCGCTGCACGACCGTAAACGCAGCAGTGAAATTTGCGGCCACGTCGGCATGGTGTTTCAGCAGTTCAACCTGTTCCCGCATAAAACCGCACTCGGCAACGTGACGCTGGCGCTGATTAAAGCGCAGAAGCTGTCCGAAGCGGAAGCGAACAAACGCGGCATGGCGGCGCTGACGCGCGTTGGCCTGGCGGAGCGCGCGCATCACTATCCGGCTCAGCTTTCCGGCGGGCAGCAACAGCGTGTGGCGATTGCCCGCGCGCTGGCGGTCGAGCCGAAAATCATGTTCTTCGATGAAGCCACCTCCGCGCTCGATCCCGAACTGGTTGGTGAAGTGATGGAAGTGATGCGCAGTCTGGCACGCGAAGGCATGACCATGGTGGTGGTGACGCATGAGATGGGCTTTGCGCGTAAAACCGCCGATCGCGTGGTGTTTATGGACCAGGGGGTGATCGCCGAACAGGGTTCGCCGGAGCAGATTTTTGTTAATCCGCAGAATCCGCGCACCCAGCAGTTTTTGTCGCGCGTGCTTGAGCACTAACAGGAGGCAGGATGTCGATTCACTTCCCTTTGCAGGCCGACGGCGCGCTGGATGCGCTGCAGCCTGCGCCGCGGTTTAAATCGGTGGCCGGAACGGGCAATCAGCCGCTGGCTAACGGCACGCCGGTGTTTAACAGCCCTGACGTTTTCTCACCGCTGATGCTGATGAAACAATCGGCGCTGGAGAATAACCTGCGGCAACTGGCGGCGTTCTGCCAGGAAAACGGCGTGATGCTGGCCGCGCACGGCAAAACCTCGATGTCGCCGGCAATTCTGCGCCGTGCCGTCAGTGAAGGCGGCGCCTGGGGCCTGAGCGCAGCGACGCCGGCCCAGGTGCGCGCGCTGCGCCAGTTTGGCATCCGCAACGTGTTTCTCGCCAATGAACTGGTGGATCCCGCCGGGATCCGCTGGATTGGCCAGTGGCAACAGCAGCATCCCGACCACGGCTTCCTCTGTTATGTGGATTCGCTGCAGGGCGTAAAACTGCTTGAGCAGCATCTCGGCGGCGCGCAGATCGCCGTACTGCTGGAGATGTCGGTCAGCGGCGGCCGCACCGGCTGTCGCTCGCCGCAGGCTGCGCTGGAAATCGCCCATGCAATCCATGATAGCCGCTCACTGCAGCTGGTGGGTGTGGCCGGTTATGAAGGTGCGCTGGGTGCCGGACGCGATGCCGCAGGCGTGCAGCGGGTGAAAGATTACTGCGAGATGATGATCGCGACCGCCGCGCTGCTGGCTGAACACCAGCTGTTTGCCAGCGGAGAAATTATTCTCAGCGCCGGCGGTGGCGCGTGGTTCGATGTGGTCGCGGCCTGCTTCAGCGCGGCACAGTTGCCGCTGCCGGTCACGCCGCTGATTCGATCCGGTGCGTACATGGCACACGACAGCGGCTTATATGCACGCATTGCCCCCTTTGCGCAGCCGGGTGCAACGCACCATTTCAGCGCCGCACTGGAGATCTGGGGCCGCGTGTTATCGCGTCCGGAGCCGGGGCTGGCCTTTGTCGATTTCGGCCGGCGCGATGTGCCGTTCGATCAGGAGCTGCCCAATCCGCTGTGGATTCGTCAGGCGGACGGCAGCGCACCGCGCGCGGCTACGCATTTGCGCATCACCGACGTCAACGATCAGCACGCTTATTTGCAGTTACCGGCGGACGATCCGCTGCAACCGGGCGACTGGATTGGCTGCGGCATTTCCCATCCCTGTACCGCATTTGACAAGTGGCGTTATTTACCGTTGGTGGATGATGACTATTGCGTCACCGATTCACTGGAAACCGCGTTCTGACGCTTTTTCAGCCACAAAAAAGGCTGCCAGTGCTGGCAGCCAGTTCTGGCACATCCCTGTGCGACCATGCGGGTCGGCGTTGTGCCTTCAATGAACACATAATAACACAGATTATAATTAGCAGGCTAGTTATTTGTTGCCAGCGCCAGCTTCACCGCGTCCTGCGCATGGATTAATGTGGTATCGAACAGCGGCACCGCCGCATCCTCCGCTTTAACCAGCAGCGTGATTTCGGTACAGCCAAGGATAATGGCTTCAGCCCCTTGTGCCACCAGCTGAGCGATGATGTCACGGTACTGCGCGCGTGATTCTTCACGGATCACGCCGAGGCACAGCTCCTGATAAATAATGTCGTGCACCGTTTTACGTCCGGTAGCGTCCGGTACCAGCACCTCGATGTCATATTGCTGCTCAAGGCGCCCTTTATAGAATTCCTGCTCCATGGTGAACGCGGTCGCCAGCAGACCGACGCGTTTCACGCCGGCCTGACGAATGCGTTGTGCCGTGGCGTCAGCGATATGCAGCAGCGGAATGCGGGTGGCCGTGGTGATCTGATCGGCGACTTTGTGCATGGTGTTGGTGCACAGCACAATGAAATCCGCCCCGCCCTTCTCCAGGCTACGGGCGGCTTCGGCCAGGATTTCACCGGCCTGCTGCCATTCACCGGCGACCTGCAATTTCTCAATTTGCTGAAAATCGACGCTGTACATTAGGCTGCGCGCCGAGTGCAGTCCGCCCAGCTGTTGCTTTACCTGTTCATTGATGATGCGGTAATAGAGCGCGGTGGATTCCCAGCTCATGCCGCCAATCAGGCCAATCATTTTCATCAGTTACCGTTCCCCACGGAAATTAGCTCGTCTGGCACTGTACGGTATTCAATGAAGGCTTGAAAGCATCGCGGCGCTGAACCGCATCGCAGGCACAAAAAAGCCCGGGATAACCCGGGCTAAGCACGTTAACGGAGAAAAGGATTGTTATTATTTGTACAGCTCAGCAGTCATGTCCACGCCGTTGTCTGCGCGGGCGCTGGTGATTTTGTAGCTGTCCGCACCACTCGCTTTAGCCTGAGCGGCAACCTGGGCTTCAGCGCTATCCAGCGTGCTGCCGTGAACGGAGATGCTTTCAGCGGCGAAGCTACCGAAAGAGATCATAGAAAGAGCAGCAACAGCAGCGATGGTCAGAGTTTTTACGTTTTTCATGGTCATATTCCTTCAATGTTTGGGTCAGAGCTGAATGCTCTGCATGGGAGTTATAGTAACCATTGTTATTATTACCGACCTAACAAAAAGTGCGATCTTAATCACACTATGTGCGGTTTTGCTCTGCCAGCGGCTGCGGCCAGCGCGCGCCAGGAAAGAGCGACAGACGGATATTGAACAGATGAAACAGCGGCGCAAACAGCGCATTTTCCTGCTGCGCCGCCGCCTCCAGCCGCAGCAGTAACACATCAAGCTCATGCAGCAGCGCCGGCGATGGCGTGCTGTCCAGCGTTTTCAGCCGCTGCTTAAGAAACTGACTCAGCTCGTGAAACATGGCTGCGCTTTCTATCTGGTTCGCCAGCAGCAGGTGCCGATGACGGGTGTAATAGTCATAGCAGTTAGCCCCGAGCCAGGCTTCCGCAATCAGGTTACCGCCCGCCACCAGTTCCGGTGCCGGATCGACGCTTTTACGCGGCAGAATCACGTTTACCCTGTCCAGCGTGCGTGCGACAAATTGCTGCCGCGCCGTCAGCGTGGCGGTGTTCATGCGCAGCGCGGTAATAAACTGCAGCAGATCGCGAATGCCTTTGCGCAGCGCACGCGTGGCCGTCCACGCCGGGCGTTTGTTGCGAATCAGCAGCGTCAGCACCAGCGCAACAGCAATGCCCACCAGCGTGGAGATCATGGCATTCACTATAAGCTGCAAATCGGGTTTGAAATGGTGGCTCATGCCGATCAAACCGGGGATCTGCGTGGCGACGATGAGACCGATCAGGTTGGTGGACGGATTGGCAATCACCAGCCCTAAAGCAAACAATCCCGGCGCGAGGCAAATCACCAGCGCTTCAAACGTCACCGCCTGCGGGATCAGCAGCGTGACGTAAATCAGGCTGATCGCCATGGAGATCAGTACGCCCTTCAGAAACAGCTTCATTGGCGCGATGGGGCTATCCAGCCCGGCGAAGAACGAACACAGCACCGCCGCCATCATCGGCGCGGTTGAACCATCACGCCAGCCACTGCCAATCCAGAACAGGCAGCTGGCAAAGGTGGCGATGAAGGCAGTAAAGCACGACAGCAGCAATAGCCCTTTATCGACATGCTTGTGCGCGCGTGACGCCTTGCCCGGTTTCACCGCTGGCGTCCAGTCACTGACGCGCTCGCTAACGCTGTGGTAAGCATCAGCAATACGGACAAAATTGAGTAACCGTTCCAGCAGACCGATGAGCAAAATGCTCTCTTCAGTGTTAAGCCACCCTGCGCGCCAGGCCTGCTGCAGCTGCTCCTGAGCGCCGGTGAGGCGATCGCGCACCGGCTGTTGCGCATCACCGTTCAGCCAGTGTAAAAATTGCTGAAAGGCCGTCGCGACATAATCGGGAAAGCGGATCTGCTGCTGTGCCAGCAGATTCAGACGCGATTCAATGGCGGTGAGCGTCGGGATCAGGTACGACAAATGCTGATACTGCACGCTGACCAGCCGCACCAGCCGCCGCGCGGCATCACCTTCATAGACGCAGTGGGTGATCAGCGTTTCGACGTTAAGCGGATAGTTGGCCATCTGCACCAGAATATCCTCGCGCTCCAGCGATTTTGCCGCAGGCATCGCCGTCATCAGCTCGCTACACAATTTACGCGCGTTCTGATACCACAGCCCGACGCTCTGTTCGAGCAGATGGCGCATCGAAACCGGGAAGATCAGCCGATGCACCAGGCTGCTGCAGACAATCGCCACGGTGATTTCCTCAATGCGGGAAATTACCGTATAGGTAATGGCGCCGGGCGAGGTCACATCGGGAAAGCCCATAATGGCGGCGCTGTAGCCGGCCAGCATAAAGACGTAACTTTTTGGCGTGCGGTCGTGCAGCGAGAGATACAGGCAGACGGCAACCCAGAGTGAAATACACAGGCTGAACAGCATCGGCGACTGGACCGTAGCCGGATAGATCAACAGAGTAAACAGCCCGCCCAGCACGGTGCCAAAAAAGCGAAACACCGATTTGGACACCGTCGAAGCGGAATAAAGCTGCGAGGCAACATACACGGTGGTCAGTGACCAGGCGGGTTTGTCGAGGTTGAGTTCCAGCGCAAGATAAAAAGCCAGAAAGGCGGCCAGACAGGTTTTGGCAGAGAACAGTACGGCGCTTCGGGAAAACCACTTCATAGAACGGGAGCAACCTATAGCAGGCAACGTTATCGCTTATCCTGACAGAAGCCTGCGGCGTTGACATTTTGATTTGTTATACAAATTATTACCGTGCTAATTATCCGGTTCTCTATGCAACTTGCCCATTACAGTGAATGCTGATGCAGGCTGGAATTAGAGTTATAAGCGATATTAAAAAGTTATTTATTGGTTATATAACAACTTTGCCAGGATGGAGGAAAAACCACGAGAGACGTCCCATGAAAGCACAACGTTTTGCCCTGAGCGCACTGGCACTCAGCTTCGGCCTGCTCGCAACGCACGCCTTCGCCGCCAACCCGGAAACCGTCACCATCGGCTATCAGAAAGCCAACATTTTTGCGCTGCTGAAATATCGCGGCACGCTGGATGAGACCTTCAAAAAAGAGGGTATTGCGGTGCGCTGGGTGGAATTCCCCGCCGGTCCGCAAATGCTGGAGGGGCTGAACGTGGGCAGTATCGATCTGGCCGCCACCGGCGATGCGCCACCCGCCTTCGCGCAGGCGGCAAAAGCCGATCTGATTTATCTCGGACATTCACCCGCTAACCCCAAAACCGAAGCTATCGTAGTACCGAAAGACTCACCCATCAAAAGCGTGGCCGATCTCAAAGGCAAACGCGTTGGCCTGAACAAGGGTTCAGACGTCAATTATCTGCTGGTGAAAGCGCTGGAAGATGCCGGGCTGAACTATAAAGATGTCACGCCGGTTTACCTGCCGCCGGCCGATGCGCGCGCCGCCTTCCAGAAGGGCGCAATCGATGCCTGGGTGATCTGGGATCCCTACCTGGCTGAGGTCGAAGCCAACGCCGGCGCGCGTGAAGTGCGCAACGCCGAAGGTCTGGTGCCGCACTACACCTTCTATCTTGCCAGCCGCCCGTTTGCTGAAAACCACCCGCAAACGGCTAAGCAGGTGGTTGACGAGTTGAGCAAGCTGAGCGACTGGGCCAATCAGCATCAGGATGAAGCCGCCGCGATTCTGGCGAAATCTACCGGTCTGGATAAATCCATCTGGCAGACCACGCTGCAACGCCTGCCTTATGGCGCGTCACGCATGTCACCGCAGGTGTTTGCGGAACAGCAGGCGCTGGCGGACACCTTCACCCGCGTCGGCCTGCTGCCGGTGAAAGTCGATGTGCGCAGCGCGACCTGGTCGCTGGATAAGAAATAAACCCTTTAAGCTCTGGCGATTAAGCGCCTGACCTGAAGCGGAGTAAACCTGTTTTCCACGGCCGGACGGTAAGTTACTGCATCCTGCGGGAAAACGTATCGCCCTCCGCTTAACCTTTCACAAGGAGGGCATGCCGGGTCATCTGATCACATCGACCGGTACCTGATGTTTATTCAGCTGATTTTCAGCTTAAACAGCCGATTCATTGCCACCCGGCCTGAATCGGTTACGTTGACTTCACGGTATCCCTGTATACGCTTTACCCATTCTTTTTGCAGGAAAAGCGTAAACAGGGCTGAGCCCGCGTCACCGCCGAGGTGGAAACGCCTTTCACTCCAGTCCGGACAGGGGCAACAGGGCTTGCGCCGTGTGCGGGAGTTAAGTAAAACGCCCATGTTCTCAAAATGGATTTTGCCGGCTGATGTCAGTCCCGAACCCTCTGCTTCCAGCCAGTTTTCCCTAAGCATAAAGTCATAAATTTCGATAGCAAGCTCGCCGGCCAGATGGTCATAGCAGGTGCGTGCATAACGCAGATGAAGCGGCGTACTGGAAACGGGGGCCTTAATGGTCCCCATGGAAACCCCCATCAGGTTTTCCAGCAATCCGGCGATAGGATGGCCAGCCAGACTGTAATAGCGATGACGACCCTGCATCATGCAAATGACCAGACCGTTGCTGAGGAGTCGGTTCAGATGCCCGCTGGTTGTCGAGGCTGCTATGCCAGCCACTACGCTAAGTTCGGTCGCTGTCCATGCGCGCCCGTCCATCAGCGCGCACAGAATAGCCACCCTTGACGGGTCTGCCAGCGCAGATGCCACCATTGCCATTGATGTTTCAAGGACATTATCCGGCTCACTTTCGCGCGTTTGGTTAACAAGGTTCATTCAGAAGCTACTGCCCATTTTCGGGTTACTTCGGCTGCCCGGACATCATCATCCGTAATGAGAATGAGCCGGTTATGGTGGTCGCTGTACTGTACCAGAATATTGATGCCGTTCCGGGCAAGCGTGTCAGCGATTTCGCCCAGCTCTCCGGGACGTTCCTGCGCTAATTTTCTGACCAGAGGACGACATAGGTTGCCGACTTCAAAACCGGCTTCAGTTAATACCGTGCGCGCTTTATAACCGTCTTCAACCAGAAAGTGCGCATGTCCGCCTTCCGGTGTTGTAAATACGCCACCTCCTTCAAGACCCACACCGTTTTTCCCCAATACACTCCCCAGTAAACCCAGCGAGCCCGGGCTATTTTTGAGAATAACGTGAATGTCATGCATGCGGATTGGTTCCCTTATCAGAAGAGTAATCACGGAATACACTGGCTACCCGTATTCTGTAGAATGAAAAAATCGACTGCCTGCCTTCTTGCTGCGCGGCCTGATGCATCACATTGCGTTTCCACCCGGCGACAGCATCCTCATCTTCCCACCAGGACAAAGAGAGGATCTTGCCGGGCGTGGTCAGGCTCTGGAAGCGTTCTATGGAAATAAATCCGGGCGTGTCGGATAAGAGAGGCTTCAGCTCAGAAGCTAGTTGAAGATATCGCTCCTGAGCTGCTGGCAGGGCTTCTGCCTCAAAAAGTACTGCAATCATGGTCCGCTCCGTCGTTTATTTTCGGACAGCTTAATGAAGACGAAACCATGTTGCTTCGGCCGGTACCGAAGTGTGTGTGTTAGCGAAGCCACCGGCATGGATAAGCGATAAACAGCATGCTCAGGAGTTAAACGGCGGGAATGTGGAGCCACTGGCTATGGCCGCTTCTGATACAAAGCGGATTCATATACACTTCGATATCTGGTACAAGCGAAAAAAGACATTACGAGCAGCTTTGGACTCAAACCCTGATGACTTTATAAAAATGGCATCAATACTAAAATTTACGCTTATCCTGGAATGGAGTTAAACCTGTGAACATAAATATAAGAACAGCCAGGGCAGCTGATGTCGATGCCATTTTTTATGTCAGAACCTCAGTTACCGAGAATCACTTGAGTCGTGAGGAAATGCGGCGAATCGGGGTTACCGAAAACGTAGTCGCTGATTTGATAGAGAAGAGTCACTGTGCATGGGTTGCGACTGAAAACGAAAAAATTATTGGTTTCTCTATGATTTTACCTGATGAAGCCTGCCTTTTTGCTGCCTTTGTTCTGCCGGAGTACGAAGGCAGGGGTATAGGCCGCAGGCTTGTTGAACTCGCGGAAAAGGAATTATTCAGGCATCATGAGATTGCGTGGCTTGAAACTGACAAAAAAAGTCGTGCAGCAAAATTTTATATACATCTCGGCTGGGCCAATAAAATTGACATCAATGACACTGATATCAGATTAGAGAAACATCGCTGAGTGAAATCCACAGCAATATTCATTGATGTCCGCTCCTGGCACAGAGCGCACCGTCTGGTCGGTCAGAAACTATTTTGCCCGGGCAATGCTGACATATAGGCATCACCCCAAAGCCGGCATTCCAGGCTGGACTTGTCTACTTCAAGGCAGAGATCGACATCCCCGGCGAATCCACGTTGCATCAGCTCTATTGCAGACGAACACTCCCGTAAAAGCACCAGGTTTTGCTTCTGGTAATGCTGCCAGACAGCCACCGCAGCCTCTGCTTCTGGTGAGCAATTTTGACGCCCCATTGCAGCAATAATTCCGCCAGCAGCCACATAATCCTCAATACTGGGTCGAAGGCTACCATCGGGCCAGCGTTCTCCACAGGGAATTACCAGAACACGGCTGAAGGAACGGCAGGCATTCGCGGTCGCAGATATGTTTCTGAAACAGCCGCTCAACACTGCTATTCCTGCATCCCTTGCTTTGAATGAAACAGCTGAACCGTTAGGCGATGGGAGGACCAGTTTTTCACCCTCGCTTATGTTTCTTAGCGAAGCCGGCGATAGGCTGTAACCTTCACCGCTGAATCGCCTGTCCGGACTCGCTGTGCTGGCTCCCATTTTCAAACCATATTCAATAGCAGAAGCATCTTTCCAGGGGTACGGATAGACACAGGCACCATTATTGACAGCCATACTGACGCAAGTTGAGAACGACATAACGTCAACAATGACAGCGCAGTCGACTTCCCCGGCAAGATGCTCTACCGCAGGCAGGCCCCACTCAAGACGAACCGCAAATTTTTCCTGACTGAACCATTGCACGAGGCTTTCTCCGTTATTCCCACGTCCTGTTTTGCATCACCACCCGGTACCCGTCGGGATCGACGAAGGTTTGCCCATTCACATCCCAGTAAGGATTAAAAGAATTCGTCCGTTTAAAACCCGCTTCAATCATGGTTGCACATGCCAGCTTCCATGCATTTTCATCCGGATAATAGAGGACGAGGAGATCGTCTTCGGTTGGCGCGGGTTGAACGGGATGTCCCGGGCAGCAGGTGAATTCGAGGTGCCAGTCGAGGTCTTTTCGCCCCAGCATCACGCCATTGAAACCGTCGTGATCGTGGAATTCGGCAATTTTTTGCAGACCCAGTCCCTGACTAAACATCAGCACCGATCGTTCAAGCTGGGAGACGGGTCTGGCAATGCGCATGTGCGTAAACATCTGGCTTGACTCCTGAAAACGTTTTTCTGGGTGTTGTTAACCAGGTAGAGTTTACACATGATCGGGCTGGTCATTTGTCGATGAGAGCCTGCGCAACCTGCCCTGCCCGCGTTGTGCATGTCATGCTACAGCACCGCGGCGGTATAACCGGAGCAGCGGCATCCGTTATTCAGGTTTTCCCGATCGGCGCACTGCGCAGCGGGCGACAAATCAGGGTCATGGCAACGGCGCTGCACAGGGGAAACAGCGCCAGCAGCAGCCAGGGATAAACAGCCTGCGTTGAGGGAATAAGCGCGTTATCCAGCAGCGGTCCAGACATTAAATTTCCGGCCAGCACCGCGAAGCCGCCGGCAGTGGCCAGGGCGCCATAATGTGCACCCAGCGTCGCGGGGTCGGCAAAGCGGGGAATCAAATCTTTGGCCGACGGCACCAGCAGCATCTGGCCGAATGTCAGAAACGTCACCAGACACACCGCAGGGATTAACCGCAGCCAGCCGTCAGGCGGCGTGGTTGACGCGAACAGGGCCACGCTGGCAAACGCGGCGGAGAGCAGCAAAAAACCCACCGGTAAAACTTTTACCGTCCCCACGCGTCGTGCAAAGCGCGCCAGCGGCAGCTGAAAAGCGATGATCAACACCGAGGCCAGCATAAAGAGCGGGCCGAGATCTTTCTCGTTGCCGCCTGCTCGCCGAATCTCCACTGGCAACGCCAGATACAGCTGGTTGTAGCTCAAAAGCCACGAGCTGTAAGCCACGATGAAAGCGACAAAACGCGGCTGGCGGAAGGTCATCCACCAGGGGACAATTTTCAGCGCCTGTTTGCTGTTACCTGTAGCAGGGAGAAAAAAGTACAGCACCATCAGCGCGATGACAAAGACCGCGGCCCCTGCCAGCGCCACCTGGCGGAAACCGAATCCGGTCAGCAGTGCGCCAGCCACCGGGCCCAGTACGGCACCGAGTTCGCCGCACACCGCAAACAGCGCAAACCACTCCGCGCGGCCGCGCTTGCCTTTGGCCTCGCTTTGCGTTCCCGCTTTGGCCAGCAGCGCTTCAATTGACGGAGAAAACAGCGCACCGCCGATGCCCGTCAGACAGGCACCCAGAATGATCGGCCACAGCGATTGCCCCAGTGCCAGCAACAGATAACCCGCAATCCGGACCAGACAGCCACACAGGATAATGATCTTTGCGCCGTACCGGTCAGAGAGCGCCCCACCGAGAAGAAACATCCCCTGCTGGGAGAAGGTGCGTAATCCCAGAATCAGCCCGATAACGCCGCCGGAGAGCAACATATCATCGCGTAAGAATATCGCCAGAAAGGGAACGACCGCGTAAAAGCCAATGTTGAAAACAAACTGGCTGCCCAGCAAAACGCCCGGGCGCAGGGTAGAGACAGGACGCAGCGAGAACGGAAGCATGCTACCTGACCCTAAAGAATAAAATGAATGTGCTTCTTGCCATGAAAGCGGGAGATCTCAATTTTGGTTTTCACCCGGAATACCTGCCAAAGCAGCGCCTCGGTCAGGATATCCTGCGGCGTGCCGGTTGCGATGATTTGACCGTTCTGCATCACGATCAGCGAATCACAGAACATCGATGCGTGGTTGAGATCATGAATGGCGACAATGCTGGTAACCGGTAACTCGCTGATCAGCTGCATTAATTGCATCTGGTGATGGATATCCAGATGGTTGGTGGGTTCGTCCAGCAGAATTTCGCTCGGCGATTGCGCCAGTGCGCGGGCAATGTGCACACGCTGACGTTCGCCACCGGAGAGACTCAGCCATCCCTGCTCACTTTTCTCCAGCATGTCCACGCGCTGCAGGGCGGCCGTCACGGTTTCGTCATCGTGCGCGCTCCAGTTGGAGAATGGCGAATGATGCGGAATGCGCCCCAGTTTCACCACATCGCGCACACGCATGTTGGCGTCAGTCATGCCGTGCTGCTCGACGAATGCCACCCGGCGGCCAAGCTGTTTGCGGGCGATGCGGACGATATTTTGCCCGTCCAGCGTCACACAGCCGGCATCCGGGCGCCGCAGGCCGGCGAGGATGCGCAGGAGGGAAGATTTGCCGCAGCCGTTAGGACCAATCAGCCCTACCGTTTCACCACGGGAAATGTGCAGCGACACGTTATCGACGATGACCTTTTTTCCGACCTTCCAGCTAATGTTGTCAGCGGAGATACTCATTATTTATTCCCCGAACGCCAGATAATCACCGCAAAGAATGGTACGCCAACCAGCGCGGTCACCACGCCCACCGGCAGGCTTTGCGGGGCAATCAGCAGGCGCGACGCGATATCTGCCAGCACCATCAGAATGGCACCGGCCAGTGCGCTGGCAATCAGTAACGTGCGATGCAGCGGGCCAAAGAAAAATCGCATAACATGCGGCACCACCAGGCCAATAAAACCAATCGAACCGGCCATGCTGACGATGGTGGCGGTGATAAGCGCGGTGGTGATAAAGAGCGCAAGGCGCACCTGAGGCACCGCAATACCCAGCGAGGCAGCCGCATCGTCACCAAAGGTGAACGCATCCAGCGCCCGGGAATAGTAGAGGCAAATGGCCAGTCCGATGGTCACTACCACCAGCACCAGCTGGAGTTCCGGCCAGCGCACGCCACTGAAGCTGCCCAGCAACCAGAACATCACATCGCGCGCCTGCTGCGCACTGGCAGAAGTGCTGATGGTGTAAGCGGTGATGGCATTAAACAACTGGGAAGCCGCAACGCCAGCCAGGATGGTGCGTTCATTACCGCCGCGTGCCCCTTTCGTCAGAAAAGCGACAAAGGCAAAGGCGGTGAAGGCGCCGGCGAAGGCTCCCGCCGACAGCGAGACGGCTCCGCTGCCGATGCCCAACACCACGACAGAAACCGCCCCAGTGGAGGCACCAGCAGAGACACCGAGCACATAAGGCTCAGCCAGCGCATTCTTCAGCAGGCTCTGCAAAACGGCACCGCAAATCGCTAACCCGGCGCCACAGCACGCCGCCACCAGCGCCCGGCTCAGGCGAAAGTCCCAAATCACACTTTCATAGATGCGGCTCAGGGGAACGTGCGTGAGCCCCATTTTATTGCTAATGGCATAAAAGACGCTTTTCAGCGGGATCGACAGCTCCCCGACGCTGACACCGGTCGCAATCACCAGCAATAATAACGCGACGGCAACTACCAGCGAGGCAGTCAGGAACAGCCCCTGTCGCGCCTGAACCACAGCGATGGTCATCAGTTCAGTTCCAGTTTTCTCAGCTGCTCACCCACCTGTTCGGCTCCGTAGATAGTGCGGATGGTCGGGTTCATAGCCTGGCCGTCCATCACCACAATGTGGCCTTTTTTCACCGCATCCAGCTGGCTGACGGCAGGATCGCTTTTCAGGAATTTGATTTTCTCTTCGGCTTTATCCAGCGCCCAGCGATTGCGATCGAGACTGGAGACCACGATCACATCCGGATTGGCAGCGATGATGCTCTCCCAGCTGACCGTCGGCCATTCGGTCTCTGACGTGATGGCATTGTGCCCGCCCAGCACGCTGGCGATGAATCCGGATGGACTGTTTTTACCGCCCACATAGGCATCCGCAGACGGTGACGAGCTTGAGAACCAGAACACAAACGAGAGATCTTTCTTGCTGCTACCAAACTCCTGACGCAGTGCCGCTTCACGTTTTTTGAAATCGGCAATCACCGCCTGGCCGCGATCTTCCACGTTGAAAATTTTGGCGAAGTCCTGAATCTCCTGATACAGGTACGTCATATCCCACAGCTGCTGGCGACTGCCATACATATCCCCTGCGGCTTTTTTGGTGGCGCACATTCCAGGCGACACATAACTGTTCACGCCAAGGGTGATTAAATCTTCGCGTTTTGCCACCTTGCTCTCGGGTCCCAGCAGCAGCGGCGTCTGGGCAGGAACGAAGTCCGGATTTTGCGCCAGCACGGATTCAAGGGTGGGGATTTCAACCGTCAGCGTTTTGATTTTTGCATTCTGTTGAGCCAGCTGTGGCAACACTTTGGTTGGCCAGAACGCACTGGCGATCACCTTATCCTGCAGGCCGAGCAGCAGCAAAATTTCTGCGGTATTTTGCCCCAGCGCCACCACGCGCTCAGGCGGTTTGGTGAACGTCTCTTTATAGCCGCAGTTTTCAATCGTGAGAGGATAGGTGGTGGCCAGCGCAGAGCTAACCGATGCAAACACCAAACATAACGTGCAGATGACCTTTTTCATTTACCCCTATCCCCATTGATATTGTTTTGAGAAGCCCGCGCCGCTTTAATGCAAATGAAACTCATTAACGAAGCGGGCTTTTATACAATGGGCACTTTAAGGTGTCAACGGGAGATTGTTTCCCTGAGTTATCATCGTCATGGGCCTGCCGGGATCGCATACCGGACGTTCTGTAAAAGCCTGTCCGCAGCCAGCCGGTCCCCTTCCCCACTGGCGTCACGTATTCAATGCGCAGAGCGTGCCAGGCCAGCATTCGCTTTGCGGCACCGGGTTAGAGGCATCCAGCGATTCAGGCCTGACGCTGACCGCACTCAGCGATGTTTACCGGTTGCCTGCGCTTTTCTGACAGCTGCAGACTGAGCATCGCCAGCAGAATAAAGGCCACCGACATGCCGATCAGCCCGTAAAAGCCGGCGAGTGGATATATCCATGATGCGACCGCCGAGCCAAAGCCGATACCGCCAAACATGAAGGCACTGGTCAGCGCCAGCGCAATGCCGCGATGGCGGACTGATGCCAGCTCGACGATCCGGCGCTGCTGGCTGGGCCAGAGCAGATCGGTGGCAAACGCCCAGACCACCAGTGCCGCCAGCAGCACGCCCAGCGCTTTCGGCAGCACGGCGATAAGCGCCGTATCGACGATGAGCAGCGTCATGCCGCTCAGCAGCAGCTTCTCAGCGGTAAAGCATGTCGCCGCGCGGGTGACCCAGAGATTGCCCAGCACGCCGGCAACGCCCAGCACGGCCAGCGCTGCGGAGACCGCATGCGTGCCGCCAGTGTAGGTGTCGCGAATGAGCGGCGCGATAAAAGCGTAAAAGCTGTAAACGCCGGAAGTAATAAAAAACACTACCAGGAAAGCCGTCAGGTATTTGCCATCGGCCAGCACGCCGGCCATCTCACGCAGGCGGATGCGCGTCCCGGCACTGTCATCCGGCACCGTCAGCAAAATGTTCAGCCCGCTCAGCAGACTTAGCAATCCGACCAGCACAAACAGGGCTTTCGCGCCCCACAGGCTGGCTACCCAGGCGGCGAGCGGAATACCGGCAAGGCTTGCCATCGATACTCCGAGCAGTACCATGCCGATGGCCCGGCCGCGCTGCTGTTCATGCACCAGCTCTGAACCCAGCGCAACCAGTACCGGACCGATGAACCCGGCGCCGGCCCCCATCAGGATGCGTGAGGCGAGCAGTGCGTTGTAGCCCGGCGACAGCACAAACGCGAAGGCGCCCAGGCTAAACAGTGCAATGCCGGTGAGCACCAGCCGGCGACGGTGCAGGTGACCAAACAGCACCTGCACCAGCGGAGCCGCCAGCGCGAAGGTGAGTCCGAAAACACTCAGTAAGCGCGCGCTCTGCGCATCAGTCAGCTGCCAGGCTGCAGAGATGGCCGGCAGACTGCCAGCGACAGACAGCGCGCCGGTAGCCTGTACGAAGTAGGCAATGCTCAGCGCACGCAGCGCGCGGCGCTGGGAAGAGGTGATGACAGCGTTCATTATTTCTCTCCGGCATAAACTTCAGGGGCGCTGCCCCTGAAATGTTTACTGAACAGGAATCGGGTTATCCGCTACAGACTGGTTGAACTGATTCACCAGCGTATGCTCGTTCGCGCCCGGGTTATCGCGCACCGGCAGCACGCGGTCGACAATCGCTTCGATGGTGTCGGTACCCAGCTTTTCAAACGTCTCGCTGATGAAGGCGTCCAGCGGCATGGCGCGCGGGTCGCCGCTTTTGTAAATCAGATCGGTATCCACCCACGGCGGTGAAATTTCGATGACCTGCACGCCGGTATCACGCAGCAGGAAGCGCTGCGACAGGGTATAGGAGTGAATCGCGGCCTTGGTGGCCGAGTAAAGCGCGTTGGTCGCCAGCGGCAGGAAGGCCAGCACCGAGCTGTTGTTAATCAGCACCGCGTCTGGCTGCTGCTTCAGGTGTTCGATAAACGCCGCACTGACGCGCACCGGGCCCAGAATGTTGGTGTTCAGTAGCGTCACCGCCTGTGCGTCATCCAGCTCGCCCGCTGCGTTGTCAAACGGCATGATACCGGCGTTGTTGATGACCACGTTCAGGGTCGGATAGCGCTCCAGCACGCGCTGTGCCGCGGCCTGAATGCTGTCGGCGCGCGTGACGTCCAGCACCACATAGTCCATGCCCGGACTGGCGGCAGTGACTTCCTGCAGCAGCGCCTCGCGGCGTCCGGAGATAATCACCTGGTTGCCCAGCTGATGAAATTTTTCTGCCATGGCGCGGCCGATGCCAGAAGTGCCGCCCGTGATGAAGATGGTGTTATCGGTCAGTTTCATGATCTGATTCCTTAATGGGACAGTTATTGGGATTGCGATTCTGAATAAGGGGGCGTTCAGTGCACAGAGACGGGCCGATAGCGTTCAGCCGGCGCGTCGCTGCCAAGGTGCGGCATCATGGCCTGACGCGCCTGCTCATAGCGGGTCCAGAGCGCTTCGTCCTGCAGGGACGGAATGGTAACGAGCTCGCCGCGGGCGAAGCCGGTGAGCGCCGCATCAACCATCTCCTGCGCGCTCATGACGATGTTCGGGTCAAGCTGGTCAACCGGCAGACCGCCGTTATCCCAGAAGGGCGTTGCGGTGGCACCAGGCAGTACGGCCTGCACCTGAATCCCCTTACCGGCCAGTTCATGGTGCAGCGACTGACTGAACGCCAGCACGTAAGCCTTGCTGCCGCCGTAAACACCGTTGAGCAGCTCAGGCGCAATGCTGACGATCGAGGCGATGTTGATGATGGCACCGCGTCCGCGCGCCACCATGCCCGGCACCAGCGCATAGGTCAGGCGGGTCAGCGCGATGACGTTGAGGTTAATCATGGCGTTCATCTGCGCCACGTCGCTGTCCAGCAATGGGGTATGGGTGCCGATGCCGGCGTTATTCACCAGCAGCGTAATGCTCGCGTCCTGACGCAGCTTCTCTTCCAGCGCGTTCAGCTG
The DNA here is from genome assembly GCF_043547855.1 of Pantoea sp. SGAir0175. NCBI lineage: Bacteria > Pseudomonadati > Pseudomonadota > Gammaproteobacteria > Enterobacterales > Erwiniaceae > Pantoea > Pantoea sp. SGAir0175. The sequence continues at coordinate 538,835 of NZ_CP028082.1, forward strand.
TGCGGCATCGGCCAAGTCCGCGGTGATGACTTCCACGCTGCGGCCGCTGTCGGTAGTGATGTGTTCAGCCAGCTGGTTCAGGCGGTTGTGATTGCGGGCCACGATGATCAGGTCATAGCCCATGCGTGCCAGGCGGCCGGCGTACAGTGCGCCCATACCGGTAGAGGCACCGGTGACAACGGCAGTGCCGCGGTTGGTGTGTGTTTGCTGCGTCATGATATTCACCTTGTCAGTTATCGGGTTGGTGAATTCATAGTACGCAGTCGCGCACCGGCGCGGCTGACGAGAAAGGTCGTGATTTCGGACATCATGATGGACGGAAATCCGGACACCATGATCGGGAAGAGAAGTAATGGGGGGAAAGGTCGGTCAGGCTTTACCGGTGCGCAGCGACTGCGGCGGAATGCCGTAACCGCGAATGAAGACCTCACGCATGTGGCGGCGGTCGCGGAAGCCGGATTCACGGGCTATCACCTCCATCGGCAACCTGCTCTGCTCGATCAGCAAGCGGGCGTTTTCCAGTCGTAATCCCTCAATGGCTTTGGCCGGCGACTTGCCCGTCTCAGAACGGAACAAGCGGCTGAGCTGCCGCGCGCTGAGGTGAACCGCATCCGCAAGGTCTTCGATGGTCAGCGCTTTGCTGAGATTGTTGCGCGCATATTCCAGCGCCGACTGCAGCCGGTCGCTGCGCGGAGAGAGCATCAGCATCTCAGAGTGCTGCGTCTGTCCGCCGGAGCGGCGGTGATGCATGACCAGCAGGTGCGCCACGCTGCGCGCCACTTCGGCACCGAGATCTTTCTCCACCATTCCCAGCGCCATATCCAGCCCGGCGGTGAGTCCCGCCGAGGTCCAGATGTGATCGTCAATAATAAAGATGCGGTCTTCTTCTATCCGCGTCGTCGGGTGCAGCAGTTGCAGACTCTGGGCATGTACCCAGTGCGTAGTGGCACGGCGCTCCGATAACAGACCGGCCTGCCCCAGCACGAATGCGCCGGTACAGATCCCGGCCACCCGGCGGGCACGGGGAGCCTGCGCCTGCAGAAAATCAACGATACCCGGTGTGGCCGGTTGCTCCAGCGGCGCCATCACGCCCGCGACCAGCCAGGTATCCATTTCCAAGTCGGCATGAATCGGCTGGCTGTCGACGCCGAAGCCGGCAGAGGATTTCACGGTGCCACCGCGCTCTGAATAAACCGTGCAGTGATAAAACGGTTCGCCGCTGACCTGATTGGCAAACTCAAAAATGCTCAGCGTGGATAATCCCAGAACCTGAAATTGATCGGAAATCAGTAAACCTACCCGGTGCATCGTCGTCTCCTTCAGTCGTCCGGCACCGTCTGCCACACAGTGTCCGGCCTGATGTTAAGCAGGGTGAGCGATGACAATAACCCGATTTCGTTCAGCGGTATCACCTGCGGAAAAATAAAAAAGGCGATGACACCGACCTGCTGCGGATCTTCTGCGCCGTTTTATGTTAAGAGTACCCGATCGGGCAGTTCGCCAGGCATAGGGTTTTAAACAGGCGGCCATTGCCCAGGTCATCAATCAGAGAAAAACCATGAAAAAATCGATCGTTCCTGAAGAATTTCAGCACTATTACCATGACTGGCACTTCTCTCCCGTTATCGAAGCCGATGGCACCCTGTATCTTTCCGGGGTGACGGCAGCGCGGAAAGACAAACCGATAAGTACCCACCCTGAAGAACAATTCCATGATGCGTTTTATAAGCTGGGTGTGTATTTAAACGCTGCCGGACTGGACTATGAACATATACTGGAGATGACCACCTTTCATATCGATCTTAAAAAACACATCGGGGTATTTTCTAAGGTCAAAGATGTGTATATCAAAGCCCCCTACCCGGCATGGTCTGCCATCGGCGTGTCAGAGTTCATTCCGGAAAACGCCCTGGTGGAAATGCGGATTGTGGCGAAAAGGGTGCTTCAGGCGGATGGGCAAAAATAACCGCAACCGCCGCTTACGTCACAGGGCTGTGATTACAGCCCTGCTTCTCCCGCGTTTATTCAGTTTTCCCCTGCATCAGCTGCCGGTATTTCATGCTGTCATGGTACATCTCATGAAAAACGCGGTATTTACGGTCGTAATACTCTTTGATTTTGTTGGTCTGCGGCGTGATGGTCTTACCGATGCGGCTCATGGCGGCCATCGCTTCGGGTAAAGAGTCGTACGCACCCGCCGCCACGGTGCCCATCATGGCGCTGCCGAGCAACATGGCTTCACTCTCTTCCGGTAACAGCATTGCGCAGCCCGTCGCGTTGGAATGTTCCTGCACAAAGATGGGATTTTTGGTGCCGCCCCCGCTGGCCATAATGGTATCAATGCAGTAACCACTCTGGTTCATGGTCTCAATAATGTGGCGAGTGCCAAGCGCCAGCGCCTGAATGGTGGCGAGATAATGCAGCGCCATGTCTTCCGGCGTGCGCGACAGTTTCAGGCCAGTCAGCGTGCCGGTCAGGGTCGGATTGGCACGCGGTGAGCGGTTGCCATGGAAATAAGGCAGCATATGAATGTCTTTGGTCAGGAAGGCAATATTCTCGGGTTCTCCCGCCATCTTGCGCAGTATGCCGTTGAGCACTTCATAGATGGTTTTGCCGCTGTCTTTGCCCTGCTTGAGCAGATCCTGATAACACGGATGCGACTGAATCACATGGTCAATCAGCGCGCCGGTGGTAGATTGCCCGCCTTCGTTCAGCCAGTAATCCGGCAAAATCGCCGAATAGTACGGCCCCCAGATGCCGCCGATATAGCGCGCGCTGCGCGACATCGCCATATGGGCCGTGGACGTGCCGCCAATCAGCGCAATGCGGTTGTCAAAATCCGCTGATTCGCCAGATGCGCCGCTGGCACCGAGAATACCGAGGCTGCCGGCGTGCGCATCAATAATCGAAACGCTGACCGCCGTGCCCGCCATTAACCCCATCTCTGCGGCAGCGCGCTGCGTCAGGCCATGCCCCAGCGGCTCACCCATGGTTTTCACTTCGCTGCCGATCTTTGCCGCGTTGTTTTCCAGTAAATCCTCCAGGCCAATCTGGCGGAAATAGCTCGGATCCCAGCGGTCTTCATGGCCGATATAGGTCCATTTGCAGACGGTTGAGCACAGCGATCGCGTAGTATCCTGGGTGGCGCGCCAGGTGAGAAAATCCGGCAGGTCGAACAGATGTCCGACGTTGCTCCAGGTGGTCGGCATGTGCTGTTTCAGCCACAGCAGTTTGGGGGTCTGCATTTCCGGCGAGATAATCCCGCCAACAAACTCCAGCACGCGATGGCCGGTGGCATTGATGCGTTCTGCCTGAGTGATCGCGCGGTGATCCATCCAGACAATAATGTTCTGCTCGCTGCGCCCGGTCGGGCTGACGGTCAGCGGTTTGCCTTCTTTATCCAGCACCACCAGCGAACAGGTGGCGTCAAAACCGATGCCTTTCACCTGAATCGGGTTGATATCCGCCTGACTGACCACGTCTTTAATCGCGTTACACACGGACTGCCAGATCTCATCAGAGGATTGCTCAACAAAATCAGCTTTCGGGCGGTAGAGCGTGATCTCCCGGCTGGCCTGGCCGAGCATACGGCCAGTCATGTCGAAGACGCCCGCGCGGGCGCTGCCGGTTCCTACGTCGACGCCAATAAAATAACTCGCCATGTTCTTTCCTTTCTTGAAAAGCTTTCGCTTATGATTTTCTGTTTTGCAGAGCGATAAACAGGATCAGGACACAACCCCACAGCGCCATGGTCAGATAACTACTGACGCCCATCAGATTCAGGCCGCTTTCCAGCATTTGCAGTACGATGAGCGCCAGCACCAGCCCAATCACCCGGCCAAAACCGCCGTCAGGGTTAATGCCGCCAAGCACCGAGGCCAGAATGGTCACCAGCAAATAGGAGTCGCCGTAGCCAGCCTGTGCCGAGTTAAATTTGGACATCATCAGCAGTGCCGCGCCCCACCCGAGCAGAGCTGAAAGCACGTACACCGCGATGGTGACTTTATGCGTGTTGACCCCACTGAACCGCGTCGCCTGCTCGCTGGAACCCATTAGATACAGGCTGCGGCCGAGCGTAGTGTGTTCCAGAAACACCCACAGCAGCAGCGCCACCAGCAGGAATAACACCAGGGCGACCGGAATACCCAGCAGGCTGCCGTTGCTGAGGTATTGAATCACCGGCGGGAAACCGGAAATGACCGCGCCGTTGGTCAAGAGGATATTCAGTCCGGCGATCAGCGTCATGGTGCCGAGGGTTGCCAGAATCGGTGAAACCCCGATAAAGGCAATCAGCGCGCCATTGAGCACCCCAATCACCAGCGCCACACCCAGACCCGCAAGCAGCGCCAGTGCGACATATTCCGGCTGGTTCGGATGCGCCACCAGAATCGCCGCCATCACCAGCGAACACGCGTTGGCACCGGCAATGATCGAAAGGTTGATCCCGCCGGTCAGCATGGTAATGCCCATCCCCAGCGCCAGCATGCCCAGAATCGGTAACTGCGAGGAGATCGACTGGAAATTGCCGACGCTGTAGAAGCTGCCACCCAGCGTAAAGGAGAACAGCACGGCAACGGCCACAATGATCAGCAACTGCAAACGGATGATGCGGTCGCCGGGGAAGAATCGGTTTAAGGTGGTCATGTCACATCCCCTTCGCCAGTTTGCGTTTTTCGTTCCACGCGGTGCTGCTAATGCTGACCAGAATGATCGCGCCGCTGAACACCTGATGCCAGTAAGATGAAATGCTCAGCAGGGTCATGCCATTTTGCAGGAAGGCCAGCAGCATCACGCCCAGAATGGTGCCGGTTAGCGAGCCGCGCCCGCCGGTCATGCTGGTGCCGCCTAGTACCACCGCCGCCAGCACTGTCAGTTCATAACCGAGCAGGGAATTGGGCGCTACCGACTGGGTAATTTGCGCCTGTACCACGGCAGCAATACCCGCCAGCAATCCCATAAAACCGTAAACGTAAAAATGCAGTCGCAGGATGTTCAGACCAAGACGCGATGCGGCGTCACGGTTGCTGCCCATGGCGTAAATCTGGCGGCCCACGCGGGTGCGATTCATCAGGACGCCGGTAACGATGATCACCCCCAGCAGGCAAAGCAGCGGCAGGGTCAGGCCATAGTCGTAACCGTCGGCGGCGGTGAAGGAGAACCAGCTGATCCCGTTCATAAACCAGTCGGGGAAACCGTACAACCAGGTACCGTTAGTCAGATACACCAGCAAACCGTAAAACAGGTTGAGCGTCGCGATGGTGATAATGATGGCCGGCACGCGCAGCCAGTACACCAGAAAACCATTGACCAGGCCGAGCAGCAACCCGATCCCCATCGACATGGCAAACGCCAGCGGAAAGCTGCCGCCGTGATGAATGATATAGCTCGCCATCACGTACTGACCGATGGAGGTGACAGCGGGAAAGGAGATGTCGATGCCGCCGGCAATCAGCACCACAAACAGTCCACAGGCCAGAATGCCCAGAATGGCATAGCTGGTGGCGACGTCTGTCAGGTTACCCAGCGTCATAAATTCACTGCTGCTGGCGCTCAGACCCACCACCAGCAGCAGCACCAGTAATCCCAGCCAGAATTCGTGCTGGGTAAACAGTTTCGATAGCGATTTGTTACCCATTAATCACCTCCGCAATCTGCGCTTCGCTGCTCTGGTGCGGCGCGAACTCCGCTACCAGTTCGCCTTTGCGCATCACCAGCACGCGATGGCTGTTGTAATACGCTTCCGGGATTTCATCGCAAATCATCAGCACCGCCATGCCGGATTCCGCCAGATCGCGGGCAATGCGGTAAATGCCTTCTTTATTGGCAATATCCACCCCTACCGTTGGTGAATCGAGGATCAGGATATGGGGCCGCGTCGCCACCCATTTGGCGATGGCGATACGTTGCGCATTGCCGCCGGAGAGCGTTTTAACCGGTAAACTGCTGTCCGAGACTTTAATGTTCAGGTCACGGATCAGGTCCTTAACTACCGCCGCGGCTTTGCGGTGATCCATCAATCCGGCGCCGGTATGCAGCTTGTCGAAAATCGATACCAGCGTGTTGTCATAAATGGATTGATCCATGATGAGCCCCTGTGTCAGCCGGTCTTCCGACACATAGGCGATGCCGTGACGAATGGCGTCGCGGTTAGAGTGGAATTTCACCACCTTGCCGTTGATGCGGATCTCTCCGCTGTCCGGCTGGCTCATGCCAAACAGGCTCAGACAGAGTTCCGTGCGGCCCGAACCGAGCAGGCCGATAATCGACGTGATTTCTCCCTGCCGCAGCGACAGCGAAATATTGTGATACTGCCCTTTGCGGCTCAGCTGGCTAATTTCCAGCAGTGGCGTTACATCGGCCGGCGCCCGGTGCGGCAGATGGCTATAGGTGAAACGCTGCCCGGTCATCAGGAACGCCAGTTCATGGCTGTCGAGTTCACTGGCCGGATAGGTGCCGACCAGTTTGCCGTCGCGCATCACGCTGATACGATCGGCCACTTCCATCACTTCATCGAGACGGTGACTGACGAACACCACGCAGATACCGGCGGCTTTGAGTTCATTCACCACCCGCAGCAGACCATTAACCTCGCTGCGGGTCAGTGACGCTGTCGGTTCATCCATAATCACCAGACTGGCATCAGCAGCGATGGCACGGCATATTGCCACTAACTGGCGGTCAGCGATCGACAGCTTTTCAACTTTACGATCCGGATCCAGAGCAACGCCGACCCGTTGCATCGCCGCCAGCGCTTTTTTGCGCATTGACTCGCGATGTACCCAGAAATCACCGCCCGGTAAATAGCGGTGAATAACGATATTTTCGGCGACTGACAGATTGGGAAATAACGACAAATCCTGATAAATAACCTGAATGCCGTAATAAGAAGACAGCTGTGGCGTCAGGGTATGAAAGAGTTTTCCGTCCAGCGTGATGGCCGCGCCTTTTTCCGGTTGATAAACCCCGGAAATGACTTTAATTATGGTACTTTTGCCGCAGCCATTCTGCCCGGCCAGACAATGCACTTCACCTTTATTCAGCGTCAGGCTGACATTATCCAGTGCTAATACGCCGGGGAACTTTTTACTTATTTTTTCGAGGCTGATAAAGGCCTCAGCATTGGCGGGGGACGTGCTGAGCGTATTCATCATAGATCCTTAAGCCTGCCCATCCTATTTCCAGCCGGGTGTTGGCGATGCTCGCTTATCCGAATCATTTATATCTCATCGAATTTCACTGACTTTCGCCGCGCCTGACGCGAATTATTCAGGGTATATGTTTTCAATTTCTGAGTAGAAGTTCAGATACAGCACAACATACAACGCTGTATCTGTTTCTATTTGCCTGGTGTGGCGCTGGAGATAATCTATCTCCGTTAAATTAAGGTGTTAAACATTCTGATCAGAAGCCAAGTGATTTCGCATTCTCTGGCGTTACTTCAAGAATTTTATTAAAGCGAATCACTTTCTTATCCATATCGACGTCGGCTTTGCCCAGACCTTCAATGCTCAGGTCTTTAGTGACTTCTTTACCCTGCAGCAGCTGATCGGCAACCGAAACCAGGGCGTAACCGGCATCTTTTGGATCCCACAGCAGGACTTTTTTGATGTCACCGCGCATCAGATATGGCGCAGCCTGTGCTGGCATCGCAATACCGACAACCGCGATTTTATTTTTCGCCCGCTTCTGCTGAACCGCCTGACCGGCACCAATCGGACCAAGGGAACCGAAACCGATAATTCCTTTCAGATCAGGATAGGTTTTCATCAAATCCAGCGTGGTGGAGTATGACTTATCAATATTTTCAGCCACCGGCAGGCGTGACGTGACTTCATGCATGTCCGGGTATTTTTCTTTCTGATATTTGATTGCCGCATTGGCCCACGCATTATGTAATGGCACGGTCAAAGAGCCGACATAAATGGCATAACCGCCTTTGCCACCCATATCTTTTGCCAGCTCGTCCATATTGGCTTCCGCATATTTCTGGCTGTCGATGGTTTCGACATCCCACTGACCAATTTGCTGGTCCGGCGATTCATGGGTTAATACCACGATGCCCTGGTCGCGCGCTTTTTTCAGTACCGGCTCCAGTACTTTGGCATCGTTTGGCACCACAATGATGGCGTCAACTTTTTTGGCAATCAGATCTTCAATCACCTTGACCTGCTGCGCCGGATCGGGCGTCGAGGCGCCAACCTGATAGGCGTTGACATCCAGTTTCTGCGCGGCTTCTTTTACGCCTACTTCCATGCGGGTGAACCACGGAATACCGGTAACTTTGGCCACAACGGCGATATCGTAAGGTTTGGCAGCGAATGAGGGTGTTGTGAATAACATGCACGCTGAAACCACACATGCACTGACTAATGCGAGGTTAAATTTCATTTTGGTACCTTTCTGATGAGGTTCTGATATAGGGAACAGGCGGTTGCTATTTAATTCACGCTCAGAGATTAACTTACCGGTACATAGGTTTTCGCGCAGATGTGAAGGAAATGTGAGCGAAGTCCATGAATGTTAAATTATATAATTGCATATGTTAAATAAAAGTTAATTAAGAGAGGATTCTGGCACGCTTTTGAGCTTTATGATGGCTTCCACTACCATCCTGCAACATTAAGAGATCTATAAATTAACAATAAAGTTACATATAAAACACCACGCTAAGGGTTTTACGACTGGAAAGTCACCGCGGTGTCTTTTAAATTGCACGGATTGTGAACAGCGTCACGGGAGCTGGCGCAGAGGTTTTGCACTGCCTGTACAGATGCCCGGGCACGATGAAACCACATCCGCACCAGAGGCAGGTCGGACATGCACGCAGCTATAATTCCTTATGAGCGAGGAGCGGACAGCGCTCAAAGATCAATCTCATACTCAATAGCCTCTTTAATTTTCGCCAGGGCCTCGCTCAGCTGATTCATCGTGACTGAGCCAAGAGCCAGACGAATAGCATGCGGCACACAGTTTGAGGTGCTGAAGGGTTCTGCTGTGGAAACAGAGATATGTTGCTGCATCAATCGGTGAACAAGCCTGTCAGCCCTTACTTCCTGAGGCAGTGATAGCCAGATAAAGTAAGAGTTGTCATGGCTTACCCATTCACAGTTCACAAGTATTTTGCGCGCCAGCGCCTGCCGGTGACGCGCGTCCCGTCTTTTCAGCGCCTCAAAGCGTTTAAGTGTGCCATCTTTAATCCAGTCGCAGACAATCGAAACCATGAGGGAGGGAGTATTCCAGGTCGTTGCCCTGATGGCTCGCTCCAGGGCAATTCGCATTTCAGCGGGACACACCACGGCACCGACGCGCAGGCCAGTGGCGACACTTTTAGCAAAACCGGTAACATAAACGGTTCTTTCGGGCGCATAAGTGGCAAGCGGCGGCGGTGGACGACGGACAAGAAATGCATAGGCCGCGTCTTCGATGATAAGAAGATCGAACGTTCTGGCAATCCGGGCCAGCTCCCTGCGCTGGGCATCATTCATAACCCAGCCAAGCGGGTTATGCAGTGTTGGCATGGTATACACCGCGCGCAGGCGCCGGCGTTGGCAGATTTGCCTGAATGCCGTCAGGTCCGGTCCACTGGCATCAGCGGGTATTGCCACCAGTTCCAGATGATAGAGAGTGGCCAGGGCTTTGAAGCCAGGATAGGTCAGAGCATCTACAGCCACTACATCCCCGGGTTTTAGCAGCCCCATGACAGCAACGCTAAGACCATGCTGCGCGCCATTTACAATTAAAACCTCATCAGCAGATGCGGTCAGGCCGGAGTTACTAAGCCACAGCGCGATTGTCTCCCTGTCGCTTTGCCTGCCAGCGTGCGGCTGGTAACGCAACAGTGAAGCCAGATCGCCAGATGTGGCCAGCTGTCGCATTGCCTGGCGTAACCGTTCCGCCTGGTCCGGTGGCGTAGGATAGTTGAAGTTCAGATCGAGCACGTCAGACGCCACTGCGTACTGATCCAAACCCAGCCCGGCGGGCAGCGAAATTTCCCTGACAAATGTTCCTCTTCCGGTTTCTCCGCTCACCAGCCCCATGGCTTCCAGCTCAGCGTAAACGCGGGTAGCCGTTGCCAGTGACACGTGCTTTTCAGCCGACAACGCTCTGTGGGTAGGCAGGCGGGCGCCCGGCAGGAGCGCGCCTGTTCGTATCGCGGAAGCGAATTCATCCACGATGACTTTGTATCGAGCTTTCATGAATTGTATCTATGACAATTATTTGATTGTCCTGAATGCTGGTACTTAGCATGGGGGCTGTCAACGTTATCTGTTAAATCATTTATCGAACTTGATGAGGTCTGTTGTGACAGTTACCAGGGTAAAAAATACACATTCTGGCCTGAAATCAGGTTGGCTGAACGGGCTGACCGGCGTGATCATCTTCAGTGGCTCTTTGCCCGCAACACGCATAGCAGTGCGGGAAATGGATCCCTTTTTTCTGACTTTTTCACGCGCTTCAATTGCCGGTGTACTGGCCATTATGCTGATTCTCTTTTTAAGTCAGGCTCGTCCTCAGCGGCATCAGCTGATTTCTCTGGTTGTCGTTGCTGCAGGTGTAGTGGTTGGTTTTCCTCTTCTGACAGCCATGGCGCTGCAGCACGTTACCTCGGCTCACTCTATTGTCTTCCTCGGTCTGCTACCCATGGCGACGGCTATTTTCGGCGTTGTCAGAGGAGGCGAAAGGCCCAGGCTGGCTTTCTGGATTTTTTCAGTCGCCGGCAGCCTGCTGGTGATGGGATTTGCCCTACTCCAGAAAGGTTCTGTATCAGTAACCGGCGATCTTCTGATGCTGGCTTCCGTGATTGTGTGTGGCCTCGGCTATGCCGAAGGTGCAAAGCTTTCGCGTGAATTGGGAGGATGGCAGGTTATCTGCTGGGCACTGATTATGTCCCTGCCGCTGATGCTTGTTGCCACCCTGGAGACCTTGCCGGAGAACATGGGCGAAATAAGCCTGCAGGCGTGGCTTTCACTGGGATATGTATCGCTGTTCAGTATGCTGATTGGTTTCATTTTCTGGTACAGGGGACTGGCTGCGGGCGGCATCGCCGCTGTGGGACAATTACAGTTGCTGCAGCCATTCTTTGGTCTCGGACTTTCAGCAACGTTACTGTCTGAAACGGTAAGGCCGATGATGATTCTCATAACACTGGGCGTGATCCTGTGTGTCGTTGGCTCGCGCAGGTTTGCAGATTAGTCCTTAGCCTCCTGTCGTCTGGATTTACGTAAGTGTCCGCGTTGGGCAAAAAGTGAACCACAATATGCGACGATCAGCCTGATTCTTAATACCGGTACAGTTCATGCTATAAACGATGAAACTTTTCATTCACCGACGATTGAGGGAATTTTCATGTTTGCGGTTGAGGAAATAAAAAAGAAGTATCCTGGCGCAGATGCCTGGCAAATGGGTGACAGTGCGGAACTGGCCAGCAAGCTGGCGGAACTGGTAAAAAAAGGCATCAAAACAGCTTCCTGCGGATCGTTTACCGCTTACCAGCAGGAGGAGTCTACTCCGAAGATTGGGAGCTATAACATTATTCTTGATGGTCAGAATACCCCGGTCTGTGTGATCAGATTGATTTCACTGCGGCTGGTGCGTTTTTGTGATGTAACAGAAGAGTTTGCCCGCAAAGAAGGTGAAGGCGATTTAAGTCTTGAATTCTGGCAGAAAGAACACCAGCGCTTTTTTAGCCGTGAAGGTCATTTTTCAGAAGATATGGAGTTGATTGCTGAAGAATTTGAAGTGGTGGAAGTGCTGTAAGATCAGGCAAATAGTTAGCATTTTATCGGCGGCCATCAATAATAATATCCGCTTTTAGCCTACAGAGGACTGAGCACAAGCCCATGTCTGCTATGAGCGCGAAGCGGTCATCCGCTGTTTATCGACAAAAATGCAGGCTTATAGCATGGTTGCTTATTTATCAACGGGAGCTGGTTTCTATCCATCTGATGCTGTGTATCCATCATAAATGCATAGTTAAACCGATTTCAGTAATGCTTTTTCCTGGAAAAAATCCCATCGCATTTAGTGTGTAGCAATAAAGCAGGCTTATCATATAGTTGAATGGTCAACTTTCGAAACTCAGCAGGTAATCGAATGATCTTAAGTGTTAATCACGTTGGTTTTTCAGTTAAAAACATTGAAGACTCCGTGTTCTTCTGGACTCATATCCTTGGAGGTGAATTAATACGCGAAGGAAAAATGTCTGGACCCATAATCGATGAAGTCACAGGTGCAAGGGGAGCTGATGTACGGATGGCTTTGCTTGAACTGGCTGGTATCAAAATTGAATTACTACAATATAGTAATATAGAGCAGCCAGCAGAACCTTCAGCACCTTATATCCCAGGCTACGCTCACCTTGCTTTTACAGTTGAAGATCTTGATACACTGTTGAGCAAAGCATCGGACTATGGCTGGAAGACGCCGGGTAAACCTCAGACAGTGTTGTCAGGCCCCATGAAGGGAACCAGAGTAATATATTTACAAAGCCCTGATGGTCAGACGCTAGAGTTGATGGAGCACAGTCAATGAAGTCCACATGGCATAGCCCGTTATCTGCTTATTGAAACAGTGATGTTTGCAAAGTCCGCTTCTGGCACAAAGCGGACAGACGCGGAGAATGGTCCGCTATGAGCGAAAAGCGGACACTTAAAACTGATATTTGTTAGATTGATTACAGGGAACTAAATGATTAACATCTGCTCTTTCGGACAAAGAAAATGACTGTTAACGATTCTCTCTTCGCATTCTCTCTCGCAGCATTGTTACTCACCCTGACCCCCGGCCTTGATACGGCACTTATTCTGCGCACTGCTTGTGCAGAGGGCGGCAAAAAGGCTTTTCACGCTGCGCTTGGCATTGATGCTGGCTGTTTTTTATGGGGGGCGCTGTTCGCATTAGGCCTTGGTGCACTTCTGGTGGTTTCAGAAATGGCTTATACGGTGCTTAAAGTTTGTGGCGCGGTCTACCTGAGCTGGCTGGGTTTACAACTGCTGATACGTCCCCGATCATCTTTCAGTGATGGCGATGATGACAATGGTTTTCAGGGGAACTGGTTTATCAGAGGAATGTTGGGAAATGTGCTAAACCCTAAAATGGGCATTTTCTATGTCTCCTTTTTGCCGCAGTTCATACCTGCCGGTCACTCTCCTTTGATATGGACTTTTATCCTGGTCAGCATCCACGTGGCGATTGGGACTATATGGTCAGTCACACTCATTTTAAGCACGCATTTTGCGTCAGCTATTTTGAAGAAAAATCGCGTTGTCCAGATGATGGACAGAGCAACAGGGGGCTTATTTTTATGCTTTGCGGCTAAACTTGCTATGAGCACAAGATAGCTGGCAGGACTGGCTGAAAACGTCCGCTTCTGGCACGGAGCGGACGTCAGCAACCGCATCATACGGACCCTACAGAGAAACCGGGTAGACAGCTTTTGATATCAGTGCTGAGAGGTTTCAAAGAAATGCTTCTCAGCCTATGTCTCACATATTAATGTGTTTAAACAAATCACTTACATGGAATGAAGAGAGTAATGTACTGGGAGTCAGAAAGGCTGCTTTACAGACCAGTAGTAATGTCCGATCTGGATGCGCTGTTTGGCATTTACGGTGACATCAGAACTCACGCGTTTAACCCGAGGGGTCCACATCGGGACATTGAGCATAGTCGTAATGTTATCCTGCAGCGAACCGCAGATCGTGAGCGTTATGGGTTTGACGACTGGGCTGTTTCTGAAAAGGCGGATCCAGAAAGGATCATTGGCTTTGGAGGTGTATTTGTCAGTCAGTTCAATGGCCGACAAACGAATAATTTGGGCTACCGGTTTGAACCAGAATCATGGGGGAAAGGTTATGCAACCGAGCTTGCCTGTCGCGCTTTAATATATGCATTCGACGAGCTAAAACTTCCTGAAATTGTCGGAGTTACACGCGAAAATCATATCGCCTCTCGCCGCGTTCTTGAAAAAGCAGGTCTGTTGTTTAACCAAAGGATAGACAATCCTGAGGACCCACCGGCTAACCTGATGTTCACTCTGACTATCGAGCAATGGAAAAGGTTAAAACGACAGCCTTGATGCATGGTTAAATCTTTTGACTACATAATGTTAAGCCCACTATGAGCTAAGAACGTACATCGATTTTTGAGAAGGATAACTGTTATGAGGAATTCTGATGAAAAAACACTCAATTGATAGAAATCGGCAAAGGTAATAAAAGGGAGGTGTAATGTTCGCCCCAGATTTTATTAATGAAGTTCATGGAGAATTTCTACTTGTAGCCAACCACAGCCTGGCATCCCCGGAATCAATAAAACTCAGTATTGCGTATAATATTGCCAGAATATCCTATGGACTATCGCAACTTCCATCGCACATTCAAACTTGTCGGGTCGTCTATGATATCAGAGGACAATCGATCTCCGACCTGGTCCTGGCCCAGATTAAAGAAGCATTCGAGCAGGTAGCAATTGTGGAGTTTAAATTCTGATGGGACTTCAGTTAATTGTAAAAGCTGATCTTAAGAAGATAGAAAAATCTTTGGGCTCACTGACATCAGGTTGTGAAATATTCGCTATTGCTGAAGGCCTTTTCGGCATTTCAATTCCAGAGCGAACTCTCTCATCCGTAGGTGAAGATGTCGTTCTACACAAACTTGAACAACTCAAGCGTTTTGACCTTTGGCAGGGGGCCTGGCAAGAGCCAAAACGGCGTTGGCTCTGGTGAGTTTCAGCTTTGAGCGATCTGCGGATATTACTGACAACGCGGTGTATCAATCTTTTGGGGCAGGTCACGGACATTCACAGCTTTGCCATGCAGGTCATGCACAATCACGAACCGATCTGTTTCGCAGATGCGTCAAAAAGGCAGCGTAGAACACTACATCAGCGAGACATGCTTCTGCTGTAAAACCTGGCGCAGTTCTTTATCGGGCTCGCCATCAATAATCAGCGCACTGGCCAGATCCAGATCCCCAATCGCGAAGGCGGAGGCGGAATTGAGTTTCTCTTTTGACACCATGACAACGGTCTCGGCGGCTCTCCCCGCCAGCGCGCGTTTTATGCCAGCCTCTTCATAGTTGCCGGTCGTGAGGCCGGCGGTTTTATGCACGCCGGTAACGCCCATGAAAAACAGATCAGCATTAATACGCGCAGCTGCCTCATGAACAGCCGATCCCACCGCGACCACCGAGTGGCGATAGAGCAGCCCGCCCAGGGTTATCACTTCTACCCGCGGAAAATCCACCAGCGCAACCGCAATACCGGGGCTGTGGGTGATCGCCGTGAAAGCCAGGTCTGCTGGTAGCAACTGCACCAGTTCTGCGGTGGTGGTTCCGCCGTCAATAATCACCACCTGACCGGGTTGAATCAGCTTCACCGCCTTTTGCGCCACACACTGCTTGGAACTCATTTGCACGTTTTTGCGTTTTTCGAAGGATGCCAGCGCGGCTGACACCGGCAGCGCGCCGCCGTGCACGCGCTGTAACAGTCCTTCAGCGGCCAGCTCCCGCAAATCGCGGCGTATTGAGTCCTCGGATATGCCAAAACGCTGACTGAGCTCACCTGACATCACCTGATTTTCAGCCGCCAGAATCTTCAAAATCTGTTGTTTACGCTGGCTCGATAGCATAATTACCCGCTCACGTTTTTTCTTGAATTTGCACGATTATGCATGATAGCGTCTGTTTTGTCATCTTCAGGAGGCAAGCTATGCAGCAGAAAATACGCAATATCCGTGAGCAGCTGTTGTCCGACAACTGGTACACCCTGAAAAAATACACCTTTGAATTGCAGCGCCGTGACGGCTCGTGGCAGAAGCAGCAACGTGAAGCGTATGACCGCGGTAATGGTGCCGTCGTGCTTCTCTATAATCGCCAAAAGCGCAGCGTGGTGCTGACCCGCCAGTTTCGCTTGCCGGTTTTCATTAATGGTCACCAAGGTTTTTTGATTGAAGCGGCTGCCGGGCTGCTCGATAACGCTTCGCCGGAAACCCGCATTGTCGCGGAGGCAGAAGAAGAAACCGGTTACCGGGTGCAGCATATTGAAAAAGTCATGGAAGCCTTTATGAGTCCGGGTTCGGTTACCGAGAAACTCTATTTTTTTATCGCCGAATATGCTGATGACGATCGCCAGAGCAAAGGCGGTGGCCTTGCCGATGAGGGCGAGGATATTGAAGTACTGGAATGGCCTTTGACTCAGGCCCTGAGCGCAATTCGCAGCGGGGAGATTATGGATGCGAAAACCATAATGTTACTGCAATACGTTGCCATGAATGTCCATTTTGAGGAGCCAATACCATGCTGATCCTGATTGCCGGCCCTGTGCGCAGCGGCACCGAAGGAGACCCGGTCTTAATTCACGCCAATATACAAAAGTTAGATTAAGCCGCTCTGCAGGTTTATCACAGAAGGCATACGCCGGTGATTGGAGAATGGCTGGCATTACCTCTTGCCGCCGCCGCAGGTTCACAGGCAATCGGTGATGAAATCAGTGAGGCTTATCTTTATCCGGTTGCACATCGGCTTATTCAACATTGCGACGCGATCTTACGTATGCCGGGCGCGTCGCACGGCGCCGATAACGATATACGGATTGGCAGAGAACGCGGGTTAAAAATTTATACTGACATAGATGAGATTCCGATCGGGTGATTATGCTTTCACTGGATGGCGACGATGCCAGCGCGGCCATTCAGGCTTATGGACATTTGGCTTGTCGCCGTCATTCAAACAAGAGTATTTTTCGCGAATAAAACAAACTCATTGATGCCCGGGAAATATGCCAGTCTTGCTGATCGCTTTTTCTCTGCATCGTCTGATGCAGTGATGCATAACATCAGGCGGCCCTATCCGCAGCAGGCTGACAACGACGTGCCAGCCTGAGTCAGGCATCTGAATTAATGCTATCGTGTCTGGCTTAACGCCTCACAGGCATGACAACGATAATAGGTACCAGGATGGAAACAGGCATGCTCATTCCGTGCACATCCCCTTCCGGCTGCGATTGCGATAATGACAGCGTAGCCACTCGTACAGAGTTCTGGCGCGATCCGTCGCTGGTTTTTGTCGAAAGTCGTCGCGCGTGTCACAGCCGCGCATGTTACAGACCACACAGTCACCCGACCTTTTCAATTGGCGCAGTTGACGCAGGCGGCAGCCTGTTCACAGGCGCATCCGGTGGTCCCTGTTATTTACAACCTGGAATGATGGTTTTTATTCCCGCCGGCGCGGTTCACTCCTGTAATCCATTGCCTCACAAGCACTGGAGCTATCAGATGTTACATATGGATGCCGCGTGGTTAAATGCTTTACTTGCTGAAATGGACGATGTTTCAGGCGGCTTCATCAGTCAGGGTGAAGTTCGGGTGACGAATAATCAAGAGCGCTATCATCGCTTCTGTGAACTGAATAACCTCCTGTTTTCGACTGCCAGTACAGAAGACAAAAATACAGCGCTAATCGAGTTTATTGGCGACAGTAAATATGGCACCGGCCCGGTGAAAGCCTTTCCTGTCATGGCGTCTGACATCAGTCGGGCATTACACAACGTGATTGAAGTATTGCAGCAGGCTGAAAGGCAGCCGTGGGCGCTGTCAGAGCTGGCAAGCCTTTCAGGCATGAGTCGTTATCAGCTCATCAGAGCATTTCGCGCTGCGACTGGCATGACACCGCATGCTTATCAGCTTAATTTGCGCATAAACAAAGCACGTCACTGGCTTCAGTCAGGCTGTGACATTACCGATATCGCTTACCGGCTGGGTTTCGCTGACCAGAGTCATTTTCAGCGCGTATTTAAGGCCCACACTGGCGTAACGCCAGGCTGCTATCGAACCTGAGCAAGTGCAATTTTGTTCAATACAATCCTGCCCGGGAGCTGCACCCTGTTAAAAATTTTTAAGAGGGTAATACCGTGTTGCAGCAATTTCTTATCGTGGCAGCAGCGCATTTTCTGGCGTTGCTGTCGCCCGGCCCGGATTTTTTTCTCGTGGCACGCACCTCAATCAGAGCCGGCTGGCGGCGCGCCGCCAATGTCTGCCTGGGGATAGCCATAGCGAACGGCGTGTTTATACTGGCTGCCTTCAGCGGTATCACGCTTTTCCATCCTGAGAGCATCAGTTTTATCGTTATTCAGCTCGCGGGCTGTGCTTATTTACTCTATGTCGGTCTGCTTTTTATCCGCTTTGCTGGCATGAGCTCATTGTCTGCCTGCAGCGTCAAAACAGCGGAATCAGTAACTCAGCCTGCTGGTGCCTCGAACCATTACCGTGAACTGGGCATGGGTTTTCTCTCCGGAATACTCAATCCCAAGAATGCGCTGTTTTACGTGAGTCTGGCCACGCTTATTGGTGGTGGCGATGCGATGGTGAATGTGAAAGTCGTCTATGGCATATGGATGTTTAGTGTCGTGCTGCTATGGGATTTACTGGTCGCCGCTTTCATTGGCAATCGTCTGGTACTTCAGCACTTTTCCCGGTTATTACCCTGGCTGGAACGTATCTCAGGAATGATGTTGATTGGCCTGGCATTGAGTGTCATCGTGGTTAATTTAATTTCGATAGTCTGACAGACAGTAACGGGTTTCCATTTTTTATTGCACAAACCACTGCCTTTGCTGATGGCAAAGCCACTATCACCTTTTAGATGAAGGCATTATTTATGAGTGATTCTACATCTACATCCATCGGTCTGCTGCTGTTCCCTGCGCTTACGCAGCTTGACCTGACCGGTCCGTTTGAAGTCTTTGCGCGGGCACCAGACACGAAAGTGCATCTCATCTGGAAAAATCTGGAGCTTGTGGTGTCAGACCGGGGGATGGCGATTCAGCCAACCACCACGTTCGACACGTGTCCTGCGCTGGATATCATCTGTATTCCCGGCGGGCCGGGGCAGATAAACCTGATGGAGGATGAAGAAGTCCTTTCGTTTATCCGGGCTCAAAGTAAACAGGCGAAGCTGGTAACGTCGGTATGCACCGGATCGCTTGTGCTCGGCGCGGCCGGGCTTCTGAAGGGATATAAAGCGACGACGCACTGGGCTTCGCTGGATCAGCTGGCGCTATTGGGCGCAGAGCCGGTAAATGAGCGCGTTGTACGCGACCGCAATCGCATAACGGGCGCCGGTGTGACTTCAGGTATCGATTTTGCCCTCAGCGTCGTATCAGAGATGTTCGGACCGAATATCGCGCAAAACATTCAGCTGCATATGGAATATGACCCTGCCCCGCCCTTTGACTGTGGCTCGCCCCGCTCCGCATCTGAAGAACAGCTGAAAAAAGCTCAGCAACAGGTTGCGCCATTTATTGAAAAGCGGCGGCAGGCGACGCTGAAAGCCGCAGCCAGACTACAGAAATAACGGGCCGGCACGGAGCGGACTTTCCCACCGACGAATGCCTCGATGAGCGAAAAACGGACCTACAGGTAAGAGTGAATAGGTTTCGGTCGTCATTAATTTAGTTTGCATTAACGAACACGGCCTTCAGAAATTACACCGTTAAGTGGCTTGCGATGATAGGGTGACATCCTTGCCACATTAAGAGGAAAAACGAATGATTGTAAGAACCTGGCACGGTTGTGTTCCGCTCAAACACGCTGAAGATTTTGCGAAACACCTTGAGAAGACAGGTGTGGAACATTCACGAAGCATTGCCGGGAATATAGGCGCTTATGTGCGCAGAGAAACACAGGGTGACTGGGAGCATTTCTTTCTGGCAACTTACTGGAAGGATCTGCAGTCAGTAAAGACCTTCGCGGGAGAAAATTATCACGTGGCAGTGACGTATCCGGATGACGAACAATTTGAGTTACTTTCCGATCCGTACGTTTTTCAGCACACCGTGGAAACCGTTTTACCGCTTTAGCCCCCTTTCAGGGCGACTTAGCGGTGATCCTGATACGTTTCTAAATTAATATCAGGCGTCAATGTCCGCTTTGCGCGACGAGCGGACATTTCTTTCAGTAGTCACGAGCCGGCAGGCGCACCCCTGGGTTCAGAGGATGAGCAGTGGAATGCCCGCGTTCAGAGTGAGTCCCGGACATGTCCGGCTTATTACATTACTGATATTTCAGAAATGAGGTGATGGTTAAGATTGCCGCCTCGTTCTATATTTCAATAAGGCAATACATACTACTAAGGACATTTGTCATGCTCACGCAACGCACGCTCAAAACAACCTTTGCTCTGATGATTGGTTTCGCCGTTTTTGTTGCACCGGCTTATGCAAACCCTGGCAATGGCAATGGCAATGGCAATGGCAATGGCAATCACGGTAATAATGGCGCGCACGGAAATAAAGAGCAGGGTTACGCATCGTCGAAAAACGAACATGGACATCGCAAGAACGCCCGGCACCCCGATCATGTTCAATCTGATATCAGCTTCTCTCAGGCACGAGCGCTCGCCGTCAACTATGGCCTGGTAGGCTATCAGTCTCTGCCGCCGGGAATCGCTAAGAAAGTGGCGCGTGGGAAAGCATTGCCACCGGGTATTGCTAAGAAAAATTTGCCAGCATCCATGATAAATGCGCTGCCTCACTACCCCGGCTACGAGTGGCGCGCGGTTGGAGATGATTTAGTGCTTATTGCGTTGAGCACAGCAGTTGTGACCGCCGTGATTAACGGTGTGTTCAACTAACCAAAGACTGCAAGCCCGGCTAAAAGAGAACGCCGGCAAAGTCATCTATACGCAAACAACCTGTTTCCCGAATTGCTTGCAAATCAAACGGATGATGTCCGCTTTTCGCTCAAAGCGGACATCGGTCTATTCGTCAATTCGTTCTATGGCAAAAGCCGATGTTTACGATTATCCGACTCAAATGCCCCCAGACGAAACTCACATACTGCTGTATTTAGCGGCTATTTACTGAGTGGGAAAAGGTGAATCAAATTAGCGGCCAGGGGATAAATACCTAATGATCGCGTTGAAGCCCTGAGGTCGTCAATGGAGGCGCCTTCTTTCGGCATGCTTCCTCCCCACACCGTAATTCCTTCCGAAAGATGCGACGGGCGCTGCTGGCTTTCGTCACTAATTTCAATAGTTTCACCATTACTTAATGTGATAATCAAAGATGCAACATCCTGTGTTTCGGATGTTCCATTTTCTTTTTTAAGTGTAATTTTCATTAGCATTTTCTCCGTGATGATAATTTATATAACTATAATACCAGTCGTTTGGCTCCCTCGCACGATTATTACTTAAATGTTGTGTTCCCTTCTCGCTCATCGCGGGCATTTGCGAATTATAAAAATGATAATTAAAAAATTGGTTATTACAAAGTTGAATAATCCGTTATCTCTTTCATGCCTAATAAATAACTTTAGCTGAGGAGGAATGATGTCAGACGATGGCCAAAATGCCTCGAAGCTTGATATCCCTCTGTTGTGTCAGGTGATCTTTGTGCGGCTTCGTGCCTTGCGAAAGAGATGCTGCGCATGTGCATCAAACTGGATAAGCAGTGGGCAAATATCTGTCGGAGTTACGCTGATGTATCATAAGCGTGGTAATGCCAGATATAGTCAGCCACAGACAGGCAGTTTTCGTTCTTCCTCTTCCCACCGCCTGAATGTGTCTTAGCTCTTCTGAGTTACCTGAATTTCAGGGTTTCAGAATGACTTTTGTCCAGCCATTATCACGATCATCAAAATGCTTATAGCCTTCGGCAGCGTTTGCCAGAGCAAGTCGATGCGAGATGATCTGCGCCGGATTGGCTCTGCCCTGATGGATAAGCCTTGCGAGCTGGCGGTTGTACGCTTTGACATTACACTGACCGGTCTTGATTGACTGACCTTTGAACCAGAAATTCCCAAAATCGAATGGCACTTTACCCTCTTTGGCCAGGTCGGTCGCGCCTCCGGGATCATGCGGAACAAAAACGCCGACCGCACCGATGCCGCCCGTGGCCTTAGTTGACGCGACAAGGCTGTTAAGCGTGGCAGAGTTATCTTCATGCCCATGTTTATTGCAACATTGATACCCTACACACTCGCAACCGCAATCCGTGCCGCGCCCGTCGGTTAACTCGAGAATTTTATTTACTGCCTCATCGCCCACACCATTGATCGCCACAGCGCCCAGTTGTTCGGCCAGCGCCAGCCTGTCCGGATGAGTATCAACCACAAACACCTGCGATGCGCCTTTGATCATTGCAGAGTGAGCCGCCATCAGGCCGACCGGGCCCGCACCGTAAATCGCCACACTCTCTCCGGGGCGCAGTCCTGCCAGTTCAGTGGCATGCCAGCCGGTGGGGAAGATGTCGGAAAGTAAAACGTAGTCCTCCTCTTTTTCTACCGCATCCGGCGGCAGCACCAGACAGTTAAAGTCAGCATAGGGCACACGCAGTAACTCCGCCTGTCCGCCATCCCATTCGCCCATTTCAGCAAAGCCATAGGCGGCACCGGCCGTACCCGGATTTGCCGTCAGGCAATAGCCGGTTAACCCTTTCTCGCAATTTTCACAGAATCCGCAGCCGACATTAAAGGGCAGGCAGACATAATCGCCAACTTTCACCCGCTCAACCGCGCTGCCGATTTCAATGACCTGCCCCAGATTTTCATGGCCAAAGATGCGCCCCTGTTCGAAGCTGGTTCGTCCTTCGTACATATGCAGATCCGAACCGCAGATATTGGTGGTGGTAATACGGACAAGCACATCGGTAGGGCGAACGATTTTGGGATCCGGAACCTCTTTGACTGAAACGTCAAAAGGTCCGTTATAGACAACTGCTTTCATGGTGTTCTCCTCGCGTGCATGATCAGTTATGACGGATGCGGCTGCGTGACGCTTTGCGGTCGCCTCCCTCTGAGTGATGCTGCTTTTTCAATCAAACGGCTTGATTGAATGTGTAAGTGTAGAACAGCTCATGAAGTCACCCGGGAGTATTAATATTATGTAACTCTATGAATTGTAAGCGCCGTTTCGCTAAACGTCTTTTGTCTCCGCCTTCTTCCAGACCCCTGGCGCACCACACCGCTACGCTGACTTAGCCTTGCACTGAATCCCGTAACCGCTATTGCCCTCAACCTCCGCCCGGCTATCCTCTGCTTTTTATCCAACGACCAAGTGCGGCGTTGTCCGGACTGAGGTTTATCCTGAAGGAAAAGCGCACTTTGCTGAGTGCCGCGGCTTTCAGCATTATTTTTCTGCATTTCATCCTGATGAGCTGTATGTACCAAGTGAACAGTGAAGTAAGCATATTGGGAGTATTGAAGGTTGGATTTCCAACCTTCAATATGCTACCTACTCAGTACTAAAAAAATCACGTTCAATCTGGTGCAATAAAAATTTAACTGAGTCTGGCATGCTTGGGTTTTCTAACGATAGAATTTCCCGCAGATGGCGGTCAAGTATTCTTAGGTGTCTAATCCAGATCGACATTAAAAACTCAAGGCATCCTTCACCCTGTTCATTTTCATAATTTTTGATAACCGAGCATATTATGTCGCACATTTGCTGACTGTAAGTTTCATCAATAGCATAATTTAGCTCCGATGAATACGCTGAGCGTAACAGGCATGCTTGTATAACACCGTCATTGTATCGGTCAAAGCAAACAGGACTCAAAAGAGTATAGTGATAGATTGTAGATAATCCCTTTCCATCATTCATTCTTAAGTCATGAAGCAGTGTTTGAATTGTCCAAAAAACATCTGCTTGAGAAGAATCATCTATTACAATGTCCAATTTGTCCCAAAAGACAAATGTTTCCCGAATCTTTAGCGTATTCTGCTTAGTATCCTTCAAGAACAGTTCATTAGGACTTAAGGGTGATTCAAGTAAAGTCAGTCTCGAGAGCAAATCGGCAGAGATTTTTTGTTGATGGTAATAATCATCAAATGGATCATCATTTTTAAATAGCGAAAGTTTTTCTAGCTCAAGATCCCAATAAGTTTTAGACTTATCACTGGTCCTTGGTAAGAAACAGTTCCTGAGAACAATAAGCTCATGACCACCCATGCATAAGTCTTTTCTTAACTGATCAAGACTAGGTGCATTTTGTAATTTTGAAAACCCTACAAAATATGAAATTGAAGATGACTTGTCAAGAACTCTAAGCTTTCTGGATACGGATAACAGCTTCCTACCTGTCGTTATTGCTCCTGCCACAACAAAAACAGATGACATATTTCTATAATCTGATTCATTCAATTTGCCGAAGTTTAAAACTTTTATTTCATCATCATTAACAATTTCTTTGACCTTCAATGCTAAAAGCTCTGAACCTTTGTCGTCCAAGTAAATAATAGTATTAATATTACGGGAGAAAAATTTATTAATTTTCTTCCGCATATCAGAAAAAATAACTTCAGATTTTCCATTCATCAATGCCGGTATGTCGATATCATAAAACTCGTCATTGTTTTCTTGAGTTATAGCATTAATATTTAATATTTTTTTTGCTGCAAACTCTCTAAAAAAGTTTTGTCTTTCTGTTTTGAAATCTACTTTCTTTATCATGAGTAAATCATGCTTAGGGGTTTCGGGCAAAAACTGCTCACCTTCAAGCCTGATCACTTTCGACCCATTAGCACAAAGATTACATTTTTCGTTTGATTCAGAATATATTTCACCTCCCAAGGCATCGAGAATATCATATAACCCTGTTTGATTTTCACCTAATGAGGAATAGAAAAGTGTTTTAATATTTTTTTGTGATATTTTTTTCTCTTTTTCAAGTGTGCGAGCAAGCCCACCACTGGTTGTGGCCGAAATTATAACTAACTGATTTTCATTTCGTATGAAGTTGAACTGTTGATGTAATGATGAATATGACTCGAAGCTCTCAATTATCGGAGTGCTGGAGGGAAATTTTTTCGACAAGTGTAGTGCTGTACTAACTAAAAATGAGATTGATGAAGTGTCAACATAAACTCTTTTTAAGTTTGAAAAAATGTAGCTTAATAACCCAATAGCTAAAAATGTCACCTCTACACTTGAGGTAAAGAGATTGGATGCCCTTATGAACTTATCACAATGATCACCTGAAGGTTTACTAAAATGGTAAGTTGAAATTGAGGTTATTACACCTTTACGTTTCTTAAATATTTCATTTGCTCCAGCTTGGAGAAGCTCATGCCGATAACTATACTTATTTTTTGTCGTTACATCAATAATATCACCGTCATTGTTAACGTTCAGGAATTGTATTTTGCTAGAAACTGGTCCGATGTAAGACTCGAACTCTTGGTTAAAAAGTTGATCATTTAGCAAGCGTGATTTCTGTGCTTCATCTACTTCAAAGCCAAATATTAATACTTCATTGGGTACTAAATTTTTGCTTATATCTTCTTTTATTTCTTTGATTAGCTGATGCAAATCTATAGTTGAAATGCAGAAAATTGCCATAGTTGGTGAGAGTTTAGCGCTAGGTCTATTAAATCTGAAAAGAAAAATAGCACTCATTTTATTCGTCCTTGGAATTATTTTTATCGGTAAGAGGCACAAGGATTGTTATTGAAACTCCGCTAACTTCTGGATGTTCAGTGATATTTTCATCGCAATAGCTTTTAGTTGACCAATCTAAAAACTTACAGTCATCGCTTTCTTCAAAACTATAAGGGCTTGTATTGAAATCTCTGTAAATTGAAACTCTGTTGCTTCGTATCTTCATGAAGCCATTCAATTTGGTAAGAGATGCCATGACTGAAGGCAAACCATTCCCTTTCACATCATTATTTGTAGATGAACTTCTAAACTTAAGGCATTTCTTAATTATCTTATATTCGTCATCAACGTCTAAAGTTGAGACCGCATCAGAGTGATCTGCCAACCATCGGCCACAATAGCCTAAACCAGAATCAATAATGCTTATTTCAATGAATCTTCTCGAGGAAACATTGGTTTCTTTAAGGCTTGAAATATATTCAGTAAGAACTGAATCATTTAGGAAATAATTATCAATCGCTTTATCAGATAAATTTATTCCATACGTATATATTAACCTGTTTCCAGGTTTTATCCACTTATCTCTACGTAGGGCACGAGTGCCATGTTCGTGTGTATTAACAAATAGTTCATAAAACATTCTTCCAAGGTCATCAATGCTATCATCATTAAGAGATATCGCCCCTCCTGCTACAGTTGATGATTTCAAAACCATTGCGCTTATGATATTTTTTATTTCTTCATAGGCTTTTGGCTCAGAATGTTTAGAAGGTGAGTTGTTATAAAAGTTGCTATCAAATCCTTTTGTGCTGTGATCAACAAACGAATACCAGCAGAGTCTTCCATGTTGTTGCCCATAAAGATTGTCTGATTGTGACTCAATTGCCTCTTTGGCAAGTGTATTTATATCACGTCTTATACTTATGTCAGGAGAATTAGAAAATGAAATTTCTTTCGACATCATTGCAGCGGTGAATTTATGTGGGGTGTTGATCAAGTCTGTAAAATAGTCAACATCATTGATAGACGACTCTTTTAAAATTAGCTTCTTGTTTAGGCTTAGGTTCGCCCATGTATTAATAGACTGCACAGCAATTGCTATCCCTCCAAAAGCAGAGTTTTTCTTACCCACAGGAAGGAGCAAGGGTTGGTCATCATCTGCCATCTTTACCCTTTTAATGAAGGAATCTATCTTATCTGAACTCAATGATGCAGGTAGTTCTACCATGGTACCACCTCCGGATTTCAAACGTTGTATTAACGACGAACTTCAGGTAATGATGCTTGTTTGATTTATAGCCTCATAATTATCACTCAACATATAGACTAACTCAATGATAAATATATAAATATTTCGAAGCAGGGATTTCTTTTAACTTTAGTCCCCCAACCCTAAACTTGAGCAGTTATAACTTTCTCCCCACAGATTGATGCATAGTGATGTTAACAATGTCCGCTCCCGGCACCAAACGGCCCTCCCCTCTGCGAACTCCGTTATCAACAACACGCTGCCATCACAGCTAAAGCAAAGCATCAGGTGATTATTGAGACTTAACCTGTTAGTTTAAAACGATGAAAACTTGCTCAGCCCTGTCTTCCGCAATCATTATTATCACCTTGCACGTTCGGGTGGGATAACGTTTGCCATTTTCCCGCCGGTAAGGCGGGCCTTACCGGTAATCAACCAGTGAGGTCAGCCATGAACACCACCGATGTCGCATCACCTGAAAAAGCCACGCTTCACCTGTTATGTGGAAAAATTGCGTCGGGTAAATCTACGTTATCCGCAAAATTAGGCGCTGCACCGCGCACTCTCATTATCAGTGAGGATCGCTGGCTTGCAGCGCTCTATGCCGATGAAATGCACACGGTCGCGGATTACGTGCAGTATTCCTCTAAGCTCAGAAATGCCATGAAACCGCATCTGGTGTCATTACTTAACGCGGGGATGTCGGTAGTACTGGATTTTCCGGCTAATACACCTGCCAGTCGTGAATGGATGATGAGTATCATTAAAGCATCAGGTGCTGCTAACCACCTGCATTTCCTTAACGTCCCTGATGAGGTGTGTAAGAGCCGATTACGTGCCCGTAATGCAGCAGGCACCCACGATTTTGCCGCTTCAGATGAACAGTTTGAAATCATAAGCCGTTATTTCTCAGCGCCAGCGGCTGATGAAGGTTTCAATATTATTGAATACCGCTCTTAAGCCGCCTGGTTGCGGCTTATGAGGTGCTAATTTCATGACGCAGCTGGATTCTCCGCCATTAAACGGCGCCCGATAACGGCGCCGTTTGCTCATCAAGGCCGGTTACCCCTCTCCCCTGCCGATTTGCCAGATGCCGGTTGGCGGGGTGCCGTTGACTTTCCAGTCACCGATGTCGCGCGCTTTGTAGATCACCGGGTTATGCGACGAGACGGTGCGCGCATTGCGCCAGTGACGATCCAGCGCTTTGCTGACGCGCGTATCCGACGCGCCAAGCGCATTAAACAATTCGGTGGCAGCACGCGGTACCAGCTCGCTGGCGATCACCTGCGCCTGTCCGGCCTCGGCTTCCGCCAGGTTGTTGATGGCGGCGATGGCCGCTTCATCGGCACTGACGTGCGCTTCATACGCTGATTGCAGTGAATGGGTAGCGCGAATCACCGTGGCTTCGACGGCAAATGCCAGACTGGTGATCTCGCCCACCACCTGCAGCACCTGCGCATCCTGCCGCGAGGCAGCTCCGTTGCCGTGACTGTAAACGCGGTTGCGTGCGGCAACGGCTGCCGCGCCGTCCCGCGCGACCGCGCGCGCAATGCCCGCCAGCGTCGCCAGCAACACGTGCTGGTAATAAGCGGTCTGATAACGGAAGCGCGTGGCAAAATCATACACGTGCTGCGTCTCCACATGCGCGTGTTCGAAGCGCGTCGTGCCGCTGCCGGTCAGGCGCTGGCCAAATCCGTCCCAGTCATCTTCGCGCGTGACGCCCGGCTGATGCGTATTCACCAGCGCGATCACGTCACCCTGATTGTCAGCGCGGCGCGCGTAAACATCTATCCAGTCGGCGAACAGCGCACCGGTGCTGTAAAACTTCTCGCCATTTAGCGTCCAGCCATTGGCGGCAGGCGTAACGCGGGTGATCACGTCGCCCAGCCTGACGTTGCCGATCTCCGTCCAGCCGCTGCCCACCAGCTCGCCATCAACAAAGCGGCGAAACCACGCATCGCGTTCCGCATTGTCCGGCTGGTTGAGCCGGTCCTCGACAAAAGCAAAGTGCGCGCGCAGCGCCTGCGGCAGGTTGGAATCCGCTTCCGCCAGCTCAATCAACAGCTGAAACAGCTGCGGCAGCGAGGCGCCCCAGCCACCTTTTTGCTGTGGAATACGCACCGTGCCAAAGCCGGCCTCCTTCAGCCACTGCAGTGGTTCATAAGGCAAGGTACGCGTACGCTCGCGTTCCGCCGCGCCCGCCGCGATGCGGGCAAACAGCGGTCGGAAGTGCGCCGCCAGCGTGTCATAGTCAGTACCGGTAGAGAGAATGCTCATGTTTTACTCCTGAGGGGAAAGGTCGTCGATGTCGTGGCGGGTCGGTTCGTGACGCACCGCCAGCAGGAAAAAGATCGGAATGATGGCGGCCAGCGATACCACCCAGAACATGTTGGTGCCGAGCGCCGCCTGCAGAATCGGCAGAATGAACAGCGCCAGCGCACTGCCGATGCCCGACAGCGCACGACTAAAGCCGACACCGGTCGCGCGAATCGAGGTAGGATACGAGAGCGCCGGATAGACCATCAGCTGCGCGCCCGGCCCGAATCCTTCGGCAAACAGCCACAGTCCGAGCATCAGCACCGCGAATACGATGCCCACCAGCGCCTGCGGGTGGCCAATCAACGCCAGCGCCACCAGCGCCAAAAACTGCAGCGCAAAGCCAGCGATCGCCACGTGGCGTGACGGATATTTCCACGCCAGGCGCATCCCCAGCAGCCCGCCGGTAAAGGCAAACAGCGCGTTCAGCCCCAGCGAAGCTGAGATAGTCTCGAACACACCGGCACCAAGAAACTGCGCCAGTATCGACGGCAGGAAGAAGGCGATGGCGGTGTACTCAAACGAAATACAGATATTCATTACGCCGGCAACGATGGTGCGTTCACGCCACGGCTTCTGGAACAGTACGCGAAAACTCACCTTTGGCGCCGCTGCCGCGGGTGGCGTTTCCGGTTCTGCTTCGTGTGCATGAATACCGTACGAATCACGCAGGATACGCACCGCCGAGGTCAGATCGCCCTGATTCGCGGCCCATAACGGTGATTCATTCATGAACTTACTGCGCACCGCGATGATCAACAGCGCAGGTACCGCGCCAAACAGCAGCGAGGCGCGCCATAGCCAGTCGAGATGCTCTTCAGGCAGCAGAAAATAGAGGCCAAAAATCAGCAGGAAACACACAGTGGAAGCCGCATACCACATCGGGCACCAGGCCGCGAGCCGTGCGGCTTTGTTGCCTTTGCCGGCAAATTTAGAGAATTCCGCCAGATAAGACATCGCCACCGGCAGATCGATGCCCACGCCAATGCCCATCAGGAAACGCGCGCCAATCAGCACCCAGACGTTGGGTGCTAAGCCCGCCGCAATCGCCGATACGACAAAAAACAGCATGTCGGCCATGAACACCGAATAGCGGCCGTACTTATCCGTCAGCCAGCCACCAATCAGGTTGCCGACAATGGTGCCGACCATGATGGATGAGGTGACCAGCCCGGTGGTGAACGGCGATAGCTGGAACTCGCGCACCACGTCATCGATGCCGTACGACAGTGTGGTCAGGTCGTAGGCGTCGAGGAACACGCCACCCAACGCGAGAAACACAATCATGCGCGCATAGTTGTTTTTGCTACTGCGGGTGTTGATCAGCCTTGCCACATCACTGACCGAACGTACCGGTTGCGAAGCCGGCAAGGTGTTTTCTAAAGGAAGAGTACTCATAACGCCTCACGTCTGTTTTTGTTGTGCAGGTGAGGTCGTTATAAGCGCTTTATGCAGGGAACCAAAGCAACAATATTTGCTATTAATTACAATATAATCAATAAGATAATAAAGACACCAACACTAAAACCCGGACGCGCAATGCGGGTCCGGGTAGCGTATTCAGCGGTAAAGTTATTCAGCAGAAACCGGCACCAGCACGCCTTTGACCAGCGGGTCATCGGTGGTTTTTAGCCACTGCTGTACGCGCGGATCGGCAAAAGCCTGCCTGAGTTTGACGATGTTCTCCTGCTCCAGGTAAGGCGTACCGATCACCAGCTGCGAGGCAAAGGTGCGCGGCGCGGGCGGGAACAGAATACCTTTGTCACGCGGGACTTTACCGGCGTCAAACTGCGACACATAACCAATCGCTGCATCGACCGAATTAAGCGCCCGCGGCATGGTCAGCAGATCCAGTTCTTTAAACACGAAACCGTGCGGATTACCGACAATGTTTTTCAGTTTGGCGGTGCGCGGTTCTACCGTTGGATCGAGGGTGATCAATCCCTGACGCGCCAGCAGCCAGAGCGCCTGGCCCTGATTCGCCCCATCGTCAGGCACCACAATGGTTGCGCCCTGCGGTAAATCCGCCACCGAGTGGTAGCGATCGGAGTAAATACCAAAAGCCCACTGGAACAGAGGCAGGCTGGAAGTGAGCTGGAAGCCGTTAGCATCGACCACCTGCTTCAGCCACCACTGATGCTGATAGACCGTCGCAGCATACTGCCCTTCTGCTACCGCACGGTCCGCCTGCACCGGATCCTGCACACCGACCGCCTCCAGCTTCAGGCCGTAGTCCGGCGCGATATGCTCACCCACATAGTCGATCAGCTTCTGTTCACCGGCCATTGCCGGCTCATAATGCACTTTCAGCGTGGTGCCAAACACTACCGCCTGCGGCTGCTGGCTGCGCCAGAACCAGCCAGCGGCGGCCAGCAAAATGACCACTATAATCAGCAGCAGCCACGGCCAGCGGCGTGTTTTACGTAATTCAAACTCTTGTGTTGTCATAACGATGTCCCCTGAGGATGGCGCAAGGCCGCAACCAGCCGGTCGCCGAAAAATTGAATGGTCTGAATCAGTGCAATTAACACTATGATGGTGGCGATCATGATGTGGTTATCGAACCGCTGATAGCCATACACCACCGCCAGGTAGCCAATGCCGCCAGCGCCAATGGTGCCGGCGATGGCCGAGTACTCAATCATGGAGATCAGGTTGAGCGTGATGGCTGCGACAATCGCCGGCAGCGCTTCACTCAGCTGGGCGGAGCGGATGATCTGCCAGCGCGAACCGCCGCACACCAGCCCCACGGCGGTAACTTCTCCGGGCAGCTCGCGTAATGCGTTGTCGACCAGACGGCCAAAGAAAGGAATCCCGGCGGCGATCATCGGTACCACCGCCGCCGGAATGCCGATGGTGGTGCCGGTGAGCCAGAAGGTAAACGGAATGATGGCCGCCATCAGTACCAGAAACGGTAACGAGCGCCCCATATTGACGATCCAGCTCAGCACCCGATGCACGCCGCGCTGCGGAAACAGGCCGCGCGGCGAGGTGTTAAACAGCACCACGCCAACCACGCCACCGAGGCTCACCACAAACAGCATCACGATGCCGACCATCAGCGCGGTTTCACCCAGCGCCGGCAGCATCAGTGCCGGAATTTCAGGCCAAGGCGTGTCCTGACTTATCACGGATACGCTCATACCGCCTCCCGTAACGGCGGCACGCTGACAGCAACGCTGGCCGCCAGGCCATACTGCTCAAGCTGTGTCAGCAACCGTGCCAGCGGCACCTGCTCCTGCTGAAAATGAATGCCCACCTGCAACCGTCCGGCCTGGATGCCATTGACCCGCTCGACATGCGCACCTAGCAGATCCACCTTTAAAGCGAACTGCTGGCTGATGCGCGAAATCCAGTCGCTGGCCACCGCGACATCGGTACGGTAGCTAAGCTGCAGCACCAGTCCGGCATCACTGACTTGTGCCGTCAGCGGCAGCAGCCGCTGGCCGAGCGCGCTGTCCGGCTCTGCCAGCAGCGCACTGACGGTGCCATACTGCACTATCTCTCCATCGCGAATCTCGGCAACCGCATCCGCCGCCTGCCGTACGGCATCCATTTCATGGGTGATTAGCACGATTGCCAGCCGGTAGTCGTCACGCAGTTTTTTCAGCAGCTCAAGGATGGTGACCGTTGCTTCCGGATCGAGGCCGGAGGTGGCTTCGTCGGCCAGCAGTACAGAGGGACGCAGCGCCAGCGCGCGGGCAATACCGATGCGCTGCCGCTGCCCACCGGAGAGTTGGGCGGGAAAGGCGCTGGCTTTGTGGCTCAGCCCGACACTCTCCAGCAGCTCGCCGACGCGGGCGCGGATATCGCGCTCGACCACGCCGAGATAGCGCAGCGGCAGCGCGATATTTTCCCAGGCACTTTTACGCTGCAGCAGCGCGGAAGACTGAAATACCGTGCCGATGGCGCGACGCGCGCGGCGCAGCGCTTCGCCATCCAGCCGGGATAAATCGCTGCCGTTAACCCGGATGCTGCCGCCGCTCGGCTGCTCCAGCAGGCTGATGCATTTCGCCAGCGTAGATTTTCCGGCACCGCTCGGTCCGACCACCGCGGTGATGCTGGCTTCCGGCACCTGCAGCGTGATGTTTTTCAGCACGTCGGTGACGCGACCGTCCGGCGCACGGTAGTGCTTACTCAGGCGCTCGATTTCGATCATATGACCTCCTGCTGCTGCGCGCTGCGTACACGATAGCCAGCACCCGGATGCGGCGCGCTGAGCTGCGCCCCGGCGGCAAACAGCTTTTCGCGTAGCGTGCCCGCGGCGTAATCCTGTTTGTAAACGCCGCGTTTTTGCAGCTCCGGAATCAGCAGCTCGACCACATCCTCAAAGGTTTCATGGGTCAGCGCATACGCCAGGTTGAAACCATCCACGTCAGTCTCCTCTACCCAGCTCTGCAACTCATCCGCCACCGTTGCCGCACTGCCCACCAGCAGCGGGCCAAAACCGCCGATGCCCACCCAGTCGGCCAGTGCTTTCACCGTCCATTGACGATCGGGGTCGGCAGTAGAGAAAGTTTCAACCGCTGACTGAATGGCGTTGGTATGCAGGTATTTCAGCACCTGGTCCGGCTGATATTGTCCAAAGTCGATGCCGGTCCAGCCGGAGACCAGCGCCAGCGCGCCTTCGTAGCTGACCCAGTTTTTATACTCCTGCCACTTCGCCTGTGCCGCCCGATCGGTTTCACCGACAATCACCGTCTGCAGGTTGAAGATCAAAATACTGCGCGGATCGCGACCGGCTTCAGCTGCACGACGCCGGATGTCGGCTACGGTTTTCTTTAACAGCACTTTGGACGGCGCGGCGACAAACACACATTCTGCGTGCTCAGCCGCAAACTGTTTGCCGCGGCTCGATGCACCGGCCTGATACAGCACCGGCGTGCGCTGCGGCGAGGGTTCACACAGATGGATGCCCGGTACGTTAAAGAAGGTACCCTGATGGTTAATCGGATGGATTTTGCTGGGATCGCTGAAAATGCGACGCTGACGATCGCGCAGCACCGCATCCTGCTCCCAGCTGCCTTCCAGCAGTTTATAGACCACCTGCAGGTACTCATCGGCATAGTCATACCGGCTGTCATGATCGGTTTGCGCTTTATGACCAATGTTGCGCGCGCCGCTCTCCAGATAGGAGGTGACAATGTTCCAGCCAATGCGGCCTTTGGTCAGATGGTCCAGCGTCGACAAACGGCGCGCGAACGGATAAGGATGCTCAAACGACAGCGAGGCGGTTAAGCCAAAACCGAGGTGCTCTGTGACCAGCGCCATTGGCGTAATCAATGCCAGCGGATCGTTCACCGGCACCTGAGTGGCCTGGCGTATCGCCGCGTCACCGTTGCCGTTCAGCACATCGTAAATGCCGAGCACATCGGCAATGAACAGGCCGTCAAACTTGCCGCGCTCCAGCAGGCGCGCCAAATCAACCCAGTATTCCAGATCCTTATACTGCCAGGAGCGGTCACGGGGATGGGCCCAGAGTCCGGGCGACTGGTGACCGACACAGTTCATATCAAAAGCATTCAGGCGTATTTCTCGTTGCGATGGCATAGCAATCTCCATAGCGAGGCCGTGATCGTGCAGCGACCCGGCGTTCGTCAGTTAATTTTAAGGATGTTGAGTATTCAGGAGGCGGAAGGGGGACATCGCTCAGCGTGAGCGACAGGCAATACTTTAAGAATTTCATCCGCTACGGCGGCCGCGTGATCGGCCACCTGCGGCAATCCCATCAGCTCACCAAAGCGGGCGCGCGCCGCCGGGCCCACGACAAACAGACGTGCGTTGGGCTGGCCGTGCCGGTTGAGGGTGCGCGAGTGGTGATCCACATCAATGCCGAAGCCGAGCGCATCGGCGCGGATCAGGCCCTGCTCGCTGAGCGATTGCAGCAGCGGCTGGCTGGTCGTCAGCGCTTCATGTCCCGGTCCGGTCGTGACAATCAGTTTATCCAGCACATGGTTTTGCCGGGTGCCATCGCGCTGACGCAGGGTGATTTCCAGCTGCTGCGCGTGGCTGCGTATCGTTTCCAGCCGGGCGGCCAGCACCTGCAGTGTGCCCTGCTGCTGTCGCTGCGCGATGACGGCGGCGACCTGCGGGGCAATGCGATAACGGTGCACATCCCACCATGAACGCAGATGACGCGCAAAGCGCTGCTGTTCACGCAGCGGAAGTGACTGCCAGATGGCTTGTCCCTGCACACGCACCTCATCAAGCACACGCTGCCACGGCAGCTGCTGCGCAGCGGCGCGAGCGACTTCGGCACGGATATGATGCAGCCAGCGGCGCGCGCTGGGCTGTGGTTGCGCGGCCAGTGACCATTCCGGCCATTCGCCGCTAAGATTGGCGCGTGATAGCTGTCCGCGCCGTGAGAACGCCAGCAGCGGCCCCTGATGTTGACGCGTCGCCAGCGAAGCCACCACATCAGCCATGCTCAGGCCGGTGCCGACAATCGCCACCGATGCGTCAGGCTCAACGTTATCCAGCACGCCTGGCTGCCACGGGTTAGCAATCAGCGCCGGATGGTCGGCAAACGGCTGTAGCATGCGCGGCAGCGACGGCGGTGGATGGCTGATCGCCAGCGCCAGGATGTCGCCAGTCAGGGTTTCACCGTTACTCAACAGCAGTTGTTGCCCTTCCCATGCCAGCGCACGCGCCTGAACGTGGCGCAGAGTGACATGCGGATGCGCCTCAGCGGCGGCGGCAAACTGCTGCGCCAGGTAGCGACCAAACAGCGCACGCTGCGGATACACCGCGCCATCGGCGCAGTGTGCTGCTGAATCCAGTGAACATTCCGGCTGCTGACGATACCAGCGATCAAAGGCGCCCTGCTCTTCTCCGCTGAGCTGCATACGCGCAGCCGGCACGTTGATGCGGTGTGCCGGTTCCGGCGTGGAATAGGCAACACCGGCGCCAAGGCTGGCGCGCGGTTCGACCACTGTAATCAGTAGCGGCGCGAGCGACGTGCGGGCAAGGTGAATCGCCAGCGCTGTGCCGCTGAAGCCCCCGCCGACAATAATGATGTGCGCTGTTGCCATCGCCTTCTCCTGCATCAGCTGGCGCTCGTCTGTTTCGCCGATGGGCGCTTATCGCCGCCGATGGTTTCACCAAACGGGCCAGTGTTAATGGTACGGGCGCGCTGCTGCTGACCGTGGGCCAGCGGTAACAACGGCAGCAGCAATTCAGCCACGCGATGGGCCTCTTCCAGATGCGGATAGCCCGAAAGAATGAAGTTAGTCACCCCCAGCGCCTGGTATTCACGAATGCGTTCAGCGACCTGCTGCGGGCTGCCCACCAGCGCGGTGCCGGCACCGCCGCGCACCAGTCCGACGCCTGCCCACAGATTCGGCGCAATGTAGAGATTATCGCGCGAACCGTTGTGCAGCGCACTCATGCGCGCCTGACCGGCGGAATCCATGCGGGCAAAAATCTTCTGCGCCTGAGCGATGGTGTCGTCATCCAGATGGGCAATCAGTTTATCCGCCGCCGCTCGGGCTTCTTCTTCGGTTTCACGCACAATCACATGCAGGCGGATACCGTATTCGAGTTTCCGGCCGCGTGACTCAGCGCGCTCACGCACGACCGCCAGTTTTTCTGCTACCTGCGCCGGTGGCTCTCCCCAGGTGAGATAGGTGTCAATCTGCTGCGCCGCCACGTCGATTGCTGCCTCCGATGAGCCACCAAAGTAGAGCGGTGGACCGTTTTCCTGCACCGGTGGAAACAGCACCTCAGCGCCTTCAACCTGAATATGCTCGCCCTGATAATCCACTTTTTCGCCACGCATCAGCTGGCTATACACATCCAGAAACTCGCGAGTCACTTCATAACGTTCACTGTGGTTGAGGAAGATGCCGTCGCCTTTGTTCTCTACCGGATCGCCGCCGGTGACCACATTAATCAGCAAACGCCCTTCCGACAAACGATCCAGTGTGGTAGCCATGCGCGCTGCCAGCGTGGGTGGCTGCAACCCTGGCCGTACGGCGACCAGATAGCGCAACCGGCGCGTCATGGGTGCCAGCGCGGAAGCCACCAGCCAGGAATCCTCACAGCTTTTGCCTGTCGGAATGAGGACGCCGTAAAAGCCCAGATTGTCGGCAGCCAGCGCGACCTGCTGTAAATAGGCTAAATCAACCGGGCGTCCGCCTTCTGTGGTACCCAGGTAACGGCCATCGCCGTGCGTCGGCAGGAACCAGAAGACATTTATGCTCTCGTGTGCAGAATCGGCCATTATGCTTATCCTATATGACTTTATGAGAAAACGTTCATTCATAACTTTCTATTTGGTTATATAGGCGTAAGCGAAAAGCATGCCAGCTTTTAACGAAACAGAGATTATGCATTTTCAGTCAGTTAGGTCATCAGAGCGCGTAATGTCTGTTGCAATTGCAACGCAACGCCAACAGCATTTGCTGCATATGCAACTGCTTATGCTTTTTTCCTGCTGTTCATTGCCACTTGCCGGGTTTAGCGTGATGGCAGACCTTTACAGGAGCCATCTCATGCTGACACCTTACAATCAACCGGATTCACCTCGCCTGGTCGACCCGGCATCGCTGGCTTTCCAGTCGCTGCTGGATAAATTCGCACCCACCGACGCCACGGTACTGATTGTGGGCGAAACCGGCACCGGCAAAGAAGTGGTTGCCCGTTATCTGCATCACCACAGTCCACGCCGGCATGCCCCGTTTCTCGCCGTCAACTGCGGCGCCCTGACGGAAAGCCTGGCAGAAGCTGAATTGTTTGGACATGAGAAAGGCGCCTTTACCGGCGCGACTCAGGCGCACCCTGGCTGGTTTGAAGCGGCGCAGGGCGGCACGCTGCTGCTGGATGAGATAGGTGAACTGAGCCTGCCGCTGCAGGTTAAACTGCTGCGCGTCCTTCAGGAGCGTGAGATCACACGCGTCGGTTCACGCAAGGCCATTAAAATCGACGTGCGCGTTATCGCCGCAACCCATGTCGATCTGGCCCAGGCAATTCGCGAACGGCGTTTTCGTGAAGATCTGTTTTATCGCCTGAATATCGCCGTTGTTCCCCTGCCACCGCTGCGCCAGCGTCGCGAGGACATCCCGCTGCTGGCACAGCATTTCCTCTCCCTGTACGCACGCCGCCTTGGCCGTCCGGCGCGTCGCCTGTCGCCTGACGCGCTGGAAGCGCTGCGCGACTACAGCTGGCCCGGCAATATTCGTGAGCTGGAGAATACGCTGCACAATGCGGTGCTGCTCAGTCGCGATGAGACATTAACGCCGACGCAGCTGCGGCTGGCAGGTTACAGTGAACGCGGATACAGCGAAGCGGACGATTCGACGCTGGATAGTTTCCTGCGCCAGCAGATTACGCGCGAACCGCAACAGCTGTTTGATCGGGTGATTCAGAGTCTGATCAGTAACGCACTGGAAATAGCGGACAACAATCAGACGCAGGCAGCCACGCTGCTGGGCATTAGCCGGCACACGCTGCGCACGCATCTGGCACAGATGGGCGTTATTAAAGGGCGGCGCAAGTCCGCCGTCATGGCCTTCCCACACGTCAGCGGGGTCGCGCGCCCTGAACGCGAGTTGCGTATCGGCTTTCAGAAATTTGGCAATCTCGGCGTATTGAAAGCGCGTCAGACGCTGGAACAGTGCTTTAACCAGCAGGGTATCAGCGTGGTGTGGAGTGAGTTTCCTGCCGGTCCGCAACTATTGTATGCGCTGCAAAATAATGAGATTGATTTTGGCACCACCGGTGAGGTGCCGCCCATCTTCGCGCAGGCCAGCGGTAACGCCGTGACTTATATCGCCTGGGAGCCACCGGCACCGGGCAGCGTCGGGATTGTGGTGCCACGCGACAGTACTATCCACAACCTGGCAGATTTGCGGGGTAAGCGTATCTCGGTCAATAAAGGATCGAATGTTCACTGGCTGCTGTTGCAGCTGCTGGAGGAAGCCGGCATCGGTCTGGATGAAATTAAAGTGGTGTACACGCCGCCGAAATATCCGCTCACAGCCAGCGATTATCTGGCCGTCGATGCCTGGATGATGTGGGATCCGCTGCTGAGTGCCGCAGAAAGCAACGCCGATTTGCGCGTGCTGGAGAAGGGCGAAGGCCGGGTGCGCAACCACCAGTTTTATCTGGCGCGCCATGATTATGTGCAGCAGCATGACGATATCGTGCAGCAGCTGGTAACGAGCCTGCAGCAAACCGGGACCTTTATCGATAATCATCGCCATGAAGCCGCCATTATGCTGGCGCAGGAACTGGGGCTGGAGTTCGCAGCCGTGGAACGTGCCTTATCCCGTCGCAGCCACCAGACCCGGGCCATGGTTTTCCACGTCATCAAAGAACAGCAAACTATCGCTGACCGCTTTTATGCGCTCGGTTTGATTCATAAACCGGTGCGCGTGCGCGATGCAGTGTGGCAGTCGCCCAGCCAGACGGCGCTTATGGCGTAGCGGCTACAGTAAAAGTTATCCACGTTTTCTGTGGATAACACATTGAATATCGTCTGGCTAAATCCCCGTTTTTCTCACGGCAGAATGAGGATTTACTGTGAAATTCGGGCGATTTCAGCCTGAAATCCTGAAAATAAAAACCCTATTTTCAAACGGTTAGGGGTGAAATCGCCATGGCGAATGTCACCTGATTCCTGCAGATTTGGTTAAAGATTCTCCCTGCTGCTTTCACTGTTGCTTTCGCATCCAGCAAAGCTGGCTATTTTCAAAGTCTAAGACGGCAATGGGGCGAGTTCATCGTATTGCATTGCTGAGCTGGCGATTTCAGCCTGAAATTCCGGCTAAGGTTGATTTGATTTCATGCACTTAGCCCTGAAATCACGCTGGCGAAGGATGAAATTACGGGAGGAGATATCAGGTGGGTGAGGTAACAATCTGTAGCGGCACGGTTCAGGTTGTACGGGATTGTGCTGCTACAGATTGCTGGTCATCGGAGGTAAAGCGCTACTACTGATTGAGATACTTATTCAGCGTCTCGGTGATAACGCGATCCAGCTCTTCCTGTAACTCTCTGGACTGACGGTTAAACTCGTAGCTAAACATGCGTCCGCGCGTTTTCTTGCGGGCGTAACGGTCTTTATCCGCGAAGGTCCACAGCGGTGTCGCCACCACTTTATCTTTTGCCGGCGCCTGCACCAGCGTCTGGCTGCCGTTACGGACCAGCCGCAGGATGCCATTCTTGACTTCATCTTCCGCCAGGCCTTCACGCGCACAGACGCTGTCCACATCCATACCGATGGTTTCAATCAGAGCGTCTACCGTCTGACCGGTTTCCTGCAGTTTTTCGTAGGCCTGCAACAGCGTTTTGTAGTCAGGATAGGTCAACTCTGAATGGTTCGGGAACAGGGTGACCAGCTCCAGCGGCACACTGGCAGCCTGCAGCGCGCGGGTCACTTTTGCCTGTGACAGCCCTTCACTCTGCGCAATCTCTTTTTGCGACAGGCCGCTGTCTTTCAGTGACAGCAAACGCATGCCGACTTCACGCAGATTATGCTCACGCGCGGTCTGGATATCCTGCGCCAGACGACGGGCTTCTTCGGCAGAGATGGCAACGTCGGTAACCAGCACATCCAGCCCGGTTTTACAGTGCAGCGCGGCCGCCCGACGACGCGAACCATCGAGGATTTCAATCCGATCGCCACGCTTCACGCCGATGGCCGGGAAGAACTGCTGCAGTTTAATGGTACGGATGATATCGCGCAGTGACTCTGGCGTGAGACCGGACTGGTCACGGCCGTTGGTTTCCATCACCACGTACGTACGTTCTTCTATCTCTTTAGCCGTGATGTGTTCCAGCGTGAACAGGGCGCGTTTACCGGTGGAAAGGATAAACGTCTGGGAGTGACCATCCTCGCTGGGTTCATTTTGTAACGGGCTCTGGCTGAAGGTGCGGCCAATAGTGATTCTTTTTGCGCTCATAATAACCTCAGTTCAGGCGGATAAATTCAATACGATCAAAGACGGCTTTGGCAAAGTCTTCTGCCGCCGAACGCGCGTTTTTCAGGGCTTCGCTGCTGCCAACATAGGTAGATGGGTTAGCGGAGATAACCGTATCGAACGATTCACCGCAGCGTTCAAAGCCATCCAGCCGAGGCAGCGCCGCATCCAGCATATCGCCGCCAAATATCTCTTTCGCCAGGCTGTGACACATCTTGTGGTCCGCTTTATTCGACAGCTTGGACATAAAGCCAATGTTGCCCTGCAACCTGCAGGTGGCTCCCGACTCTTCGATGATGTCGATAAGCTCGGGCAGGCGCGTCAGATACTTCAGCGTGGAGTGGAAATCAACCTGTGCCGGCGGCACCGGCGTCATCAGCAAATCGGAAGCGGCAATGGCGTTTTTCAGGAAGGCATCCAGATGTGGGCCGCTGTCAATAAAGATAAAGTCGTAGTCTTTTTTCAGCTTAGCCACCACGTTTTCATACAGCACCGCATGCACGTTTTGCTGCGGCAGATGCTCCGCACACAGCTCTTCCCAGCGTGAAGCAATGAAAGCGTCATCGATTGAGGCGGGCAGTACGTCAACGCCAGGAATAATCGACGGCACAATAAATTCGCTTTTCAGCTCGTCGCGGCTGACGTTTTGCAGCATCGCCTGAGCCGCGGTGGCTTCAACCAAACCGACCGAACGTTCATGATTCAGGAACATGGTGGCCGAAGACTGCGGATCGAGATCGATAACCAGGATACGTAAATCTTCAAACAGCAGGTGCGGATGCGCGCGCAGCGCGTGCGCCAGCGATACCGTTGAAACGGTTTTAGACACGCCGCCTTTCAGGTTACCGACAAACAGCGTAAACGCTTCAGGATGGCGATCGCGGTATTTCGGGACGCCGCGATGATGGTAGATGTCGATAATATTTTGGATCGACATCGCGTACTTGGTGGAACTGCCGGCCGCACGCTTATCAAACGGATAGCCGTTTTCTTCCATCTCGTTAACCGCGTAATCGACACTGGCGCGCGTCAGCTTGGGCAACTTGGCTAACGCCGCTTTGGCATAGACCTGGTAAAAAGTATTCTCGTGTAACTCTTCTTTTTGCGCCTGAATCTGCTCCGTCAGGCTCATCAGCATTCTTTCTGAGCGTTGAGCGACTTTCAGAACCTGCTTCTCATCGTTAGCCATACTTGCTCCACACATGTAGGATTTATGACTTTATACCGAAATCCTGCACATGAGGCAAATCTATCTCATCTGTTCATCATCAGCTCGCGTTACAAAAAGGCCTTTTGCGTGAGGGGCTTAATGCAGAGATTCACTGCATTCAGTCAGTCGCATTGTCTGATTGATAATCAACTGGTGAAAATGTGATCGGCGTTACGTCTGCGAAAGCGCGACATTCACTGTAATCAGTGGTCGTGTCCTGCAGGTAAATGGAAAGGTTGCGCTCACAGTTTGCGCATAGTAATCCTCAGGTCGCGCTGCTGGTGTTCACTGTAATCAGCAATTCGACGTTGTTAATGATCACTGTTCACTGTATTCAGCGTAACATTCACTGTAATCAGCAGCGTTGAACAAGGATTCACTGTAATCAGTAAACCTATGGGTCAGCCAGACAACGCGTCAGAGCAGGGCAGGGAAGGGAAGGAGCGGTTGAAAGATTCACTGTAGTCAGTAAACGCATGAGTTTTGCAGCGCAACACGACTAACGTTCACTGTAGT
Source organism: Pantoea sp. SGAir0175 (assembly GCF_043547855.1). Classification (NCBI taxonomy): domain Bacteria; kingdom Pseudomonadati; phylum Pseudomonadota; class Gammaproteobacteria; order Enterobacterales; family Erwiniaceae; genus Pantoea; species Pantoea sp. SGAir0175. The sequence continues at coordinate 581,420 of NZ_CP028082.1, forward strand.
CAGTAGTCGTTCTCCTGGTTAACGTTGCGTAGCTTAACGTCGCCGTGGCGGATTAGGGCTTTGCAGCCATCCGTTCTGTCGGACAAACCGTTAGCGCAGAGCATTGCTATAGTTTGCGGTATGGCACTACAAAGCAATGCGTATAGCAGCAGTGGTATCAGTGGTCATGAGTGGCCGCAACGCGGTAAACGCCTGCCAGCCAACGGTCAGCAGCCCGCATAAGATTCACTGTAATCAGTAAGCCTGCACCTCGTCACACCTGCCATTCACTGTAGTCAGTAAACCACGTCCCCCTTTTCGTCAATGTTTACTGTAATCAGTAATGTGATCGCTGTCAGGTAATGGTAATAACAACATCCGGCTGTTCACTGAGCAACATTCACTGTAATCAGTACTAAAAACGACCTGGTTGCACAGTGATTGAGCTGCCCGGCAAAGCATTCACTGCAATCAGTAACCGATACCGCTCTATACCATCTGGTAAAGCCGGATCATCACAGGCTCGTTCACTGTAATCAGCACCCACCGGCTGCGCTTTATGACCTATGGTGTTCACTGTAGTCAGCATTCGTCATCCAAAGATCACTCCGTCATCCTTTGCACTGCAGGCGGAGAAGCACTCTTGATGTTCACTGTAATCAGCAGTTGCATTGGTGTAAGCGCAGCCAAAGAACAGGGCCGCCGGCGTTCACTACAATCAGTAAATCATGGCCGGCATTCACTGTAATCAGTGGGCGTGACCAACCCTGTCACTTTTACTGGTTGTTTTCACAGCATAATTACTGATTACAGTGGGCACTTACCCGTTTAACTATTATTAATATTATTAATCATGAACTTAGGTAACAACGTTCACTATAATCAGCTCTGTTAGGCCATCTGATATTCACTATAGTCAGCAAGACCACCTGGCAGACAGAACATTCACTGTAAACAGCCAGCCGCGGCTCTGGCGGGGATTTAAAGACGATTTATACCCACCTGGTAAGTACCCACTATCGTTACAGGCGGCATATACTGCGAAAACGGGTAGCGTAGCGATACAGGGCGCAAAGCGAGAGCGTCAGCCTTTACTGATTGCAGTGAACGTTACCGATTACAGTGAACAACAGCGGCTGTGCTGATTACAGTGAACGGGGGAGAATGCTGCCGTGTCACTTTTGCAGCTCAGTGACACGGCGGGCGGAGGGCTTACTGATTACAGTGAATGGGGGAAATCAGTCTTCAAAATCGAGGTCTTCCAGCGAATCGATACTTTCGAGATTGCTGATTCCATCGAGTTTCGGCGTGCGACTGTGGATGATGAAAAACACCGAACGGCCGCGTTTCACTTCGGAATAGTCGAGGTAGCCGATCTCTTTCAGTTGCTCCATGGCGCGTCGCACCACATGGTTTTGCGTGGTGGTTTTTGAACCGAGATTGAGGCGCATCCGCAAGCGCGCCAGTGAAATCGGCGCCGGGTTAGTCGGCAGACTTTCCAGATACGTATACAGCGCCTGCGCCGACTCCTTACGCTTGAGGCGCGAAATAGCCCGCAGTTGCAACAGCACCTTGTGGTCGAAGTTATACAGCTCAAACAGCTTAGGATCGGCCTGAATGCGCACCAGATCTTTCTCACGATCGTAGTAAGCCGACTGCACCAGATGCGTGTGGTAGGCTTTACCATTCCCTTCAAACGACAGGGTATTGGTCGCGATGCGTCGCAGCGAGGCGTCAAGACGCTTACGCAGTGCTGCGGACGAGTTGGCTGAAGGAATACCGCACATCTTAACGAAGTCGATAAACGGCAGCGTGACGGTGTCGCCCTTCGATGGATAACGCGAGAAAGACTGAATGATGCCGGCCCAGGTTTTGAAATCATTATCCATATCCAGCCGTGCGCCGGTGATGGTAATCTTTTCATAGCCTTCCGCTTTCACCAGCGACAGGTTCTTGAGTTCTTTGGTGGCATCAGTTGAAGCCATGGCGCCGGATTTGCCGCGAGCAGTCGACTTCAGGGTAGGAACAAACAGACCCAGGCGCATCAACGCGACCGGTTGTACGGTGTTATTTTTATTGGGATGAAGCTGAATAACTTCACCGCTGTTTTTTGTCACCGACAGAAAAGGTTCAAGTAACGCCTTGTTTTCACTCTCTTTATCTGCCATAGCCTGAGATCTTCATTCTGTGGATGAAAAGGATCGGTATCTGATTACAGTGAACATTAACACTGTTTATAGTGAACATTCTACTGTCTATAGTGAATAAAGTACTGACTATAGTGGACACTTTACTGATTATAGTGAACACGATCACCTTCTCAGCCCTTGTCTGGTGCGGCCTGCCGCGATCGGGGATCTCTTAGGATCTCTTTTAGATCTCTTTATGATCTTTCTTTAAGATCTAATCACTGTATAAGTGAATAACCCGTTGAGACGACTCACGCTGATAAGCGTAACCTGCAGAAAATTCGCTTACGTCGACGAATCCTCATGTGACGCTAGAAACTGAAAATCTTCAGGCCAGTTCACTCCCTCAATTCATTCCAGGTGAACAACTTGCTCTCATCTATTCATTTTTCATCACCTGATAGCTGGCGTAAGGTAGATCCCAATCTGATCAACCCGATTATCTGACGAAGGCATCTTATGACTGAGCACGTTATTTCACGTAATCCCACCAGCGGCGAAATCATTGGTACGTATCCACTGCAAAATGCCGCTGAACTGGAAACAGCTTTACAGCAGAGCGCCAGCGCCTTTGCGCAGTGGCGTAACACAGAGATGGCACAGCGCGTAAAGGTGCTGCGTCAGCTGGGTGAACAGCTGCGCCAGCGTCAGGATCAACTGGCCACGCTCGCTACGCTGGAAATGGGTAAGCCGATTGCCCAGGCGCGCGCCGAAGTCCTGAAATGCGCCAGCCTGTGTGACTGGTACGCTGAACACGGACCGGCGATGCTGGCGGATCAGCCCACGCTGGTGGAAAACCAGCAGGCATGGCAATCCTTCCGTCCACTCGGTGTGATCCTGGCGGTGATGCCATGGAATTTTCCTTACTGGCAGGTGCTGCGCGGCGCGGTCAGCATGCTGCTGGCTGGCAACACCTACCTGCTGAAGCACGCTCCGAGCGTCATGGGCTGCGCTTACCTGATGGAAGAGCTATTTGCCGCAACCGATCTGCCGCGCCGCGCATTTAACGTGATCAACGTGGATAACGACGGTGTTTCTGCCGCTATCAACGATCCACGCGTTGCGACCATCGCGGTTACCGGCAGCGTGCGCGCAGGTGGCGCAATCGCGGCACAGGCCGGTGCGGTATTGAAAAAAACCGTGCTGGAACTGGGCGGCGCCGATCCTTTTATCGTGCTGGCCGATGCCGATCTGGATGCAGCTGTGGCCTCAGCGGTCGCAGGACGCTACCAGAACAGCGGACAGGTGTGTATGGCGGCCAAGCGCTTCATCATTGAAGAAAGCATCGCAGACGCGTTTGAGGCGCGTTTCAGCGCAGCCGTGCAGGCGCTGAAAGTCGGCGATCCATTGCTGGAAGAGACCTATATCGGTCCAATGGCACGCTACGACCTGCGCGATGAACTGGATCATCAGGTGCAGGAAACACTGCAGCAGGGTGCTCGTCTGGTACTGGGCGGCTACAAGATCGACGGAGTTGGCAACTATTATGCGCCGACCATCCTCGCGGACATCACGCCGGCGATGACGGCCTTTCGCCAGGAGATCTTTGGACCGGTTGCGGCGATCAGCGTGGCTCGCGATGCGCAACATGCGCTGCAGCTGGCAAATGACAGCGAGTTTGGCTTGAGCGCCACCGTGTGGAGCGGTAATGAAGCGCTGGCCCAGCAACTGGCGGAGCAACTGGAAACCGGCGCGGTGTTTATCAACGGCAACGGTGCCTCGGATCCGCGCGTCGCTATCGGTGGCGTGAAGAAAAGCGGCTATGGCCGCGAACTCTCCAGCTTCGGTGTTCACGAGTTCTGTAACATCCAGACGGTGTGGAAAAACCGTCGCTAACCACACCGGGGCGCGCGATACTGTGCGGCCCGATTTCCGGAAGCCATCTTTTATGCAGACGCCAGGCATTCTCATCCTTGCTGCCGGTCTTGGCAGCCGTTTTCGTCAGGCCGGCGGTACCGGGCACAAACTGCTGGCACCGTATCCTGATGATAATGGCGTGCCTCAGCCGCTGCTGAAGCTGACGCTGCAGCAGGCGCAGCGCAGCGGTTTGCCGCTTCTGCTTGTGCACCGACCGGACGATCATCCCCTTCAACAGCTGGCACAGCAGTGCGGCGTCGCGACCTGCACTATTGCCAGCGCCGGCAGCGGTGAAAGCATTGCCGCTGGCGTGCGGGCCACCGCCCACTGGCATGGCTGGCTGATCGTACCCGGTGATATGGCGTGGGTGAGGGCGGAGGATCATCAATGCGTGGCGCAGGCGCTGCGCAACGGTGCGCCGCAGGTACGGCTCAGCTGGCAAAACCAGCCGGGCCACCCGGTGGGATTTGCCGCGCACTATGGCGCGGCGCTCGCTCAACTGCAGGGCGACAGCGGTGCCCGCGCGCTGCTTGACCCGGCCGTTCTCATCACTCTGCCGGCCCATCAGGGCACGATCCGCGACGCGGATCTGCCGCGATCCGGGGCAAGCCGCTGACATGCAGCGCGCCTGAATGGGTCAGTGGCTGCCGGGATTAGCGCGTACCTGCGCCACTTTTTCGCTCAGATTCTGCCACGCCGGTTGGTCAGGTGCGTAGCGCTGGCGCAGCCAGGCGGCAATATCCGCAACCTGCTTATCCGACAAACTGGCGGCAAAGCCGGGCATATAACCGAGCGCATCGGTTGCCGGTTTGTCGATACCGTGCAATACCACCTGTAACAGATTATCCGGCGTCGCGCTGGTTATGCTGCTGCTGTTGGCCATCGATGGGCTGACGCCAAACAACTGCGGTCCGCCCTCGCTGGCGCTGTGGCAGGCCTGACAGGCGCCTTTAAACAGCCGTTCCCCCGCAGCAGTGTTCCATGCCGGTTTTGCCACTGGCGCAGCGACAGGGCGCGCTGCCTGACCATTGATATCCGCCAGATAGCTGGCCATGGCGCGCACGTCGGCTTCCGGCAGGGTGGCGAGATGGCTTACCACCGGAGCCATCGGTCCGGCGGCAACGCCGTGCTGCGCATCGTAACCACTGCGCAGGTAGTTATACAGCGACTGCGACGTCCACGGCTGCGGGGCTTTATTCAGCTGATTAAGCGCGGGCGCTTCCCAGCCGTCGACCCAGCCACCGGCGAGGAAATTGTCCCCGCGTTTTTCCGCGCCCAGCAGATTACGCGGCGAGTGGCAGGCACCGCAGTGTCCGGCCCCGTTCACCAGATAGGCACCGCGATTCCATTCGGCGCTTTTGCGGGGGTCAGGCTGGTATTCGCCGCGCCCGAGGTAGAGCGCGTTCCAGCCCGCCATCAGGAAGCGCAGGTTATAGGGAAAGCGCATCTGGTTCTCTGGCGGTGCCTGCTGTACCGCCGGCTGCGACATCAGCCAGGCGTACAGCGCCTGCATATCGCCTTCGCTCAGCTGGCGAAAGCTGGTGTAGGGAAATGCCGGATAGAGATGATGGCCGTCGCGGCTGATGCCCTCGCGCATGGCGCGATCGAAGGCGTTAAATGACCAGCTGCCGATGCCGGTCTGTTTATCCGGCGTGATGTTGGTGGTGTACAGCGTGCCAAACGGCGTCTCCATCTTCAGGCCGCCGGCATTGGTCGCGCCCCCTTCCGTGGTATGGCATACCGCGCAGTCACCGGCGGCGGCCACCTGACGACCGCGTTCCAGCATCTCTGCCGACCAGCTTCCGGCGGCCGGGGGTGTCACGGGCGCAATCGGTGCGCGCCACGGCAGCGCGTTAATCGCCACGCCAGCGGCGAGGCCGAGCAATCCTGTTACGCCACCCAGCGCCCATTTTCGGCGGCGGCGGCGGGCGGTTTGGGCCGGTGCCGCCAGCTGTGGCTCCGGCTGCGGATCGGGGCCGTTCAGCGCCTGACGCAGTTTGTCAGCGGTAATGGGCAATTCGCGAAAACGGATACCGGTGGCATCAAACACCGCATTAGCGATGGCCGCGGCGCTGGGCACCGACGCGGATTCCCCCGCACCCAGCGGCGGTTCGTGCGGGCGCGGCACCATCATCACGTCGATATCCGGCACTTCCGGAAACGTCAGGATCGGGTAGCTGCCCCACTCCTGGCTGGCGATCAGGTTGCTTTCAATCGTCACCTGTTCTTTGAGCACCCGGCTGGTGGACTGAATGACATTGCCGTGAATCTGATGTTTTACCCCTTCCGGGTTGATCATCATGCCAGCATCATGGCCTACGGTGATGCGCGTAACGGCGATCTCGCCGCTTTGCTTATCAATCGCGACATCCGCGACCCAGGCAGCCCAGGCGGCACCGAAGCCGGGAAATTTGCTGTGAATGTAGCGTGCGTAGGCAAAACCGCGTCCGCGCAAAATGCCGGGTTCGCTGGCGGTCTGCTGAATGGCGGTGCGCGGCGTCCAGTCTGCGCGCGCTGCGGTGGAGCGCATTAGCTCGGCGGCGCGATCGTCCTGAATGTAGCGCAGCCGGTACTCCACCGGATCGACGCCTGCCGCGTGGGCCAGCTCATCCATATAGGATTCATGGGCAAAGGTGTTGGGCAGGGCCGAAACGCCGCGCATCCACGAGGCGCGCACAATCGGCGCCATGTCCTCAATGGTGACGCGCAGATGGGGAAAATCGTAAGGTGGAATGGAGGTGCGATCGCCCATTTCATACGCCAGCGCCACCGGATCGACGCGGCCGGTCAGCAGCAGCGCAAGGGTGGGCGCGCCGTTTGACGGATAAGACGTAGTGAAATCATACACCTGCGGATTACCCTGCGCGTCCAGCCCGCCGTCCACCTCCATCAGCTGCGCAGTGCCTTTCGGCTCCCACACGTGTTCCTGGGCGCGCGTCAGCTGTACCCGCACCGGCTGGCCTACTGCGCGTGACAGCAGCGCCGCATCGGCGGCCACGTCATCGGCGCAGTTGCGACCGTAGCAACCGGCGGCTTCCATGCGGTTCACTTCAATGGTCTCTTCCGGCCTCTCCAGCAGCCATGCCAGATCGGCGCGCAGCAGGTGCGGGTTCTGCGTGCCGCTCCACACCTGCAGCGAATCAGGCTGATAGTCGGCCACCGCGCAGGAAGGGCCAATCGACGCATGCAGCTGATAAGGCCAGACATAGCTGCGGGTAAAACGCTGCGCGACATTCGCCAGCGCGGCATCCACTTCACCGCTGTCATGCACCACGCGCGAGGTGCGGGGATTATCACGAATAGCCTGTTCGATATCGCGCAGGTCCGGCAGGCTGTGTTCCCACGGCTTCCAGCGCACCTGTAATGCGTCCATCGCGGCGATAGCCTGCTCCTCGCGCTCGGCCACCACGCCGACAAAATCCGCGATCTGCACCACTTTCACGATGCCTTCGAGATGCGCGATCGAGCTTTCGTCAATGCTGAGCAATGAGGTGCCGACAAAGCTACCAGTGTCATAGCCCGCATACGGTGGACGGATGACCCGGCCGTGCAGCATACCGGGCACGCGCAGGTCATGCACCCACGTCAGTTCGCCGGTGGCTTTGGCGGGAATATCCACCCGCGCTGAGCTGGTACCAACTAAGCGATATTCACTGGCGGGCTTGAGTGTTACCTGATGATCAATCGGCACGATGCTGCGCTGCTGCTGCACCAGTTCGGCAAATGACAATTGCACCCCGCTGGGGTGCTGCAGGAAACCGCCGTCCAGCGTGATGCTCTCCACCGGCAGCTGCCAGCGCGCGGCGGCCTGCTGTAACAGCCACTGGCGCGCCGTTGCAGCCGCTTTACGCAGTGGTACGGCAGAAATTTGCAATGTGGCGCTGGCGATGGTGGCACCCTGGTTGGGCACGCGTAGCGTATCGCCCAGTACCATTTGCACCTGATCCATGCGCAGATTGAGCTCTTCGGCGACGATTTGCGTCAGCGCGGTTTTCACCCCGGTGCCGAGATCGACATGGCCATTGAAGGCCCAGACGCTGCCGGAACCGTCAATAGCCAGAAACAGTGCCCGCTCTTTGGCTTTCAGCGTCGGCGTCTGGCCTTTGGGTACCAGCCCCGGCGGCGGCTGAATCTCATCGACAATCAACAGGATGTCGCTGGCTGCCAGCAACTGCTGCTGCGTGGGGACGTTAGCCGTACTCATGATGCCGCCTCCGCCTGCTGCAGGCATAAGGTGATGGCACGCTTCACTGCGCACAGGATCTCCTGATGGGTGCCACAGCGGCACAGGTTACCGCTCAGCGCCGCACGTATCTGCCGGTCATCAGGGCAGGGCTGAGCGCGCAGCAGCGCGGCGGTGGTCATGATCATGCCGTTAAGGCAGTAACCGCATTGTGCGGCCTGCGCCTCGATAAACGCCTGCTGCACCGGGTGCAGTGCTTCGCGGTTGCCCAGCCCTTCCAGCGTGGTGATAGCGCGCTGACGCACGCCATACGCCGGGATCACGCAGGCGCGCGCGGCAACGCCATCGATCAGCACGGTGCAGGCGCCGCATTCGCCCAGGCCGCAGCCATATTTGGGTCCGTTAAGCTGGAGTTGATTACGCAGCACCAGCAGCAGCGAGGTATCGCGATAGCTGCTGATGGGGTGAGTCGCACCGTTCACCTCAAGGGCGTAATGGCACGTGGATGCAGGTGAAACCGGTGTGGCAGTCTGATGTGCCAGCATTTTCATTATTAACCGCCTTAGCGAGGCGGCTAAGCGCCCCGGGTTAGGGCTGGCTCGTATCGTCCAGCATTTTTTTCAGCAGATAAATCAGCGCGACCCGTTCGGCCGGATTCAGCTGCCCGTAAGTCATTTCGGTGATGCGCATCGCGTTGTCTGTCGTGCTGTCAATCAGGCGGTGGCCTGCATCGGTCAGCATGACAATCACTTTGCGTTTGTCGGTGGGATCGGGACCCAGACTGACCAGATCGCGCGCCTTAAGACGCTCAACCACACCGCGAATGGTGGCCTGATCGACGGCGGTATAGCGCACTAAATCGTTCTGTGCGCTCGGACCGCGATCGCGCAGCGCACAGAGGGTAATAAATTGCACGGCAGTGATCTGTGAATCACCGACGTGTTGCTGAAAAATCGCCGCATGGCGTTGATACACCTTGCGCAACAGATGGCCAACCTGCTCGGTATAGTCATAGCGCTGGTCTGCGCGCGGATCCTGCTGGTGCGACATGCCTTTATCCTTTTTCCCGGAAACTGTCAGGCAGTGTAATGCATTGTCACTGCGCTGACAGCCGTTCCCTGCGCACGATTAACGCGCGCGTGAGGCCTCCGGTGCCACCACTTCACCTTCCGCCACCACCAGCAAATCGTCCACTTTGATGTCGCAGCGGCGCAGAGCAATGTCCATATGGCACGGCGTTTTGCGCTTACCGCCCACTTCGGTGTTCGGTCCGGTCGAAAACAGGAAGTTGCCGTAAAAGGCGCGCGCGTCCATACACATGCCGTCGTTTTTGTCGTGTAACCCCATCGCCGTCCACTGCGCGCGCGGCTGCAGTCCCCAGCCGATGTGGGAAATACCGTACACTTCCGGATCGTTGAAGTAGCGCATGTAATCGCGCAGATACTCGGCTTCAAAGCCACCGTGAATGCGGGTGACAAAACCTTTCTCGATCTCCAGCGTGATGCGTTCACGCGCGTAAGATTTAAACGGCAGCAGGATGTCGCCGACGTCCAGCACCAGCACGCCTTCAGCCTGATCTTCATTCGGCCAGGTGAACAGGAAGCCACTCGGCCAGTGATCCCAGCGGCCCGGCTCATCCGCGTAGCCATATTCCGTTACCGTGGGGTACTGGCCGAGCGGGGCACGAAAATCACTGCCGGCCGGCGATTTCACCGTCATCATGCGCGCTTTTTCCAGCACCGCCGCCGCAGCCAGCACGCGCGACTTGTCCTCTTCAGTCGGCAACATTCGTGCCAACACTTCTGGCGGCTCGACGGCCAGCAAAATTCGCGTCCCGGTTTTCAGGATTTGTTCCTGCTCCGGCGAATGCAGCAGCATCATGGTATCGACGATCAGGTCCGCCGCTTCCAGCGCGCGCTGCGCGGCAATGTTGCCGGTAAGCGCGGTATCACCACAGTAGGCGGTCATGTCGTTACCCATTGCCGTCGGGTGATTGAAGGCCGGCAGCTCAACGCAGTACACCTTCGCGCCCAATCGTAGTGCAGCATCAGTGGCTGCCTGCACGGTGCGTGCATCGGAATAGTGACTTTTCAGGATGGCGACACTCTGGCTGGCGTCGACTTTCGACAGCCGTAAAACCTGCTCGAACATCTGGCCTAACTGGCTCTGATTTACTGCCATAGCGGTTTCCTCTCAGGGTTAGATGTCAGACAATTTGCTGCGCAAAACTTCAGCTATTTATAGCGAACACGCTTTATATGTTTGTTATAGACGTGTTGCGAAGAACAGTGCAAGCATTTCTTTTTGACATAAGAAAAGCCTATTTAACCTTATCATCAGGCTGTGATTAACATCATGTTATCGAGTTTTCACTGTAAATACGGTTGCTTTTAACAGTGTCATAACCTCAATAATTAAAGTGTGTGCACTATAAATTCAGCGTCGGGTTTGATCGTTTATCCGTGTGCATACCTTCAAATCAGCGTCAGTGTGAGAGGAAAATATGAGCAATATGAAACGCATCGCGGTAATCGGCGCCGGGCTGGGCGGGCTTGCCGCCGGCTCGCTGTTACAGAAAGCGGGATTTCATGTCACGGTCTACGAACAAAGCCCGGCTTTCTCCCGTCTGGGTGCTGGCATCCACATGGGGCCGAACGTGCTCAAGGTGTTTCGCCGCATGGGCATCGAACAGCAGCTGGAGAATCTGGCTTCGCATCCCGATTTCTGGTTCAGCCGCGACGGCGAGACCGGAGAGTATTTGTCACGCATTCCGCTGGGCGCTTATGCGCGCAAAGAGTACGGTGCGGCTTATGTCACGGTGCACCGGGGCGATTTGCAGGCCATGCAGATGACCAGTCTGCAGCCGGGCAGCGTCCAGTTCGGCAAGTGCCTGAGCAGCGTCGAAGACAGCGGCAGCGATGTGGTGTTGCGTTTTCAGGACGGCAGCGAAGCGCGCGCGGATATCGTGATTGGCGCGGATGGCATCAACTCAAAGCTGCGTGAGCATCTGCTGGGGGTGGAAGCGCCCACTTACAGCGGCTGGGTGGCGCACCGTGCGCTAATCCGTGGCGAACAACTGCGCAAATACAACCTCAGCTTTGAAGATTGCGTTAAGTGGTGGTCTGAAGATCGTCATCTGATGGTCTATTACACCACCAAAGCGCGCGACGAATATTATTACGTCTCCGGTGTGCCGCACCCGGCGTGGGATATCAAAGGCAGCTTCGTTGAAAGTAGTCAGCAGGAGATGCTGGAAACGTTTGGTCACTACCATCCGGTGGTACAGGCGCTGATCGAGTGCAGCGAATCGGTCACCAAATGGCCGCTGCTCAACCGCCAGCCGCTGCCGGTATGGAGCGAAGGACGCATTGTGCTGCTGGGTGATGCCTGCCATCCCATGAAACCGCACATGGCGCAGGGCGCTGCGATGGCCATCGAAGATGCCGCCATGCTGTCGCGCTGCCTGACGGAAACCGGTCTTGATGATTATCGCACCGCGTTCCGCCTGTATGAAGCCAACCGCAAAGAACGTGCGTCGCGCGTGCAGGCCGTCTCTAATGCCAATACTTTCCTGCGCACCCAGGAAGATCCGGCCTGGGTGTACGGCTACGACGTGTTTGCCGCGCCGCTGAAAAGCGAGGTGACCTCATGAGCCGTTTTATGCACGGCGGTCAGGTACAGGCCAACGGCATTCGCCAGCACTATCTGCGCTACGGCGGCAGTGGGCCCGCGCTGATCCTTGTACCGGGCATCACCAGCCCGGCGATCACCTGGGGTTTTGTGGCGGAAGTTTTTGCGCAGCATTTTGATACCTGGGTACTGGACGTGCGCGGTCGCGGGCTCTCCAGCAGCGGTGAAGGGCTGGATTACGGCATGGAGAGCTGCGCCGATGACATCAACGCCTTCGCGGATGCGCTGGGGCTGACGCGCTATCACCTGGTTGGCCATTCGATGGGCGCGCGCTTCATCATGCGTGCGGCGGTGAAACAGCCGGCCGGCGTGCTGTCGTTGTCGCTGATCGATCCGCCGGTTTCCGGACCGGGCCGGCGTCTCTATCCGGGTCAGTGGCCGTGGTATGAAGATTCCATTCGCGACGCGCAGCGCGGCATGGATGCTGAAGCCATGAAGCAATACTGCCCGGCCTGGAGCGATGACCAGCGTCAGCTGCGCGCCGAGTGGCTGCATACCTGCTATACGCCGGCCATCCGTCGCGCCTATGACGATTTTCACCAGCTCGATATCCATCAATATTTCCCTCAGCTGCCGGCAAAAACCTTGCTGATGGTGGCAGGCAAGGGCGGCGTCATTCAGGCGGAAGATGAAGCCGAAATCCGCGAGCTGCTGCCGACCATTGAGATCAGCCGGGTAGCCGGCGCCGGTCACATGATCCCGTGGGATGATTTTCACGGCTTCTTCAACGCCTTTGGCACCTTCCTTGGCCCCTCACTGACTCCGGAGACGCAGCCATGACGCGTTCGTATCGTATCGGCCAGATTGTGCCGAGTTCCAACATCACCATGGAAACCGAAATTCCCGCCATGCTGCAGGCGCGCCAGCTGATTCGCCCGGAGCGGTTTACCTTCCACTCCAGCCGTATGCGCATGAAGCATGTCAATAAAGATGAACTGGCGGCGATGGATAAAGAGTCCGACCGCTGTGCGCTGGAGCTGTCCGACGCGCGCGTTGACGTGCTCGGCTATGCCTGTCTGGTGGCGATCATGGCGATGGGCCCGGGCTATCATCGCCAGTCGCAGCAGCGCCTGACGCAGGTCACGCGCGACAACGAGGCGCTGGCACCGGTGATCACCAGTGCCGGCGCGCTGGTCGATGCGCTGCATGTTATGGGCGCGAAGAAGATCGCGCTGGTGGCGCCCTACATGAAGCCGCTGACCGAGCTGGTGGTGGATTACATCCAGCGCGAAGGGATTGAGGTAAAGCAGTGGCGCGCGCTGGAAATTGCCGATAACCTCGCCGTCGCCCGCCACGACCCGGCCAATTTACCCGGCATCGTGGCGGACATGACGCTGACGGATATTGATGTGGTGGTGCTATCGGCCTGCGTGCAGATGCCATCGCTACCGGCGGTGGCAAAAGTGGAGGCGCAGACCGGCAAGCCGGTAATTACGGCCGCTATTGCCACCACGTACGCTCTGCTGAAGGCGCTGGAGCTGGAGCCGGTGGTGCCGGGTGCGGGCGCACTGCTGTCCGGTGCGTGGTAAGGAGAAACCATGAGCCAGAGTGTCAGTGATAACTACGCCGGTGTCTGGGGCAACCGCATCGGTTTTGGTCAGCGTCCGGCGCTGCTGATGATCGACTTTTTGCAGGGCTACACCACGCCGGGCGCCGCGCTGTTTGCCCCGGGCGTGGTGGAAGCGGTGGCCGCCGCACAGGGCCTGCTGGCGGCGGCGCGCCAGTGCGCGATTCCGGTGATCCATACGCAGATTCGCTACCATCCGCAGCATCAGCAGGACGGCGGGATCTGGGTGCAGAAAGCCCCGGTGATGCGTGACATGGTGGAGGGCAATCCGCTGGCCGCGTTTTGTCCGGCGGTGCAGCCGCTTGCCGCAGAAGTGGTGATCACCAAACAGTATGCCAGCGCGTTTTTTGGCACGTCTCTGGCATCGATGCTGGTAGCGCAGGGCATTGATACGCTGCTGATCGCCGGCTGCTCCACCAGCGGCTGCATCCGCGCCAGCGCAGTGGATGCGTTGCAATACGGTTTTCGCGCCATGGTGGTGCGTGAATGCGTGGGCGATCGCCATGATGCGCCGCATCAGGCCAATTTGTTTGATATCGACAGTAAATATGGCGACGTGGTAAGTAAAGCCGCGGCGCTGGAGTATCTCGGGAAGTTCAGCGCCCGTTAAGGGCGCGTTTCACCTGCACGGAGTGCGCACAAACAGTCCGTTTCGGCTGCGGCTGAGACGCATAACAACATCTCCCCGACGACGGGGTTATTGCGCCCGGAGAACACCATGACTGACGTTTCAACCCGTCCTGCTGCGCTGGCAGCCGAAGACACCGCTTCGATTTATCGCAAAATCACCTGGAAGCTGATTCCGTTTCTCTGCCTGTGTTATCTCGCGGCCTATCTTGATCGCATCAATATCGGCCTGGCTAAGCTACAGATGGCGAGCGATCTGGCGCTGAGCGAAACCGCGTTTGGTCTGGGTGCCGGACTGTTTTTTGTCGGCTATATTCTGTTTGAAGTACCGAGCAACCTGATTCTGCAGCGGGTCGGCGCAAAGATCTGGATCGCGCGCATCATGATTACCTGGGGCCTGCTCTCGACCGCCACGCTGCTGGTGCAAACGCCGACCCAGTTCTACATCATCCGCTTTTTCCTCGGCGCGGCCGAAGCCGGTTTTCTGCCTGGCGTGCTGTTCTATCTCACCAAATGGTTTCCCTCGTGGCGCCGCAGCCGCATCATTGCGCTGTTTATGATTGGCCTGCCGCTCTCCAGCCTGATTGGCGGACCGCTTTCCGGCTGGATCATGGGGCATTTTCATGAGGTTTACGGCATGCGCGGCTGGCAGTGGCTGTTTCTGCTGGAAGGCCTGCCCAGCGTATTACTGGGTGTGCTGACGTTCTGGCTGCTGCCGAACAGCGTCGAGAGCGCCAGCTGGCTCAGCAGCAGTGAGAAGCAGGCGGTGCTGCGCGAACTGGCGCGCGACGAAGGTGACGCCAAAGGGCTAAAACACAGCCTGCGCGATGGTCTGCTGAATATCCGCGTGGTGATGCTCGGCGGCATCGATTTCTCGATTCTGCTCAGCGCTTACGCCATGGGTTTCTGGATGCCGACCTTTATCAAGAATGCCGGCACCACCGATATCACCACCATTGGCTATCTGACGGCGATCCCCAGCCTGGCGGCGTTGATTGGTATGCTAGCGATTGGTGCCAGCTCAGACCGCCTGCGTGAACGCCGCTGGCATATTATTGTTCCGTTTATTATTGGCGCGGCAGCGATGGGCACCAGCACCTTCTTTGCTCATAACGTGGCGATGACCGTGCTGCTGTTCTCAATTGCACAGGCGATGATTATCGGGGCGGTGCCGGTGTTTTTCAGTCTGCCCGCTACGTTCCTGAAAGGCACGGCAGCGGCAGCGGGTTTTGCTCTGGCCTGTTCGATCGCCAATATCGCCGGACTGGTGAGTAATTCCGTGATGGGCGTGGCGCTGGATCTCACCGGCAGCAGCAACGGCGCGCTGTGGTTCTTCGCCGTATGTCTGCTGCTCAGCTCGCTGTTGGTGGTCGCGCTGCCAGCGAAGCTGGTGAACCGGTAGCGAATACCTTACCTATTTGAACGACCGCTGATGGATTGCCATCGATGGCGTAATGCCGAATAGTTCAGAAACTGCAATACGCACAAATTCGTAGCGGCGCGATTCATCGCGCAATAAATTGCGCCGCTACGATAAGTGCAATCATTTATGTACAAATTCAAAAGATAACTGACAAGGATTACGCCATTCATGGCGACCGCCTCACAGCCGCAGGATGCAGCTCCACACCCCGCCAGACCGTTATGCCTACCCGAACTCAATCCTCCTCGCTAATCGGTTATCCATAAGGTAAAAATCTTGTGGGATAGCTCAAACTATCAGCTAAAGGTATTATAAAGGTATCTATTCTGGTGCTAGATTGGTTCTACCAACACCGGGGAGTCTATTTCGATGAAAACTACAATTCCAAAGCTGTCGTTCATGATGTTCTTAGAGTGGTTTATCTGGGGGGCATGGTTCGTGCCGCTGTGGGCGTTTCTCAGCAAAAACGGCTTTTCGCCGGTTGAGATCGCCTGGTGCTACGCCTGTACCTCCATCGCTGCCATCCTGTCACCGATTCTGGTCGGCTCGCTGGCTGACCGTTTCTTCCAGGCACAGAAAGTGTTATCGCTGCTGACCATCGCCGGCGCGATTCTGATGTTCTTTGCCGCACAGCAGACGCACTTCAGCAGCTTCTTTCCGCTGCTGCTGCTGTATGCGCTCACCTATATGCCGACCATTGCGCTGACCAACAGTATTGCGTTTTCTCACGTCGGTGACGTGGAGCGCGACTATCCGCGCATCCGCGTGATGGGCACTATCGGCTGGATCGCCTCCGGCATCGCCTGCGGTTTTCTGCCGCCGCTGCTCGGCTTTGGCGATATCTCCGCCAGCAATGTACCGTTGCTGATCACCGCGGCCAGTTCGCTGCTGCTTGGCCTGTTCGCCCTGACCCTGCCGGCCACCGAACCCAAAAGCACCGGCAAGTTCAGCCTGCGCGTGGCACTCGGCCTCGACGCACTGCATCTGCTGAAAGATCGCAGCTTCCTCGTATTTTTCGTCTGTTCATTCCTGTTCAGTATGCCGCTGGCGTTCTACTACATTTTCGCTGAGGGGTATCTGACCGAAGTCGGTCTGCCACACGCCACCGGCTGGATGACGCTCGGCCAGGTATCAGAAATTTTCTTCCTGCTGGCGCTGCCGTTCTTCATTAAACGCTTCGGCATCGGCAAAGTGCTGCTGCTCGGTCTGGTCACCGCCGCGCTGCGCTACGTGTTCTTTGTCTTCGGCGGCGATCAAAACCTGCTGACCTTCGGCCTGCTGTTTATGGGCATTCTGCTGCACGGCGTCAGCTACGACTTCTACTTCATCACCGCCTACATTTACGTGGATAAGAAAGCGCCGGTGGCGATGCGTAACGCTGCGCAGGGCCTGATCACCCTGGCCTGTCAGGGCATCGGCAGCCTGCTGGGTTACCGCCTCGGCGGCTATCTGATGCAGGAGATGTTCGCGTATGACCAGCCGCGCAACGGCCAGACATTCAACTGGGCGGGGATGTGGATGTTTGGCAGCGTGATGATTGTCATCATCACCATCGCCTTTATCGTCCTGTTCCGCGACGGCAAAAAACGCAGTGATGAATTAACCGCTTTTGAACACTCAGCAACCGCTGACAGCCATAAATAAGAGATGTAACCATGACGATGACACACCAGGAAAAACGGATTTTGGGCGCATTTTACGGCCAGGCATTGGGCGATGCGATGGGCATGCCATCGGAACTGTGGCCGCGCAGCCGCGTGAAACAGCACTTTGGCTGGATCGATCGCTTCCTGCCCGGCCCGGCAGAAAACAATGCCGCCTGCTACTTTGGCCGGGCGGCTTTCACTGACGACACCTCAATGGCGCTGGCGCTGGCCGATGCCATTATCAGCCACGACGGCGAAATTGATGCGGAAACTATCGGCGCCAATATTCTGCGCTGGGCGGAAACGTTTGATGCCTTTAACAAAAATGTGCTCGGGCCCACCTCCAAAATCGCGCTTAACGCGCTGAAAAACGGTACGCCGGTGGCGCAGCTGGAAAATAACGGCCTGACCAACGGCGCGGCGATGCGCGTGTCACCGCTGGGCTGTCTGCTGCCGGCGCGTGACCTGCCGGCCTTTATTGATGCTGTCGCGCTGGCCTCCAGTCCGACGCACAAATCCGACGTGGCGATTGCCGGTGCCACCGCGATCGCCTGGGCAATCTCCCGCGCGATTGACGGTAGCGACTGGGCAACGATTCGTGACGAACTGCCGGCGATTGCCCGCGCGGCGCAGGAGCGGCGCGTCACCACTTTCAGTGCGGCGATGGCGGCCCGCATCGAACTGGCGTTGCAGGTGGTGGCGCAGGGCAGGGGCACTGAGTCGACCATGCAGCAGATCTACGATCTGGTCGGTACCGGCACCAGCACCATTGAATCGGTACCGGCAGCGATCGCTATGGTCGAACTGGCAGCCACCGATCCCAACCGCTGCGCCATTCTGTGCGCCAATCTCGGCGGCGATACGGACACCATCGGCGCGATGGCGGTTGCCATTTGCGGCGCGCTGCACGGTATCGACGCGATCGATGCGCAGCTAAAAGCGGAACTGGATGCTGCTAACGCGCTGGATTTCACTCACTACAGCCGCGCGTTTGTCCGTTTCCGCCAGCAGCGCGAGGCCGCCTATGCTGACGCCTGACGATCTGTCCCGACTGGCGGGCCGGTTGCCAGTGTGCGTGGTGGGGGCGGCGGTAGTGGATGTGATTGCCGATGCCTGGACGTTGCCGTATCGCGGCAGCGACATCGAACTGCATCAGCAGGGCGTGAACGTTGGCGGCTGTGCGCTTAACGTCGCCATTGCGCTGCATCGTCTCGGCATTCCTTCTATCAACGCGCTGCCGCTGGGGAACGGTATCTGGGCCAGTATCGTGCGACAAAAGCTGGCGGAATACGGTGTGCAGAGCGTACTGGAAAATGCGCACGGTGATAATGGCTGGTGTCTGGCGCTGGTCGAGCCGGATGGCGAGCGCACCTTTCTTTCCGTTAGTGGCGTGGAAAACCAGTGGGACGCCGCGCTGTTGCGCACATTGCCGCAGCCGGCGCAGCGCTGGATCTATCTCTCCGGTTATCAGCTCACCAGCAAAAGCGGCGAGGTGCTGATCGACTGGCTGGAGCAGCAGGCACCGCCGTATCAGCTGCTGGTGGATTTTGGCCCGCGGCTGGCGGACATCGGCGAGGCGCAGTTTGCGCGCATCATGGCGTTGCAGCCACTGATTACAGTGAACAGGCAGGAAGCGGAGCTGCTGTGGCATGAGCGTCTGCGCGCATCCGAACCTTTCGACGCCCATCAGCTGATGGCGCGCTGGCAGCAGCAGTTTGGCGGCGCAATGGTGTTAAGGCTGGACAGCGAAGGTGCCGGATACATCGACGCTGAGGCGCAGGGCTGGGTGCCCGCACTGGCGACAACGGTGGTTGATACTATCGGCGCGGGCGACAGCCATGCTGGCGGGTTACTGGCGGGATTAGCGTCCGGCTGGTCACTGGCGGAGAGCGTTGCGCTGGGCAACGCAGTGGCGTCGTATGTGGTTTCCCGGCGCGGTGGCGACTGTGCGCCCGATCGCGCCACCCTGCGCGCTTACTGGCAGCAACGCCTTACTCAGCAATAAACACGTACATATCGCTGCGGCAGTAGCTGATGCTGTACTCCAGCGGATTGCCCTGTGCGTCGAGTGCCAGCTGCTTAATCACCAGCACCGGCACATTGGCGGGCAGGGCAATTTGCTGCTGCAGGGCTTCGTCCGGCATACGCGCACTGACCCGGCTCTGGGATTTCACCGGCAGGATCTGCTGGCGATGAAAATAGTCATACAGCGAAATACCAATCTCATCGGCATCGGCAATGTAGCGCGCCGGCACCCATGACTCTTCAACCGAGACCGCCTGGCGGTCAACATAGCGAATACGTTTCAGCAGATAGACATCGCTGCCCGTGCTCAGCCCCAGTTTTTCGGCGATCTCTGCGCTACAGGCAATTTTGCTTTTATTGATCCACACGGTGTCCGGCGTTTTACCGCGCAGCACCGCCTGCTGCGACAATCCTTTTGGCTCTTTGAGTGAATATTCAAACTGGCTGCAAATCTGCGTGCCGTAGCCGCGGGAACGGAACACGACGCCCTCTTTTTCCAGCTCGTCCATGGCTTTACGCACGGTGATGCGCGAAATGTTCAGCGACTGGCTGAACTCGCGCTCGCCCGGCAGGATCTCTTCGTGCACCAGCGTGCCATCGCGCACCGCATCTTTAATCGCACTGGCAAAGCGTTTGTACAGCGGCGTGCGGCTCTCTGCCGCCAGTGTGGTGGTCAACCGCGCCAACAGCGCATTGTGGTCAGTCATAGCGGGCAGGGCACTCACTCGGGTCAGCGGCAGGAACCGCTATAATACTGAATTTTAATGCGGCGCGCAGCCAGCGTCGCGTGACGGTGCGGGTGCTATGCTGCCAGACGGCCCTGTTGGTTCGCTTGTTTATTTCCGGAGACATTATGTTAATCGCTCAGATTTCAGACATCCATGCCGCACCGGACAATGATCACCTGCTGCGCCTGGCGCGGTCGCTGGCGTGGCTCACTCATGTGCAACCGGATGTGCTGGTGTTAACGGGCGATCTTGTTGATGGCGAGTGGCGGCAGGGTTACTGGCAGATAGCTGAGCAACTGCGCCAGCAGCATTACCCTGCATTTATATTGCCGGGCAACGCCGATGATCGACGACTCATGCAAACGACATGGCATGAAAATCACTGGGCGAAAAACACCCCGGCAGACGCGCTGCATTTTGTTCAGGATATGGGCGGTTTGCGTATGCTGGGGCTGGACTCCACGGTGAATAAACAGAATTTTGGCAGCGTCGGGGAGCATCTGGAATGGCTGGAAAGACAACTCAGCGATACGCATGGACTGCCAGCGCTGCTTTTTCTGCATCATCCGGTTATCGCATCGGGCATACCGACGCTGGATGAATCAATGTGTCGCGGGCTTGATAAGCTTGAGTCGACCCTCAGACGCAGCCGGGTCAGAATACTGGCTATTGCAGCCGGGCATGTGCACCGGCCCGCAGCAGGCATGTTTGCAGGGGTTCCGGCTTATATTTGTGGCTCAATTTGCCCGGCGAACCCGCTGTGGTTTGGCAGCCAGCGGGTTCCTCCGGTGAATGATCCACCGGCACTGATGGTGCACCGTTTCGCCAGCGGCGTTTTGACCAGTCATCATGTCTCTTTATCCTGCTCATAATGAGGCACATGGTCGCGTTCTGTTAGCCACGGCACGGTGTGCGAGCACCAGATATAGGAAACCGGCGTCTGAGCGGGATCGTCGTCCAGCGTGGCCACACGCAGAATCACGTGGCTCTGATGAGGTCTTTCAGCCATCAGATGAGATCCGCAGACTGAACAGAAATAACGCAACTTATCCGGGGAAGAATTAAATGCCGTCAGAAATTCTTCTCCCTGGGTCCACCTGAAATCCTCACGCCGCACGCGCGCTGTGGAGGTATAAGCGGCGGCGTGCGCTTTCCTGCAGGTATGACAGCAGCAATGCGTAATGCGGCCCGCCAGGCGATCGCATTCGTAGCGCACACGTTTACAGAGACAACTTCCGTTCATTTTTTCTCCTGATTCCTCTGCCGGATTATTGCATCAGCTTCAGATGGAGGAGGGGAAACGGTTTTCCCTCACCATCAACGGAAGACCGTCCCGTCACCTGAAAGCCCAGATGCTGATAGAACCCGAGCGCAGCGGTATTTTGTTCGTTAACGTCCACTTTTTTCGCTGAAAGATGACGGATCGCGTAACGGACTAACCGTGCACCGATCCCTTTTTTGTGATGAGCGGGCGAGACGAAAAGCATCTCGATATTCTCATCCTGTAAGCCGATGAATCCAACAATGTCATGGTCTTCATCGGTCATCTTTCTCAGAACAACGGCGTCAAAATAATTTTCCAGAATAAGCTGTCTGAGCCGCAGGATATCCTGTTCATTCAGGAAATGATGCGTTGCCCGGACGGCAGCCTCCCAGACCTGAATCAGTAAGTGATACTCTTCCTTGCTTACTTCGCTAATTGTCACTATGTCTCCTAAACATGCCTACGCGATGGCTTAACGCAATGCCTGCGCCAATCGCTGGCCAGCCGCGCATAAAGATATTCATCGCCCCACATCCCTTTGAAAAAAATATTCTGCCGGTAGTGCGCTTCACGGCGAAAATTCAGCTTTTCCAGCAGGTTTATGGCGCGAATATTACGTGTGTCTACTACGGCTGTAAGCCGGTGTTTTGCAAACTGCGTGAAAAGCAGAGTAACGATGGCACTCATTGCTTCAAGCGCAAAACCCTGTTTCTGAAATCCGGCATCAAATGTCATGCCGAGTTCAGCTTGTCTTCCTTCATCAAAAAAATGAATTCCGATGTCCCCTATTAGCCGGTCGTCTTCCTGGTGTGCTACGGCAAGCTGAAACCAGGTGTTATCGCTGTTGAATGGCAGCGCATCCTGCTGCGCATATAATTTCTCAGCGTCCTGCCAGGTAAATTCTTCCCAGCTCTGATAACGAGCAACGTCTGGCAGATTGCGATAGCGCGACAGATGCGGCAAATCAGCCACTGTCAGCTTGCGCAACACCAGGCGTTGAGTATAAATCGGCAACGTCAGTGCCATATGTTCTCCGCTGCCTGCGTGCAGGCGAGTTAAAGTAAACCGGGAGCGGTGCGTATCGCTTCAAGCCCGACGCGCTGCCCGAAAGACAGCTCCAGCGTATTGCCATCAGGATCGGCAAAAAATACGTAATATCCCACCGGTTCGCCAGCCTCTTCGGGGGCTTTGCGTAACACGCCTTCGGCGACGGCCATCGCTGTTTTACGATCGATCTCTTCGCGTGACGCACAGGCAATGCCTAAGTGTCCAAATTTACCCAGTGGCGTATCTGACACGTCATCCGCCTGCACCAGAACCAGCGCGAAAGGACGGGTATGATCGCTCAGCCATGCCACCTTGCGGGCAGCCGGGACGTCAGGTTCACGGGTGTGTATCACCTTCATTCCTGCATAGCGGCGGTAGAAATCCATGCTCTTCTCCAGATCCCTCACCATAAACGCAACGTGGGTAAATCCAACATCGATATCCTTCATCTGCATCCTGTCTCCATTTATTGCCTCCCTGACACGACAAAAACTCAAGCCTGGTAAAGGTTAATCGCCATAAAGGGCCTGGTCGCTGATCATTTTTCCGTGTGGAGGCGTGATGCGTGAAACGGTAATTTCTCTTAAAATTTCATTGTAACTCAACAGTTTTTGAATAAAAACGACACGGCATCGCGTGCTATTTGCCTATTAATAACGTTGACGGAGAGGAAATAAAAACGATTTAATTTCCGCCTGTTTTTTAGGAAAACTAAACAATGCGAAACAGCCTGCCTTCTCTTAACGCCCTGAAGGCGTTCGAATCCGTTGCCCGGCACCTCAGCATGACCCTTGCAGGCCAGGAGTTGCACGTCACGCCCGGCGCGATCAGCCTGCACATCAGGGAACTGGAACGGCAGCTGGGCCTGCCCCTGTTTCAGCGAAATGGACGCAAGCTGGCGCTGACGGCATCCGGTCAGGGCTATTACTACTCGATTGCTTCGGCTTTCAGCCTGATGCGTGAAGCCACTGAAACGCTGGTGCAGGAGACACAAAAAAATACCATCACGCTGGCCTGCACCACCGGATTTGCGACTCACTGGTTACTGCCGCGACTGGCTGATTTTGAACGTGCCTGTCCGGAGATCGATCTGCGCATCAGTGCCACTTCCCGCATCCAGTCTTTCGCCACGGATGGTATCGACCTGGCCGTACGGCATGGCAACGGTTTCTGTGAGGGTTGCGTGAGTGAGAAGCTGATCGACGACGACTACCTTGCAGTCTGCATTCCTGCTGTGGCGCAGCAGCTGGGAGAACCGCCGGCACTTGCCGCACTCGGTCGCGTCACGTTACTGCATGATATGCACCGGGAAGACTGGCAGCGCTGGCTCGCTGAAGCCGGCGTCGGGCATATTGATTCCGGCAAAGGGCCTTTGTATAGCGATGGCAGCGGGGCGTGGCTGGCGATGCTTGCCGGCATGGGCGTAGCGCTGATGCGCAGGCGATTTGTTCAGGCAAACCTGGCATCCGGTGAAGTGGTGGCACCGTTTCCAAATACGCTGAATACCGGACACGCGTACTGGCTTATTACGCCCCACGAAGCGCTGCTGCGTTCTGCCGTGGTAAAAGTAAGAGCCTGGCTCATGCAGCAGTCCACAGAATAGAACAGCGTCCGGCATTTCTTCATATCAACAAGACATAGTAAATTTCTGAGCAAGCCGATATAACAGGTTGAGGACATTTTACCTGCAGAGGATATCATGGCGCTTTCACACGAATTAATGCTGATTTACACCACTTATTTTGTGGCAACGGCCAGCCCTGGTCCGAGTAATATGGCGATTATGGGAACGGCGATGAATAAAGGGCGCGGTGCCGCCTTAGCGCTTGCGGGCGGGGTAATTGGCGGCTCAATGCTGTGGGCGCTGCTGGCGGCCTGCGGGGTATTAACCGTGCTGGCGACGTTTGCCCAATTGCTGCTGGTGTTGAAAATCGGCGGCGGGTTATATCTGTTGTGGCTGTCATACAAAGCCGGTAAATCTGCGTTAACCCGCACTGCTGCCGATAAAACCGTTATCAGCGATCACCGTGTTGCGTATGGCGCATTATTCCGGCAGGGAATTTTGATGCACGTCGGTAATCCTAAAGCCATTTTAACCTGGGTCGCGATCATGTCCGTCGCGCTCAAACCGGACGCTGCAGCCTCGACCTTACCGCTGATTATTCTCGGCTGTGCGGCGATTTGCGTCGCAGTATTTTGCGGCTATGCGCTGATATTTTCCACCGCAGCAATGAACGCGTTTTACCGTCGTATCCGCCGGGGATTAGATGCGCTATTAGCCTGCTGTTTTGCCATTGCCGGACTGAAACTGGTGTTGAGTCGTCAATAAAGTAAATTTTTAACCTCAGGTTCGCCCTCCATAGCAACAGGCCGCTCAGTTAAGTAAACCACCATGAGCAGCCTGATTGTCGCGGCGCGACGCATCGCGCCCTGCTTCAGGCCGTCACTCCGGTGTGATATCCGCGCCTAGAGTCTTGATCTCAAATGTGTTTAGATACCTCAACGTCAAAGCCTGTGAATCGTTGCCATGAATCTAAAGGAAACTATCGTCCGTGAGTTCAGTGAATTATCGCCAGAACTACAGCGGGCTGCCGAATTCTCACTGCAGAATGCCAATCAACTGGTGGTGCAATCCATGCGCACCTTTGCGCAGCAGGCCGGAGTGAAACCGGCAACGCTGCTGCGCCTGGCGAAACGGCTGGGCTATAACGGCTGGAGTGAACTCAAAGACGCATTCATCGATGACATCGGCCTGCGCAATGATACCTATGTCTCGAAAGCGGAAAAGCTTGTGGCCGCCGGCACGCAGCCGCAGCTGTATGATGCGATGTTTCAGGCCCACCAGACCAACCTGGTCTTTACGCAGAACGAAAACCGCCAGGCAATGGAGCAGGCCGTGACCTTACTCGATGCGGCTGACAATGTTTACATCTGCGGTTTCCGCGCCAGCTTTCCGATCGCCTGGTCATTATTTTATGTGTATCGGCTGTTCAATCGTCAGGTATCACTGGTGGATGGTCTGGCGAGCAATATCGAAGTTTTCACACGTGAACTGACCGCCGCGGATTGCCTGTTGCTTACCAGCTTTGCCCCTTATTCACGCGAATCACTTGATGTACTGCGCGCAGCGCAGCAGGCGGGTGCAAAGATCATCGCCATCACCGACTCACCGGTCTCGCCGCTGGCGCAGGCCGCTGATTGCTCGCTCCGGTTTTCACTGGACAGCCCATCGTTCTTCCCGTCTGTCCTCTCTGGCATGGGCCTGGCAGAGTGTCTGCTGGCGATGCTGGTGGCCCGTCATGGACGTGATGCGGTCAGTAAAATTGAAAACGCCGAACGCTATTTAATCGATTCCGGCGCTTACGTGCATGCCGGCAAATCCTGACAGATGATTCATTTGTATCTGCCATAAGAATATTGAATGCGATTGAATCATTATTGCGTTGACGTGATTCAAATGGATCCTGCAAGATACGTTTCAACAACGAAGCGTATTCAGGAGCAGGACCAGCATGAGCCGTATCATTCACCGCAGTCTGCGCAGCGTGCCCGCCGTGGTTACGCGCGCACACGGGGCCTACATTTTTGATGCACAGGGAAAACAGTATCTTGATGCCTGCGGTGGTGCCGCCGTTTCCTGCCTGGGCCACGCCCATCCTGACGTCCTCGCAGCCATGCATCGTCAAATCGATCAACTGGCTTATGCGCATACCAGTTTCTTTACCAGCGATACCGTTGAACAGCTCGCCGAACAGTTAACGCGCACCGCACCGGGCGATCTTAACTATGCCTATTTCGTATCGGGCGGTTCTGAGGCGGTGGAAACCGCGCTGAAACTGGCCCGGCAATACTTTGTTGAGATCGGACAGCCTGCGCGCACCCGTTTCATCGCCCGCAAACAGAGCTACCACGGCAATACGCTGGGCGCGCTGGCGGTGGGTGGCAATGAATGGCGCCGGCGTCAGTTCGCGCCCCTGTTAATCGACGTGATTCGCGTTTCAGCCTGCAATGAGTATCGCGATCGCCGTGCCGATGAAACCCAGCAGCAGTATACCCAGCGGCTATTGAGCGAGCTGGAGCAGGCGATTATCGATGCGGGCCCGGAAACGATTATTGGCTTCTGCGCGGAGACGGTGGTCGGTGCGACCAGCGGTGCCACGCCGCCGACGCCGGGCTATCTGCAGGGTGTACGTCGCCTGTGCGACAAATACGGCATTTTGTTTATCGCCGATGAGGTGATGTGCGGAATGGGGCGTACCGGCACACTGCACGCGTTCGAACAGGATGGCGTGGTACCTGATTTGGTTACCATTGCCAAAGGACTGGGTGGCGGTTATCAACCCATCGGCGCGGTGCTGGCCAGTGAGAAGATCGTGTCTGCGCTGCAGGCCGGCAGCGGTCTGTTCCAGCATGGACACACTTATATTTGTCACGCGACAGCCGCTGCGGCGGCGTTAGCAGTACAGCAG
Source organism: Pantoea sp. SGAir0175 (assembly GCF_043547855.1). Lineage (NCBI taxonomy): Bacteria > Pseudomonadati > Pseudomonadota > Gammaproteobacteria > Enterobacterales > Erwiniaceae > Pantoea > Pantoea sp. SGAir0175. The sequence continues at coordinate 608,114 of NZ_CP028082.1, forward strand.
GTGATTGAGCGCGACCATCTGCTGGAGGCGGTTCAGCAGCAGGGCGCTTATCTGCACAAGGCGCTACGCGACGTGCTGGGGGAGTTACCGCATGTCGGTGACACGCGCGGCCGCGGCCTGTTTGCCGGTGTGGAACTGGTGCGTGATAAAGCCACAAAAACCCCGTTCGATCCGGCGATGAAACTTCACGCAGCCATCAAGGCCAACTGTATGGCGCGCGGTTTGCTGGTCTATCCGATGGGCGGCACGCTGGACGGGCACTATGGCGACCATATTTTAATCGCCCCACCGTTTATCGTCACCCCGCAACAACTGGATTTTGTCGTGGATACGCTGAACACCGTGATACGTGAAGAGACCGGCAAATTATGATTAACCGATTACCGCCGCTGGCGGAGCAGGACTGGGATGAGCGGCAACGTCCGCTCGCGGAAGAGATTATCAACGGGCCGCGCGGCGCGCTGCTGCCCCCGTTTGAGCCGCTGCTGCGCAGCCCCGAGTTAATGGCACATGCACAGCGTATGGGGGAATATCTGCGCTATCGCAGTGCGCTGGGCCAGCGGTTATCGGAACTGGCGATTTTAATGACGGCAAGGCACTGGTCACAGCCGGTAGAGTGGGCAATCCATGCGCCGATAGCGCGCGAAAAGGGGATTTCTGCTGCAGCGGTGCAGGCCATCAATGAAAAACGTCAGCCCGCGGATTTGCAGCCTGATGAGTGGGTGATTTATCAGTTTTGCCAGCAGTTACATCAGCAACAGAAAATCAGTGATGCCACCTGGCAGCAAGCCATCGAATTATGGGGCGAGAAGGGCGTGGTGGATTTGATAGGCATTAACGGCTATTACAGTTTTCTCTCGATGATCATGAACGGCTCGCAGACGCCGGTACCCTTTACGCAGGATCACTTGCTTCCTGCATAAGTTGTCGCATTACTCCGGGCGTACCTGATGCGCCCATTATATTAACCACCTTCTTTGACCATGTCCGCCGGGTTATTTCGCTGGATGACGATCATTGCACGCTATATTACTGACGCTGAGGGTTATTATGTCTGCATTTTTTAATAAACTAAAGGTTACACTGGCATTGGTTGCCTGTTCCGCCAGTTTTATCGCTGCGGCGCAGGATAAATTAACTGTCGGGGTTGATACGGCTTTTGTTCCTTTTGAATTTAAGCAAGGTGATAAATACGTCGGCTTTGACATTGATTTATGGGATGCCATCGCGAAGAAAATGCATGTCAGCTATGAATTACACCCAATGGACTTTGGCGGCCTGATTCCGGGGCTGCAATCACGGAATCTGGATGTCGCGATGGCAGGTATTACCATTACCGATGCGCGTAAGCAGGTGGTGGATTTCAGCAACGGTTATTATGACGCCGACTTATTAATGGCTGTCAAAAGCGATGATAACAGCATTAAGAAATTCAGCGATTTAACCGGCAAGAAAGTGGGCCTGAAACAGGGCACGGCCGCAGCCAGCTTTATGAAAAGTAAATACAAGGCAAATTATGTTGAGTTTCCTAATATCGACAACGCCTATCTGGATTTGCAGGCCGGCAACCTTGATGCGGTGGTCCACGACTCGCCCAATGTGCTGTACTACGTGAAAACGGCGGGCGATGGCAAAGTCAAAGCCAGCGGTGAAAACGACACGATTCTGCCGCAGCAGTATGGCTTTGCCATGCAGAAAAACAGCAGCCTGACGCCTAAGATCAACGCCGCGCTGCAGGCCCTGCGCGCGGATGGGACTTACAGCAAAATCTACGTGAAATGGTTTGCTAAGCAGCCGAAATAATCCTGCCAGGCCGGAGCCCTCCGGCTTTGTTTAGCGTTTACAGGTTAAATTATGAATTTTGACAGTAAATATATTTGGGAATCTCTGCCGCTACTGCTGCAGGGTCTGCAGCTGACCTTGATTATTTCGCTGTCAGGTCTGCTGGGCGGTTTTATTATTGGCTTACTGGCGGGAACCTGCCGTGCTCTGGGCGGAAAAATCGCCAAAACGCTGTCACTTATTTTTGTCGAGCTTATTCGCGGTACGCCCATCATGGTGCAGGTAATGTTTATCTATTTTGCACTGCCGATGGTGTTGCCGATAAGAATTGATCCCGTCACCGCCGCGATCGTGACCATTGTGATTAACTCCGGTGCCTACATTGCTGAAATTACCCGGGGCGCGATCCTCTCAATTAATAAAGGCTTTAAAGAAGCGAGTCTGGCGATGGGCTTATCGCAGCGCAGTACGCTGTGGTATGTCATTATGCCTTTAGCGTTACGACGCATGATTCCGGCTTTAGGTAACCAGTGGATTATCAGTATTAAAGATACCTCACTGTTTATTGTGATTGGCGTGGCAGAACTGACGCGTCAGGGGCAGGAGATCATTGCGGGTAATTTCCGTGCGCTGGAAGTGTGGACGGCGGTCGCCATGATTTATCTGCTGGTGACGTTATGCCTGAGCTTTTTACTGAAGCAGCTGGAAAAAAGGATCCATATTTTATGAGCATGGTTGAATTTAACGCAGTGTCGAAAAATTTCGGCGCCACGCAGGTCCTGCATAATATCAATTTAAAAATTGAGTCCGGCGAGGTGGTGGTGATTATTGGCCCTTCAGGCTCGGGTAAATCAACGCTGTTACGCTGCATCAACAAACTGGAAGAGATTTCATCCGGAACGCTGCTGGTCGCCGGAATGCACATCACCGACCCGCATGCGAATGAATGTGATATCCGCCGCGAAGCCGGCATGGTGTTTCAGCAGTTTCACCTGTTCCCGCATCTGACTGCACTGGAGAACGTGATGTTCGGCCCGATTCGCGTGCGTCATCAAACGAAAGCCGCGGCGCGCGAGCAGGCGCTGGCGCTGCTGGAGCGCGTTGGCTTGCGCGATCGCGCCAGCCACTATCCGTCTGAACTTTCAGGGGGCCAGCAGCAGCGCGTGGCGATTGCCCGGGCACTGGCCGTCAGGCCGAAAATGATGCTGTTCGATGAGCCAACCTCCGCGCTGGATCCGGAGTTACGTCATGAAGTGCTGAAAGTGATGCGCTCGCTGGCTGAAGAGGGCATGACCATGGTGATTGTGACGCATGAGATTGGCTTTGCCCGCGATGTGGCTTCGCGGCTGATCTTTATTGATGGCGGTACCATTGTCGAAGATGGGCCACCTGATATGCTGCTGACTGCCAGCCGTAATCCGCGTCTGAAAGAATTTCTGCAACATGTATCCTGAAATGAAGTGAAATAACCCTATGAAAAAACTCGACTTCCGTGGTTCGGCTTTTGTTATTGGTCAGCAACTCGGTGACTTTGGCCGTGATGCCTGGCATAACAAACTCACGCATACCCGTCTCTGGCAAACGGTTACCGCCATGAAAGATACGCAGCAAATCCGCAGTATGCGCGCGCGGGTCCAGCACCAGTTTCCGCTGATCTGGCAGGAGCTGGAAGGGCTGGCTGAAGGATTACAGGCGCCGATTGACGAGGTGTTTGCGTGGAACTGCCGGGGCGATCTGGTGCGTTCAACTTCGGATGGTTGCACCACGGTGGCGGGGAAAAGTGCCAGCGGGGAGTTGATCATTGCGCACAACGAAGATGGTTTTCCCCAGCTGCGTGACGACTGTGCGCTGGTCACCGTGACCCCCGATGACGGGCTCGCGTTCACCAGCTTCGCCTATCCGGCATCACTTTGCGGTCACACTTTTGCCGTTAATGAGAAGGGCATCGTTAATACCGTCAATAACATTCGCGCACAGCATCGTCCGGATGGCGTGCCGCGCCAGATCATTGCCCGCGCGTCGCTGAACGCGACCACGCTGGATGAAGCGATCGCCATACTTAGCGCCATACCGCGCGCCGGCGCGTTTCACCATACGCTGGGGCAGCAGGGCGATAGCCGCCTGATCAGTATTGAAGCGACAGGCTCAGGCTGTTCAGTGATCCCATTGAACGCACCTTTCGGGCACGCTAATCATCTTATTCACCCGCAGCTTGCCGCCGTCGAACAGGTGGTCACCGCCAGTTCCGGCTCGCGCCAGCAGCGTCTGGAGACATGGCTGACGACGCAACCGGCGGTAGATGGCGCGGCGGCCAGGGCGATTTTATCGGATCAGCAGGATGCAGCGTTGCCGATTTACCGCCTGTCGCCGCAGGATCCGGATGAGGAAAATACCCTCGCCACGGCTGTTTTTACCCTGAGTGACGACGCGGTGACGTGGCAGATCTTCACGCGCGACCGCCAGCGCGCCGCGTTGCAATCTGCTGGTCGTCAATGAGGTGTTATTTTTAATCTCCACCGCCCATCACTGAAGCCGTACAGTGATTGCTGGCAGCGCGCTAACCCGCGCTGCCAGCAATACTGACTATGTTACTCGTGGAAACGCGCTTCTTCGGACATCAGACATCCGTCGCTGAAACTCCAGTCATCGACGGTGTTAAACTGAATAATCACCATCACATCCTGCGGATCGATATCCAGCGATTGCGAGAGTTGCTGACACAATCTGTCACACAGCTTGTGCTTCTGTTCGCGGCTGCGCGGCTTGCCCGCAGTAATCATGAACTGAACAAAATTCTCTGAACGCCCGCGACTTTTATAGTGGCGATCAAACACCCTTAGCCGCGCCGGCAGTTCTTCAAATACCTGAAAGCGGTCGCCGGGTGGAACGGCAAATTCGTCCTCCAGACTCCGTTGCAGGATGTCGGAAATCTGCGTTAATTGCGCGTCGCTATAACCCTGACGCAGTATGATGCGGGTAAAAGGCATGAGGGTTACGCCTCTTCCAGACAGCTTAGCGCTGACACCGCCGCCGGCCAGCCGGCATAAAAGGCCAGATGGGTGAACACTTCGACGATCTCTTCTCGTGCCAGGCCATTCTGTAGCGCGAATTCGATATGCCACGGCAGCTGTTGCACCCGCCCCAGCGCCGTCAGTGCGGCCAGCGTAATCAGGCTGCGTTCGCGCGGCGTAAGCGCGTCACGTTGCCAGATGTCATCGAAAAGAACCTGCTGACTGAGTTCGGCCAGCTTTGGCGCGATGCGCGCCAGCGTTTTACTATCGAGTGTTTTTGCCATGATGTTTCTCCGTATTGACTCAGCCGCGATTGTGGCGAAACATAACCATCCTGAAAATCAAATAAAACACCGTCATTCATCCCATAAATCAGGACGATCATGCAAAAGTTAGCTCAGACGTTGGATCTGGATGCGTTGCGCAGTTTTGTCACCGGCATGGAGTGTGGCAGTTTTGCGCAGGCCGCCGTGCGGCTCTGTCGATCCACTTCGGCGGTCAGCGCCCAGCTGAAAAAGCTGGAGCAGCAATGTGGCAGCAAGCTGGTGGTGAAAAGCGGGCGTCATCTGGCGTTAACCCGTGAGGGGGAAGTGATGATGGGTTATGCCCGTCGTCTGCTGGCATTGAACGACGAAGCATTGTGCACCTTCAGCGGTGTAGGGCTGCAGGGGGAAGTGCGCCTGGGCATGCAGGAAGATTTTGGTGACACCCTGATGCCCGGTATTCTGGGCGAATTTACACGTCACCATCCCGGGCTGCAGATCATCGCCCGCGTGGCGCGTAATCAGGAGCTGCTTGCAGCGCTGGACAGCGATGCTCTTGATATGGCGCTGCTGTGGCAGGCACAACCGCTGCAGCGTAAAGGCGTGTTGATCGGCCAGTTCCCGCTGGAGTGGATCGCCCACCCCGACTGCGACGTCAGTGCGATGATAAGCCAGGGCGAACCGCTGCCGCTGGTGATGTTTGATAATCCCTGCCTGATGCGCTCGCGCGCCATCGACAGTCTGGACCGGGCGGGCATTGCATGGCGAATCGTGTTTGTCAGCCATAGCCTGAGCGGCATCTGGGCGGCGGTGCGGGCCGGTCTGGGGATCACCGTGCGCACGCGGGTCGGCATGCCCGCTAATCTGGTGAGCGCCGGCAATGTTTTGCCGCCGCTGGGCGCGCTGGGCGTTACGCTGGAACAAAAAAGTGGCAGCCAGACTGAACCGAATGCGCAAAACCTGCTGGCCAGACTGATGGAAAATGCGCTGCGCAGCATAGAGCCGTTACCGGGTCTGAGGCCCGCCTGAATTGCTGCGCTAATCGCTGCGACAGTTACTTCGCAATCAGCAGCGCATCGGCGATATCCAGCATGGCGCGCAGGCGATCCATGTGCCGCAGATCCTGATGATAGCCTACCCAGATATCGCGCGAAGGCGGCGGCTGCGGGGTGGGAATCCGCTGCAGTCCGGCGGTGGCATCGCCCAGCGGCTGGGGTAACACCGCCACGCCCATGCCGCGCCGGCACATCTGCGCCTGCACCGCCCGGCTGGTGCTGGTAAAAGCCCGCCGTGACTGTGGAAATTGATCGAGCAGCCAGACGACGTCCGGAAAATGCGCTTGCGCGGTATTCATCAGGATCAGCCCCACTGAGGCGGGATCGTGTTGCAATGCTCGGGCATTTTCAGGCGTGCCGTATAACGCATAGGGCATGCTCATCAGGCGCCGCTGGACGATATCCGGCTCGGTAAAAGGCACAATGCGAAAAGCCACGTCGGCGTCGCGCCGCGACAGATTGAGCAAACGATAGCTGGCGATGATTTCCGGCACGATAGCGGGATGGCGCTGTGTCAGCTCGCTCAGTACCGGCGCCAGCACGGCGGTGGCAAACCACTCGGCACAGGAGATGCGTAAAATACCTTCCAGCCGCGGGTGATTGCCCGCAAGCCGTCTTTCCATCGCCAGCGCAGCATTTTCCATACTTTCCGCCAGGCCCAGCACGGCGTCACCGGCATCGGTTAACACCAGGCCATCCGGCGTGCGGCGAAACAGCGCCTGATGGGCCTGCGCTTCCAGCACCTTAATGCGACGACCCACGGTCGGATGGCTGACGCCGAGCCGGCGCGCGGCCTCGCCATAAGATCCGCTGCGCATCACCGCCAGAAAGATCCGTACATCGCTCCATTCCATTGCGCTCGCCCCCGTTCAAAAATGAACGTCGAATATACAAAAATGGCAGTTCTCAAACAACTTTGTAGCTATCACCATAACGGCATCATACAGACTGAACTGATTGAGGATTGCAGAACATGAAAAAGCTTCAGGACAAAGTTGCCCTCGTAACCGGCGCATCTAAAGGCATTGGTGCGGCGATTGCCCGCCAGCTGGCCGCCGACGGCGCAAAGATCGTCGTCAACTATGCCGCCGATAAAAACGGGGCGGATAAGGTGGTCGCCGCTATTGAGGCCGCCGGTGGCTCGGCGGTGGCGCTGGCAGCGGATGTCACCGATCAGTCGCAGGTTGAGGCACTCATTCAATCTACCCTCGCGCAGTTTGGCCGGCTGGACATCGTGGTGAACAATGCCGGCGTGTATCAGTTTGCGAAGATCGAAGAGAGCAGCGAAGCGCTGTATCGCAAGCAATTTGACATCAATGTGCTCGGGCCGCTGCTGGTGACGGGCGCCGCCGTGCCACATCTGGGCGAGGGCAGCAGCATTATTAATATCAGCTCATTTGTAACGCGGGTATTTCTGGCGGAGAGCGCTATCTATAGCGGCAGCAAAGGCGCGATTGATGCCATTACCGGCGTGCTGGCGCGCGAACTCGGCCCGCGCGGCATCCGCGTCAACGCGGTCAATCCGGGGTTAATCGAAACCGAAGGCACGCACAGCACCGGCGCGATGGGATCGGAGTTTCAGCGCTGGAACGAAAGCCAGACGCCGCTTGGCCGTATTGGCCAGGTGCAGGATATTGCGCCGATTGTGGCTTATCTCGCTTCCGACGATGCCGGATGGGTGACGGGCGAGGTGATGATGGCGTCAGGCGGCATGCGTTAACGGGAGAAAAGGATGCATCAGATGATGGTGGTGTGCGTCGGCGATGAAACCTATCGCTTTGACCGCGACTATTATACCCACACGCACCTGCCGCTGGCGCTGGCGTGCTGGCAGGAATATGGGCTCATTTCGGCGGAAGCGTTCTATCCCGCTTCAGACCGCAGCGGCTGGCTCTCCATCGGTGTTTACACGTTTGCCTGTCAGCAGGATGTCAACCGGGCGCTGGAGTCCGAACAAACCAAAAGGGTGATGGCCGATGTGGTGCATTTTACCGATGCCCCCACGGTGATCCGCAGCCATTTTATTCCCTTCTGAACGGCAGCGACGCCGCCGCGCGCTTATGCCCTCCATTCACCGGTTTGATAGCCTGCTTAATGAACGCATTGTGCATTAAGCAGGCATCCCGGCAGCAAAAACGGGACGCGCTGGTGCCAAATCAGGACAAACCAATCCCTGAATCTGGTACGTGGCGCTGCCTTTTGCTATTTCATGTGTGAGCTATCACCGCAGCAGCACACAGGAGGCAAACATGAATTTTTACAGCAGCAGAGAATTTACGGGTTCCAAAGCCTGGGAGTCTCAGCATATTGCCAGCTTTGATAACACCAGCGTTAAACTGCACTGGACCGATCAACCCTATAAATGGCATATCAATGATGGACAAGAGGTGTTTGCCGTTATGGATGGTTGCGTTGACATGTTCTATAAACAAGCGGGCGAAGTGAGAACCCAACGATTGACCACCGGCGATATTTTCTATGCCAGCGAAGGCACTGAACACGTTGCACATCCGCAGGGCGTAGCCCGGGTGCTGGTGATTGAACAAGCGGGATCGGTTTGATGCGACTTCTCAACCCCGGTTATTTCACGATCGACGAAGCCTGATCGGCGCGATTACCGGCTATGACGCGCCGGCGATGACAGTCGGCGGGATCGAGCCGTTCTCCCCGGGCAGAATACACGGCCAGTTCAGGTAACGGTTCGCCGTTGACGTTATCCAGCAATACCGAGTGAGTCTCGCCTTTTTCAAACAAATAACGCTCTCCCCACTGGCGCATCGCCACGACGATTGGGAAGACGGCTCGTCCCCGTTCGGTCAGCAAATATTCCTTGTAGGCGCTGCCATCTGACGCCGGACAACTCTCAAGCACACCGACCTCAACCAGCAGTTTCAGCCGTGACGCCAGGATATTTTTTGCCAGCCCAAGGTTTTTCTGGAAATCACTGAAGCGGCGCACATCATCAAACGCTTCACGGATGATCATCAGACACCAGCGTTCGCCAATCACCTCCACGGTCCGGGCGACCGGGCATTCGCTGGTTCTGAGCGCTTCCTGTTTTGCCATCTTCTCTCTCACTCTGCTGATTTACTGACGGTAGCTTAGCCTTCAGCAAAACAAGTTGCAAAAAAAAACCACCGCTGCTACTTATAGAATAAATCGGTTTCAAATAAAAACCAAATAAGGATGCAACATGACTTGCACCAGTGATACCCCTGCAACCTCTGAGGCGCCTCTTTCGCCGGCGACGAGCTCAGTGCTGTCGCCTCACATCATTTTTCTGTTCTCACTGACCTGTGCGCTGGCTGTCGGCAATGTCTATTCTGCCCAGCCATTGCTGGAATCCATCTCCGCAACGCTGCAGGTTTCGCCCGGCACCATCGGCCTGGTCATCACGGCAACGCAGGCGGGTTATGCCATAGGATTGTTTTTGCTGGTGCCGCTCGGCGATCGCTTTGATCGCAAAAAGCTGGTGGTCACGCACCTGCTGCTGTCGGTGCTGGCCCTGGTCGCGGCGGCGTTAGCAGAGAGTTTGCTGGCGCTGCTGGTGGCGATGCTGCTGGTGGGTTTGATGGCGGTGGTGACGCAAACCGTGGTGGCGTGGGCCGCTATCCTGGCGGCACCGGCTCAGCGTGGCAAGGTGGTAGGCAGCGTCACCAGTGGCATCGTCATGGGCATACTGCTGGCGCGCCTGGTCTCTGGCATCATCGCCGATATCGCCGGCTGGCGGGCGGTGTATATGACCTCAGCCGCGCTGATGCTGCTGATTACCGTGCTGCTGATGAAAGTGATACCTGCTGCCGGTCCGCAGAACACAGCCACTTCCGTGGCCGGGCTGCTGGGGTCTGTCCCGCGTCTTTTCGTCACCGAGCCCTTGTTGCGTCAGCGCGGCGCGCTGGCTCTGCTGATTTTTGCCGCGTTCAGCATGTTGTGGAGTTCCATGGTTTTGCCGCTCACGGCCATGTCGCTTTCCCATACGCAAACAGGGCTGTTTGGTCTGGCTGGGATAGCCGGAGCGCTGGCGGCTTCCAGAAGTGGCGCCTGGGCTGACAGGGGAACCGGGCAGCGCGCCAGCGGATGCGCACTGGTTTTACTAACGCTCTCGTGGCTTCCCATCGCCTTCGCGCAGACTTCTTTATTATTGCTGGTTATTGGCGTGATCATGCTGGATTTCGCGGTGCAGACGGTGCATGTCATCAACCAGAGCATGCTGATTTCCGGCAAACCCGCTATCACCAGCCGGCTTATCGGTGCCTATATGTGTTTTTATGCGGCAGGCAGCGCGCTGGGCGCTATTACTGCCACCCAACTCTATGCGCACTGGGGATGGTATGCAGTGTGCAGCGGCGGGGCACTGGTCAGTGCCTGCGCACTTATTCTCTGGTATGGAACACGTCAATCATGAAATTATCACACCTGCTGCTGGCCATCGGTATTACCGCCATCTGGGGCATTAATTTTTCGGTGATTAAATTAGGGTTGCACGCCATCGATCCATTTATTCTGGCAGGGCTGCGTTTTACGCTGTGTGCCATCCCGGCGCTCTTCTTTATTAAAAAACCTGACGTCCCGTGGCGCTACCTTATTGGCTACGGACTGGTGTTCGGCATTGGCTTGTGGGGCCTGGTCAATCTGGGGATAAAAACCGGGCTGTCGGCGGGTATCGCCTCGCTGGTGCTGCAGTTCAGTGCCTTTTTCACTCTGCTGCTCGGCAGTTATGTGTTTAAAGAACAGCTCAGCCGCTATCAGATCGCTGGCTTTGTGCTGGCGTGCAGCGGATTGATGAGCATTGTGTTTATTACCGACGGCTCGGTGACGTTTGCCGGGTTGCTGCTGGTGCTGGCAGGTGCCATAGCCTGGAGTATTGCCAATATCATCATGAAAAAAGCCGGCACGAAGCAGGTATTCGCGTTTCTGGTCTGGTCGAGCGCCTTTTCGCCGCTTCCGCTTTTCCTGCTGGACGGATTAATTAATGGCAGCGCGGGCTATAGCGCATTAATCAGCCATATGGATACCCGTGCGATATTGTCCATTCTGTTTCAGGTCTACCCCAATACGTTATTAGGCTACTGGATCTGGAATTCATTGCTTAAACAGTATCCTGTCTCCACCGTCGCGCCATTATCGCTGCTGGTGCCGGTATTCGGCATTCTCGGTTCGATGATGATATTTGGTGAAGCTATTTCTCCGATGAAAATCGTGGCGCTGGTACTGATTATTACCGGGCTGGCGGTTGGGTTATATGGACAACGCATCAAACGTTATTTCATTCCGCAATCGGATTCGCTGTGATCAGCAGCCCGCTGATGAGCCGTGATCCGACAAGAGCGGGCATCCCGCCCGCTCTCTCTGTCAGTGAAAATCCGCTTACTGCACCACGAAACGCGCGACTGAGCCTTCCAGTGTCGACGCCTGATCGCGCAGTGCGCTGGCGGCGGCCGATGATTCCTGCACCAGCGCGGCGTTCTGCTGCGTCACGCTGTCCATTTGAACGATAGCGACGCCGACCTGCGAAATGCCGCGATTCTGCTCATCGGATGCCTGCGCGATTTCGGCGAGGATGCTGGTTACGTTGCCAACGGAATGTACAATTTCATCCATGGTTTTACCGGCCTGACCTACCAGCTGTGAACCACTGCTGATACGCGCCACCGATTCGCCAATCAGGGTTTCGATCTCTTTGGCCGCCTGAGCGCTGCGCTGCGCCAGACTGCGCACCTCGCTGGCGACCACGGCAAAGCCGCGTCCCTGCTCACCGGCGCGCGCTGCTTCTACTGCTGCGTTTAACGCCAGGATATTGGTCTGGAAAGCAATGCTGTTAATGACGGTGGTGATTTCAGCGATTTTGCCGGAGCTGGCGCTGATCTGGTCCATGGTTTCAACCACGCCTTTGACCAGCGAGCCGCCCTGATTGGCCTTCTCCGAAGTGGCGCGCGCCAGTTCGCTGGAGTGATGAATGTTTTCAACGTTCTGCTTCACGGTAGCGGTTAACTGCTCCATGCTGGCTGCCGTCTGCTCCAGCGCGGCCGCCTGCTCCTCGGTGCGGGCGGAAAGATCGTTATTGCCTGCAGCAATTTCTGCGGAAGCGTGGCTGACCTGCATCACGCCGCTGCGAATGTTACCAATGATGCCGCGCAGATCGTTGCTCATCTCACCGACCGCCTGCATCAGCTCGCCCAGTTCGTCCTTACGCGAAGTGTGCAGCTGTACGCTTAAGTCTCCCTGCGCAATCTGCCGCGCGACGTTCAGTGTTACCGCTAAAGGACGGGTAATCTGCCGGGTGATAAACACCGCAATCAGAATGCTGATTACCACAGCCGCCGCCAGGATCAGCGACATCCACAGGATTGCCCGGGCGATATCCTGGTGCGTGGCGGCCAGCTGCTGGGTAAATAATTGATTACTGGTATTAGTCAGATGCAGGCCCGCGATGGCAAGCTGGCGGGTCGCTTCCACTTCTTCTTCCGCGGAGGCGTTGTAGTCCTGCACGCTGTCGCGTCTGGCCGCCAGCGTTACGGCAATTTTATCCAGCGCGTTGCTGTCATCAGCGCTCAGGCGTGGTCGTGCCTGGTCAATGAGTTGAATCGTTTCAGCTATAAAGCCTGACAAAGCCAGACGGTTTTCTTCACTGTTGTCCAGCGCCATCAGCTTTACACGAATACTGATACCATTCAGATATTTAGCGATTTCATTGAGCGCGGTTGCCGTATCCTGCTGTGTGCTGACATAGTTTATGGCCAGCGCGGCAACCGCCGTGGTTTCGTCACTGAAGCGCAGCGCCTGCAGAATGCTCTGGCGCTTATGCACTTCGTTCACCGTTTCTGCACGATGCTGACGATAAAGGTTCATCGCAGCCGGCAGAGAGGCAATCAGCGCGGTCTGCGCGCTATCCCATCGCCAGGTTTTCAGCTGGTTGATACTGCCCTCAATCGCCTGCAGTCGCGATTCGTTGTCGGCAATGAATTTTTCATCGTGGGTTTTTACGTATTGCAGGCGGGCATCTTTAGCCTGCGCAAACTGATCGTTGATGCCTTTAAACTGGCTGAGTTTTTCCGCACGTTCCGCGATGTCGTGCAGATTTTTGATGCCACAGGAAGCTACAGCAATGCTGAGGATAAGCAGCACACCAAACCCGAGCATGAGTTTTCTGCTGACTCTGATATCTTCCAAAAAAACACGTATTTTTTTCATTAAGGTGAATCTCCCTGGTTGTTGTTGTCCACGCTTTTGCCTGATGGCAATGGCGTTATCGGCAGGGAGATGATTAATTTCAATTAAAATAATTAAAAAACATATAATCACCTAAATTTATTAGATGAGCTATGCTGGGGAAGGGCTGCAACGGTAGGGCAGGCGGGGAGTTCACATTTTCTGTTTTAGGCTGGTACTGATTTTGGCTGATAGCGGTGCGGGGGAAAGTATTGACGCAACCTGCCGGTTTGTCAAAGCGCCGGGATTTCAGGCGAAGGGCCCGATAGCCCTCAGGCCAGGCGTTGCGCCTGAGGACGTTCTGCTACGCCTGAATTCCTCAGAACGCTGCTGGCTGGTTCGTCAGCCACTGAGCGGCGCTGGTGGTGGCAATGTGCTCGCGGTAATTAAATGTCTCCTGTTTAGGCCATGCCACACCGTCCGGACGGGCAAAGGCCAGCCGGTAGGCCGCGCCAGTGTCATGGGGATGACGCTCTGCATCTTCCTGTAGCCTCTCCCGGCTAAGTAATACTCGCCTGACCGCGCTTTGCCAGTGAGATTGCATCAGGTCAGCCAGCTCTGCGTAAGTCAGCGTATCGCCAGCGATATAAACAATGTCGTTCTGAAAAGCGGGCTGATGAAAGAAGATATCGGCTGTCAGCTGCCCGATGTCGTCTGGCGTGGTGAGTGTCAGGGCATAGTTCCAGTCACCGAGGGCATAAACCGTTTTATTCCCGGCATCAATCACGCCAAAATCGGGTTCAAACAGATAGCTGGTAAAAATACCGGTTGAAACAATTACCCAGTCAGTGTTGCTTTGGGCGCGCAGCAGGTGGCGCACTTCAAGCTGCTCATCCCATACCGGTTGCCCACTCTCTTTGCCGATAACGTCATAATCCACGCCAAACTGCCAGGGGAAATAGCGGGCGACACCCGCCTTGAGCACGGCCTGAGTGATTCTGAGCTGCGTTCCCGGCCCGCCGACAAAACCACTGCAATTAATGATGGCATCATAAGAGCGAAATAATGCTGAGAGTTCGCTCAGGCTATTTTTCTGCAGGTCGCCTTCCGCCACAGTGATATTTAGCTTTTGCAGCGCATCCAGCCGGGTTTTAAGTGGGCCGGACGTGGCGTGCGCAGCCTTGCTTCTGAGTAATACACTTATTTTGATCAGAGGATGCTGCTGCACTTTTTAGCCATAGCGTTTAACACCGCCATGCCTAATTCTCCTGCGCCGAGGATAAGAATATTTTCGACATGTTGATCAACGGGTAGCATGCTTGTCTCCTTAGGTTATATCCGTCATCCTGACAGCGGACAAACCCTGATTCAATCAGGTACACCCGTGATACCGGAGGAGAGATGGAACCCAATCGCGAAGCCCTGCTGCAGTTTTCCAGACAATTTTGTGAGGCGTTGAGTCACGATGATGAAACATTAAAGCGTGAAATTCTTTCTCACGCCGGCAATCGCTGGTCGTTGGGTATATTGCATATTCTGGCCACCCATGGACCGTTGCGCCATGCAGAAATGGGTCGTTTACTGCATGGCGTCACGCAACGAATGCTGACGCGCACACTGCGTACGCTTGAGCGTGACGGTCTTATTTCCCGCTGTGATTATCAGGAAAAAGTACCGCGTGTCGTTTATACGGCCACGGAGGCGGGCGAAGAAATGATGATGAAAATGATGCCGCTCTGGGCGTGGATTATTTCGTCGGCCGACTATTTTAAGCAAAGCAGAATTACGTTTGATACTCCTCCTCAGTAATGGCATTAAATTGCGTGATGACGACCTTGCTGAGGATGCGTGATTATTTCCCTGCTGCCAATAGTGCAATTTTTTTGCACTATTAATCCTGTCCCGGTTTTGGCAGGTTGTCTCGTGAGAATTCACGCATTGAGAGCAGCACGGGCATCAGATTATGGCCTGCACGCGTGAGTGCGTATTCAACACGCGGGGGCAGTTCACCAAAATCAGTGCGGGTTATCAGTCCATCACGTTCAAGCTTGCGTAGATGTTGAGTCAGTACTTTATGCGATATCTCCGGCATACTCTTCATGAATTGCGAGTGACGCATCGCAGGCTCCGCAAATAACCTGAATAAAATCTGCAGTGTCCATCTGCCGGAAATAATAGTTAAACATTGCGTGACATAAGCGACCGAACCTTCTGGTCCGAGACAACGTGTTTTCTCATCATCGCCTACAGGCACTTTCAGGTGCGTAATTGATTCATTCATCAGTTTATTTTCCAATAGATTTTTCACGTATCCTGGAGAACAGTAATGGATCTGAAACTCGACGGCAAAATTGCTCTGATAACGGGTAGCACCAAAGGTATTGGAGAAGCGGTAGCCAGAGGGCTTGCCGCTGAAGGCACCCGCGTTATTATACATGGCCGGGATCCGGCTAAAGCTGAAAATATCGCCAGCGATATCATAAATCAAGGTGGACAAGCGTACGCAGTAACGGGAGATTTAACCCGTGAGGCAGATATTCAACTGCTTTATCAGCAAGTCTGTTCGCTTGTACAATCCGTTGATATTGTTGTTAATAATGCGGGTGGCTCCGGCCCCACAGAGGACTGGACGTCTTCTTTGCCAGAAACCTGGGCGGCTGGGTATGATAAAAATGTCCTTTCAGCCTTACGTGTCATTAATCTTTTTCTTCCTGGGATGCGTGAACAAAAATGGGGCAGAATCATTAATATTTCGAGCCTGGCAGCGTTGATGCCTCCCGCCAGGCGTCCGGATTATGCTGCTGCTAAAGCAGGGATTATTGCCATGACCTCATCGCTGGCAAAAGCGGTCGCACACGATGGCGTAACCGTAAATACTCTCTCACCTGGTACTATTCATAGTGCAAGCCTGGAAAAAGCATTTCGTCAAACGGCCAAAGATGCAGGGCTTTCAGCTGACGCGCCATGGGAAGATATTGAACAGGCCGTATTGCCCCTGTATGCCAATGTGCCCATGGCGCGCGTAGGGACGCTCAAAGAAATAGCGGACGCCATCACCTTTCTGGCCAGCCCGTTGTCGGGTTACATAACGGGTTCAAATTTAAGGCTTGATGGCGGTATGTGGCCCGGACTTTAAAACCAGCCGCACAACATCCTGAATAAAATCTCTGTTTCAGCTACTACTTCATTCGATGACATCATCAGAGCCGATTTAATTATCAGAACTGGGCGGGCTGCTGTTGCAGCCCTGCTCATACCCTAACGTCATCCTCTTCATGATGCGCGCAGTCCCGGTCGGTATGCCCAATCCTGTTTATTGACAGTCCACGCCTGGTCATGCATATTGTTATGTTATAACGTAACAATGAAAGTACCATGATGAAAAACTCGCTCTCCCTGATTATTGCGGCGCTGCTGTCGCTTCCTGTATTCAATGCTAATGCCAGTAACTATCCGCTCACCGTTGATAACTGCGGTGTCCAGGAAACCTTCGCTCATCCGCCTGCGCGTGTCGTCACCGTTGGCCAGCATGAAACGGAACTGCTGCTGGCGCTCGGTCTGGCAGATAAAATTGCCGCAACCTCGGTGTGGTTTGGCGCGCTGCCCGCCGATTTGCAAGGGCAGGGCAGCCAGCTTAAACGGCTGGCCGATAACGCCCCGGGCTTTGAAGCGGTGGTGGCGCAGCGCCCGGAGCTGGTGCTGGCGCAGTACAGCTGGCACGTCGGGCCGCAGGGTGAAGTCGCCACGCGTGAACAGTTTGAACAGCTCGGCATCCGAACCTGGATTTCGCCTGCCGACTGCATCGGCAAAGCCGTCACCACCACGTCCAATAGCGACGGTGCACGCACCACACCGTATGGGATCGAGGTGATCTTTGCGGAAATCAGCGCGCTGGCGCGCATTTTTGATGTGCCGGCGCGTGGCGAAGCGCTCAAACAGCAGCTGGCCGCTCGTATAGCACAGGTTCAGCAGCAGCTGCACAAATCGCCGTCAGCGCCGCTGAAGGTGGTTTACTGGTTTTCCAGCCCGCGCCTGAAAGGCGATCCCTGGGTCGCTGGCAATAAAGGGGCGCCGGGCTGGATCAGCCAGACGCTCGGTCTGACTAACATTATCGATTCAGACGAAGAGTGGCCGGCGGTTACCTGGGAACACATCGTCTCCGCGCAGCCGGACATCATCGTTATTGCCAGCATGGCGCGGCGGCTCTATCCCGCCGATGACGTCGCGGTTAAAAAACACTTTCTGCAAAGCGATCCGGTGACGCGTGAAATGCCAGCGGTGAAAAACGGCCACATTGTGGTGGTACCGGCGATGTCACTGAATCCCTCGTTGCGCAACGTAGAGGCCGTGGAGCTGATCGGTCAGCAGATCGCTGCTTTCGCACCTGCCCGATGAGCGCTCACGCTGTCTGTTACTGGCGCACCGGCCTGCTGATTGCTGCGGGCGCGCTCAGCCTGCCGGTGATGATGACGCTGGCCGCGGCGACCGGCGATGTCGCGATCGGCTTTACCCTGACCGCGCAGGCCATCACTAATGGTCTTGGCATCACCCATTACGACCTGCCGGCGCTGGAAGCCGGCATCGTCTGGCAATACCGCATGAGCCGCGCGCTGATGGCGGCGAGCAGCGGCGGCGGGCTGGCACTGTGTGGGCTGGTGTTGCAGTCGTTGCTGCGCAATTCGCTGGCCGACCCTTATCTGCTGGGGATTTCCGCCGGTGCATCAACCGGCGCGGTGTGCGTGATGCTGCTTGGCATCGGCGGCGGCGCCATCACCACCGGTGCCGGCGCGTTTGGCGGTGCCTGTCTTGCATTTATGCTGATTGTTCTGCTCTCCGGCGGCATGCGGGAAAACACCGCGCGCATCATTCTGGCCGGTATTGCCGGGACGCAATTATTTAATGCGCTGACCGCCTACATTGTCAGCACGGCGGCCAATGCTGAGCAGTCGCGCGGCGTGATGTTCTGGCTGCTCGGCAGCCTGAGCGGTGTGCGCTGGGCGGATGCTTTATTGTGTTTTGCCGTAACCCTCGCCGGTCTGCTGACTGTGCTCTACCATGCGCGCGCGCTGGATACCTTCTCGTTTGGCGCGGAAGTCTCCGCGACGCTGGGCACGCAGGTAGCAGCGGTGCGCATCGTATTACTGCTGACCACTGCGTTAGTGACGGCGGTGATCGTCAGCGCGATCGGTGCGGTCGGTTTTGTCGGGCTGGTGATCCCGCATATCACCCGCATGATTGCCGGGCCGCGTCATCTGGTGACGATTCCGCTCGCATTCCTGGGCGGCTGCCATTTCATGGTGATTGCCGACCTGGTATCGCGCACGTTAATCACCCATCAGGTGCTGCCAATAGGCGTGGTGACGGCGTTAGTCGGCGCCCCGGTGTTCGCCCTGATTCTGTATCGCAACCGGGAGAAATCATGAAGTATGTCGCGGTGGATAAACTGAGCGTGACGCTACAGGCGCGCAGCGTGTTATCTGACATCAGTTTTGCGGCGCAGCGGGGACAAACGGTCGGGTTGCTCGGCCCCAATGGCTCGGGCAAATCGACGCTCATCCGTGCGCTGGCGGGCGTTCAGCCCTGTGCTTATAACGGGCTGGAGATGGGCGGCACGCGGCTGAACCAACTCAGCCGGCGGCAGCGTGCCCGTACGCTGGCCTTCGTACCGCAGCATGCCGAAATGGAAGCTGAGATGTGCGTCAGCGACATCGTGCGTCTGGGACGGGCGCCGCATCGCAATGCGTTCAGCTCGTGGCGGACGGCAGATGAAACGGCGGTGCAGCACGCGCTGTCGCTGATGAAACTGGATGCGCTGGCCGGGCGGTCATGGCAGCGGCTGTCCGGTGGCGAACGCCAGCGCTGCCAGATCGCACGTGCGCTTGCGCAGCAGCCGGATATCCTGTTGCTGGATGAGCCGATTAACCATCTGGATATTCAGTTTCAGCTCGAGCTGATGCGGCTGATTGCCGCACTGCCGGTCACGGTGATTGTGGCCCTGCACGACCTGAATCTGGCGGCCAAATTTTGCCAGCATCTGGTGGTGCTGCAGCACGGGCAAGTGGTGGCGAGCGGTGAGCCCGCCGCCGTGCTGACGCCTGCCCTGATTCAGCGGACGTGGCAGGTCGAGGCCATCGTCAACCGCAGCGAGCGCGGCACCATGAATATTCAGTACGCCTGAACCGGGCTGATCTTAACGTTCGTCGAACGGCACGCCGCCCTTAGATTTATGATGCTTCGGCGTTTCGATAATCGACACGGTGACCACATCAGCATCGATCTCAAACGAATCCACCACCGCCTGGGTGATGGCTTTGAGTAATTTTTTCTTCTGCTCAACGCTACGGCCTTCCGCAGCATAAACGACAATCTCTGGCATAACGGCGTTTCCTCACGGGTTAGAGTTCTTCTCAAGCATACCTCAGCCACGCTGCTGCGCGCAGCGTTAACCTGTCGCGACGGTTAAAAGGCAACAAGCGGCTGACGAATTCCCTGCAAACGCCGTGTGTTAAAGTGTGAATTGTTATGTTATAACGTAATTGGTTCGATGATAGTGTAACGGTTTATTCGGAAAATTTAATGAAATCAATGCAAAATTTGCTGATCGCTGCGGCGCTCGGCCTGGCTTCCTGCGCCGTTATGGCGGCGAGCACACCCGAAAAACCGGTGCGGATTGCCGCACCGTTTGAAATTAAAGGCAGCGATCCGGCGCTCTCCGGCGACATTCTGTTACGTATGGATGTGGTTGAAACGCTGGTAGAAGTGGACGAACGTGGCGAGCCGGTGGCGGCGCTGGCGCAGCGCTGGCAGGTCTCTGACGATGGGCTGCGCTGGCAGTTTCAGCTGCGCGACGGCGTGCATTTTCATGATGGCTCGCTGCTGGATGCGGTTGCCGTGGTGAAATCACTCAACACCGCACGCGGCAAAGCGGGCTTACTGGACAAAACGCCAATCGCCGACATCAGCGGGGCAGGGCAGCTTGTCACCATCACGCTGCGTGAACCCTTCACGCCGCTGCTGTCAGTCCTGGCGGAAAGCCGCTCGCAAATCCTCGCACTGGCCAGCTGGGATGCGCAGGGCAACATCACGCGCATTATTGGCAGCGGACCGTTTAAGCTTACCTCCTTCCAGCCGCCGCAGTCGCTGACGGTGGCGCGCTTCGCGGATTACTGGGGCGAGAAACCGGCGATTGCCGCCGCCAGCTATCTGGCGACCGGCCGCGCGGAAACCCGTGCGCTGCTGGCAGAAAGCGGTGATGCAGATTACGTGTTTAACCTTGATGCCGCCAGCCGGCAGCGGCTGGCACGCAAAGCGTCGCTGCACATCCCGGCGATTCCGGTGCCGCGCACGTTGATGCTGAAGCTTAATCTGGCCGATCCGCTGCTGGCGGAACAGCCGGTGCGTGAGGCGATCAGCATGGCGATCGATCGCAACGCGCTGGCGCAGGCGGTGCTGCGTTATCCGGGCGCAGCCAGCCAGCTGTTTCCCCCTAACATGGCAGAGTGGCACAACACGGCACTCACGCCGCTGCACTATCAGCCGCAGCAGGCTGCTCAGTTATTACAGTCGGCCGGCTGGCAACGCGGCGCGGATGGCGTACTGACGCGCAACGGCCAGCGCTTTAGCCTGACGCTGCTGACCTATCCCGATCGCCCTGAGCTGCCGCTGATGGCGATGGTGATTCAGCAGCAGCTGCGTCAGGTTGGCATAGACGTGCGAATTAACGCGACCAACGCCAGCGAGATCCCGGCACAGCACCACAACAACCGTCTGCAGCTGGCGCTGTTTGCGCGCAACTTTGCCCTGACGCCCGATCCGACCGGAACGCTGCTGCAGGATTATGGCACCCACGGCGGTGACTGGGGGGCGATGAACTGGCATGCGGCAGGCTTCGACGCGGCGCTCCATACGCTGACGCAATCCACCGATGGCGCAGCCCGCGCCGGGGCGCGCAGCGTCATTACCCGCGCGCTGCAACAGGATCTGCCGGTGATTCCGCTGGCCTGGTATCAGCAGTCGGCGGCGGTTAACAGCCAGCTGCAGGGCGTTAAGCTCGATGCGTTTGAACGCCACTTCGGCCTGCGCCAGATGCACTGGGGGAGCCATGATTAAACAACTCAGCTGGCGCATGGCGCAGGCGCTGTTCGTGGTGCTGGCGGTAGGATTACTGACCTGGCTGCTGGTGCAGGCGCTGCCGGGCGACATGGCGTGGCGCATCGCCTCGGGGCGCTATGGTTACGATCGCGTCGATGCCGACGCGGTGGCGCGGGTACAGCAGGAGCTGGATGGAGCGCTTAGCGGCGGCAGTGCGCTGCTGCACTGGCTCTTCGATCTGCTGCAGTTTAATTTCGGCCGCTCGCTGGTTTCCGGTGAGCCGGTGATGGATGAGCTGCGCTGGCAGCTGGGCCAGACGCTGGCGCTGGCGGGCGTTTCGCTGCTGCTGGCGTTACTGCTGACGCTGCCGCTCGGCATCTGGGCCGGTTGCCATGCCAACGGCCGGCTTGACCGTGCGCTGTTCTGGCTGACCGCCTTGCTGAAATCGGTGCCGCATTTTGCACTCGGCATGCTGCTGATCCTGCTGTTCGCGCTGCAACTCGACTGGCTGCCGAGCGCCGGTCACGGCGAGCTGCGCCATTTCCTGTTGCCGGCACTGACGCTGGCACTGTCGCTGACGGCTGTCGGCGTGCGCGTGGTGCGCGAAGCCACCTCGCAGGTGGTGTCGTCCGGCTACTATCGCTGGGGAGCGCAAAAGGGACTGGCACCCGCGCGCCTGCTGCTGCGTCACGGCCTGCGTAATCTGAGCGCGCCGGTGCTGACGTGGTTTGGCATGCAGTTTGTCTGGCTGGTGGAAGGCGTGGTGGTGGTGGAAACCCTGTTTGCATGGCCGGGAATCGGTCACGCTCTGGTGCACGCCATTTTTGCGCGTGACGTGCCGGTAATTCAGGCGAGCGCCATGACGCTCGGCCTGCTGTTTGTCCTGCTGAACATGCTGGTGGATGCCGGTTGTCATCTGCTCGATCCCCGGGGGGCGCGCGCATGAAGATGACGTTTTCACGCTGGGTGGGTCTGGTACTGCTGGTGGCGCTGCTGGCTTACGCGTTTGTGCTGCCGCTGATTCAGCACGGCGATCCGCTCCAGCAGGATTTGCTGCAGATGCTGCAGACGCCGAACCGCAGCCATTTGCTCGGTTTCGACCATCTCGGTCGCGATATGTTAACGCGCCTCAGCGCCGCGCTGCGCCTGTCACTCGGGCTGGCAGCCCTGTGCGTGATCAGTGCGCTGATAGCGGGCGTGTTCACCGGTGTGCTCAGTGCGCTGTACGGTGGCTGGCCGGAGCGATTGCTGAGCATCGTCGGCGATATGTGCCTCGCGCTGCCGGGATTACTGTTGGTACTGCTGCTGGCCGCCATTGCGCCAGACGCGCCGCAGATGCTGTGGCTGGGCATTTCGCTGGTGCTGTGGGTGGAATTTTTCCGCGTCACGCGTGCCACGCTGCGGCCAATTGTGCAGGCGCCCGGTATGCAGGCCAGCAAACTGCTCGGGTTCTCTGCCTGGTATCGTTTTCGTCATCATCTGTGGCCTGCGCTGGCACCGGTACTGCTGACGCTAACCTTGTTCTCTTTCAGCAGCGCCATCATGGCGGTGTCGGCGCTCGGTTTTATCAGCGTTGGCGTGCGTCCGCCCACGCCGGAGCTGGGCCTGATGATGACCGAACTGCTGCCGTTTGCGTGGGAAGCGCCGTGGCTGCTGATGCAGCCGGTAGCCGCACTGTTTTTACTGTTGATCAGCCTCAATCTGCTGATGAAAAAGGAGCGATGATGAAGGGATTACAGATCACCGGGCTGAGCGTTGCCACAGCGACTGAAACACTGGTTGAGCCGGTGGATGTGCGGCTACAACCCGGTCAGCCGCTGACGCTGCTCGGCGAAACCGGATCGGGGAAAAGTCTGCTGGCGCAGGCGATCATGGGGATATTGCCGCCATCGCTGCAGGCCAGCGGTGAGGTGATGATCAACGGCAGACGCTTTCAGCTGCCGCAGGATACGGCGCAGCTGCGTCGGTTGTGGGGCAATACGCTGGCTTCGCTGCCGCAGGAGCCGTGGCTGTCGCTCGATCCGACCATGGCGATTCAGCAACAGGTGGCGGAAGGGCATCGCTTCGTGCGCGGTTTGCCGTCCGCCGCCAGCGCTGCAGCGGCGCAGCAGGATCTGCAGCAGCTTGGCCTGGCCGCGGCGGCACGGCGTTATCCGTGGCAGCTTTCCGGCGGCATGGCACAGCGCGCCGCGTTTGCGGCAGCCCGTGCCGGTGGCGCGCAGGTTCTGATTGCCGATGAGCCGACCAAAGGGCTGGATGTGGCGCGCCGCGACGAAGTCAGCCAGCTGTTACAGCGCGAAGTGGCCGACGGCGGCATGCTGTTGACCATCACCCACGACATCGCTCTGGCACGCCAGCTGTGCGGCGACGTGCTGGTGATACATAAAGGCAGCGTGATTGAACAGGGCCCGGCGCAGCAGGTGTTACAGTCGCCGCAGCAGCCTTACACGCGCGCGCTGCTGGCTGCCGATCCGGCCGTCTGGCCCGCCCGACAGCAAACGGTGATCGGTGCCAGGCCGGTGATCAGCGCCCAGGACATTGTGCTGGCGCGCGGGGGCAAAAGGCTGGGTGTGCCACGCGATTTCACGCTGCACGCCGGTGAAATCGTTGGCCTGCACGGTGCCAGCGGCAGCGGCAAAAGCAGCTTCGGCGACGTGCTGTTGGGGTTGCTCGCGCCGCAGCAGGGCCGCGTAACGCACCACGCTGATGCGGATGCGCTGAAATATCAGAAAATCTATCAGGATCCTTCCGCGCTGTTTCCGCCGCAGCGCACGCTGGGGCAAAGCATCAACGATGTGCTGCGGCGTCACGCTCTCCCGCCGGCACAGCGCGATGCGCTCATGACGCGGCTGGCTTTGCATCCAGCGCTGCTGACGCGGCGACCAGAGGCGCTCTCCGGTGGCGAACTGCAGCGCTTCGCGCTGCTACGGGTGATGCTGCTGCGGCCGGTATTTCTGTTTGCCGATGAGCCGACGTCACGCCTCGATCCGCTGGTGCAGCAGCAAACATGGCAGTTGATCGCGGAACTGGCGCGTGAGCAGCAGTGCGCGGTGCTGCTGGTGAGTCATGACCGCGATCTGCTGGAGAAAGGCACGCATCGGGTGATCGCCATGGAAGCGGCTTAGCGATCGGGCGGCTGGCTGTCACCGGGCCCGAGACTCCGCTGCATTACCACGGTGTCCAGCCAGCGGCCATGTTTGTAACCCACCGATTTCATCACGCCGGTGTGCTCAAAACCGAGCGCCCGGTGTACTCCCAGCGAGCCCTGGTTGGCGCTGTCACCGATAATCGCGATGATCTGGCGAAAGCCAGCGGCTTCGGCCAGCGCCACCGCTTTTTGCAGCAGCGCTTTACCGATACCGCGTCCGGTTTGCTGCGGGTCGAGATAGATAGAGTCTTCCAGCGTGAAGCGGTAGGCATAACGCGGACGATACGGCGCGAGATAGCAGTAACCCAGCACCTGATCCTGCTCCTCAGCCACCAGCCAGTAACCGCCGCGCTCATGCACGTCATTAATGCGCCGCAGCATTTCCCTCTCCGCCGGCGGTTCCGTTTCGAAGGTTGCGGTGCCGTGCAGCACGTGCCAGGCGTAGATCTTCTGTATCGCCGCCGCGTGATGCGGCTGCGCGGGAATAATGTCCATATGTTCCTGCTGTTCTGCCAATGATGCTGACAGCATGCCACCGCGCCGCAGCGCAATCATCCGCCTTAGTCATAGGAAATTGTGATAGTGGTATTGCTAATGGGTTTTAAGACGATGCGCATCTCGCTCAAAGCCTTGCGGCAGTACCCTGTACTAAAAATAGCTGGAAATTAGTACGGGGTACGATTAAAGTGATAGGTAATTATCTGGAATTTATCGAAACACGCGTGTTTTCAAAAGCTCGTAAAAGTCTGCTGGCAGACGATAACGAATTTCAGGAACTCCAGGTTTTTTTGCTGGAGCATCATGAGTCGGGTGCCACCATCAGTCAGACCGGAGGATGCAGAAAGATTCGCTGGAGCCGGGCCGGAATGGGTAAACGTGGCGGAACAAGGATTATTTATTACACCCGCCTGAGCTCAGGCAGAATTTATCTGTTACTCATCTATCCCAAAAATGTGAAGGATGATTTAAATGAAGCGGAAAAAGCGTTGCTGAAAGTATTTACCCAACAAATAAACCTCTAAGCCACAGACCTGCGAAGATTAAATTATGGAAAAACAGCTATTTAATGACCTGCTGGAAAGCGTACAGGAAATGGTCGCCATTGAGCAGGGTCATGAATCACCGGATATGAACCGTGTCCACCGTCATGAACTGCCGGATGTAAAGCTGATCAGAAAGAATGCCGGGCTAAAACAAGTTGAATTTGCCCATGCGATGGGCGTTAGCGTGGATCTTGTTCGTAGCTGGGAGCAGCACAGACGCAACCCTACCGGTCCGGCATTGAAAATGCTTTATCTGATTCAGCAGCAGCCATTACTCATCAACGCTTTACAGGCGCTGTAATCCTTATTATGCCACCGACTATTATCCCGGCACGGCAGATTGCCTTTTGCGGAGCTTTCAGTAACCACTAAACGGATTGAGCTCACAAACTTTTGCTGTGAGCGAGTCCATATTTGCAGGCTGCACACCTAATTCTGCTCTGACAACTGTACCGCCATGGTATCGGCCTCGAGCGCCTCGAAGATGTGCGGTTCATCGGCGGGATAACAAATATAATCGCCCGGGAACAGTTCGA
The DNA here is from genome assembly GCF_043547855.1 of Pantoea sp. SGAir0175. Lineage (NCBI taxonomy): Bacteria > Pseudomonadati > Pseudomonadota > Gammaproteobacteria > Enterobacterales > Erwiniaceae > Pantoea > Pantoea sp. SGAir0175. The sequence goes on from NZ_CP028082.1 coordinate 634,192, forward strand.
CCGGCGCTTCCATCAGGCCAACCCGCGCGCGGCCGCGTGCCAGGATAATGTGTTCGACGGAACCCGGTGGATGCGGTTTTGACGCGCGCGGTGCGCCGGGCTGGCTGGTAATCAAATACAGATCGCGGCGGCCGCCCGGCGGACAGCTGGCCAGTAGCGCGGCCTGAAAGTCTGCTAACTCTGCTGACACCACCATGCCTTCGCCACGCCGAATCACCTGCATCTTTTTCACTTCCGGCTCCATCAGCCGTGCAAAGGGAATATTCAGCGCCACACACAGTGACCATAACGTCTCAATGCTGGGGTTACCGTTGCCTGCCTCCAGTTGCGACAGCGTTGACTTGGCGATGCCAGCGCGGCGCGCTACTTCTGTCAGCGAAAGTCCGGCACGCTGGCGTTCGCGCACCAGTCCGGCGGCAATGATAGCAATGGGCGGGGTCACAATTACTCCTGTTCTTTATATCGAACGTTTTGTTCATCTTGTAAAACACGTACGGTGCGTTCATTATAACGTCTTTCTTGTTCGTTATGAGATCAAATTGTGATGCGTTTGGGTGCCGTACCGCTTGATCGCGGCGTATTGAAAGCGATCTTCCTTGTTTGTCTGGCCGACGGCATCGTTGGCCTTTCCTATGGTTCTCTCGCCGCTGCCGACGGCTTTCCGCTCTGGGTGCCGATTGCGCTCTCGACGCTGGTGCTGGCGGGGGCATCCGAGTTTTTATTTATCGGCATCGTGGCAGGCGGCGGCAGTCCGCTAACCGCTGCCGCAGCCGGTTTACTGGTCAACGCACGTCATCTGCCGTTTGGCATTGCGGTGAAAGACCTGGTCGGGCAGGGCGGACGCAGTCTGCTGGGCTGCCATATCATGAATGACGAGAGCGTGGTGTTCGGTATTTCACAGCCAAAGCTGGCGCAGCGTCGGGCGGCTTACTGGATTTGCGGACTGGGTATTTTTGCCATCTGGCCGCTCACGGTGATTGCCGGTGCGGTGATTGGACGCTTTATTCCTGATGTGTCGGCGATTGGCCTGGATGCGGTGTTTCCGGCCATCCTGATCGCGCTGATTTTCCCGGCGCTGCGCCAGCGTCGCACGCGTATTCCGGCCACCCTCGGTGCGCTGCTGTCCGTACTGGCAACGCCTTTTGTGCCAGCCGGTATGCCGGTGCTGTTTTCTTTACTCGGTTTGCTGAGCTGGCGGGAGCGCAAAGATGCAAAATAGTTTAGTGATTGCCGGCATCGCGCTGCTGGCTGCAGGGACGTATGCGATTCGCTTTGCCGGTTACCGGCTGGGCAGCCGGATGCACATGTCGGAACGTATGCGCAACATGCTGTCCGACGCGGCAACGGTGCTGCTGCTGGCTGTCGCTGTCACCACCGCGCTGTTTGAGGGCACCGATTTCGCCGGCGTCGCGCGACTGACCGGCGTGTTGTTCGCGGTGTTTCTCGCCTGGCGTCGCGCGCCATTGATACTGGTAATCATCGGTGCGGCGGTGATGACGGCGCTGCTGCGCTATTTTGGCGTACCGTAAGCGGCGGCGAGACGTCCGGCGCAAAGATGACGGCGCACTGGCACCTGCTTTGCAGCTATGATTAGGGATAGTGAGTACAATAAGGACAACGCGAAAATGGTGATTAACTGCGTGGTGTATCGCCACGGCAAACGCGAAGAGCATGTCGAAGTCGATCAAATCAGCGAAGTGCTGAAAGAGGAAAAATCGTTCGTCTGGCTTGGCCTGTATCAACCCGATCCGGCGTTCATGCAAACGCTGCAGGAGGAGTTTAGCCTGCATGAGCTGGCGATTGAGGATGCGCTGGTGGCGCATCAGCGGCCCAAGATTGAGCAGTACGGCGAATCGGTATTTATCGTGGTGAAAACCGCACACATGGAAGATCGCCAGCGCATCAGCTTTGGCGAAACCCACTTTTTCCTCGGCAAAAATTTTCTGATTACCGTGCGTCACGGTTCGGTTGAGGGCTATAAAGCGATCCGCGCTAAAGCCGAGAAAAATCATGCCATGCTGTGCCAGGGACCCGGCTATGCGCTCTACTGCATCCTCGATTTTATCGTCGACAACTACAGCAAAATCACCGAATCGCTGAGTGAACGTATTGCTGACCTGGAAGACGGCATGTTCACCACCCGCTTTGACAGCGTCACGCTGGAGAATGTCTACCACTTGCGGCGTCAGCTGCTGTCGTTGCGCAATGCGGCGATGCCGGTGACAGAGATCTGCCCGCAGCTGGTGCGCTTCCATGAAGATATCATCCCGAAAAATCTGCGCGCCTATCTGCGCGACGTGCAGGATCACGCGCACCACGTCATGATTGATGCCGAAGACATGCGCGAAACGCTGGCCAGCGCCATGCAGGTGAATCTGGCACTGGTCTCGGTACAGCAGAGTGAGGTGAATAAAAAGCTGGCCGGCTGGGGGGCAATCCTGATTGTGCCGACCATCATCTTCAGTATGTACGGTATGAACTTCTCTGACATGCCAGAGCTGCACAGCCACTTTGGCTATCCGGCGGCGCTGTCGGTCACGCTGGTGATCTGTTTCGTTATGTGGTGGCGGCTGAAAAAAGCGGGCTGGCTGTAAGCGTGATGGCCTGCGCGCGCTGTCACCAGACGCGCAGGCCAGGGCGATTTCAGCCTGAAATCGCCAGGCCCAATCTGCCTCAATGTGCGCTGGCAGTAGGGCGCACCGTGATCTCATTGACATCAACTTCGCCAGGCTGATTAATGGCCCAGCTCACCGCCTGCGCAATGGCTTCGGGTTTTAACGCAATCTGACGATAGCTCTGCATGGCCACGCGTGCGGTCTCGTCAGTGATGGTGTCCGCCAGTTCCGATTCCACCACGCCGGGATTAATGACCGTCACACGCAGCTGGCGCGATTCCTGACGCAGGCCATCCGAAATGGCGCGAACGGCGAATTTTGTGGCGCAGTACACCGCTGCCGTCGGCGATACCGCCAGCGCACCAATCGAGGCGATATTGATGATATGGCCGCTTTGCTGCGACTCCATGAGCGGCAGCACGGCAGCGATGCCGTACAGTACGCCACGCACGTTGACATCGAGCATACGATCCCATTCATCTACCTTCAGCGAACTGAGCGGCGACAGCGGCATGACGCCGGCATTGTTGATCATCACATCAACCCGGCCATATTTATCGCGGGCAAAATCGGCCAGTTGCTGCGTATCGGCACGCTGCGTCACGTCGGTGGCCAGATAATCCAGTTGCGCGCCGCTGGCACGCAGTTCATCACACAGTATTGCCAGCCGATCGGTACGGCGCGCGCCGAGCACCAGTTTATGCCCCTGACTGGCCAGCAGACGCGCTATTGCTTCGCCGATGCCGCTGCTGGCACCGGTCAGAATAATCACTTTCGCATTGGAATGAGCCATGATGGTTTCCTCGTGTTGGTTGACGAGGCTATTGTGGAAAACGCCGGCTAAAGCGAACAGACCGGATTGTGGCGCATCATTGCCTGATTCTCTCGTCACGGTTGTGAGCAGGGAAGAAAACTGGCTATGCTTTGCCTGAACCTCTCACCGGAATCCGTTATGTCGCAAACCGTACAACAGCAGACCTGCGCGCTGCTGCGCCAGCTGGCACCGCAGGAAGGTTATACCGCTTCACTGCTCGACAGCGTGCGCTTTATGCGTGCCGACCGGCAGTGGGCGCGCACGCCGGTTCTTTATGAGCCGAGCATCATCATTATCTGTCAGGGCTCGAAGCGGGCGTTTCTTGCCGACAAAATGTATCGCTACGACGCACAGCACTATCTGGTGTTGTCGGTGCCGCTGCCATTCTCCGCTGAGACTGAAGCGACCTCGGCTGAACCGTTGCTGGGGCTGGCTATCCGTCTGGATGCGGCCACGCTGGCGCGACTGGTGACGCAGGTCGCAGCGGCAGACATTCCGCTGGCGGAGACACCAGCCAGCATTATTTCGACGCCGGTAAATGAGACGCTGGCGGACAGCACGCTGCGCCTGTTGCAGGCGCTGAGCGATCCGCTGGAAGCGCAGGTTTTAGGCCCGGCACGGGTAGAAGAGATTTGCTTTCGTGTGTTGCTGGGTGAGCAGGGCGGTGCGGTGCGCGCAGCGCTGACCTATCAGGGGCATTTTGGCCGCATCGCGCGGGCGTTGCAGCGCATTCATGCTGACTGGCAGCAGCCGCTGGATGTGCCGCATCTGGCCAGCGAAGCGGGCATGAGCGTTCCGCGCTTCCATCTGCATTTCAAAAGCGTCACGCAGACCTCGCCGATTCAGTATCTCAAGTCCTTACGGCTGCATCAGGCGCGTTTGATGATGATTCGCGATAATCTCACCGCCGCCGGTGCCGCCGCACGCGTCGGTTACGAAAGTGATTCACAGTTTAACCGGGAGTTTAAGCGGATGTTTGGTCGCACCCCGGCTGACGAGGCGCGGGTGATGAAACGCGCATTTGCGCTGCTGCCGCCGGAACAGTTATCCGCGCGGCTACAGGCACATTAAGTCAGTACGCGATGACGATTGCCGCCACCACGCCGATCCAGAACAGCAGGCTGGCAGCCAGTGCCAGCTGGCACAGTAACCGGCGGGAAAAACTCAGCAGCGCACTGAGGCGCGGCGATAACATTAATACCATAATCATCCCTCACAACAGCCAGCAACCGATCAGCGCAGCCCCATCACGGCAACCACCAGCAGAATCCAGAAAAATGCACAACCTGTTAGCAGGAAACGCCAGATCAGATGGCGTTCGGGAGTTAGCAGCGTGTGCAGACGCATACGAAGAAGTAGTGGCATAGCGACCTCAAATCAGAAAGTTTTACCGGGAATATCCGGCAGCTGAGAACAGAAAATTCTGTCAGCGAATAAGAACATTCTGACGTGTTATAAGGCCGCGAAACGACAAGACCAGTCTTGAAAACAGGCTGAGAAATTCCTTAGCAGGCAGGCAATAGCCACAGCGGATATCAGATGCCGCTGTGGCCATCAGGCACAGCAAAGCCGGTTACACGCTGCGCGTGACGCCGCCGTCCACGCGAAGATTCTGCCCGGTGATATAAGCCGCGCCGGGCGAAGCAAGAAACGCAATGGTAGCCGCCACTTCTGCAGCCGTGCCGTAGCGCTGCATGGGCACGCTGTCGCGCCGTTCATCCGTTTTCGGCAGGCTATCAATCCAGCCAGGCAGGACGTTATTGATACGAATATTCTCAGCTGCGTAGGTGTCGGCAAAGATTTTACTGAAAGAAGCCAGACCGGCACGAAACACGGCCGAGGTCGGGAACATGTCGGTGGGTTCAAACGTCCATGCCGACGAGATATTAATGATACTGCCGCCACCCTGCTGCTGCATGATCGGCGTGACCAGACGTACAGCGCGCACCACGTTGAGGAAGTAGGTTTCCATTCCCTGCTGCCACGCATCATCGCTTAATTCGAGGATTGGCGCGCGCGGACCGTGACCGGCACTGTTAACCAGCACGTCAATACGTCCCCAGCGCGCCAGAGTGGCATCAATCAGGTGCTGCAAATCGTCCACTGACTGATTCGAACCGGTAATACCGAGCCCGCCCAGACGATTCGCCAGCGCCTCGCCTTTGCCGGAGGAGGAAAGAATCGCAACCCTGAAACCCTCGCTGGCCAGCTTCTCAGCTGCCGCTGCGCCCATACCGCTGCCACCTGCGACAATCACCGCAACTTTTTCTACTGTCATGTGAGTAACCTCATCAATTAAATATCCTGTGATGCCAGTATAATGGCCGGGAGATGCCGCAGAGAGTCAGCTCAGCTGGCAATTGACGATAGGAAAACTACAGGATGAATCAGGGCTTTCAGGCATTACCGTCGCTGAATGCACTTCGGGTATTTGAAGCCGTGACGCGGCACCTTAATTTTCGCCTCGCCGCTGAAGAGCTCGGCGTGACGCAGGGTGCGGTTGCGCAGCATATTCGCGGTCTCGAGGCCAGCCTGGGCCTGAAACTGTTCGATCGGTTGCCGCGTTCGCTGGCGCTGACCGCTGCCGGTGCAGGCTATGCGGTGCACATTCGACAGGCATTTGAGCTGATTGATGAGGCGACGCGCACGCTGCGCCCGGAGCCGGATCGCCTGACGCTGAGCGTAACTCCAACCTTTGCCAGCCGCTGGATGCTGCCGCGTTTACCGGCATTTACCGCGGCCTGGCCGGATATCGACCTGCGCGTGCTGGCCTCTGAACGGCTTGTGCAGTTTCACCATGAAGGCGTCGATCTGGCGGTGCGCTATGGCCGGCCGCCGTTTGGTAGCGGGCTGGAGGCCACGCTGCTGTTTAGCCAGACGGTGCTGGCGGTGGTCAGCCCGGCGCTGCTGGCACAACACGGCGATGCGGCGCAGCCAGAAAATTGCCTGCGCTATCCGCTGCTGCACGATGGCCATCACCTGTGGCCAGCCTTCCTGGCGTTTATGTTTCCCGGCCAGTCGCTGCAGCATCAGCATCATCTGCGCTTCAACCAGACCGCGCTGGCGCTGGAAGCGGCGCTGAGTGGTCAGGGTATCGCACTGACCAGCCCGCATTTTGTGCAGAACGATCTGGCCAGCGGTCGGCTGGTTCCCGCCTGGCATCGTGAGATGCCCTTTGATGCCGGCTGGTATCTGGTGGCTCCGCGTCGTCCGCGTGAGCAGGCAACGGTGAGTGCGGTTCGTGCGTGGCTACTCAGCCAGGCGGAGCAGAGCAAAGATTGATGGCTGAGCAATGCGATGCTTTTATGTTCAATAACAAAATCAGTAAAACTGATGATCGTTTGCGAATTATGAATGTTATAACTGACTGAGCATGCATTTTATAAGGTTTATCCTGCACAGGCAGGGTTTTAGGAAAATATCACGCAAATTCAGCAATTAAGGAAAGGATTTGTGCGTTGCAATATGACTGTGGCTGTGAATAAATAAAACGCTAAATTTCATAAAAATGCCATAACGGCCAGGCGACAGCCTGCATAACCGTATTACCACCATGACCGATCATAAAATTCTTTTAGCCAGGGATATCAGCGCCAGAAGTGAAAGCATGCAGGCGCACCTCATCGCCATCCGGCGCGATATTCACGCACATCCGGAACTTGGTTTCGATACCGTCCGCACCGCAGCCATCGTGGAGCAGGAGTTGCTGCGCCTCGGGCTGACGCCGCAAACCGGCGTGGGCCGCACTGGCGTGATGGTAGACATTACCGGCGCGCAGCCGGGCAAAACCGTGCTGCTTCGCGCCGATATGGATGCGCTGCCGATTCATGAGCAAACCGGCCTGCCGTTTAGCAGCATCTGGCCGGGTAAAATGCACGCCTGCGGCCACGATATCCACACGGCTACGCTGCTCGGTGTCGCGGCGATCCTCACGGACCTGCGCAGCCAGCTGCACGGCACGGTGCGGCTGATTTTTCAGCCGGCGGAAGAGACGCCAGAGAGCGGCGCGCAAGCCATGATTGCTGCCGGCGCAGCGGACGGCATTGATGTGGCAATCACGCTGCACAATAAGCCAGAGCTGGCCGCAGGGGAAATCGCCCTGACGCGCGGTGCCAGCACCGCTTCCAGCGATGAATTCGATCTTGTGATTCACGGCAAATCCACCCACGCCGCCCGGCCGCACATGGGTACCGATCCGATCATTGCCGCCGCCAGTCTGGTGACTCAGCTGCAGACCATTGTGTCGCGCGAGCTCGATCCGGCGAACTCTGCTGTGCTGACGATTGGCCATATCCACGGCGGCACCACCCATAACATCATCTCCGACAGCTGCCTGATTCAGGGCACCATCCGCGCTAAATCACCGCAGGCGCGCGCTCACATGGAAGACGCTTTCCGCCGCATCTGTGCCGGTGTCGCGCTGTCGCTCAATACGCGGATTGAGGTCAATTATCAGCGAGGCGTACCGCCGCTGATGAATGATGATGCGCTGATTGATGCACTGGAGCCGATTCTGTCGCATCAGTTCGGCAAGCCGGTAGTGGCAAAACCCAGCAGCAGCTTTGGCGCGGAAGATTTCTCGCTGTTTACCGAGCGTGTGCCGGGCTGTCAGATCCATATCGGCTCTGGCGCGCCGGGGCGCGATGACCATCTGCACAACTCCGACTATCAGCCGGACGAACGCAGCATTCACGCTGGCACACAGGCTCTGGCCCGTATAGCGATCGACTTACTCTCCTGATAATAATGAGGTTTTATGATGATGCGTAAAGGGCTGTTCTCCGCCTCCGCGGGCATGTTGCTGCTGGCTGCTGCCGCTGTGGTTCAGGCCAAAGATTTCGGCACGTTAAAATTCGCTACCGAAGCGGCCTATCCGCCGTTTAACCAGTCCACGCCGAGCGGCAAAATTGTCGGCTACGAGCCCGATATGGTGGCCGAACTGGCGAAGCGCGCGGGGTTCAAATATGAAATCGTCGCGCAAAAGTGGTCCGGACTGATCCCCGGCCTCGCTGATGGCAAATATGATGCAGTGGTCGATGCCGTCACCGTGACGCCAAAACGTCAAGAAGTGGTGGATTTTACCCATCAGTACACCGTGAGCGTTTCGGGCTTCGTCACGCTGAAGGGCAGCGCAGTGGATACCCTGCCGGGCAACGGTGAAGTGGTACAGGCGACCGATGAAGCCGGTATGAACAAAGCCATCGACGCGCTGAAGGCGAAGTTCAAAGGCAAAACCATTGCGGTGCAGGTCGCTACCATTCAGGCCGATTTCCTCAACAAATACCTCGGTGATGTCGCGACTATCCGTACCTATCAGGCCGGCCCGGAAACCTTCGCCGATCTGCTCAATGGCCGGGTTGATGCGGTCATGGCATCGCGCACCAACCTCAATGCCTATGTGAAAAAACATGCGGACACGGTCAACAGCACCGGTTATGGCTTTGTGGGCGGCGTGCTGGGCCAGGGTTCAGCGATTGCGATTCGCAAAAACAATCCGGAGCTGAAGGCCGCGCTGGACCAAGCGCTGCTGTCAATGATCAAAGACGGCACGCTGAAGCAACTGTCAGAGAAATGGTTCGGCGAGAACGTCGCGCCTGCGGAGTAATGCTGAGCGCTTATGACTATTGACTGGCAACTGTTAGGGTTTGGTGACGAAGGCTGGGGCGGCGTGCTGCTGGACGCCGCTACCGTCACGGTAACGGTCTCGCTGTGTGCGTGGCTGCTGGGCGCGATGCTCGGCAGCCTGCTGTGCTGGATGCAGATTGGTGGCGGCCGCTGGCAGCAGCGTGTTGCCAGCGGTTACATCACGCTGTTTCGCGGCGTGCCGGAGCTGCTGGTGATCTACCTGTTCTACTTTGGTGGGCGGCAGGTGGTCGGGTTTATCGGTGAAGCCATTGGCCTGCAGGGACCGTTTGACGTCAACGGCTTTGTCGCCGGCGCCATCGCTATCGGGCTGATTTCCGGCGCTTACCAGAGCAGCGTATTTCGCGGCGCGTTTTACGCCATTCCCGCTGGCACGCTGGAAGCCGCTACGGTGACCGGCATGGGCCGCTTTATGCTGTTCCGCCGCATGATTGTGCCGCAGGCGCTGCGCACCGCGCTGCCTGGCATGGGCAATCAGTGGCAATCGGTGATCAAAGAGTCAGCGCTGGTGTCAGTGACCGGGCTGGTGGAGACCATGAACCAGATTTCCACCGCGTCGAATTCCACCCAGATGCCGTTTTTCTTCTACAGCGTGGGCGCCGTGATTTATCTGATCATCACCACCTGTTCGGATTTTTTCTTCCGCTATGTGGAAAAAGTGGCCATGCGCGGGCAACAACGCGCGCGGTTGTAAGGAGCCACGATGGATTTCACCTTTTTACAGCACACGCTGGCGGCACTGCTGCGCGGGCTGCCGCTGACGCTCAATCTGGCGGTCTTGTCGCTGCTGGGCGGCGGGGTACTGGCGCTGCTGCTGAATCTGCTGCGCCAGCATCGCCTCGGCAGTTACGTCACGCGTTTTTACGTCTGGCTGTTTCGCGGTACGCCGCTGCTGATTCAGATCTTCATGATTTACTACGGCCTCGGCAGCCTGCCGGCGGTGCGCGAAAGCGTGCTGTGGCCGCTGCTGCGTGAACCCTACTGGTGCGGTTTGATCGCGCTGATTCTCAACGATGCCGCTTACACCGCTGAAATCCTGCGTGGCGGGCTGAATGCGGTTAGCGTGCAGTCGCTGGAGGCGGCGAAAGTCAGCGGCATGTCACGCTTCACCACGCTGCGGCGCATTACGCTGCCGCTGGCGGTGCGTCAGGCGCTGCCGGCCTACAGTAATGAGATCATCTCGATGATCAAATCCACATCGCTGGTGAGCACCATCAGCCTGATGGAGATGACCGGCATCGCCGATTCCATCGTGTCAGAAACCTTCCGCGCGCTGGAGGTGTTTATCAGCGCGGCGATTATCTATCTGCTGCTGACCGTGCTGGTGAGCAAAGCGGTGGCGCTGCTGGAGCGTCGTTTGTCCCCTTATCATGCTGGAGCACGTTAATGAATAAACCCACTATTGCCCTGAGCCATCTCAGAAAAAGTTATAGCGGGCATGAAGTGCTGCATGACATCAGCCTGACGGCGCAGGATGGCGACGTTATTTCGCTGATCGGCGCCAGCGGCTCCGGTAAAAGCACGCTGCTGCGCTGTATTCCGTTTCTCGAAGTGCCACAGGCCGGTGAAATTACCGTGGGTGATGAAGTGGTCACCATTGATAATCCGGACGAGAAGCTGAGCCGCGAACAGCGCCGCCGCATCAAGCTGATGCGGATGCAGCTCGGCTTTGTGTTTCAGGGGTTCAATTTGTGGCCGCACAAAACCGTGCTACAGAACATCATTGAGGCGCCGATCCATGTGCAGAAGCGCAGCCATCAGGAGGCCGTCGCCGAAGCCGAAGCGCTGCTGCATAAAGTCGGGTTATATGAGAAACGCAACGCGTGGCCGTCACAGCTCTCCGGTGGTCAGCAACAGCGCGTGGCAATTGCCCGGGCGCTGGCGCAGCAGCCGAAAGCGATACTGTTTGATGAACCGACTTCCGCACTTGATCCGGAGCTGGTGGGCGAAGTGCTGCGCGTGATTCGCAGCCTGGCGGAAGAGGGACGCACCATGATTATCGTCACGCATGAAATGGGTTTCGCGCGGGACGTGTCCAGCAAAGCGGTGTTTCTGCATCAGGGTAAAATTGAGGAGTCAGGAACGCCGCAGCAGGTGTTTAGCGAACCGATTTCTGCGCGCTGTCGCGCTTTTGTCAGCAGCCACCTGCAACGCAACAGCTAACCAGATTTGTGCCAATGGTGTTCTAAGCCAAATTATGGAAAAATCGCCCTCCCTCAACGGAGGGCTTTTTTATCGGCGCAGGGAGAGTGCTCGTTGCCGCGCACTTCACGTCCATCGATAACCAGCTACCGTCAGGCCTGGCTGCTGTTGCGCGACATCGCCGCGGCAGAGCCGAAATTTTCCTGATTTTCAACATGCGGAGTACGCGATGGGCGCGAAAGTATGGTTAGTGGATGATGATGTGTCCGTGCGCGAGTCACTGGGATTTCTGCTGCGGACTGTAGATTATGATGTCGCCGACTTTGCCGACCTGGCATCGTTCGAAACGGCTGCCGCCGGGCAGCAGGCGATAAGCGGCTGTCTGCTGCTGGACGTGCGTCAGCCGGACAACAGTAACCAGAGCTGGCTGGCGCAGCAGGGCGCACGCCATCCGCTGTTGCCGGTAATCATCATGACCGGGCATGACACGCTGGAGGCCTGTCGCCACATGTTCGCCGGGGGCGCCTTTGCCTTCTTCACCCGGCCGCTGGACATTGAATCACTGCTGCAGACGATTCAGCTGGCAATGCGTGAAAGTGAGCAGCGCGCCCGCCTTTAATGCAGCGCCGTGTTGCCGGGAAGACTGCGCCGGGAAGCCAGCGCACACAGCAGCGGTACCGGCAGGGTAAACAGCAGTAACAGCCACAACAGCACATACACCGCATCCACGCCGTCGTTTTGCAGATTGTTATACAGCTGCGCCGGTATTCCGTGGGGAAACCAGGCGAAAATCATCACAATGCCGAATTCGCCCATCGCCCGCACCCACGCCAGTGCCGTAGCCGACGCCAGGCCCGGTGCGGCCAGGGGCAGCGCCAGCCGCCAGAAGCGCGGCCACGGCGCGGCACCCAGCGTCCGACCCGCTTCAAGGATCTCCTGCGGCACCGCGATAAACGCCGAGCGTGCGCTGGTGACAAAGTAGGGCAGCGCGCCATACCACTGCGCCAGAATAAAGGCGGCGGGATTGTTCACCAGCGTCCAGCCCAGCTTGCTCAGCAACTGGCCGGGTAAACTGTACGGACCGTAAGCGCTGACCAGCAGGATTCCCATCGCCAGCGGCGGCGTCAGCAGCGGGATCATCACCAGCGTTTCCACCAGCCAGCGTATTTTTCCCCGCGCCTGCGACAGCCACCAGGCCAGCGGTAAGCCGGTCAGAAAAATCAGCACCAGCGCGATCGCTCCCAGACTGAGCGAAGTGGTAATCGCCGCGCCGTCACCCCACGCCAGCCGCAGGTGTTGCCAGTGTGTAACGTCCGTCAGGGTGATAAACGGTACGGCCAGCAGCACCAGGGCGGGCAGCGACAGCCACAGCGCGCCAGCATGGCGGATTTTCATGGCGTATAAAGCCCATCGCCCTTCGGTGCGGCATAGCCTTGCTGTTTAAACAGCGCCTGTCCTGACGGACTCAGCATGAAATCTACAAAGGCTTTGCCAGCGGCCGTACCGTGCGGCGCATTCCTGAGCACCGCCGCGTAGTAGACCAGTGGCTGGGTGTGCAGCACTTTATCTTTACCCTGGCTGTCTTTGACGCTAAAGCTGACCGTGTTGTACCACTTAGTCGCCATCGCCGGATTGCTGAGGTTGATTTCATCGGGCAGCGCGATGTAAGGCAGATGGGCAGAAATCACTTCGCTTTCATAGCCCGCAGCTGCATCCACCTGACCGCTCTCGAGCCGCGTCAGCAAGCCACCTTCCAGATGGGTTTGTGCGGGATTCTGGTAACCGCCGAGAATGTGGTCAGCGATGCCGGGCTGCCGGTAATATTTCTGCGCCAGTAGCAGGGTGAAAATGATGTTCTGGCCTTTAGGATCGTTTACCGGATCGGTCCGACCAAATTTCAGTCCCGGCGCTGCCAGCAGCTGAAGCCAGCTGCCATCATTGCCTTTGGCTGCGGCAAACTGCGGCGCAAACGGCCCCTTCGGGTTATAGGCGATCACCATGCTGGTGCTGGCTACCGGTACTGCGTTGTCGATCAGTCCGGCGTCTTTCAGGATCTGCATCGGACCGGGAGTAATAGACACGAACACGTCAGCAGTGATTTTTTTGCTCGCCAGCAGGCGCGCCATGCCGTAAGCCCCCTGGCCCTGACCTTCATACTTACCGTCATGCTGTTGTGCAAATGCCGGGCCCAGTGCCTGATCCATCACTTTTCCCATCGAGCCGGCATACGTCACGCGGATATCCATAGCGGCCTGCGCCGGTAAACTCAATCCGCCGGCGGCAGTCATTAACAGTAGGGTAAGCGTCTTCACGCGGAGATTCCTTATCGCTATATAAATGAGTAAATAGCGATTATCGGAATTCTCCGTTTTAGCGCAAGGTAAAATCTGTTGCGAAATCCTGTGGTCGCGCGCCAGTGCCGGGTTTTAGTGCCATTGCAACGCGCGCTGAGAGAAAAAATTCATTTACCGATCCGTGAGCTACCGCAAACACAGGCGGCCAGCCGTCTGCTGGTTAAATAAGCGGCTATAGTTATCCCAGTTGGATTATTTTGCATGCCGCTGGGCGTGCACCTTTTCCTCATTTGCCTGGAGCCCGTTACTACGTCACGAGGTTTAACGTGTTTGCCGATCTTTCCTGGAAAATTATTCATCAGGTCATCAACCAAACCATCGCTGAGATGGTGGATGAACAGCAAACGCTGGACGTGCTGAGCCTGCGCAGGCGCTTAAGGGAAATGGCGGAGAACGAAACTAACGAGGAGATGGTGCTGTGTTACTGGCAGGCCAGCAAAGTGCTGACGCGTTTGCCGCCCACCGTCACCGCCAGCCAGCTGATAGAAGAGGCGCGCCATGCGTTCCGCAGTCCGCCCAGTCACGATTCGCTTTAACGCGAAATGCTTTTCTTTCCCCGTTGCGCTTAATAGACGCTAATTGGCTGAAATTTAATCATAATCATGCAATACGCTCTGCTAGACTTCCTGGGTTAACAACGCTGAAAACAGAGGACAGTAATGAAAATCAAAAGTTATGCCGCACACAACGCCGGTGATGCGCTGGTACCGTACGAGTACGAAACCGGTCCGCTGGCGGCGGAAGAGGTGCTGGTTGAGGTCGATTACTGCGGTGTGTGCCATTCTGATTTGTCGATGATTGATAACGAGTGGGGCATTTCCTCTTATCCGGTCATTGCCGGTCACGAAGTGATTGGTCGCATCAGCGCACTCGGCGATGCGGCGCAGGACAAAGGATTGAAGGTCGGTCAGCGCGTGGGTATCGGCTGGACCGCGAAAAGCTGCCAGCACTGTGATGCCTGCATCAACGGCGAGCAGGTCAACTGTGAGAACGGTTCAGTGCCCACCATCATGAACAAAGGCGGTTTCGCCAGCCATCTGCGCGCCGACTGGCAGTGGGTGATTCCGCTGCCGGAATCCATGGACATTACCTCTGCCGGTCCGCTGCTGTGCGGCGGGATTACCGTGTTTAAACCGCTGCTGATGCACCATGTAACGGCTACCAGCCGCGTCGGCGTAATCGGTATTGGCGGCCTCGGCCATATGGCGATCAAACTGCTGCGCGCCATGGGTGCTGAAGTTACGGCGTTCAGTTCGAATGCCAGCAAAACCGAATCCATCAAAGCCATGGGCGCCGATCGTGTGGTCAACAGCCGCGATCCGCAGGCACTGAACGCGCTGGCCGGGCAATTTGATTTGATTATCAGCACCGTAGCCGTCGATCTGGACTGGCAGCCGTACTTCCAGGCGCTGGCTCCGCACGGTAAGTTCCACACCGTGGGCGCGGTGATGAAGCCATTTGAGGTGCCAGCGTTCAGTCTGATTCTGGGCGATCGCGCGGTAACAGGTTCTTCTACCGGTTCACCGGGCCAGCTGCGTAAGCTGATGCGTCTGGCGTCACGCGCCGATGTGGCACCGCAGGTGGAAGAGTTCCCGATGTCAAAAATCAATGAAGCGCTGGATCACGTACGCGCCGGTAAAGCTAATTACCGCGTGGTGCTGAAGGCCGATTTCTGAGTCGGATAACACGCTGACATTTGTCAGGCAAAACGGCGGATGGGGGATCATCCGCCGTTATTTACGCCTTATCCCTGCGAATCATCCTTTTCGCCGAGGAAGAAATACCACAGCGGAATTGACATCAGCGCGGTGAACACCGTGGTGTAAAGCGCGATCATAAAGCCCTGCGTCAGATACATGGTCAGCGTCCAGTGGCTGAACGGGATGCCGTATTGATCGATCACGCCGCCGATAATCGCATTGCTCATCACCGTACCGACAATCAGCGCCAGAATAAACAGCCCACGCAGGTAGTAACGCATCTCCTTGCGTTTCACCGTGAAGCGCGCCCGCACGATACCGAGCGGCGACTGCTGCGCGGCGAGAATTTCCGCTTCGCTCATCGGCGCCCGCTGTTGTCTGCGCCAGCGCAGTACATCCACCAGCACGAAGGCCAGCAGGCTGACGCCCATCACCGGCAGGGCATAACCGAGCGCCAGCGCCAGCATCAGGCAGACCCCTTTGGCATAGTGCGGCAGCGCCAGCCAGCTTGCGCTCAGGGTTTGCGCCGGGCTGGCCTGATCCAGCGCCGGGCGGCGCAGCCACCACATGCGATAACCCAGCACAATCATGCTGCACAAACCCAGGCCAAACAGTGCCAGCAACAGCTGATTAGGCCAGCCAAACAGCACGCCCATGTGCGCATCGACACCCCAGCGCGTCAGTTTTGCCACCAGCGGGAAGCGATCAAACCAGACGTGATCGACAATCGCGAAGCTGTGCGGATTCACGGACACCGCATCCACCTGGGTGGGCCAGCTGCGATCAATCTCGCTGACAGTCCAGGCTTTGCCCTCGCTCTTCGGCTGGCGCAGCTCCACTTTAGCCGCGCGGATGCCATCCTGACGCGCCGCCGCCAGCACGCGATCCCAGTCAGCGTCGGCGGCATTTGCCGGCAGTGACTTCGCCGGCTGCGCCGCCGGTTTCGCCATCGACGACATCGGCATGCTGGTCATGTCCATGTCCGGCATACTGCGGTGATCGGCGTGAGGATCGGCCGGCGCGGCGGGCGCATCACCGCTGAGCGCCGTATTCACCTGTGGCGTCAGCCAGTTAAGCTCGGTGCGCATCTTATCGATATTGCTACCTGCCCATTGTGACCAGGTGAGGCCGGTAACGGAGAAGAACAGCAGCCCGAGCAGCAGCGTCAGCCCCAGCGTGATGTGCCAGTGCCGGTTAAAGGCAAACCCCTTTCGCACGGTTTTCAGCCGGCGTTTTGGCCGCGTGTCCAGCCACAGCAGCACGCCGCCGAGCGCGGCCACCCACAGCCAGCTCGCTGCCAGTTCGCTGTAGTTGCGACCAAAGTCACCGAGTAACAGGCTGCTGTGCAGCAGATCGAGCGTGGTGCGCAGCGGCAACACGCCACTGGTGCCGTATACCGTCATGTCGCCGGTTACTTTGAGGCTGTAGGGATCGATAAACACCGCGCGCGACTGCGACGGACCGAGTGTGGCATCGCTGAACTGTACGCGCGTGGTATCGCGCGCGGCGGGCGCAGGTCGAACCGCATAAATGTGCTGATTTTCGCCCGCATAGGCGCGTGCCGCGGCGATCTGCGCCGAGAGCGGTTGCGCATTGCCCTGCGGCTGCGCGGTGAGCGCATCGGCGTAGATCAGATTTTCCAGCTGCGGCGTCAGCACATACAGCGTGCCGCTTAGCGCCGCCACGAAGATGAACGGCGCGACAAACAGGCCAATGTAAAAATGTAAGCGGCGTAGCAGATTAAGCACCGCGCCGCGCGGTGCTGCAGAGTGAACAGCAGACAAAGCCGTCTTCCTTCCGATAAGAGAATGTCAGGGCACAGCGCAGGCGTTGTACCGATTGATGAGATTCAGCAGGAAAGAAAAACCGGTGGCGCGCGCGGACGATGGGTACCGCTGAAGCGGCGCGGCCGGGGTGCCACCAGCGGCGGCAGCGGTGGGGCGCGCGAGATCACCAGCATCAGCCAGATGAACGGGATAAACACCCACATCATCAGCGGAACATGCACCAGCAAATCACAATAGCCACAGGCAAATTCGCCGTCGTCCATGTTGTGATGCATCATGCCCGGCATCGCCATCTCCATCGGCATATCGTGATGGTGCATTGGCATGGCAGATGAAGGGCTGTGCGACGCCACGGGGTCAATGCGCGTTTGCCGCTCCAGCAGCGTTTTCGACACAATCGGCGCGACGAACAGCAGCAGCACCGCCACAATGGCGACGCAGGCGGTCAGGCGCTGGCGAAAGTGATAGGAAAACGTCATGGCAAATACTGAGTGCTTCAACAAATGAGGCCGAAGTGTAACGCGATTGCCGCACAAGGGTTAATAAAAGTGAGGCCGGGAGCGACAAAATTCGCACCTTTTGAAAAGAGTCACTTAACGTGGTGTGTTTGTTAACTTAATTGCAACCTGATGAGTACATTAGAGAAACACTATTTCTCATTGCTGAAGGATGAGTGGAGTCTGATGGCAAGAACTGTCATTGCTCAGAATTTGTGGTCGCCATTAATGGCGACCCTACAAGGTATTTGCACTATTTGCACAGGGTGCGCATTGATCCGCACCGATATAAACAGGTCACTTGCAACTTTATTGCACGCCATCGATCGCAATCAGCAAGGAATTACACGATTTTCGTAGGGTGCGCATTTATGCGCACCGATATAAACGGGCGGCTCATTGTTTAACTCTTTTTATTTACAGGGAAGCCTCTCAGTATGAGCCGGGCCTTAAAATATCGATCTCCCCAGCCGCTCCGTGAGTTTCTCCAGCATGGCGGTGCCGGCCAGCGAGTTACCGGAATGATCCAGCGCCGGTGACCAGACGGCAATACTCATCTCACCGGGAATCACTGCGACAATCCCGCCGCCGACGCCGGATTTAGCCGGCATGCCCACGCGCCAGGCAAACTCTCCGGCGCCGTCGTACATGCCGCTGGTCATCATCAGTGCGTTCACCTGCCGCGCCTGGCGTGCAGAGATCACCGCCCACTCATCATCCAGCGTGCGACCGTGATTGGCGAGATAGAGAAACGTGCGCGCCAGTTCGCTGCAGCTCATCGCCAGCGAGCAGTAGTGAAAGTAGGTTTCCATTACTTTACTGACGTCATTATGAAAGTTGCCAAACGACTTCATCAGCCAGGCAATGGCGGCGTTACGCGCCGAGTGCTCATATTCAGAGCGCGCGACCACACGGTCATACTGAATGTCCGGCTGCTGTGCCAGACGACGCACAAACTCCAGCATGCGCTGGCGTGGCGCGGTGAGCCGGCCTTCCAGCAAATCGCACATTACCAGCGCGCCGGCGTTAATGAATGGATTGCGCGGCTTTCCCTGTTCCAGTTCAAGCTGCACCAGTGAATTGAATGCCTGGCCGGATGGCTCTTTGCCTACGCGCTGCCAGATCTCGGCGTCCTCGTACAGCGTCAGCGCGACGGTGAGCGACAGGACTTTGGAAATGGACTGGATTGAAAAGCGCGTGCCCGCATCGCCGGCCTGGTAGCTGCGACCATCGGCAGTGGCAATGGCGATGCCCAGTTGATCGGCATCCACGCCGGCCAGCGCCGGGATGTAATCTGCCACTTTGCCCTGACGGGTGAGGGGGCGTACGTCCGTGACAATCTCTTCAAGCAATGCATTACTGAGTTCCGACACCTTGTGGCTCCGGGGTGACTAATCCTGGCGCGATCATGGTGATTTGCCGTCGGCGCGTCAATCCACCGCGCAAAATTCTGTGAGCATGCTGCAGCAAGCCTGCACCGCGTAGCGGATTTTCTGCCCGGTTTGTTGCGCCCGATCGCAACCCAGCCTGGCGCCTACGCCACATCGCGCGACCTGAGGTAAAATTATGTTGCGAATGATTGAGTTACCGATCAGGCAATTTTGGTTATGCTAAGCCCAAACTCTTTCCGGCGCTGCCAATGCGCTCAACTGTTGTAATTGAGGATGACGATGTCTGCCTTACCTGATGCCACCGAGCCTGCCAACGCGATGCGCGCCGGGCGCTTTATGCTGCTGCAAAAACTGCTGCGACGCGATAAAACCCCGCTGGCATTGCTGCTGCTGGCCGCGCTGGTCGGTATCCTTACCGGGCTGGTGGGTGTGGCTTTCGATCGCGCGGTCAATTTTATTCTCCACCTGCGGATCGGCTGGCTGACAGAGCGAGCGGATAACCTGGCCATGGCGTTGCTGAGCGCGTTTTTTATTTCGGCGCTGCTGGGCGGCATCGGCTATTTTCTGGTGCGCCGCTTCGCGCCAGAGGCGGGAGGCTCGGGTATTCCGGAAATCGAGGGCGCGCTGGAAGAGCTGCGCCCGGTGCGTTGGTGGCGCGTGCTGCCGGTTAAATTTATCGGCGGCATGGGTGCGCTGGGCTCTGGCATGGTGCTGGGACGCGAAGGACCCACGGTGCAGATTGGCGGCAACATCGGTGGTATGTGCCTCGATCTGTTTCGCGTGCGCGATTCCGAATCGCGTCATACGCTGCTGGCGACCGGTGCCGCGGCGGGGCTTTCGGCGGCGTTCAACGCGCCGCTGGCCGGCATTTTGTTCATTATCGAAGAGATGCGCCCGCAGTTTCGCTATAGCCTGATATCGATAAAAGCGGTGTTTGTTGGCGTGATCATGTCGAGCATTGTCTTTCGCGTGCTCAACGGTAACGAAGCCATCATTAATATCGGTCAGCTGCGTGACGCGCCCACCGAGACGCTGTGGCTCTATCTGGTGCTGGGTGTGCTGTTTGGTGGCTGCGGCGTGGCGTTCAACCGGCTGATATTTCTCGCACAGGACCAGTTTCAGCGCCTGCATCTCGGACGTACCGGGCGCTGGGTGCTGTTCGGTAGCCTGCTGGCCGGACTGTGCGGCATGCTGGGTTTACTGCTGCCGCAGGCGGTGAGCGGCGGAACGACGCTGATTCCGGATTTCGCTACCGGACACTATGGCGCGCTGGCGCTGTTTGCTCTCTTCGCGCTGCGCACGCTGGTCACCATTTGCTGCTTCTCTTCAGGCGCGCCGGGCGGCATTTTTGCGCCCATGCTGACGCTGGGCACGCTGCTGGGCACCTGCTTTGGTCAGCTGAGCGCCGACTGGTTCCCGCATTATCAGCTGGAAGCCGCCACCTTTGCCGTCGCCGGGATGGGCGCGCTGTTCGCCGCCTCGGTGCGCGCGCCGCTTACCGGCATCGTGCTGGTGCTGGAAATGACCAATAATTATCAACTGATTCTGCCGATGATCATCACCTGCCTGGGCGCAACGCTAGCGGCGCAGTTCTTTGGTGGCAAACCGCTCTATTCTTCAATCCTGGCACGCACCCTGGCCAAAGCACAGCTCACTAACCGCGCCAGCGCCCGGACGGAATAGGGATTATCCCGGCTTATCGAAGCGCGACTCAAGCCGGGTGGAAAGATATCCCCTCACGCCCGGCTTTTAACCCATCGGATGCGCTGGCTGAGGCTCCAGAGCATCAGTGCGGCGAGGGCGATGCTGCCGAGCACGGCGAAAGCGACCTGATAAGACCAGGCGGCGGCGATGCTGCCGGTCAGTGCCGGACTGCATGCCGCGCCCACGCCCTGCATCAGCATGACGAAACTCTGGCCGGCATTGGTGTGTCCGCTGCCGTCAAGCACGCTGACGATGTAGCCCGGTACTGCCACGCCCAGCAGCCCGGCGGCCAGACCATCAAGAATCTGTACCGGTACCATCGCATAGGTGCCATCGAACAGGGAGGCGATGCCGGCACGCACCGGCAGCACCACCAGCGCGAGGGTGATCAGCAGCGGGAAACCGAGGCGGCTGGCGTTTCGGGCGGCGAATAGCGCCACGGGAATCATCACGCATTGCGAAATCACCACGGTTGCAGCGGTATAAACACCGGGGCTGAGCTGTCCGCTGTGCGTTGCCGCCGCGCGAATGCCCAGCATCGGCAACAGCGCGGCGTTGCCGAGGTGAAACAGCAGCAGCGTCAGGCCGGTAATCAGCAGCACCGGATTGCGCAGCAGGGCAGAGAAACCAGGAAGCTCTGCGGCCTGCTGTCGGGCACCGCCGCGCGCCGCGCGGTCATCGATCGCGTTACGCTGAATGGCGGCCACGGCAAAACATGCGCACAGTGCCATCGCGGTCATCAGGATAAAAACCGCATCGGTGCCCCACAGCCAGACCGCAAACCCGGCAAACAGCGCGGCAGTCATATTGCCGCCATGATTGAACGCCTCGTTTCTACCCATCTGCTGGCTGAACCCCTGAGAGCCGGTCAGGCCGAGGGTGACGCCGGTCAGTAACGGGGCAATAAGCGCGGCCGCGAGGCCGGTAACCACCTGCGAGCCAACCACCACTCCACCGTAAGGAAACCACCACAGCATCAGGGTGGCCAGCGTAATAAGCAGTGAGGCCAGAATCAGCAGCCCTTTTTTATGGTGCGTGGCATCGGTTGCCAGACCCGCCGGCAGCGTAGCCAGCAGACCGGCTAAACCGGCGGCAGTCATCGCCCAGCCAATATCATCCGCTCTCCAGCCATGCTCGGTAAGAAAGATCCCCAGGAAAGGGCCCAGTCCATCCCGCACGTCGGCCATGAAAAAATTGACCAGACACAACGCCTGGAGGGACCGCAAAGCAGCGGGATGCGCTATCGGATTTGCATTCATGTTGTGATGAAGAAAGAGTGGAAGATGGTGACAAGCATAGAGCAGCAATGTGACATCGTAAATTAGCGCAGCGCGATTGGCGCACCGCTCGTACTGCGCTATACATCGCCCGCCGACTCACGGATAATTTGCTGTCTTACGCCCTTACAGAGATAAGCAATGCTGGAAAATCATCCGTCGCGTGACGCCATCAGGCTGGAGAATGTGCTGGCCGCGCTGGGCAATCCGATGCGCATGGCGGTCGTCGCGCTGCTGGCACAGGGGGAGGCGCGCAGCTGCGGTTCGCTGCTGCAAGGCGTATCCAAATCAACCTTAACCCATCACTGGCGGGTACTGCGTGACAGCGGCGTAATCTGGCAAAAACCCTCTGGCCGCGAGAATCTGCTGTCACTGCGGCGCGACGATCTGGACGCGCGCTTTCCTGGTCTGCTTGATGCGCTGCTCAGTGCCGCCGTTGACGATGCCGCCACCCGAAGCGCGCTGCAGGCTTTTCAGCACGCGGAGTAGCGCCCTTTTCGCCGGAGCGGCTGCAATTGCAACAGCCTGGCGACAGCGGCTGCTGCATCCGCAACAGACATTCCTCATCCTCTCATTCAGTTAGCCCGCAAATCAGGCGTTTAATCTCTGCCAGGAACTGGCACGCTCACTGCATAGCCTCTTATAGCCAAAAGCATTAATGAAGATAATTTTCCGTTAGTCCAGCTATAAGAAGTCTCAGGAGAAACCTATGTCACAGGTAAAACCGCTGCAGTTTGCTTACTGGGTACCTAATGTTTCAGGTGGTTTAGTCATCAGTCAGATCGAGCAGCGCACGCGCTGGGACGCGGAGTACAACCGTGAACTGGCGAAAATCGCTGAACGCGCTGGCTTCGATTATGCCCTGACGCAGATTCGCTTCACCGCTGGCTATGGCGCTGATAATCAGCACGAATCAGTCACCTTCTCTCAGGATCTGCTGAGCCACACCACAAAACTCAAAGTGATTGCCGCGCTGCTGCCGGGGCCGTGGAACCCGACGCTGGCGGCGAAGCAGATCGCCACCATCAGCCATCTTTACGGTCCGCGCATCGCGGTGAACATTGTCAGCGGCTGGTTTCGCGGCGAGTTCAAAGCGATTGGTGAACCCTGGCTCGATCACGAAGAGCGCTATCTGCGTTCGGAAGAGTTCATTCGCTGCCTGCGCGGCATCTGGCGTGAAAGCAGCTTCAGCTTCGCCGGGGATTTTTATCGCTTCCGCGACTACGCGCTCAAGCCGAAACCACTCGATCCGCTACCGGAAATTTTCCAGGGCGGCAGCTCGCGCGCCGCGCGCGACATGGCGTCACGGGTGTCTGACTGGTACTTCACCAACGGCAACACGCCACAGGGCGTACGCCAGCAGGTGGACGATATCCGTGCCAAAGCCGCCGTCAATCAGCACGCCGTTAAAATCGGCCTGAATGGTTTTGTCATCGCCCGCGAGAGCGAACAGGAAGCCCAGGCGGTGCTGCAGGAGATCATCGCCAAAGCCAATCCGGATGCAGTGAAAGGCTTCCAGCATGAGGTGAAAAATGCCGGCAGCGCGTCGCCGGAAGGCGAGGGCAACTGGGCCAAATCCTCCTTCGAGGATCTGGTGCAATACAACGACGGTTTCAAAACCAATCTGATTGGCACGCCGCAGCAAATTGCTGAGCGCATCATGGAGCAGAAACGCGCTGGCGTGGATTTACTGCTGCTGGCGTTTCTGCATTTCCATGAAGAGGTGGAGTTCTTTGGGCGTGAAGTGATCCCACGCGTGCGCGAACTGGAACGGCAGGAGGCGCTTAACGCCGTCACGGTCTGAGGTCAGATAGCGCGGTCGCGTCCGGCCAGCAGCGCCATCGCCATTTGCAGCGCGCTTACCGCCAACAGCATCAGCAGCGGGAGCTGCCAGCTACCGCTGACATCATGCAGCATGCCGAAGCACAGCGGTCCCAGCGCCGCCAGCCCGTACCCCACGCACTGCGCCATGCCGGAGAGTTTCGAGGCCTGGCGATGGTCCCGGGTGCGTAAATTAAACAGTGACAGGCTGATCAGCAGCGAGGCGCCCGCACCGAGGCCTGCCAGAATCAGCCACAATAGCGACCATGCGGGTGCCAGCAGCAGGCCGGTCACCGCGATGAAGATCGACAGCGAAGCCAGCAGCCCGATCAGACGCTGATCGCGCAGCTGCTTCAGCGCCCGCATACAAGCCAGATTGGAGGCGATCGCCACGATTTGATAGACGAACAACATGCCGCCCGCCTGGAGCTGACTGATGCCATTATCCTGTGCGAACGGGGTAAACCAGCCAATCAGGGTATAAAACAGCAGCGACTGGCTGGCCATGAACAGCGAAACCTGCCAGCCGATCGCGGAACGCCACGGCGAACGCGTTACGGTGACCTCTGTCGCGCGCTGCTCAAGCGTCGCGGGATTTTTCAGCTGCGGCAGCCACGCCAGCAGCGCGATCAGCGCCGGAATCAGCCAGACCGCCAGCGACAGACGCCAGCCGGCGCTGCTGAGTTCGGCCAGCGGCACGGCCACGCCGGAAGCGATGCTGGCGGTGATGCCCATGGTCATGGCATACAGCCCGATATAACGCGCGGTGTGCGCGGTGTAATCACGCTTAATCAGCGGCGGCAGCAGGACGTTGGCCGCCGCGATCCCGCTGCTGAGAATCAGCGTACCCAGCCACAGTGCCGTTTCGCTGCCGCTGATTCGCAGCAGTGAACCCAGGACGATCAGGAGTAACGCCCCCCACAGACTGCGCTCCAGGCCAAAGCGATTGCCGAACCAGGCGGCTGGCGGTGCCAGCGTGGCGAACATCAGCAGCGGTAAAAAGTTAATCACGCCGGCAGCGCTGGCGCTCAGGCCAAATGTCAGGCGAATATTTTCCAGCACCGGCCCGGTGGCGGTAATGGGCGTGCGTAAGTTGGCGGCGGTGAGTAACAGCAGTAGCAGGAAAAAGCCGGAACGACGCAGGGCAGAATCAGCAGATAAAGCGGTATGGGACATGTTTGCGCACCATGGAAATGAGGCAGAAAGTCTCTGCATATGGTGCGTTGATTGACGTTAACGCCTACGCAGCAGCCTGGACCGCTGAACCGCTGGCTATACTAACCAGCTGTTAAATCGATGTAAAGCAGAGCCACCCGGCCGCCTTCCAGGATAACCTTCTTGCCGCTTTGCTTGTCTGACGGTGACAGCACGCATCTGTGACCTGGCTGGTATTTACGCTGCCGGTGCGTTTTTTTGCCGGGGACTTGCGCCTTTCGCTATCCACGTCCACCTTTATACTCTCACTCTTCGCAAATGGACCAATGATGCTCTGGTTATGGAATGCGCTTATCCTGCTGGCTACCGTGATACTGATGGAGATCGTCGCGGCGCTGTCGCATAAATACATTATGCATGGCTGGGGATGGGGCTGGCATTTGTCGCATCATGAACCGCATGAGAGCAAATTTGAGCTCAACGACCTGTATGCCGTGGTGTTTGCGCTGTTGTCGATTGGCCTGATTTGGCTGGGTGTCAACGGTGTCTGGCCGCTGCAGTGGATTGGCGCTGGCATGACGACTTATGGCGCGCTCTATTTTATGGTGCATGACGGCCTGGTCCATCAGCGCTGGCCGTTCCGCTACATTCCGCGTAAAGGTTATCTGAAGCGGTTGTATATGGCGCACCGCATGCATCATGCGGTGCGGGGACGGGAGGGCTGCGTTTCCTTTGGCTTTCTTTACGCCCCGCCGCTGCACAAGCTGCAGGCGACGCTGCGCCAGCGCCATGGGCGTCGTGTCAACGCGGACGCTGCCACAGACCGGCAGGACGCGCCTGGGGATGAGCAAGGCGCGAAGTAAGCGCGACGCCGGCACCTTTCACCAGCAGCGCCAGCTTTTCGCCTTTACTGGTACGCTGGCGCGCATCCCACGCCCGGGCACCGGCATGCTGCACTTTTACGCCAATTTCCCGATAGACGCCGCGCGCGGTGGCGATCGCCCACGCCGAACGGAGCGGCAGTCCGGGTAGCCCGCTGCGCGCTGACTGATAGTAAGGTTCAGCCTCGCGCACCAGACGCGCCGCCAGCGGGGCCAGCGCTGCGCGATGTTGCGGATCGGCAAGCTGAGCGGCGCTCAGTCCGGCCTCATCCAGCCAGCTTTGTGGCAGATAGCAGCGGCCATTCTCCGCGTCCTCAACGATATCCCGTGCGATATTGGTCAGCTGAAACGCCAGACCCAAATCACAGGCGTGATCGAGTACGCGCTCATCACGTACGCCCATCACGCGCGCCATCATTAACCCCACCACGCCGGCCACGTGATAGCAGTAACGCAGCGTGTCCCCGAAACACGCGTAACGTTCTTCACGCGCATCCATCGCAAACCCTTCCAGATGATCAAACGCCAGCTGCTGGGGAAGCTGATGCGTCAGCGCCACTTCCTGAAAGGCACGAAACGCCGGTTCATCCATGTGGGCACCGCTGTAGGCGCGGCGGGTTTCGATTTGCAGGTGGCGCATCCGCGCCTGGGCATCCGCCACCGCGTGCTGCGTGCCGCCTTCGCCCAGCGTCTGACCATCTATCACATCGTCACAGTGACGACACCATGCGTACAGCATCAGCGTACTGCGGCGCGTTGGAGGATCAAACAGCCGGGTAGCGCTGGCGAAACTTTTGGAGCCCTGCGCCATGGTTTGGGTGACCTGCTCAATCAGCGGCGGTTGGTTCATCCGGTCAGATCCTCCACCATCAACTGGGCGGTCGCTTTCGCGGAGCCGATCACGCCTGGCACACCGGCACCGGGATGCGTGCCAGCCCCCACCAGATAAAGGTTAGTGATGTCGGCATCGCGGTTATGCGGCCGGAACCAGGCACTTTGCGTCAAAATGGGTTCGAGCGAAAACGCTGAGCCCTGATGCGCGTGCAGCGTGTCGCGAAAATCAAACGGCGTAAACATACGGTGTGTCACTAACTGCTGTCGCAGACCCGGCATATAGTGCTCCTCCAGATAAGCAAAAATGCGATCGCGCAAGCGCGGTCCTTCCTGTTGCCAGTCAATTGCGGCGGTACCGAGATGCGGCACCGGCGCCAGCACGTAAAAACTGCCGCAGCCCGCCGGTGCCAGCGACGGATCGCTGGAGCAGGGCGCATGCAGATACAGCGAGAAATCTTCCGCCAGCTGGCTGCTATTGAAGATCTCATCGATCAATTCACGATAGCGCGGACCAAAGCACACGGTGTGATGCGCCAGCTGCGGGTGGGCATGATTAAGACCAAAATAGAGCACAAATAGCGAGTTGCTCATCCGCTTGCGCTTCAGCGTCGCCGCGCGTTTACGCGCCGCAGGATGCTGGCTTAACAGGCGATCGTAGGTATGCACCACGTCAGCATTTGACGCAACGGCGGCGGCGGCAAAACGGCGCCCATCCTTCAGCTGTACACCGCTGATGCGGTTACCCTCGGTCTCCAGCTGGCTGACTTCGGCGTTGAGCAGCAGTTCACCGCCCAAATCGCGAAACAGCCGCGCCATGCCATCAACCAGCGCGCCGGTACCGCCGCGCGGAAACCACACGCCCCATTCGCGCTCCAGTGCGTGAATTAAGGTATAGATCGAAGACGTTGCAAAAGGATTACCGCCGACCAGCAACGAGTGAAAGGAAAAAGCCTGGCGCAGATGATCGTCCTGAATAAATTTCGCCACCATGCTGTAGACACTGCGCCAGGCTTGCAGCCGACCCAGCTGTGGCCCGGCACGCAGCATGTCGCGGAAATGCAGAAAAGGCACGGTGCCCAGTTTCAGATAGCCCTCACGAAACACATCCTGTGAATAGGCCAGAAACTGGCGGTAACCGGCGACATCCTGCGGGTTAAAAGTAGCAATCTGCTGCTCCAGCTGCGCCTGATTGTTGTCGTAGTCCAGCTGCCTGCCGTCTTCCCAGCACAGGCGATAAAACGGCGTCACCGGCATCAGGTCGACATAATCACTGAGTTGCTTGCCTGCCAGCGTAAACAGCGCCTCGATAGCGCTGGGATCGGTAATCACCGTCGGACCGGCATCAAAGGTAAAACCCTGATCCTGATAAACATAGGCGCGCCCGCCAGGCTTATCGCGCTGTTCCAGCAGCGTGACCGGCACGCCGGCCGCTTGCAGACGAATCGCCAGCGCCAGGCCACCGAAGCCTGCGCCAATCACATAGGTGCGTTTCATTATTTCTTCCCTGGTAACGGAGAGGTCATCATCAATGCGCGCAGCGCTTCGCCGAGAGGGACCGGCGGTTTGCCGCACAGAATGCGTGCTTTATCGCTGAGGCGCAGTTGCCCGGCGTAAAAGCGGCTAATCAATCCGGCGTCAAGCCGGTAAAAACGCTGCATCACGCGCCAGCGCTGTTCAGGCCGTCCGGCAAGAAACAGCATACGATTTAACAGACGGAAAAAGCGCTGCTCGCGCCAGTGCTGACGGGCAAAGGATTCGATGCAGTGGCTCAGCGTATGGGCATCGGCGGGCAGCGTGCTGGCAATCTTCTCCGCCAGCGCCACCGCGGCGGGCAGCGAGTAACCGGTGGTGGCGTGAAACAGTCCGGCGCGCAGCCCGCTGCACGGTTGTCCGTGCTGCTGTTGCCAGAACTGATCGATATCGCCGCTGAGCGTGATCGGCAGCGAGCCGTGCTCCTCGCGCAGCAGCTGGCGCAGATTCCAGCCGCGCTGGTGGGCATAGTCCGCAATGTGCCGGCGCGCCTGTGCGGCATCCAGCGTGGCATGGTTGATGTAGTGGGTATCTTCAATCAGTAAACGGCTGGCACTGAGCGGCAGGGTGTAAACAAAGCGATAACCCTGCTGCTGATCGACGCTGGCGTCCATCAATATTGGCTGCTGCAGGCCATGCGGCGCCGCCAGCTGCCACTCCTGACCCACAAATGCCTGATAGCCGAGCTGCAGATGCGGTGTCGGCTGCAGCCCGCGTCCGTCAATCACCGCCTGCGCCTGTAACATCCCGCCATCCGCCAGTCTGACCCCGGTGGGCGAGACGGCGCTGACTGGCGCTGCGGTGCGTAGCGCGGCACCGAGCACCTGCTGCAAGTGCCGGGCAAAATCCTCCGAGGCAATGGAGCAATATTCCCCATCCAGCTGGCGACGCAGGGTGGGGAAGCGTACCTGATAACAGGGCCAGCGCGCCGAAAGCAGCGGCTCGAGCCAGCGAAACTGCGCTTCGCTGACGTCGTCGCGATGGAACGACCAGGTATGATTGCCGGCCGGCTGAGCCTGACTCTCCAGCAGCAAAATTTTAAGTGCGGGCTGCAGCTGGCGTAAACGCAGCGCAATCAGCCCGTTAGCCAGGCCGGCACCGACCAGAATAACATCGTAAGGTGCGCGCATCAGGTGGCCTCCGCCAGCACGATTTGCTGCTGACACAGCGCCTGCTCGACAATATCCGCCGCGCGCGTACAGCCACCGGCCCGCTGCAGCTGCGCCTGAATGGCTGACATGCGCAGACGATAGCGATCGTCACTCAGCAATTGTTGCAGGTGTCGCTCCAGTTGCGCGACGCGGCTGAAACGTGAGGCGCGTCGGCCGACGCCGTGCCACTCAATACGTGCCGCCACGCCGGGCTGATCGAAGGCGATCGGCAGCGCCAGCATCGGCGTGCCGCATTCCAGTGCTTCCAGCGCACTGTTCAGACCGGCGTGAGTGATAAACAGTTGCGCATGCTGCAGCGCCGCCCGCTGATCCACAAAATCGGTTACCCACGCAGCCCCGGCCAGTCTGAGCTGATGTGCCTGGCTGGCAGTCAACCCGCCACAGTGTGCCACCACCAGCGACAGCTGCTGATTGCGGCAGGCCTGAGCCAGATGCAGAAACAGGCGAAAGCGATGTCCCTGTAGCGTGCCAAGCGAGGCATACACCACCGGCTGGCGCAGCGCTGGCCAGGGTGCGGCGAGCGCGCCGCTAGCGACTGGAGTCCGCAGCGGGCCGACGCTGTGATAGCAGGCTGGCAGTTGCTGACGTGGAAAATCAAAAGCGGGCACCAGCTGACTGATTTGCGCCAGCGGCGACAGACACTGATGTAAGCCATGGCGTTCGGGCAGGCCGAAGGCGCGCGCATGACGAGCAATTACAGCGCCATGACGACGCATGATGCGGTCGTAGATGTCACTGCTGGCCTGATAGCGCTGCAGCGCTTTCTCATCCTGAGCAAAGCGAAAGGGCATTACCGCCAGTGGAATGGCCGCTTCGCGATTGACCGGCAGCGCGCAGGCCACCGACACGAACGGCAGCTGTAACGCCTCTGCCACCAGACCGCCAGCCGCTTCCATTTGGTCGGCAATCACGCCATCGACCTGCAGCCGTTTCAGCACCGCGGGCAGTTCGCGGCACAGCATATCGGTGGTGCTGGCCAGATCGTGAATCACGCGAAACAGCGACAGCCCGCCCGGTGCGGCCAGCCGCCTGAGTTCGCTGGAGAGCGATCCGGCAGGATGCGTGCGCTCGCCGACGGCCACAAAGGCAATGCGCTCGTCGCTCAGCAAGGTGCGTGCATCGCTTTGCTGGATAAAGGTGATGCGGTGTCCGCGCGCCAGCAGCGTTTGCGCCAGTGCCTGCAATGCGTGAAAGTGGCTGTAGAGCGGTGGCGCAATAACGGCAAAATGCCCCATAGGTATGACCGGCTTCAGTTAAACATCGCCAGCTGTTGATTAAACAGGGCGTGCATATATTGACGGGTGGCGACACCGCGATGGCAGGCGCAGGCAAGGTGTGCATCGGCGCTGCTTAAATGGTCGCGCAGACGACGTTCAGCCCCTTCCGGACCCAGCATCTGCACCAGCGTGGATTTGCCCTGATCCTGATGACAGTCCTTGCCGGTGTGTTTAGAGCCATCTGCCAGGTCGTCCAGTAACTGGAATGCCTGACCTAAATCCTGCGCAAAATAGCTTAAACGCTGACGCACCTGCACTGACGCATCGGCCGCAATCGCCGCCATTTGCAGCGTGGCGCGAAACAGGACGCTGGTTTTCAGTTCGTTGGTCAGGGTGATGGCTTCCGGACTGCGGCTGTGTGCGCCGTCATGCAGATCCTGGAACTGACCCTGAACCAGTCCCTGCAGGCCCACGGCAGAGGAGAGCTCGGCAATGGCTTCGGCTTTGTGCGTTGCCGGCAGACCCGGCGCGAGTGCAATCACCTCAAAGGCGCGGCTGAGTAGCGCGACCGCCGCCAGGATCGCCACGTTTTCCCCATATTCACAGTGGATTGCCGGGCGCCCACGTCGCATCCGGGCGTTATCCATTGATGGAATGTCGTCAAGGATCAGTGATGCGGCGTGCACCATTTCGACCGCACAGGCAAGATCAAGGATACCCTGCTGCGCCACGTCACAGCCCATATCGCGTGCTGCCAGCAGCAGCAAGAGCGGACGAATACGTTTGCCCGGTGCCAGCGTGCCGGCACGCATCGCGGCCCGAACGCGATCGGCCTGCTGCCCGGCAGGCAATAAATGTTCAAGATGGGCCTGCAATGCGTGATGCAACTGAAGGAGATCGCTTTCCTGGCTTGCTGTGGTATCGACATGGGCGGTCATAGCGGCTTTCCATGGTTAGTTAAATTCTTGTGCTTTTTCAATTAACCGTAGACCCGGTAAGGGGAGTGCGCCAGCGAGCGAAGCGACTTTAACGCACCGTCACGCTTTTTTTATTTATTGAATAATCTGAGAAGTAATTCCTATGACCCTCAGGCCAGTTTTCGCTGCGGTGACTGTTATGATGTTGGGCGAGCAGAGGAGACAGCTATGACGACGCAAAAAGTGGCGGTAATCGGTGCGGGTGTGATCGGCCTCGCCGTGGCGTGGGCGCTGGCGCGGCAGGGGGCGCAGGTGACCCTCTTTGACCGGCAACACATGGGCGCGGGCACCAGCAGCACCACATTTGCCTGGGTAAACTCCAACGGCAAACAGCCTGCCAGCTACCACCGCCTCAATGCGCTGGCGATGGAGGAGCATATCCGGCTGCAGCTGACGCAGACCAATGGCGTGCGCTGGCTGGAACCTTGTGGCACCTGGGAGTGGGCCGGCGCGGGTGAAGCCGAACAGCAACTGCAGCAGCGTGCCACCGCCTTGCAGGCCGCTGGCTATGCGGCACGGCAAAGGACGCTGGCCGAGCTGCAGCAGGAAATTCCTGAACTGCGCGCGTCTGCGGTACACGGCAGCATCTGGCATTTTCCAACGGAATCGGTGCTCTATCCAGCGCTGTATCTGGCACGGCTGTGGTCAGAGGCGCAGGCGCACGGCGCGGTACTGCATCAGCATCAGGCGATTCAGCACATTAGTGAAAATGCGGAAGGCGTGACGGTGCAGCTGGAGCAGGGTGAGCAGTGGCAGGGCGACCGGCTGGTACTGGCGACCGGACGCTGGGCCAATCAGCTGCTGCATAAGCTTGGTCTGGAACTGGCGCTGATTGACACCAGCAAGCCTGATGCGGTGGCCTGCAGCTTTCTGGCGCGCACTGCACCGCAGCCGTTATCGCTTGGCACCAACCTGATTTCTCCGCAGCTGAACGTGCGGCCGGACGGCGGCGGGCGGTTACTGTTACAGGCGCTGGATCTCGATCACCTGGCCGATCCGGGCGCTCAGCCGTCGACTCATAGTGCCATCGCCGATCAGTTTCGTGAGCGCTACCGGGCGCTGTTTGCCACGGCTGGTGCGTTGCAGATCGAGCAGATTGTCGTCGGGCAGCGGGCGCGTCCGGCTGATGGCTTGCCGGCGCTGGGCTTTGTCACCCCGCATCAGCGCGTGTATGTCGCGGTGACGCACAGCGGCGTCACGCTGTCACCGCTGATTGGCAGGCTGGTGGCAGAAGAACTGATCGGCGACAGTCCCAGCGACCTGCTGAAAGAGTTCCGGCCACAACGGCTGATCGGCAAAACCGCCAGCGCGTTTGCACCGATTCAGCGAAACTTTCCGGCGGCACAGTGAGCGAAGCGATGGCGCAGACCACAGGGTAGCGGGTTGATTAATTTTTAACCTGAATTAAGGCGTAGGCTGATCGCGATCAAAAAAACATCAGCCGGGCTGCTCAACCATGGAAGGCGAAACATAAGCCAAATGGAGGTGAGTATGCGTACCACCCTGATGACGCTGCCGCAGATGGCGCATTACCTTGATATCCCCTGTACCACGCTGGCGCGTGCTATGTGTAATCGTGGCACGCTGGAAAAATTGCCGCTGCCGGCGGCGGTTGATGGCAGCCTGCCGCTCTCCTCTCGCTGCTGGTCACGCGAAGAGGTCAGGCAGTTTCGCCATCGGCTCCAGCGCCGCCGCCATCAGCGCTAAGCGAACCCAGCCGGTCGTCCTGACCGGCTGAATATCAGGCGGCGACACCATTTGGCCGTGCAGCGACATGACCGGCCCACAGACTGGCAACCCACTTCACGCCTTTCGCGGTGAATCGTGCCTGTGAAAAAGCATGCTGGTTTTCACCCATTCCGCTGCGCAGTGCAAAATAGCCAGCCTGCAGATGGTGCTGCTGTGGCGTCAGCGCACCTTTGTCACGGTACATAATGTTGCGCTCAAGCAGAAACTGCCGAAACTCCGGCTCTTTCACCTTGAGCATTTTGCACAGCTGGCGAAAACCCAGCGACTCATGCACATCCACAAAGCGATCAAAGAATTCTGCCTTTGGGGCCGTCAGCGCCAGTTGCTGTTCCGCCGCACGGCGTTGCTCAAACTGTTCTGCCCAGGCTCGTGCCGCTTCCGCCGGATTGGTGAAATCGGGCAGATGGGTGAATTTTTCCCGCTCCTGCCAGCGGTCCAGCAGTTCGGCGGTAAAGCCGGGGGAAAGACGAGCAACCGCCAGCAGCGAGTCACGTTTATTCAGCTGAAACTCCTGACGTGTCTCACCTTCATGCTCGTAATGATTCACCGTGACAGGCTGGGAAAGGCGCTGCGCGGTTTCCAGGCTTTTAATCAGGCGCTTCACTTCGCCATGCGTGATGCCGGTTATTCTGGCAATTTCACGGCTGCTCATCAGCAGAGTTGCGTTGAGAGCAGCAAGACTTTCCGTTGAGATCATCATCAGTATCACCTCTTACAAACGTGGAACAGTCCATCAGACTGCTGGATAAGTATACAATATACTGTTTGCATATCCAGTGTTATTTTTAGCCGTTGCTGTAAGAAATGCCTCTCTGCGAGATATCGCACAAAGCGCAACTGCGCCGGACCCCGCTCTGCACCCGATACCGATACGCTTGCCTATTCGACTATTACTACCAGGCTTAAGCGATTCAGGTTAAATAAAGACAACCTTTCGTTACGCTTATTTATGAGGAGCTGATTATGAAAGCGTTAACTTATCATGGCCCACATCGGGTGCGCGTTGAAACTGTTCCTGACCCGATTTTAGAGCAGCCGGACGACATTATTTTACGCGTCACCGCGACGGCAATTTGCGGCTCCGACTTACATCTTTATCGCGGAAAAATTCCCGGTACCGATCACGGTGATATATTTGGTCACGAATTTATGGGTGAAGTGGTCGAAGCGGGGAGTGAGGTTACCAATGTGAAAATTGGCGATCGCGTTGTGGTGCCCTTTGTTATTGCCTGTGGCGACTGTTTCTTTTGTCATCTGCATCAGTATGCGGCCTGTGAAAATACCAATAGCGGGCGCGGTGCTATTTTAAACAAGAAAAATATTACCCCGCCTGCAGCGTTATTTGGCTACAGCAAACTGTACGGTGGCGTGCCGGGCGGCCAGGCGGAATATGTACGGGTGCCAAAAGCCAATGTCGGGCCGTTTAAAGTGCCGCTGGCGCTACCGGATGAGAAAGTGCTGTTTCTCTCCGATATCCTGCCCACCGCCTGGCAGGCAGTGCAAAATGCCGGACTGGATAAAGGCTCCAGCGTCGCCATTTTTGGCGCCGGCCCGGTCGGGTTACTGAGCGCCGCCTGCGCGCGCCTGGCAGGCGCGGAAGAGATCTTTATGATTGACCACAACGCTTATCGACTGGAATTTGCCCGCCAGCGTTATGGGGTTACGCCGATCAATTTTGATGAAATCGACGATCCTGCTGGCTGGATCATTGATCATACCCAGGGCCACCGGGGCGTTGATGCGGTAATCGATGCGGTAGGTTTTGAAGCCAAGGGCAGCCTGACGGAAACGGTGATGAGCAATCTGAAGCTGGAGGGCAGCAGCGGGAAGGCGCTGCGGCAGTGTATTGCGGCAGTGCGCCGTGGCGGTGTGGTCAGCGTGCCGGGCGTGTATGCCGGCTTTATCCACGGCTTCCTGTTTGGCGATGCATTCGATAAAGGACTGACGTTTAAAATGG
The DNA here is from genome assembly GCF_043547855.1 of Pantoea sp. SGAir0175. Classification (NCBI taxonomy): domain Bacteria; kingdom Pseudomonadati; phylum Pseudomonadota; class Gammaproteobacteria; order Enterobacterales; family Erwiniaceae; genus Pantoea; species Pantoea sp. SGAir0175. The sequence continues at coordinate 669,409 of NZ_CP028082.1, forward strand.
GCCAGACGCATGTGCAGGCCTATTTACCGCGCCTGCTGTCGCTGATTGAGCAAGGGCTGCTGACGCCGGAAGAGATTGTGACGCACCATATGCCGCTGGAAGAGGCCGCGCGCGGCTATGAAATCTTTGAAAAACGCAAAGAGGATTGCCGCAAAGTGATTCTGGTGCCCGGTATGGCCAGTACCACGCCGGCGGCCTGAGTGCTGACAGGCTGCCTGACGGCAGCCTGCTTCTGTGGCTTAACGCACGATGTCTTCATCGCGGTCGTTGAGCTCAGGTAGTGCAATTTGCCGTGAGGGCGCGTTATCCAGTCGATCGCCATAATCAGCACTGACATCGGGCAGGCTGGTAAACTGGCCATCGACGAACAAAAAGCTCAGGTGTTTTTCCACCTCGGCCAGTAGTTCGTCCACTTCCTGCTCCGTTTCTCCTCCGGCATCTTTACCATCCAGCTGCCAGCGATAACGATCGCCCACTCTTTCCGCACCGCCAATATCAACGATGTGGCCATCGATATTTTCCACCAGTAAACGCTGACGGGAAAAATAGAGTAAATAGGGCATCCGATCGCGATTGTTTTCTGACATAACATAACTCCTTCATGACGTTACCACGGTTAGCGCAGAAAATAATAGCGAAACGCAAATACTGCCCAATATACCGCGTTCAGACCTAAATAAGCCCAGCACCCCCAATAAGCCACAGGCTCGCGACGGGTGCGCAGTTTAGGTAAGAAAGCCAGTAAATAACCGGCTGCAGCAATAAGCGAAACGAAATAAAGTAGTTTCATGCGCTCTCCTGAATTTATTATCGTCTGATAAGCATAGTCAGGATAAATAAGGTTGGGGATAGCGCAGGACATTCTTATCGGTGGCGATGGCAAAGATAACGGACGTCAGCCAATCAGCGCTTTAGCTTTAGCGCGAATCTCACTCAGTTCTTCGGCGGTCACATGGCTTTTTTTCACCACTTTTCTGGCGCGCCAGTCGATGGAGGTGACCTGATCGGCCAGCGCCACACTATCACGGCTACCGGTAAGGGAAACTTCAAAAGGATAGCCTTTGACCTGGGTGGTACACGGGACGCACAACAACATGCCAACCTTGTTGTTATAGGCAAAGGGACTCAGCACAACCGCAGGACGATGGCCGCCCTGTTCATGGCCAAGGGTGGGATCAAAATCCAGCCAGATGAGATCGCCTGCATCGGGAACAAAACGTGACACCATCAGATTCTTTCCTTGCCCACTGAAGGTCCAAAATCAATTTTATCATGGACGTTATCGTCGGTGATCTCGTCCAGCAGAGCGTCCAGTGAATACACCTTTTCCCTGAGCGGCACAAGGATCAGTTTGCCATCTTCAACACTGAGTTCCAGTTTATCGTCCACGCTGAGCGACGCGGATTGCATCACGCTGGACGGAATGCGAATCGAGGGACTGTTGCCCCATTTCTTTAAGGTGACGGTCGTCATAACAGGCCTCCGAAGAATGTGTATACATTGTATAGCCGTGATGATGTTGATACAACGTATAAACACCTTCAGCCTGACATGTTAAGAAAGCGGCAGGATTCAGCGCGCCGTTAACTGTTGCAACGCCGCTGCGCTGGCGGCATCATCCGGCACATATACCAGCAGGCGATCGCCGTTGCGTGACGCCGACCACCAGTTATTCTGGCGCAGCGTCATTTCGCCTACTTCGGCACGGTAAAAGCGTTTCACGCGGTTTTCCACCTTGCCCAGTTCGTAGCGCTGCCAGGTGTGCGCGAACTCATCGGAACTGTTCAGCAATCGCGCCAGGAAGCTCTCCCAGTGCGGATCGCCCAGATGCTCGCCCATCTGACCGCGAAACATCGCCACCATCTGTGGCATTACTTCGTCCCAGTCGGTCATCACGTTGCGCCAGCCGGCATGGTTGAACGCCAGCCAGATACAGTTGCGATCTTCCGGCGCGATCTGGGCTAAATCGACGCCCATCAGTGCACACCACGCCTGGTTATAGCCAAGGATATCGAAGCGCGGCGTTTCGATGATCGCCGGTAGCTGAATGGCATCCAGCATTTGCTGATTATGTCCGGCGAGTTTGCAGCAGGCAGCAGCGACGCGCGTCGATGGCAGGGTGTGTCCGGCCAGCGAGAAAAGATGCTGTGTCTCTACATCGTTGCATTGCAGTGCGCTGGCGATGGCCGTCAGCGTTTTGGTGGAGGCTTTGATATCGCGCCCCTGTTCCAGCCAGGTGTACCAGGTGACGCCGACATCCGCCAGCTGCGCCACCTCTTCACGGCGTAAACCCGGCGTGCGGCGCTGACGCATACGCGGTAAACCGAGGCGGTTAGGATCCAGGCTCTCGCGGCGCGTACGTAAAAAGGTACCGAGTAATTTACGGTTGTTCAGCTCAGCGGGGGTAAGGGTTTGCGCGGTGCTCATCAGCAGCTCTCCAGACAAGACGGGTAGAATTTATACCATGATAATCAAGAACTGGTACCCGTTTAACGGTTAGGTGATGCTATGCCGTAGTGAAACTAAAAACAAGGTTAACGCTATGCAGACATCGCAACTTAAACGTGCAGGACTGGTGGTCCTGCTGGCCGGGCAGCTATTACCGATGATCGACTTTTCCATAGTCAACGTCGCGCTGGATGCGATGGCACAATCGCTGCGTGCCTCGCCGATCGCGCTGGCGCTGATCGTGGCGGTGTACGGTATCGCTTTTGCTATTTGTCTGGCGATGGGCGGACGCCTGGGCGATAACTTTGGCCGCCGTCGTGTGTTCCTTGCCGGCGTCTGGATCTTTGGCATTGCGTCATTATTGTGCGGCATCGCTAACAGCGTCGGCATGCTGATGTTTGCGCGCGCGCTGCAGGGCGTCGGTGCCGCTTTTATGGTGCCGCAGATTCTCGCCACGCTGCACGTTACGCTGCAGGGCAGGGCGCATGCGCGGGCCATTGGCCTGTACGGCGGTATCGGCGGGCTGGCTTTTATTATTGGCCAGGTGCTGGGCGGTTTTTTGATCAAAGCCGATATTGGCGGCTACGGCTGGCGCAGCGTGTTTCTCATCAACCTGCCGATCTGCCTGTTCGTCCTGCTAACCGCGCGCCGCTTCGTGCCGGAAACGCATAACCTCAAGCGGGTGCCGGTGGATGTGAGCGGTACGCTGCTGCTGGCCGGCGCGATCGGCTGTCTGATGCTGGCCCTCGCGCTGGGGCCGCTACTGCACTGGTCGTGGCCGTGCCTGTTACTGCTGGTGCTGTTTCCACTGTTTCTGCATCGGCTGCGCCACAGCGCGCTGCGACTGGAAGCCGCTGGCGGATCGCCGCTGCTGCCGCCCTCGCTGCTGCGTCTTTCCAGCGTGCGTTTTGGTCTGACGCTGGCGGTGCTGTTCTTCTCCTGCTGGAGCGGCTTTATGTTCGCAGTGGCGCTGACGCTGCAATCCGGCATCGGCATGACCGCTTTTCAGTCCGGCAACGCGTTTATTGCCCTGGGCGCGGCCTATTTTATCGGCTCAATGCGTACTACCCGCATGGTTGAGCGCTATGGTAAACGTGCCACGTTACTGTCTGGCTGTGCGATTCAGATGGTCGGGCTGGTGGCGCTGATCGCGACGCTGCAGCTGGCGTGGCCGCAGGTAGGCATTGTTACGTTGATTCCGGCTACCGCGCTGATTGGCTTTGGCCAGTCGTTTATTGTCAGCACCTTCTACCGGATTGGTATGAGCGGGGTGCCGCATCATCAGGCCGGCGCAGGCAGTGCGGTGCTGTCTACCGTGCAGCAATCGGCGCTGGGACTGGGACCGATGCTGCTCGGCGGCGTGTTCACCCAGATCAATCAGCATGGTAATCATCTGGCAGCCATCAGCGGTACGCTGGCGGTGGAGTTGCTGATGATGGCACTGCTGGTGGTGCTGACCAGCGTCAACCGTCGGACGTTCCAGCCGGTGACGGCTGAAGGCTGACGCCGGAGGGAAAAAGTCAGCCCGTCTGGTCACCGTAAACGCTGATCCTGCAAGGTAATAACAGGTTTTTGGGCCGGGTGCGCATTGATGCGCCCCGGCACCTGAAAACCGCGCCGCGCTTACTTTTCCGCCAGGCGTAAACCACTTTCGGCATCGAACAGATGAATTTTTTGCGGATTGAAACCGATGCGCAGCGTCGCACCACTGCTGGCTGCATGCCGTCCGGTCATCTGCATATGCAGCGCATGACCGTGCCAGTCAAGGTGCAGCAGAGTTGATTCCCCGGTAATCTCCACCACGTTCACCCTCGCAGGCGCGCCGTCCTGCACTTCGCACAGATCGTGCGGGCGCACCCCCAGCGTCACGGCAGCGCCTTCACGTTCCCGTGCCACCGCCTGCCACTGCGCGGGCAGCGGTTGCCACCAGTCCTGACACTGCACGCCCGGCACGCCATCGTGCGTCAGCAATTGTGCCGGTAACAGGTTCATGGGCGGCGAACCAATAAAACGCGCCACAAAGGTATCTGCCGGGCGATCGTAGATCGCCAGCGGTGCGCCCTGTTGCACGATGCGTCCCTCTTTCATCACCACAATCTGGTCGGCCAGCGTCATGGCTTCTACCTGATCGTGCGTGACATACACCATGGTGGTTTTGAAACGCTGATGCAGCGACTTGATCTCGGCGCGCAGCTCCATACGCAGCTGGGCATCAAGGTTAGAGAGCGGTTCGTCAAACAGAAACACCTGCGGATTACGCACCATGGCGCGGCCCATCGCCACGCGCTGACGCTGCCCACCCGATAGCGCGCGCGGGTAGCGCTGCAGCAGCTTATCAATGCCAAGAATCGCGGCGATGCGCGCGATTTTCTGCTGCTGCTCATCGCGGCGTACCTTTTTCACCTGCATATGAAACGCCAGGTTTTCGGCCACCGTCAGGTGCGGATAGAGCGCATAACTCTGAAACACCATCGCAATGTCGCGATCGGCGGGATCGCGATCGTTAATCTGCACTTTATCCATCAGAATCGCGCCGTCGGACAGGCTCTCCAGTCCGGCGAGCAGGCGCAGCAGCGTCGACTTGCCGCAGCCGGACGGGCCAACCAGCACGGTAAAGCTGCCGTCGGGAATGGTCAGGTCGAGCGGATGCAGCACCGACTGTTTACCGTAGCGCTTGGCCACTTTAACGAGTTCAACACCGGCCATAATTTAAAACTCCTGTGCGCATAGTTGCAGTTGTTGCCAGTCGGGATAGCGACGTGGCTGCGTGCTGATTGCCAGTGAGGCCACCGCAATGCCCCATTGCAGTGCGGTGGCAAGATCCTGCTGATGCAGCAGCGCGGTGAGAAAGCCGGCGTTAAAGCTGTCGCCGGCACCGATGGTGTCGACCACCGCGACCGCGCGACCAGGCTGTTGCAGGCTGTGCTGACGTTGCCAGCAGCCCGCGCCCTGTGCACCGCATTTCACCACGCAGCCGCCGCGCCCGCTGAGCCGTTGCGCAAGCTGGTGCGCGCCGGTGTGCAGATCATCTGCGCCACTCAGCCCGAGCGTTTCGACTTCATTGAGCAGTAGCCAGTCGCACTGCGGCAGCCAGCGGGCGATCTGCACGCGTACCTCATCGCTCCAGCCCTGCGGCGGCCAGCCGGTATCGACGGCGGTGATAAACCCGCGCTGATGCAGTTCGGCCAGCAACTGCGGATAGTCGTCATACAGTTGCAGGCAGAGAAACGTGCCGCACAACAGCACGATATCGCCGCTGCTGGCTTGCGCCGGGAGCTGGCTCAACACGTCCTGCGCGCTGAGCCGCACAATGTGACCGAGATTGCTGAGGAACGATCGCTCGTGATCGGAGTGCGTGACGCCAACGGTGAGCGAGGTTTCGCAGGCGTAGCGCGTCCAGTGCGCCGCGCTGTGCGGAAAATGGCTCGCCAGCCATGCGCTGAGGCCGTCATCGCCCTGATTAGCGACGGCGCGATGGCGCACCTGCATCGCTTCCAGCGCCAGTGCGCAGTTGCCCGCCGAACCGCCCGGACGCAGCTCACTGTGCTGCAGCATCACTTCGGTGCCACGCTGCGGCCAGCTGTCCAGCGTACCCATGATGACATCGACATTGATATTGCCCACCACGTAGAGCGTGGCGCGGGCTTCCTTATTGCTCATCATCCTTTGCTCCCGCCACTGGCAAGGCCGCTGACCAGCGTTTTTTGCAGCCAGATAGCGATAAAGAGAGGAGGAACCGACGCCAGAATGCCGACGGCGGCAATCAGCCCATCGTCGGTGGCGCGGCCTGCGGTAAAGCCGGCAATGGTGACCGGCAGGGTTTGCGCGGCGATGTTACTGGTGAACAGCAGGGCGTAGAAAAATTCATCCCACGCCAGCAGCCAGCCAAACAGCGCCGCCGCGCCCAGCACCGGTTTCGCCAGCGGCAGCGTAATGCGCAGCAGCACCTGCCAGACGCGCAGCCCATCAAGACGCGCGGCCTGTTCGATATCCTGCGGCAGGGCATCAAACTGGTTTTTCAGCATCCAGGTGAGAAACGGCAAAATCAGCGAGCAGTACACGATGATCAAACCGGGTCGGGTGTTGAGCAGATCGAACTGCTGCAGCAGAAAGTAGAGCGGCAGCACAAACGCCACCGGCGGCACCATATAGATGGCCAGAGACGCGAACAGCCAGCCGTCGCGACCGCGATAGCGCGAGAAGCTGAACGCCGCCGGAATCGCCAGCAGCAGGCACACCAGCGTCGCGCCGGTTGCCACCAGCAGGCTATTACCCAGCGCATGCAGAAACAGCGCGCCGGGCTGGCCGGGTTCCAGCAAGATCAGCCTGCCGTAGCGGCTGAAATCCCACTGGCGCGGCAGCCATTCCAGCGGCACGCGAGTCAGATCGCTGGTGGCGCTGACGCTCATCAGAAACAGCCAGCCCATCGGTGCCACGACAGAGAGCGCCACCAGCAGCGCCGCCGCGTATTTAGCGCAGGTACGCAGTTTAACCTTCATAGGCACTTCCCCGACGGCGCTGCCGCCACAGTAATAGCATGTAAAGGGTGATCAGCACCGCGCACAGCAGCGTCATTAACATGGCATAAGCCGCACCGCTGCCGGCGCGCAGGTAGCTGAAGGATTCCTGATAGACGTAAAAGCTCAGTGTTTTGGTGCTGTCGACCGGACCGCCGCGCGTCATCACATAGATGATGTCGAAGATCTTAAAGGCGTCGATGGTGCGTAACACCAGCGCCACGCTGAGCGATCCGACAATCGCCGGAAAGGTGATGGCACGAAAACGCCGCCATGCCGATGCGCCATCCAGCCGTGCCGCTTCGTAAAGATCCTCCGGCACCGACTGCAGCGCCGCCAGCACCAGCAGCGTCACCAGCGGATAGTTTTTCCAGATGTCGGCAAACATTACTGCGTTGAGCGCGGAAGCCGGCGACCCCAGCCAGCTGCGGTAGCCATCAATGATACCGAGCTGCGTCAGCAGGGCGTTGATACTGCCGTAGTCCGGATTGAAATTGAGGCGCCACATCATGGCGTTCACAATGGTTGGCAGCGCCCACGGCAGAATCACCAGCACGCGCAGCACGTTACGTCCGGCGAATTTCTGGTTGAGCAGCAGCGCAACCAGCACGCCGATGACGCCTTCAATCGCTACCGACACCACGGTGAAGTAGAGCGTGCGCCACAGCGAGGTTTGAAAATCCGCATCGGTAATGGCGTAGAGATAGTTCTCCAGACCAATCCATTGCGGCGCTTCCCCGCCGCTGCCAATCAGCGCGGCGTCGGTAAAACTCAGCCAGATAGTGCGCAGCAGCGGCCAGGCGGTGAGCAACAGCATCACCAGTAGCATGGGTGCCAGCAGCACCCACGCCTGCCGTTGTTCGCGTTGACGCAAACTCAGCATACTGACCCCTTAACGCAGACGCGCCGCACTTTTGTCTACCGCCTGCATGGCTGCTTCCGGTGTCGCGCTGCCGACCAGAACCTGTTGCAGCTGCTGCTGCAGGGTGTTGGAGAGACGTGAGTAATCAGCGGTTTCCGGACGCGACAGCATGACATTCAGCGATTTGTCGGCAGCAGCGATCAGGCTCTCCTGATTCTTACTGACCGCGGGATCCTGGTAGGAGCTTTTCCAGATCGGCAGACTGAGCGTGGCGTATTTATTCTGTACCGGCTGCGAAGTCATGTAACTGATGTACTGCCACGCCTGCTCCGGATGGCTGCTGCCTTTGGCAATGCCCAGACCCATCGAACCGTTGACCGCGCCGAAACGATTGGGCGCATCGCCAGGTGCGGGCATGATGCCAACCTGGCCGGCGACTTTACTCTGTTTGGCATCGTTGGCCATGTTGTACATGTAGGTCCAGTTGAGAGCGAAAGCCGCATCGCCGTTGGAAAAGGCTTTGCGCACGTCCTCTTCCAGATATTCGCGCGAAGCCGGGTTGGTCAGGCCCTCATCGAGCGAGCTTTTCATCAGCTTCACCGCCTGCAGCGAGGCTGGCGTAGAGAAATCGAGCTTACCGTTGTTATAGAATTTGCCGCCGAAGCCGGAGACCAGCGTGGTGTAGTCACACACCAGCGCTTCCGCCTGTGACCAGCTCCATACCAGCGGATATTTAACGATATTTTTCTGCTTAATGATGCGCGTATCATCCAGCACCTGCTGCCAGGTTTGCGGCAGATCTTTGATGCCGGCTTTTTCCAGCATCGCTTTGTTGTAGTAGAGATATTTGGTGTCGAGGATCCACGGCATGCCCAGTGTTTTGCCTTTGAACACCACGGTGTTCATTGCGCCGGGGAAGATTTTCTCTTTTTCATCTGCGCTGATACGGCTGCTGACATCCTGCAGCAGGTCGAACTTGCTGAATTCCGCCGGCCAGATGGCATCAAACAGCACCACATCGTAACCGTTGCCACCCGCGCCGCGTGCCGCGACGATCTTATCGTGCAGCGCTTCGTAAGGAACAAACTCCAGATTGACCTGCACGTCCGGGTGCGCTGACTGAAACGCCTGCGTCATGGCGCGGATATCGTTTTCACTGTAGGCCGCTTGCGTCATAAACAGGGCGTTAAGCGTAGTGGTAGCCGCTGCCGCGCTGCCCGCGCAGGCGAACAGTACGGCGGCAAAACAACCTTTCATCTGATTTTTCATTGCGTTCTCGCCTTCATGCAGTAGAGGGTGTTTAATTAAATCAATTTGATTGATTTAATATCGCGCACAGATTGCCAGCGCGCAGTGGCTGACAGCAGTGAGCTAAAGCAAGGGACGTGCCAGGGCAGAAAACAACGCTGCCATCCGACACTACTTTGCACAGATTTTTGCCGCTGTCAGGTAAACAGGTTGTAAAATGTGTGGCCGATCATAGATATTGAGGCGGCGGTCCGCAGCGGTGGTTAAAAGAGGGAAGCGAGCAGGATGAAAACGTCGGGAACCAATCTGGAACATGCGCGCGCGCACAATCGCCGGGTGATTATCGAAGCGATACGCCTGCACGGTGAGTTGACCCGTGCCGAGCTGGCGCGACTGACCGCGCTAACGCCGCAAACCGTCTCGAATATCGTCGCTGAACTGGAGCAGGCGGAACTGCTCACCAGCCGTCAGCCGCGTAAGCAGGGCCGCGGTCAGCCGGCGATTCCGGTCACCCTGAATCCTGCCAGTGCGTTTTCCATCGGCATCCATCTCGACCATCAGACGCTACTGATTGTGCTGGTGGACCTCACCGGTGAAATCCATTTTCGCCGCCTTATTATGGTGCAAAAACCGCAGCCGGATGCCACATTAGCGCGCATTGCTGGGGTGCTGGCGGAGATCAAACAGCAGACCGGGCCGCGCTGGCAAAAAGTGCTGGGTATTGGCGTAGTGATGCCGGGGCCGTTTGGTGTGGAGGGTATCTCGTCAATGGGGCCGACCACGCTGCACGGCTGGGAGGATGTCGATATCGCGGCGCGTCTCGCTGAGATGAGCGGACTGCCGGTCACGCTGGAGAATGATGCCACCGTCGCGGCGATTGGCGAACGCTTTCACGGTGTGGCGCGTCATCTTAATTCCTTTATTTATCTGTATATTGGCACGGGCCTGGGCGCGGGCATCATCATGGATGGCCATGTGTACAGCGGCCATGCGCACAACGCCGGTGAAGTGGGGCACGTGGTGGTTGAACCCGGTGGACGTGAGTGTTACTGCGGCAATCACGGCTGCCTGGAGCGTTATGTTTCGCTGCAGGCCGCTTACGAATTCTGCGGGCTGGACCCAATGAGCGCGCTGCCGGAAGATTTACTGCAGGTTGATCCGGCGCTGTTTGATCGCTGGATCGATACTGTGCTCACGCCGCTGCGCCAGGGTATTAATATGCTGGAGTGTATCTTTGATGCCGAGAGCGTGATTATCGGCGGCATGATGCCTGCGGTGTTGCTGGATAAAATTATCCAGCGCCTGCCGCCGCTCTACCAATCGGTGCGCGGCCGCTATCTGACCGGCACGCGACTCAAGACCGGCATGACCGGCAGCGACACCGCCGCCCTGGGCGCAGCGGCTCTGCCAATTTTTGATGAGTTTAATCCGCAGTTCCAGGTGCTGATGAAGTGAAAAACGCGGCCAGCGTTTTACCGCATCACCCAGTGTCCGGCGCTCACTTCCTGATAATGCCGTGTTTCCGGCACAAATCCATTGGCACGCACCGGGCTCTTCAGCTCGCTGACGTCCACGTGCCGTTTTAAATGGCGGCGCGCCGGATCGGGCACTGGCACCGACGCGAGCAGTTTTTGTGTGTAAGGGTGCTGCGGATTCTCAAAAATAGCCGCGCGCGGACCAATCTCAACAATCTCTCCCAGCAGCATCACCGCCACACGATGGCTGATGCGCTCCACTACCGCCATATCGTGTGAGATAAACAGATACGACAGATTCAGGCTGTGTTGCAGATCGAGCAGCAGATTAATGATCTGCGCTTTCACGGTGACATCAAGGGCGGACACCGACTCGTCGGCAATGATCATTTTCGGATCGAGCATCAGCGCACGGGCAATGCAGATGCGCTGACGCTGGCCGCCGGAAAATTCGTGCGGATAGCGTTTCAGCATGGTTGCGGGCAGGCCAACGCGCGTCATCAGTTCGGCCGCTTTGCTCTGTGCGGCGGCCTTACTGCCCAGCCGATGCTGTAAAAAAGGTTCGGTGAGGGCTTCAAGGACCGACATGCGCGGGTTAAGGCTGGCAAACGGATCCTGAAAAATCATCTGCATGGCACAGCGCAGCTTGCGCAGTTCTTGCCGGGAGAGGGTGAGCACGTCGCTGCCGTCAAAAGCAATCTGCCCGGAGGCCGGCTGCACCAGCCGCGTCAGCGAGCGGCCAGTGGTGGATTTGCCACAGCCGGATTCGCCGACCAGCGACAATGTTTCACCCGGCAGCAAATCAAACGAGATATTCTCCACGGCGTGCACCGCACCGGTTTTACGGCTGAACAGCCCTTCGTGAATGCTGAAGCGCGTGCTGAGGTTCTTCACCGACAGCAGCGGCGTTTGCCCTTGTGGCGTCTGCCGCGCCTGCGCCACCGGCGCTTCGCCGTTGAGCGCAAACTTACGCGGTCCATCGATGCCGCGCATGGCACCCAGCTGCGGCACGGTCGCAATCAGCGTGCGGGTATACTCTGCCACCGGGGCTGAGAAAATCGCGGCGGTGCTGCCGGTTTCCACCATCGCGCCCTGATACATCACCAGCGTGCGGTCGGCGACTTCTGCCACCACGCCCATATCGTGGGTGATGAACAGCACGGCGGTGCCTTCCTCCTCCTGCAGGGTCTTGATCAGGTCAAGGATTTGACCCTGAATCGTGACGTCGAGCGCCGTGGTCGGCTCGTCGGCAATCAGCAGTTTTGGGCGCAGCGCCAGCGCCATGGCGATCATCACGCGCTGACGCATGCCGCCGGAAAAGTGGTGCGGGTAATCACTGAAGCGTTTGGCCGCGTTGGGAATTCGCACTTTCTCCAGCAGCCGGATGGTCTCCTCGCGGGCGGCGCGTGCGCTGATTTTGCGGTGCGCGATCAGCGCCTCAGCGATCTGGTGACCGATAGTGAACGACGGATTAAGGCTGGTCATCGGCTCCTGGAATATCATCGCGATGGCATTGCCACGGATATCGCGCATTGCACGTTCGCTCAGCGTGAGCAAGTCCACGCCGTTCAGCAGCACTTTGCCGCTGATACGTGCGTGACGACTATTCAGCAGGCGCATGATCGCCATCGAGGTAACGCTTTTGCCTGAGCCCGACTCACCGACGATCGCCAGCGTTTCACCGGCCCCGAGGGTAAAAGAGACGTTTTTCACCACCTCACGCCAGCGGTCATCGCTGCGAAACGCGACGGTGAGATTTTCGATGCTCAGCACCGGCGGGTCAGCGCGATTCATTGTGCCGCCACAAAGCGCGCCGAGCGGGTGCTGACCGGCACAAAGGTAAAATCGGTATTGAACGGATAAGCCGGCTGCAGCTTGCGTTTCCGCACCAGCCGTTCAACATACTGATCGACCACACCTTCCGACAGCGCCATCAGGTTGGGATTGGCAATCGGCGCCAACTCGGGTGACAGGTAACCGGATTTTACCACCACAATTTTTGCCTGGCGCGGATCGAGTCCGAGCAGGGCGAAATCCGCCAGGTTGTGGTAAGGCCGACGCCGATCGGCAACCACCACGGTGATGCCCGCAATCTTCAGCAGCGCCTGGCGGGCAACCGAACGGGCATCATCACTCAGCCGCAGCACCTCAAACTCGCCGCTGACTTTGCCGCCAGCAGGATCCAGCGTGGCACCGATAGTCAGGGACAGTTGGGCGCCGACGCCCGCGGCGAAGGCCGCCTCCGTGGCCGGTTTATCGGTAATGCCGGCAACGATGACATCCTGCGCATTTTGCCGCAGCAGTTCGGCCAGTACATCGGCCCGATCGCCCACGCCGCCGCCAGTCGGGTTATCACCGGAGTCGGCGAGAATCACCGGTCCGCCAGGGCTGGAAATCGCCATGCGTACGCACTCTTCAGTACTGCCGGTCACGCAGCCAAACACAAATTGCTCACGCGCCTGCCAGTAAGCCAGCGCCAGTTTGGCCGCCTGCTCAGACAGCACATCGGCATCGGTACCGGTCATGATGGCTGCCGCCGTGGCGCGTGGCTCATCCGCCCAGACATAGCCAACCATCAGCGAAGCATCCCAGATATGTTCAAGTGCGTTAATGCCGGGCAGGCTGGCGTAAAGGCTTTTGGCCGGTTCATCTTCCGTGCTGGTGCGCTCGCCTGGCAGCACCACGGGGATCGGCGCCCACACCACACCCGGTCGGATGCCGCTTTGCAGGCTATTGACCAGCATTGAGACGGATCGGCGCATGGTCTCTTCCACATCGATATGCGGTGCCGTGCGGTAGGTTGAAAACATATCGATCGCGTCGATGATGCGCTGCGAGACATTGCCGTGCAGATCGTAGCTGACGCTAATCGGACAATCGGGCCCGACCAGCTCGCGCGTCGCGCTAATCCAGTCGCCTTCCGCGTCTTCCATCCCTTCGACATAAACCGCGCCGTGCATCGCCAGGTAAACGCCATCCACGGGCAAATAAGCCTCGAGCCGACGGAGAAACTCCTGTTTGAAGGCATCATAGGTCACACGTGCCACCGGCCCACCGGCAATGGCGCGGGCGTGAAAGGTCGGCAGAAATTCGGCCGCGTAATCCTTCAGAAAGGCGAAATAGGGATTGGTCGTCATCGCTTCACCCCGCACGATGCGGAAATCGTCGGCGTAATTGAGCACCGGGTTCCAGGTACTGCATTCAGTATGAATTCCACCATAGGCAATGCGCATAACAGACTCCGCTAGTCGGGTAAGTGAACGATAAAACGGTAAGCCGCCACGCTGGCTGCGGCGCGGGCCCAGCTGAACTGATCAATCGCCATGCTGACGATGGGCGTCTTGCCCATGATTGAAGGCAACACGTGGCTATCGATCGCCTGCATCACCACGGTTCTGAGCAGGCCATCAAACGCATCCGGCTGATGGGCAATGACAATCATCTCCGGATCGTTCATCTGAATAATATTGGCGATGGCGAGGCCGAGTGCATCGCCTGCCTGATGCAGAAGGGCGATGGCGGCGCTGTTGCCTTTCACCGCCAGCGTTTCCAGTCCGGCAACGCTGGTGCACGGCAGTTGTTTTTCGCGCATGCTTTCTCGCATCGCGGTGAGCGACGCCAGCGTGTCGAGGCAGCCGCGCTTGCCGCAGCGGCACGGGCGGCCGCCGGGCTCAACGGTACAGTGAGCGATTTCACCGGCCCCACCGTGCGCGCCACGGTGCAGCTGTCCCTGAAAGAAGTGCGCGGAGCCGATGCCGTCGCCATGTGATATCAGGGTGAAATTGCGTGCCTTCTTCGCCACGCCGAAGATCTTTTCGCTGACCGCCAGAGCTTTGGCATCGTTTTCCAGCGACACCTCCAGTCCGGTTTGCGCGTTAAGCAGGGCCGCCAGCGGAACGTTTTTCCAGCCCAGCAGGGCAGACTGGACGCACACGGCCTGGTGCTCATCGACAAAGCCGGAAAGCGTGACGCCAAGCCCGATGAGCTGATCGGCGGAAATGCCTTTTTGTGCAATCAGGTCCGGAATAGCGGCAGCCAGCGCGCCAGCCAGTTGCACAGGGTCGGGATTCAGCGGCATGTGGGTGCTGGCCAGGATGCGACCGTGCATATCCGTCAGCACCAGATACACATCGTCACCGAGCAATGACGCACCGAGAAAATAGGCGCTGTCGGCACGCATTTTTAATAATACCGAAGGACGACCCTGACCGTTACTTTCCGGAATGCTCTCTTCCAGTAATCCTGCACTGAGCATCTCTTTGATTAATGTGCTGATTGCGGCTTTACTCAGCTTCATTTTTTCCGCAATTGCCGTGCGGCTCATGCCATGCGAAGCAATTAATAAACGCAGAATTTGTTGCTGATGAGCATTAAGCATCAGAGTTCTCACGGCACAGGCTGTATTTGGCCGACAATAATCAGCCGTGAAAACAAATTCAAGCGTATTTAGTTTATTTTCTGAATGCAGATCGAATTATAAGTAAAATATATGAACTGACATCTTGGCTTTTGTTTGCAGAGTGTGCCTTATATAGCGTCGAGCCCGTTCTTCTGCTGCCGTTAACATGACCAAAGCGTATGGCAGGCGATGGCGTGCAATGACAGTCAGCTGCCTGCCGGGCAATGACTCTTCACTCTTTGTCACTGATTCACTGAGGCCTTCATGCAAAGCACACTCAAGCATTTCAGGGTACTGACACTTGCCGCGGGTATTCTGGCGTCGTTTTCCAGCGCATCGGTTTTGGCTGCTCAGCTGGTCATTATGCAAAACGAACCGCCGCGCAGCATGGACCCGGGCAATCAGACCGCGACCTTTACCGGCACGGTGCTGGACCCGATGTATGAAGGCCTGACGCGGCTCGGTGACGATGGCAAAATCATGCCGGCCCTGGCGCTCTCCTGGCATGCCGACGACAGCGGACTGCACTGGGAATTTACGCTGCGTCCCAACGTTAAATTCCACGATGGCACGCCATTTAATGCCGATGCGGTCGTTGAAAACTTTCAGCGTCATCTGGATACGAAGCGCGGTCTTGCCGGAAGTGGGAAAATTCGCACCTTTATTCAGGACGTGCAGAAAAAAGATGACTTAACCGTCACCTTTACACTGAAGAAAATTAATCCGGCGTTTTTAACTGTGCTGGCATCCGGTCCGGGATTAATGGTGAGTCCACAAGCTGACAAAGCCGGCACGATCAATAATAAAGCCGACGGTACCGGGCCATATAAACTGGCGCAGTATAAATCCGGTGAATTTGTCCTGGAGCAGAAGAACCCGGACTATTGGGGCAAGTCTGCCGGGCCGGACGAAATAAAATGGACCTGGAGCAGTGAGCCGTCAGTCATGAATATGGCGCTGCAATCCGGTCAGGTCGATATTATTAACCCGGTGCCGCCGCAATTTGCCGGCATGTTAAAAAATAATCCCGGCGTGCAGTTAAAACAGTCGCCGGGCGCGGCGGTATTCTGGATCGATCTCAATACACAGAGTAAAGCCCTCAGCGATGTCAGAGTCCGCCAGGCGCTGAACTTCGCGACCGACCAGCAGGCGCTGGTAAAAGCGGTGATGTTTGGTTATGCGCAGCCGGCCAATTCCCCGCTGGCGCCGGTCGATGCCAACTACGACAAAGCGTTGCATGACTATCCGTACGATGTGCAGAAAGCCAAAGACCTGCTTAAGGCAGCGGGCTATGCCGACGGCTTCGCCATGTCGATTGCCGTGCAGGCACCCGACGCACGCACCGCGCAGGTTCTGCAGGGTATGTGGAGCAAAATTGGCGTCAAGCTCAGCGTGCGCCAGATGGAGAGCGGCGTATGGGCCAAAGCGGCGTTTGCCGATGCCAAAGAGAAAGCCGCGCAGGGTACGGACGCGGTGCTGGCGTCCTGGTCTTCGGGGCTGTACGGCTCGGATCTGCAGTTGCGTCCGCTGTATCACAGCAGCAGCTTTGCGCCCGGCGGGGCCAACCTCGGCTTCTTCAGCGACAAACGTACCGATGAGCTAATCGATAGCGCCGCCTCCACGCTCGATGATGCCCAGCGCAAAGCACTCTATTTCCAGGCACAGCAGCGGATCAGCGGACTCGCCCCGCAGGTGCTGCTCTACTATCAGGACGACCTGTATGCGACGCGCAAAAATATCAGTGGCGTGACAATGCAACCGGGCGGCCAGATTGTGGTCCGTGATGCCGTGAAGAAATAGTGCTGATGGCTGATTGATATGAAAGCGTATGTCGCAAAAAAGGTGCTCTCGCTGCCGTTGATTATCTTCGGTGTGTCGATCATCGTGTTTATCGCCATCCGCGCGCTGCCGGGCGATCCGGCACGCCTGATGGCCGGCCCGGAAGCGCCGCAGGAAGCGGTGGACAGTATGCGCGTGCGCCTCGGGCTGGATCAGCCTTTGCCGCTGCAATACGTCAGGTTTGCCGGTGAAGCGCTGCATGGCAATCTCGGGCTGTCGCTGCAGTCGCAGCGTCCGGTGATGACCGAAATCAGCGAACGCCTGCCGTACACGCTGTCGCTGGCGGCGCTGGCGTACCTGCTGGCGATTGCCATCGGCGTGCCGGCGGGCATGACCGGGGCCATTTACCGGCAGCGCATTCCCGATCAGATCGTCATGGTACTGACCATTGCCGGTGCCTCGATTGCGAACTTCTGGCTGGCGTTGCTGGCGATGAACTACTTTGCGGTACAGCTCGGCTGGCTGCCGCTACTCGGTGCTGATTCGTGGCGCAACTATGTGATGCCAACCGTTACGCTGGCGATTCTCCCGATGGCGATGATTGCGCGGATGACGCGCTCCAGCATGCTGGATGTGCTCAGTCAGGATTACATCCGTACCGCCAGAGCCAAAGGGTTATCGTCGGCCAGCGTTAACTGGAAACACGCGCTGCGCAATGCGCTGATACCGATTGTCACCATCGTCGCGCTGAATTTTGGCAGCCTGATCGGAGGTGCAGTGGTGACAGAGTCGGTGTTTAACTGGCCGGGTATTGGCCGCCTGCTGGTGGATTCGGTGAAATACCGCGACTATCCGGTGATTCAGGGCGTAACGTTAGTGGCGGTAACCGGCGTGGTGTTGATGAATCTGGTGGGTGAGATAGTGATTGGCCTGCTCAACCCGAAAATAAGGTTCGACTGATGAACAGTTTCGACACGTCTCTCCAGCCGCCGCCCGCGCGCCGCCGCCAGATCGTGAGGTTTTTGCTTGGCAACCCTTCCATCACGACCGGAGGCGGGCTGGTGCTGCTGGTGGTGCTGGCTGCCCTTTTTGCACCGCTGATCACTCACTGGGATCCCATCGAGCAGGATCTGTTGAACACGTTGCAGGCACCTTCCGTTGCCCACTGGTTCGGCACCGATGATTACGGCCGCGATATTTTTGCCCGCGTCATTTATGGCGCGCGCATCACGCTATTTGAGGTGAGTCTCAGCGTGGCCATCTCAATGGCGATCGGCATTCCTCTGGGCATCATCTCGGGGCTGGCTGGACGCAAAATTGATGCGCTGATCATGTGGCTGATGGATATTATTTTCGCCTTCCCCGGCATCGTACTGGCGATTCTGATTGTCAGCGTGCTCGGCGAGGGGCTGACAAACATGCTGATCGCCATTTCGTTGTTCTCGATCCCGGTGTATGCACGTCTGAGTCGCAACCTGACGCTGGGACTGAAAAATATGGAGTATATCGAAGCGGCGCATATGCTTGGCGTGCGATACCCGCGCATTATCACGCACTATATTCTGCGCAACGCCATTGGCCCGCTGATTGTACAGTCGACGCTGACGGCTGGTGCGGTGGTGCTTTCTGCCGCCAGTCTGTCGTTTCTCGGGCTCGGCGTGCAGCCGCCGATGCCGGAGTGGGGCACCATGATGAGCGATGGCCGCAACTTTCTCGGGCTAAATATTTACGTCTCCCTATTTCCCGGACTGGCGATTTTGATTACCGTGCTCGGTTTTAATGTGCTGGGCGACGGCCTGCGCGATGTAATGGATAAACGTTTATGACTCACCCGCACTCAACCGTGATCTGCCTCGATTTGGGCGGCTCCTTTATTAAGCTTGGCGTGATGGATACACAGGATCGGCTTACCCTGCTCGATCAGCAAAAAATCCCGGCGACGGACTGGCAGGCTTTTTGCGCCAGAGTCAGCGAGATGATCGCCGGGCAGCATAACCATTTCAGCAGCCAGGCGGCTGTCGCCATCTCCACGGCGGGCATTGTGGCACCGCAAACCGGCGAAATGTTTGCCAGCAACATCCCGGCTTTTCACCGGCGTAATCTGGCGCGGGAACTGGGTGAGGTGCTGCAGCGGCCGGTGATCGCGCACAACGACGCCGACTGCTTTGCCCTGGCCGAGGCGCTGGCCGGCAGCGGCAAAGGGCACAAAGTGGTGTTTGGCGCGATTCTCGGTTCCGGCGTGGGCGGTGGTCTGGTGGCGGACGGCCGCATTATTACCGGACAAAACGGCCTGACCGGCGAATGGGGCCACGGGCCGATTACCCTCACGGAAGTGACGCTGGCGCATCGTCGCGTGCGCGTGCCGCGCCAGGCGTGCCCGTGCGGCCAGACAGGATGTCTGGACACCTACGGCGGCGCGCGCGGGCTGGAAACGCTGCATCAGGTGCTGCACGCTGAAAGCGCCAGCAGCGTGGAAATCATTGCCCGCTGGCAGCAGGCAGAAGCGCGGGCGCAGCAGACGATTGAAGCCTGGCTGCAACTGGTGAGCGAGCCGCTCGCCTACACCATTAACATTACCGGCGCGTCGCGGGTGGCGGTAGGCGGCGGCCTGGCTTCGGTCACCCCGCTGATTACTGCGCTTAATGATGCGGTGCAGCGCTGCGTGCTGCGCAGCACAGCGCATGCGCTGGTGGTGCCGGGCGAGTTTGCCCATCAGGGCGGCATGGTGGGCGCGGCGCTGCTGGCGCGGCAGGCGCTCAGCGCGTCCTGAGCTTTTGCCCTTTCGCCCGTTACTGGCGCTTTTCGGTTACCGTGTTGCGCTCAAGACTTCGTTGAACCCGATTCAATCATAAATGCGCTAAGCTTGACGCGCTAAAACCCGCAGCAAAGAGGCTGGTGAACAGACACTGTCGCCAGCCTCTTTGCTGTTTTTTTCACCTGCGGTACGGAACAAAACATGTCATCAGTACAACCTCAACTCTCTCAGCTCCCGGACGAGGCCTCGCTGCCGCGTCACAGCGTGCCAAAAGCGCTGTTCGCGCTGGGCACCGGCGGATTTGCCATCGGCACCGGTGAATTTGTCATCATGGGCCTGCTGCCCGATGCGGCGAAAGGCCTGAACGTCACCATTCCTGAAGCTGGCCATCTCATCAGCATTTATGCCCTCGGCGTAGTGATTGGCGCGCCGCTGCTGGCTATTCTCGGCGCGCGGGCTTCACGGCGTAATTTCCTGATGACGCTAATGGGCCTGTTTGCGCTGGGTAATCTGCTGAGCGCTGTCGTGCCGGGCTATTCTGCGATGCTGGTGGCCCGCTTTCTGGCGGGCTTTCCCCACGGCACCTTCTTTGGCGTTGCGGCGCTGGTGGCGGCAGGACTGGTGGAGCGTGCGCGGCGTGCGCAGGCGGTGTCGATGGTGCTGCTGGGATTAACCATCGCCAATCTGATTGGCGTACCTGCCGTTACCGCCATCGGCCAGTGGTTTGGCTGGCGTGATGCGTTTGCCATCGTCGGCGGACTGGCGCTGCTGACGTTGTTACTGGTGTGGCTTTGGGTTCCCAATGTGGCCGGTGACAAGCAGGCCAGTCCACTGCGCGAGCTCTCGGCGCTGACGCGCAAGCAGGTTTTGCTGACGCTGGCGATTGGCGCGATTGGCAGCGGCGGCATGTTCTCGGTATTCAGTTACGTTAAACCCACCATGATGGAACTGGCCCACCTGCCGGAAAATCTGGTACCGGCGATACTGGCGCTGTTTGGTCTTGGCATGATTATCGGCAACCTTGTCGGGGGACGTCTGGCCGACCGCGGGCTGGAGAAAACCATCCGCATTGTGCTGGTGTGGTCGCTGCTGGTATTGAGCGCGTTTGTCTTTGCCGCGCATTATGCGCTGGCGGGCGCGCTTAACGTGATGCTGGTCGGCACCATGGTGGCGCTGGGAAGCGTGCTACAGATCCGGCTGATGGACGTGGCCGGTGATGCACAAACCCTGGCGGCCGCGCTTAATCACTCAGCGTTCAATATTGCCAATGCGCTGGGAGCGTGGCTCGGCGGCATCACCATTTCCGCCGGGCTGGGCTGGCAGTCCACCGGCTGGGTTGGGGCCATTCTGTCCGTGCTGGGGCTGCTGATTCATGCCGTTGCGGTGCGCGATGCGCGCCGGCGCTCGCCATAAAATAATTTTTACCGCGCGGGAATAAACGCCGCGCTGGTTCGTCTTATGCCCACTTTCCCTTACTGAGTTGGCTAAGATGAACTTTAAACCTACGGTCAGACATCTGCCGTTGTTACTGCTGGTCGTCATTATTCCCGGATTACTGCTGGTGCTGTTTCTTGCTGCAGGCGGTTGGCTGACGCCGCAGCGCCTCAGTGCGCAAAGTCTGGTGCAGTCGCTGCAGCAAAACAGCGGTGTGCATCCGGGATACCGGCGCAATCATGCCAAGGGCGTGTGCGTTACCGGTGATTTTACCTCCAGCGGCAACGCGGCGTTTCTGTCACGCGCCAGCGTTTTCCAGCCGGGTACGGTGCCGGTGATTGGCCGCTTTGCCATTGCCGGCGGTAATCCGCACGCGCCGGACTATGGCGTGCCGGTGCGCAGCCTGGCGCTGGAATTTCAGCTGGCGCACGGCGAGCAGTGGCGTACCGGCATGAACGCGCTGCCGTTTTTCCCGGTCAGTACGCCGCAGGCTTTTTACGATCAGCAGCAGGCCAGTCGACCGCTGCCGCAGACCGGCAAGCCAGATGCGCAAAAGCTGATGGCGTTTACCATTGCCCATCCTGAAGTTAAACCGTTCTTTGCCTGGGCGAAAACCCATGTGCTGGCCGCCAGCTGGGCGCAGGAGCAGTACAACAGCCTGAATGCTTTCCGCTTTACCAATGGGCAGGGTGAAACGCGCTTTGTGCGCTGGAGCCTGGTGCCGCGTACGCCGTGGCAGCCGATCAGCGCGGCACAGCAGCAGCAGCCGGATTATCTGCAGAGCGACTTGCACGACCGGCTGGCGACCGCACCGCTGAAGTGGGATCTGGTGATCAGCGTGGCTCAGCCCGGTGATGCGGTGAACGATGCCAGCAAGGTGTGGCCAGCCGATCGGCAACAGATCGTCGCCGGTACGCTGACGCTGCGCGACAGCAGCCCGCAACAGGGCGGCAGCTGCAATGACATCAATTACGATCCGCTGATACTGCCGCAGGGCATCAGCGGTTCGGACGATCCGCTGCTCAACGCGCGCTCCGCCGCTTACGCTAAATCCTTCAATCTGCGCACGGCTGAACAGGCGCGTCAGCAGGAGAAAAAATCATGAGCCACCCGACAACCCTGTTTCATCCGCTGCTGCGCATCGTACACTGGTTGATGGCGCTGGCCGTGCTGACCATGCTATTTATCGGCGTGGCGATGGTGGCGGATATCTCGGCTGCCCATTCGCTGCTGCTGGCGATACACAAACCGCTGGGCGTTTTGATCGCCTTGCTGGTGGTCGTGCGTATTGGGCTGCGGCGTTACTACGGTGTGCCCGCCATGCCCGCGTCGGTGCCCGGCTGGCAGCAAACGGTGGCACATTTGACCCATCTGGCGCTCTATTTTCTGATGCTGGCGCAACCGCTGGTAGGCTGGGCAATGCTGTCGGCAGGCGGGTTTCCGGTGACAATTGGCGAGGGGCTGGTGCTGCCGCCGCTGCTGCCGGTTAGCGTGGAAAGTTATGCCGTGCTGCGCCCGTTACACTCGCTGCTGGCGTTTAGTCTGTTCGCGCTGATCCTGGCCCATCTGGCCGCCGCGCTGCTGCATGGTCTGATTTTACGGGATGGCGTGCTGAGTAGCATGACCGGCCTGCGCCGGGTGCGAGAGCAAAAATAATGTCTGCATTGAGCGATGACGAAATCCGCGCATTACTGCCGCATTTGCAGCGTTTTGCGCTGGGGCTGACGCGTGAGCGCATGGCCGCTGAGGATCTGGTACAAAACACGCTGGTCAAAGCACTGGACGCGGCGCGCGATGACACGCGCAGTCTGCGTGCCTGGCTGTTTTCCATTCTCTGGCATCAGTTCATTGATGGCGAACGCCGCCGCAAGCGCTGGCAGGCGATTATGACGCTGTTCAGCCGCGCCGAGCCCTTTGCCGAGTCGGCTGAGCATCATGCCATCGCCGATGAGATGCTGGCGCTGTTCGCCCGTCTGCCGGCTGACAGTCGCGCATTGCTGCTCCTGGTTAACGTGGAAGGCATGCGTTATCAGGAAGCGGCTGACACGCTGGACATTCCGCTGGGCACCGTGATGTCACGGTTGTCGCGGGCGCGAAAACAGTTGCAGCACATGACCGAAGGCCTGCCGGCCCCGGTGACGTTGAGGAGATTAAAATGAATATCCCGCCCGATGAGAACCAGCTGCACGCCTGGCTGGATGGTGAACTGGATAGCGCCAGCCATCAGGCCGTCAGCGACTGGCTGGCGCAGCATCCTGACGTCGCCGCCCAGGTTGAGGGCTGGCGTCAGGACAAGCTGCGCTTGCAACAAAGCCTGCAACGCAACATGGCGCGAAACGCCTTTACGCCACTGCAGCCAGCACAGCTGCGCCAGCGGCGTGCGCGACAGCGTTATCAGCGGCTGGCGCTGGCCTGCTCGCTGGTGCTGGCGTTGGGGATCGGCAGTCTGTCCGGCTGGCAGATGACTGAACGCTTACAGAATCATCCGTTACCGATGGAGGATGCGGTACAGGCTTACCGGTTATTCGGCGATGGCGCGCAGCAGGCGACGATGGACATAAGCACCCATCAGACGACACAGCTGGCCAGCTGGCTGGGCCGCTATTTTATCAACGGTACGCTGCCGCCCAATCTGGAGCGCTTTGGCTATCAGCTCATCGGCGCGCGCCTGATGGCGAATGAGCATGGCGCCTCGGCGCTGGTGCTGTATCAGACCGCCAGCGGCACGCGCGTTGGCTGGTACATCCGCCCGCAGACCGTGCGGCTGGAAAAGGGGTCGCGCCAGGCGGACAACCTGGTGGCGCAATACTGGAGCGATCGCCACTATAACTATGCGCTGGTGAGCCCGATGAGCGGCGAAGCCGCACCGGAGCTGCGTGCTGCGATAGGCAGCGAAGTGGGCTGATTCATTTGCCTGCCAGCTTGGCCTGCAGGAACGTCATAAATACCCGATTGATCTCGCTGCGCTGGCGATGCTGCGGATAAAGCGCATTCAGGTGCAGCGAGGCCGGATGCCAGTCATCCAGCACCGTTACCAGCTCACCACGCGCCAGCGCCGGAGCCACGATAAACTCCGGCAGCAGGATCAGCCCCAACCCGGCGACGGCCGCATCACGCAGCATTTCTCCGTTATTGCTGACCATCGGTCCCTGGACCGCCAGCACTTTACGCGTGTCGCCCTGAAACAGCTCCCAGCCGGTCTGGCTTTCACGTCCATAGCGCAGACAGAGATGGTGCAGCAGATCCTCCGGCTCACGCGGTGCGCCGGCGCCCTGCAGGTAGGCCGGGCTGGCGCAGATCACGCGGCGGAATTCCCCCAGCCGTTTGGCGATCAGGCTGGAGTCCGGCAGCGTGCCGATGCGAATCGCCATATCAAAACCTTCACCCACCATATCCACATGCCGATCGGCCAGTTCCACCTGGAACTGGATACCGGGATGCTGGCTCAGGAATTCGGCGATATAAGGGGAAAGATGGCTGATGCCGAACGACATCGGCACGCTGAGACGAAAACTGCCGCGCAGCACCTGACGACGACCGGACACCGCCAGTTCGGCTTCCTGCACATCATCCAGAATGCGCTGCGCATGCTGGGCAAACAGCTGGCCGTTGTCGGTAACGGACAGTTTGCGCGTGTTGCGATTCAGCAAACGCGCCCCGAGCGACTCTTCCAGCGCGGCGATGCGTCGGCTGACGTATTGCTTCGAGAGCATCAGCTGTTCAGCCGCAGCGGTAAAGTTGCCCGCTTTGATTACGGCGACGTAAATCCGGAGATCTTCAATCTGCATATTGTCCACTTATCTGTGACAGTCATTGTCATACAGGCGCATTGTTGGGCAAATCAGTTTACGTATACTGGTCAGCAACGGGAAGGGCCTTCGCCCTCCAGCTAAAAATTTAAGGAGCAGACCATGATTGAACAACGACTGTCCGAACAACGTGGCTTAGGCGATCACGGCTGGCTGCATTCACGCCATACCTTTTCGTTTGCCAGCTACTGGGACCCACAACAGACCGGTTTCTCCGATCTGCTGGTGATTAACGATGATCAGGTAGCACCGGGTCGCGGTTTCGGTGCGCATCCGCACAACAACATGGAGATTATCTCTTACGTGCTGGAAGGCGCGCTGGAGCATAAAGATTCCATGGGTACCGGTTCGGTTATCGTGCCCGGTGACGTGCAGCTGATGAGCGCTGGCAGCGGCGTGACGCACAGCGAGTTTAACCACTCGAAACAGGATAATGTGCACTTCCTGCAGATCTGGATTGTGCCGGCAGAACGCGGTACCGAGCCAGGTTACCAGCAGGTGTCAGTGGCAGAGGCCGACAAACGCGGTCAGCTGCGCCTGATTGTTTCGCCACAAGGCGACAACGGCTCGCTGCGCGTACGTCAGGATATGCGTATTTACGCGGGACTGTTTGACGGTGCCGAGCAGCAGACGCTGGAACTGGCTAACGATCGCTATGCTTACATTCATGTGGCGCGCGGCAGCATTGAAGTGAATGGCGTGAGCTTTAAAGCCGGCGATGGCGCGCGCGTACGCAATGAGACGGCGCTGCAGTTCGCTAACGGTAACAACGCTGAAGTGCTGGTGTTTGATTTACGACCAGTAGAAGTTAATCATCCGCAGCGTTAATTCATTACGCGGTAAGTCAGCGAGGCATGGCGTGAACCTTCACGCCATGCCTTTTTATTTGGCTTAAGGTACGAATAATAACCAGCACCTGACAGGTCCGGCATAAAATAGGAATTTTTACCTTCCACAAAAATGCAAAGCCCCTTAAATTTGCCTCCAGGATAAGCACGCTACGCCAGGTATTTGGCGGCTAAACAACAAACAAAGTTAACACTATTACATTCCATTAGAATTAATGGTAATGAGGATTTTGATGGTTTTAAAACGCAGCTTTAATATCGCAGTGGTATTGGTTCTAGCCTTTTCTGTAACGGCTTGTGGCATGTCTCATCGTGGCCGCAACACCGCCATTGGCGCCGGTGTGGGTGCGGTGGGCGGCGCTGTTCTGACCGGTGGCAGCACCTTCGGTACCCTCGGCGGCGCGGCTATCGGCGGCCTGATTGGTCACGAAGTCAGCCGTTAATTTTACCGGTACTCAGGATTTCGCCAGCGGGAATGCTGGCGAAATCATTTCACTTCATCACCCGCCGTCAATAGCCCCGCGTTGAAATATTCATCGGCCAGAAATTTCTTTATTTAATCCGGCCATCAATTATTACCGCTACCGCTTAAAAAATATTAATCGATCTGTAGCTGATGAATCATCAGAGCGGCGCGTGCGGCTTCTTTGCCTTTTTTAATAAAATGTTCGGTATAAAACGCTTCAATCGCGTCGACCGGCTGAAAATTGTGCGGAGTGAGTGACACCGAAAACACCGGAACATTGGTGGCGAGCTGCACATTCATCAGGCCATCGACGACGGCCTGCGCGACAAAGTCATGACGATAGATGCCACCGTCGACCACCAGCGCGGCGCAGACAATCGCATCAAATTTGCCGGTTTCGGCCAGGCGTTTAGCCAGCAGCGGCATTTCAAACGCGCCGGGTACGTCATAGCTTGTTAATGTATTTTCGACGCCTTGTTCTGCCAGTTCCTGCTCAAAGCCCACCAGCGCGTTGTTCACGATCGCCTGATGCCATCCTGCTTTAATAAAAGCCACCCGAAACTTATTCATAATGCTTCCATGATTAGCTGAAAAATTTATAAGTGAATAATAAAAAAGTCTTTTTTATCATCTACCCGCTATCCGTCTGGTATACCATATGTTGCAATTTTGATCCACAACGCGGGCAGTTCGGTTAACATGCTGCTTGACGCCAGCCAGCGCCTGCAATACAAATAGACGCGTCGGGGGAGTCTCGCCTGAGAGACTGAGAGGCTAATAGCGCACTGCGCGGCTTAGCGACCCTTTGAACCTGACCCAGTTGATACTGGCGTAGGAAGACTGACGGCTTCATGTGCAAAGCCGTCTGGCGCAAAGGCGAGCCCGATCGCTGGCGTCGATTCCCTTCACCTGTATCTGCGGGTCTCAGTTATCACTGAGAGGCCGATGTGAATTTCCCAGATTATTTACCGGATCGTTGTTCATGAGCCGCTGGAGCGTGCTCGGTAGCGGTGTGTCCGGGCTTTGTGTTGCCACGCTGCTGGCTGAGCGCGGCGAAACCGTCGAGGTCATTGATGATGAAGCGCGTCAGCCTGCCTCGTGGTTTGCCGGTGGCATGCTGGCGCCGTGGTGTGAAGCAGAAAGCGCGCCAGCCGACGTAATTACCCTCGGCCAGCATGCTGCGGCATGGTGGCAAACGCGCGTCAGCAGCGTGGTGCATCAGGGTACGTTAGTGCTGGCACCGCCGCGTGATAACCCGGAGTTAAACCGCTTCGCGCGCATGACGACGGCGCATCAATGGGTTGATCCGGCGTCGCTTGAACCGGCGCTGGAAAACCGGTTTGCGCGCGGACTGTTTTTCCCGCGCGAAGCACATCTCGATCCGCGCCGTGCGCTGGCTGAACTGCGTGACAAACTGCTGCAGCGCGGCGTCCGCTTTGATGCGCGCCAGCCATCGGGCCGGATCATCGACTGTCGCGGTATCCATGCCAGAGCGCAGCTCTCCGGCCTGCGCGCGGTGCGTGGGGAAATGCTGATCCTGCAGAGTCATGAGGTGTCATTTTCCCGGCCGATTCGTCTGCTCCATCCGCGTTTTCCCTGTTATCTGGTGCCGCGTCGCGACGGCCACTTCATGCTCGGCGCCACCATGATCGAAAGCGACGATGCCAGCGCTATCAGCGCGCGCGCCATGATGGAACTGCTCAGCGCGGCCTACACCCTGCACCCGGCGCTGGCGGAAGCGCGCGTCATCGAAAGCGGCAGCGGTCTGCGTCCGGCATGGCCGGCTAATCTGCCGGAAATCCACTATCACAACGGTATTTTTTATCTTAACGGCATGTATCGTCACGGTTTTCTGCTGGCACCAATGATGGCAGAACAGCTGATGCAGCGCCTGTCCGGGGAGGTTAGCCATGAATATTCAGCTTAACGGCCGCACCATCAGCACTGAGGCCAGCAGCCTCAGCGAATTGCTGATCGAACAGCAAATCGATGCGGTCTGTGTTGCCACCGCCTGCAATGGCGATTTTGTGCCGAAAAGTCAGTATGCCAGCCTGCAGTTGCAGGAAGGCTGGCAGCTGGAAGTCCTGTCACCGATGCAGGGAGGCTGAGCGATGTTTTACGATTTTACACCGCAGTCACGCTTGCTGCTCGGCACCGCAGGCTACCCTTCACCGGCGATTTTGCAGCAGGCGATCGCCGCATCCGGCAGTGAAATTATCACTGTCAGCCTGCGCCGCGAAGGCACGGCGGGCGCGGCTTTTCGCGAGCTGCTGACGGGCCTGAATGTGCGCGTGCTGCCCAATACCGCTGGCTGCCACACGGTCAAAGAGGCCGTCACCACCGCGCACATGGCGCGCGAGTTGTTTAACACGCCGTGGATCAAGCTGGAAGTGATTGGTCATGCCGACACGCTGCAGCCCGATCCGTTCGCGCTGGTCGAAGCGGCACGCATTCTGTGCGCCGACGGCTTCCAGGTGTTTCCCTACACCACGGAGGATCTGATAGTCGGTGAAAAACTGCTGGCCGCCGGCTGTGAACTGCTGATGCCGTGGGGCGCGCCCATCGGCTCCGGCCAGGGACTGCGAAATATTGACGGGCTGCGGGCGATGCGAGCCTGGTTCAGCGATATTCCACTGATCATTGATGCCGGCATCGGCGCACCGTCACAGGCAGCGCAGGCTATGGAGATGGGCTTCGATGCCATCCTGCTCAATACCGCCGTGGCGAAAGCGGGCGATCCGGTGGCGATGGCGCGCGCGTTCAGCCAGGCGATCGCCGCCGGGCAGGGCGCGCGCGATGCCGGGCTGATGGAGAAGCGTGATATGGCCGTGGCCTCAACGCCGATCTTCGGCCTCGCTAACCTGAACTAAGGAGCGCGCAATGGAACGCTACCAACGCCAGATGATGCTGCCGGAAATTGGCGTCGTCGGGCAGCAGAAACTGGCTCGCGCCCGCGTGCTGGTAGCCGGTGCCGGTGGGCTGGCCGCCACGCTGCTGCCTCAGCTGACGGGCGCGGGCGTCGGTCAGCTGTGCCTGTACGATGATGATCAGGTCGCGCTGCATAACCTGCATCGCCAGACGCTGTTCACCCTGCAGGATGTGGGTCGCAGCAAAGCTGTGGCGGCGCAGCAGGCTTTGCAGCAGCGCAATCCTGAGGTGCAAATCGAAGCGGTGCCCGAGGCGCTGAGCGCCAGCAATATCGCGCAGGCGCTGACGGGGTGCGATCTGGTGATTGATGCCGCCGATAACTTCGCGGTGACTTACCAACTGTCTGATGCCTGTTTCCAGGCAGGCATACCGCTGATCAGCGCCTCGGTGCTGGGTCGTCAGGGCTATGCTGGCGGTTTTTGCGGCGGCGCGCCGAGCTATCGTGCGCTGTTTCCGCAGCTGCCTGCTTCCGCGGCTAACTGTAACACCGCTGGCGTGATGGGCCCGGCCGTGGCGGCGCTGGGGGCGATGCAGGCGCAGATGGCGCTCAGCGTACTGCTCGGGCTGCAACCCTCACCGCTCGGCTGCATGGTCAACTGTGACTTCGTCAGCTGGCACTTTCGTTCGTTCCGCTTTGATGCGGCACAGGAACCGGCCCAGCCCGGCGTGCCGTTTATTGATGCTCACCTGTTACAACCCGGAGACTGCATTGTGGAGCTGCGCAGCTGCGAAGAGGCGCCTGCCAGCGTGGCCGATCGGGTTGAGCGCGTATTGCCGCACGAACTGGACGCCTGGCAGCCACCGGCGGATCGCCGCATCGTACTGGTCTGCGCCAGCGGCATCCGGGCGGCGCAGGCGGCCAGCGCGCTGGCGCAGCGCGGCTTTAATCAGCTGGCGATTCTGGCGGCGCGCCGGCCATGACGCAGGACATCCGCTTTGACCAGGTGAGCTTTGCCTGGGGCGAAAAACAGCTATGCGATCGGCTCAATTTGCAACTGCGCGGCGGCAAAACCACGGTGCTGCTGGGCTGCAGCGGCATTGGTAAAAGCACGCTGCTGCGTCTGGTGGCCGGCTTAGTGCAGCCGCAGCAGGGCAGCCTGAGCGGTATTGCGCAGCACGTGGCATGGATGGGGCAGCAGGATCTGCTCTATCCGTGGCTGACGGTGCTGGAGAACGTGATGCTGACGGCGCGTCTGAGCGGTGCGAAGCCGGACCGCGTGCGGGCGCACCATTTGCTGGCACAGGTGGGACTGGAAGACGAGGCGCAAGCCGCGCCCTCACAGCTCTCGGGTGGCATGCGGCAGCGGGTCGCGCTGGCGCGCACGCTGTATGCGCAGCGCGAGCTGGTGCTGATGGATGAGCCATTCGCCACGCTGGATGTGATGACCAAACACCAGCTGCAAACGCTGACCGCGACGCTGCTGCGCGGCAAAACGGTGCTGCTGGTGACGCACGATCCGCTGGAAGCCTGCCGTATGGCCGATGACATTCTGCTGTTGCACGGCCAGCCGCTGCAGGTGACGCACTGGCCTGTGCCGGCAGGTACGGTGCCGCGCGCGCTCAATGATGCCGGACTGCTGCAGGCGCAGGCCGAACTCTTTTCCCGACTGAATTCTTATGAAAAAGCTAAGTAGTGGTATCTACCTGATCGCGGTGGTGCTGGGCGTATGGCTGCTGGTGCGGCACAACGGCGTACCGGCATTTCTGCTGCCAGCACCGCAGGCGGTGCTGGAGGCTCTGTGGCAAAAGCGGCAGCTGCTCGCGCATCACGCAATGTTCACGCTGGCGGAAATTGTGCTGGC
Source organism: Pantoea sp. SGAir0175 (assembly GCF_043547855.1). NCBI lineage: Bacteria > Pseudomonadati > Pseudomonadota > Gammaproteobacteria > Enterobacterales > Erwiniaceae > Pantoea > Pantoea sp. SGAir0175. The sequence goes on from NZ_CP028082.1 coordinate 700,179, forward strand.
CCTGCTGCTGGGTGTCGGCGGTGGCGTGGTGCTGGCGGTGCTGATGGCCTCCAGCCCGCTACTGCGTCGGGTGCTGTTTCCGCTGGTGACGGCCAGCCAGACCATCCCGGTATTTGCGCTGGCCCCGCTGCTGGTGCTGTGGCTGGGTTTTGGCATCGCGTCAAAAGTCGTGGTAGCGGCGCTGATTTTGTTTTTCCCGCTGTGCCTGTCGCTGTTCGACGGTTTATGCCGTACGCCTGCCGGCTGGCTGGAGCTGGCGCAAACGCTGTATCCCTCGCGCTGGCGAATTTTCTGGCGCGTGCGCTGGCCGGCTGCGCTGCCGCAGTTTTTTGCCGGCCTGCAAATGGCGGTGGTGCTGGCACCCATTGGGGTAGTGATCGGCGAGTGGGTCGGTGCCAGCGAAGGGTTGGGCTACCTGATGATGCAATCCAACGCGCGGCTGGAAACGGCCACCAGTTTTGCCGCACTGCTGCTGTTAATGAGCCTGGCGCTGCTGCTCTCAGCGGCCGTGGCGCTGGTGCGTAAAAAATTTCTCTGGCAATCATACTAAGGAACTTGAGTGAATAGACTTCTTCGTGCCATCGCTTCGTTACTGCTGCTGGTCACCGTCAACGCGCAGGCAGCCGAAAAGGTGCGGCTGCTGCTCGACTGGTTCATTAACCCTAACCACGCGGCGATCTTGGCCGCTCAGTACAGCGGGGCGTTTAAACAGCAGGGGCTGGATGTCGAGATGATCGCACCGGCGGATTCCGCGTCGGTACCGCTGTTGCTGGCGGCAGGCAAGGCGGATCTGGCGATTAGCTATCAGCCACAGCTCTATACGCTGGTGGACAAGCAGGTGCCGGTGATCCGGGTTGGCACGCTGATTAACCAGCCGCTGAACACCCTGACAGCCGTATCGGGCGATATCCATAGTATTAAAGATTTCGCCGGTAAATCGATTGGCTATGCGATTCCCGGCGCGGAAGATGTGGCTATCCGCAATATGCTGAAATCGCAGGGCGTCGACGTTAACAGCGTGAAACTGGTAAATCTGAATATGGACGCCGTCTCCGCGCTGCTGACGCATAAAATTGACGGCGCGCTGACCATCTTCCGTAACTACGAGCTGCTGGATTTGCAGGACAAAGGCGCAAAGCCGGTGTCGTTTAAACCGGAAGATTACGACGTGCCGGCCTACGATGAGTTGATCATTCTGGCCAACAGCAACACAGCGGCAAACGATCCTCGCATCCCGGCATTTCTGCGTGGGCTGGATGCGGGCATCGCCTGGCTGCGCGCTCACCCGCAACAGGCGTGGCAGGCGTTCATTAAGCGTTACCCTGAACTGGATACGCCGCTCAATCATCAGGCCTGGCAGGCGACGCTGCCTTATTTTGCAACGCACAGTGCGGAATTCAATCAGGCGCGTTATCAGGCATTTGGTGAATATATGAAAGCCAACGGGCTGATCACCACCGTGGCGCCGCTGGCGCGCTATTCACTGTAATCCGTCCGCTTGCGCCGTTTTCCCAGGCCGGGAGAACGGCGCGCGTTGACATTGCGTGCGGCCGGGGGACAAACGGAGACCCGCATCCCCGGTTTTCGGAAAATACTGGATTTCTGTGACTGTTATCACTGCGCGGGTAACGCTAAAATAAATACTTCTCATTTAGCAGAAGGTTTTTCGTCACG